>DAIRDG010000001.1:0-90638 GCA_036796275.1 Flavobacterium sp.
AATCTTCATGATACCTGATACCTATCTCTAATTCGTGTTTGCTATTTGAAGCCTCCCAATTGATATTTACATTAGACTGTATGCCTCTTGCCTGATAAGTGCGTTGATTGGCACGGTATCTCAAGGCATTATCTGGGGTATCTGTGGTGCCAGTAACATAATTGTAAGCTTTTTCAAAATCTTGAGGGTTGGCTAGTAAATTAAATAATGAAATGGTGTTGGACCCTACTCGCACGTCATTTAATTTATACCAATTTCTATAAAAATCATTTTGATAGGCTTTGGTGGTAATCGTTACGTTTTCTGAGGGAATCAAGAGGTGCGTAACCTGAAATTGCTGGTGATCTGTAACAATATTATCCGCCTCACTGCCTAAATATCTTCTGTTCGGATTGCGTCTAAAATCTTGGTCGGTTAACCCCAAGTAGGTTTCATTAGACACCTCATCAGATCGCTGAAATTTAAACAACAACGACTGAAAAATTTTGGCATCGGTATTGGTATTAACCCTAAATTTTACAACATAGTCATTGCCATCAAAACCAGTGTGTTTGTCACTAAAATCAATGGTTTTAAACCCATTGGAATTGCGGTTGTTATACTCTACCATATACCCAAAATTAGCGTAGTTATCACCTAAATTCACATAAGTATTGTTGGTGTGATAATTCCCCATGGTATAATTTAAAGCTCCTGAAAACTCATTCGGAATTTGTTTACTCACAAAGTTGATGGCTCCCCCTGTGGTAAAAGGCCCATATTGAATTTGACTACCCCCTTTTAGAATTTCTACAGACTGCATTCTATTCATGGTTGGAAAATAATAGGCTGCAGGAGCACTATAGGGTGCAGGAGCTATTAAAACGCCATCTTCCATCAAGGTAATTTTTGAACTTCTGCTGGGGCTAGTGCCTCGCATGCCAATGCTTGGTCTGTGCCCAAAACCTTCTTCTTCAACCACATTTACCCCCGGCACGGTTCGCAATATTCTATTGATGTCTCCGTAATTAAATTTTTTTAACTCTTCCGGAGAAATAAAATAAGAAGACCCGGCCTTGTTTTTTGATTTAAATTTGCTGCCTAAGATCACATCAGCTTTAATGATTACTTCATCTAGATTTCTTATGGTATCATTGCTCATGGCATAATCATCTACCTGCGAATAACCCATTATAATCCCTAACAAACTTATGAATAATATTTTTTTCATATCTCTATATTTATTTAGACTCATTATTAATAAGTGCAAATATAGGACTGATTTTTATTTAGACAAATTATAAATAAGAAATTTTGAAAAAAATTTTAAATTGAATATCTTGAGGGAGTTTACAGGCTTCTTAAAGCCCTTTTCATCATATATTGACTAGATTTTGAGGGGTTATTTTGAAAATATTGCTCACAAAAACGGGTTACAAACTCCAGATTTGATTTCGCGGCATCATTGAGCCAATTGGCTACGCTATCCTGAACATATTTTGATTCATCATTCACTAATGGACTCAAAACAGGTAATCCTAAGTCAGGATATTCTTTTAGTTTTACTATGTGCTTACACCAAACGCCTCTGGGTCTTGTGGCTTCTGAGGCAAATCGTCTGAGGTTGGGTTGTGCATCTTTACTCCATTGAGAGAGTATTTGTAAAGATCGCTCTAAATGGTCAATAATTGATTGTCGCATGGCCATCCAAGCCGCTTCTCTAACCCCAAAATGAACATCATTGGCTAAGGTTTTTATTTGCTCAAATTTTTGGTCTAAGGGTACTTCTTTATTAAACCCAATCAAATAACAAATCCAGCATCTAACTGCATCTGAAGGATGGTTTATTAAATCGTTAAACAATAATTGATCATCAAAATTATTGACGCATTGCAAAAGCGACACACCAATACATTGGTTAACAGAAACAATGCTTTGTTTGGGCAATTGACTAAGTTTTATGCACACCAAATCGAAATAACCTAATTTGTTGTTTTGTTGCAAAACTGTTTTCAACAAAATTTGCTGATCTATGGCCAACCACTCTACTAAATTGGCAGATGTAATCTGGCCAGTATTCAATTGATAAAGTATGTCTGGAGAAATATCTTTGAGAGACCTGACTCCTTTGCGTTTTAGGTTATCTGGGGAACTCAACACCTAGGGGTTTTTGTTTCAAATTACTCAACCAAGCTGTGCCATACAAATTGGTTAAATAGGCTCCAATCACTTGGTTATTTGTTGTGGCTTGCTGAAACGAAATAGGATCAGTTGCACAATTTTCGGTTACATACCCTACACCGAATTTATTTTTTAAAGCCACATATTCTTGTGGCACATGATTGTTTATCCCAACATTAATAAACGCCACTTTGCCCTGTGCCAGTAGCTGCGAGATCTCATCTTGGGTCATTTCAACCGTTAGTTTTTTGGCCAAAACAATTTCCTGAGAAGTTATTTTTGTTTGTGCAAACAACCAAAACAACGGACACAACAAAACAAGTAATACTTTCATCATCATTATATTTATAGCCTAAAATTACATTTTTTATAAAACCCTCAAACAAATAAAATCATAAATTTACATTCCGTCTACCCGCACGGTCAATTGCCCGGAGGCATTCACAAACACCACTATGCCCTGATCATTTAAATAAAACTTCACAAAATCTAACTGATTAAGAGTGCCATTCACCTTGATGCCCTTGGCAGGCTCATAGTTATTTAAATAAGTTTTGATGCTCTGTGTGCCTTCAGCTAAATTGGGTTCTATTGAATAAAAAGCTTTTGCTTTAAGCTTGTTTAGCACCGTGCCTTTTAGCAACCAATTGGCCGTTTTTAGCAAAATATTCTTGGTGTCTAAAACATAAGAAAGGTCTTCAAAATACAATATTTTTTGTTCAGAATTATATTTTGGAGTACCCTTTAGATAAATCACCCCTTTTATAGAGCCAATTAAACTCAAGGCAATAATCAATTTGTCCTCTTGTTGCCACAACTCCACTTTGGTAACTTCTATAGCCCTGTTGCCTTCGGTAATTTTATAACCTGCAAAATTCTTGGTCATCAGTCTAGAAGCCTCTTTATAATCTGAAAAAGCAATTAAATTTACCTGAAAAAGCTGAGGCATTTTGCTCACAGGTTTCAAAATTAACTGACTGCTATCCCAGGTATTCTGTGGCATACTGCCCAAGGTAGTTTGCAATAAGCATTTTAATCCCATCTGAATTTTGATGTCGTCTTTGGTCAATTCTGCATTGGTGGTATACAATTCCACCGGTATCACTTGCAACCAAGCTTCATAAGCCGGATGCATCAAAGTAGGCACCGCTAAGGTCTCAATAGCAGAAATCACCTGCGGTTTAAAATCCATATTGTTGTCTAAAGCCTCATCTATACTGTCTTCTATTTTCTTTTTATAATACTTGAGTGCCTGATTAACCAAAAAAGTGGCTTTCACAGGCTTGCCCAACATCGAAATCGTGGGGCTGCTCTGCCAATCAATGTTTTGCAAAACGGTTTGAGTATTTAGTTTCCAATTGTTAAGTCGCACCGAACTCAGCAAATTTACTACCCCCTGCATTTCAATTGTTTTGGTGTCATACAATTCTTTGCCCAACAAGGTGGTGCCATATCGATATTTTACGGTAGCCTTCACAGGCAAGGTGGTTTTTAATTTCCCTTCCAGATAACTGAATGATACCGCACCAGTTTTCTCAAGCAACACTGTCATGTTGTCATCTGTTATCACAGAATCTTTATAAACTTCTTTGCCCATGAGCAAATTAGTCTGCCTAGACAATTCCTTGTAATTGAGCGAAATAGGCACGTGAAAAAACGACGCTTTAGGCTGCATAGGTTCAATTTTTTTAGCTGAAGGCTGCGGTGCAACGGTCGTTAAAGATTGCGTACCAGAGCATCCTAGGCAAACAAAAACGATGATAAAGCCCCAAAAAAATTTCATGAAAATATTTTTAATAAAACGTAAAGATATCAGAAAATTGCTTTACAAACATCTTCAAACTCAGCGATTTTTTATCAGAAGCTATTCCTGCTGTTCACTATAGCTTGTTTGTCAAAAACCAGTTTTATAGGGGCATTGTCAAAGCTTCCGCTGGTCGCTTTACACTGCCCACAAAACTTGGCTTTTGCCGGCACAAGGCTGCCGTTGCCATCAGGGCTATGCCATCTCACAACACAAACAATTGCCAATAAACTTGCAAAAAGTTTTGCGTCTAATACGGCCTGATATCAATCTATCATACGTTACACCTATTTGTTATAAAACCCTGCTAACTAACATTTTGCGGCTTGGCGAAGTGGCAAACTTTGAAGTACTTGCTTTCAATTTAGCACTTAACTTCATTTAAAAACCGAATGGTCAATTTAGCACTGAACACGCCATTTTGCCAAGCGTTTTTGAATACCTCCATCATAATAAACTTCAGCACCTAAAGTCAGCATATGAATACTCCCCACTTGCCTACCCCCCTGAAAAGCCAATCCGCTCACAAAACTATTTTCTCTGTTGCCCTCAGCATCAAACACCCGCCTACGGGTAGAAAACAAAGCCACATCATAACGGTTTTGATAGTCTTTATAAGATTTTTTGGGGGTCTCAACCGGGTCAAACCAAGCTTGCATTTTGGGTTGATATCTCAATGTAAGTCCTGCCGTTGGCCAATTAACACCTTTATTTGGCTGATTTAATCCGCCATTTGAAATGTGATTATAATTTATGCTAGGCTGCAACCACAATTTATCTGATACTGGAAACCAAAACCCCAAGCCCAAGGCAACATAAAAACTTAGGTGGTTACTGTAAGACTGATTAGTAGGATTGGTTTCTATATCAAACGGATTAGTAAGATAGGCAAGCCCTAATGAACCTCTAAAAGAAAAAAATAAATTGTTTTTTAGCCTATAGCTAGGCTCTAAAAAATAAGCCGCCATGAGCCCTTTGCCCAAAATGTCAACGTCAAAATCATAATAAGACAGCTGCAAACCCTGCTTAGGGTAACATCTGCAAAGATCATAAGCCGACTCATCATTCCGTTGCCAACTCAAAAAAACGTCAAGTCCAGTAGGGTTGGCACCTTTGGTGTTTTGCACCTCTTCGGTATGGGCAAAAATAAACCCCTTTTGCAACCCTAAGCCAACAGAAAAAATAGCCTTAGGCTTGGTATGCAAGGTGTCTTGAGCCACGAGTTGTAAACCATAAAACCCAAAAGTTAGAACCCAAATAAACGTATATTTTTGCATTCTTGATTTTTATAAAAATTTCAAAATTACAAATTTATCGGTAAAACTTTTTATTTGTCTTAACCTCATATTAAAAGAAAATCAACAACTTGTAAAATTTATAAAAAATTATTGTTGGCAACGTTTAGAATTATCCGCTGCCATACAAAAATTGAATTAATTTGGTTAAATTTGTGGTCAATTTCAATACATTTAAGGAATGTTACAATTAACTGATTTAAGAGAACAACCAGAAGTTATCATTCAAAAACTTCAAAAAAAAATAAGCAATCCTGCAGCTTTAGTAGAAAAAGTGTTGACCTTAGATGCTCAAAAAAGACAAATTCAAACCCAGCTTGAGCAACTATTAGCAGAATCAAACAAAATTTCTAAAGACATCGGCTTGCTGCTTAAGCAAGGAGCCAAAGACGAAGCCAAGGCTTTAAAAGACAAAACTGCGAGCATAAAAGAAAATTCTAAGCAGTTGCAAGACCACTTTAATGCCCTGACTGAAGATATTACACAAGCCTTATACGAAATTCCAAATGTGCCCTCTGAGCTTGTGCCTCCAGGCAAAAATGAGCAAGACAATCAAGTGGTTTTTGAAGCTGGCCAAGTGCCCAACTTAGCGGCCGATGCCTTACCTCATTGGGAGTTGGTAAAAAAATATAACATCATCGACTTTGAACTTGGCGTAAAAATTACCGGAGCAGGTTTTCCGGTCTACATTGGCAAAGGAGCCAAATTGCAAAGAGCCCTCATCAGCTATTTTTTAGACAAAAACACCAAAGCAGGCTATACAGAATACCAAGTGCCCCATTTAATTAATGAAGCCTCTGGCATAGGCACTGGGCAGTTGCCCGACAAAGAAGGACAAATGTATCATGTAGGCATAGATGATTTATACCTCATCCCAACTGCAGAAGTGCCCGTAACCAATCTCTTTAGAGATGTGATTTTGCAAGGCTCAGATTTGCCTATTTTATGCACCGGATACACCCCCTGTTTTAGACGCGAAGCAGGTTCTTACGGAGCTCACGTAAGAGGCCTAAACCGATTGCACCAGTTTGACAAAGTAGAAATTGTGCGTATAGAAAAACCAGAAAATTCTTACCATGCCCTAGACACCATGGTTGAGCACGTAAAAAACATCATGAACGAGCTCAAAATGCCTTACAGAATCCTCAGGCTATGTGGAGGTGACATGAGTTTTGCCTCTGCTCTCACCTACGATTTTGAGGTGTACTCTACTGCACAACAAAAATGGTTAGAAATAAGTTCTGTTTCAAATTTTGAATCGTTTCAGGCCAACCGTCTTAAGTTGCGATACAAAAATGAAGACGGCAAAAATGTTTTGGCACATACCCTCAACGGCAGCTCCTTGGCCCTGCCAAGAGTCATGGCTGGCATCATAGAAAATTATCAAACCCCCGAGGGTATTGTGATTCCGGAAGTCCTAAGACCGTATACGGGGTTTGACATCATCAATTAAGCCTGAGCTTGGGTTAAATTATTCACAAATTGCAAGTGACTAATTTTTTTTGGGTATATTTAATTTTTAAAACAATTATGAAACTTGGTTATTACCTTTTAGTGCTTTTTTTTTCAGTCACTTTTGCCTTGGCTCAAAACGAGCAATTGGCACAGCTCTACATGAGCCGCGGTGATTACGAAAAAGCTCTGGTAAGTTATGAAGCCTTGTTTAAAGAAAAACCTTCAAACACCAATTATTTGTTTGCCTTGGTAGAGTGTCATCAAAACCTCAACAACCTGGAGGCAGCCAAAGTGTTGTTAGAAAATCAACTAAAAAAATATGTAAACCCCAAATTTCATTTAGAATTGGGCTACAACTATAAGTTGATGAAAAACGAAGCCGAAAAAGAAAAGTATTATCAACTAGCCATTAAAAGCATCGAAGATAATTTTTCTAACGTTTACCAAATAGGCTACACTTTTGAAAAAAAATACGAAATAGATTATGCCATTTTAGCATACAAAAAAGGGAAAGAAGTAAACAAAGAAGCCAATTTTAACTACAACTTAGCCCTGCTTTATGGTCAAAAAGGTGAAATTAACTTGATGGTTGAATATTATTTAACCGAAGCTTACGAAAACAACTCAAGGCTTTATGTTATTCAAAATCAGCTGTCTATATTCATGAGTGATCAAGATGATGTGTCTTTTAACGACCTGCTCAGAAAAGCCCTGATAAGCCGAACACAAAAAAACCAAGATATTTTTTGGAACCAATTTTTAAGCTGGTTTTATGTGCAAAACAAGCAATATGACCGGGCTTTTGTGCAACAAAAAGCTATTTTTAAAAGATATCCCGAAGCTTTTTATGAAATTGTAGATTTAGGCGAATTTGCCATGGCAGATAACGACCCCATTGCAGAAGAAATCTTTAGTTTTGTGCTAGAGCAAGCCACCGATGCTGAACTGATTTTGTACTGTCATCATTTTTTAATGAGCATACAAATAGAGCAAAGTAATGCGGCTAACCACACCAAAATACAAAAAAAATTCGACGAGATCTTTGCACGTTTTGGCCAAAACGAAAGGTCTTTAGACTTGATGTTGTTGCAAGCTAAGTTTTTGGCTTTTCAGAAAAAAGATTTTGAAGCAGCTCAAAATGTGTTTAAAACCATAGATACCTTTAGGCTAAACCCCAAAGAATTAGCCAAAGTAAAAATGCTTAAAGCCGATATCTTTTTACACAACGAAAAATTTTCACAAGCCTTGTTGCTTTATGCACAAGTGGAAACCGACATGCAAGGCAATGAGCTGAGCCAAGAGGCTAATTTAAAATTGGCCATGACCAGCTATTACCAAGAAGATTTTGAGTGGGCTTTGCAACAATTCAAGGTTTTAAAGTCTGCCTCTTCTCAACTCATTGCCAATGATGCCCTAGAAATGTTTTTGCTCATTACAGACAACAATCAACAAGACACCCTGCAATTGGCCATGAAACAATTTGCCAAAGCTGACCTCAAATTGTATCAAAAAAATACCCAAGAGGCCACTAATTTGTTTAAAAAAATTATTGCGGAATTTCCAGAAGACGACCTCATAGACGATACTTATTATAAACTTGGCACACTCTTTAGAAAAGAAGGCCAATATGAAGAAGCCATAGGATATCTGCTAAACATCATCAATCAGTTTGAAGACTCAGTATATAGAGACAAAGCCTACCATTATTTGGGTGAAATTTATTTTTTACACCTCAATGACCACAACAAAGCCAAAATTTATTTCGAAAAAATCATCCTCAATCACCAAGACAGCATTCATTTTGTGAATGCCCAAAAAAGATACCGAACCATCAGAGGAGATCAAACCATTTAGTTTATGATTATTTATAATGTTACCTGTAGTATAGACGAATCTATACATCATCAATGGATACAATGGATGAAGCAAAAACACATTAAAGAAGTGCTTAATACCGGCCGGTTTATCTCTGCCAGGCTCATTAAAGTTTTGGTTGAAGAAGACCAAGGAGGCACTACTTATGCCATTCAATATTTATGCAGCAACAAAGAAGAATTGCAAAAATATTATGAAATAGATGCCCCAAGGCTCAGGCAAGAGGGCTTAAAGTTGTTTGGTGACAAAATGATTGCCTTTAGAACTGAGTTACAGCTTATTGAAGATTTTATGCCTCAAAACTAAATCTTGATGAACAACGTTAAACCCAAAAAACATCTCGGTCAACATTTTTTAACAGACTTGGCTATTGCCCAAAAAATTGCTTCAACACTCAGCATTACGGTCACCAAAAATATTTTAGAAATTGGCCCGGGGATGGGGGTTTTAACCCAATACTTGCTTCAAGACAATCATCATTTAAAAGTGATTGAAATAGATACAGAATCTGTAGACTACCTTCATCATAATTACAAAGCCCTACACGGCAACATCATTAGTGGTGATTTCTTAAAAATAGATTTGAGTTCATTTTTTAATCAGCATCAATTTGCCGTTATTGGTAATTTCCCTTATAATATTTCGTCTCAAATTGTTTTTAAGGTTATTGAAAACAGACATTTGGTGCCAGAATTTGCCGGGATGTTTCAAAAAGAAGTGGCTGCCAGAATTTGTGAAACCAAAGGCAGCAAAGTATATGGCATTTTATCGGTGCTTGCCCAAGCGTTTTATGATTGTGAATATTTATTTACGGTGCATGAAAACTGTTTTAACCCCCCACCAAAAGTAAAATCGGGAGTCATCAAACTAACCAGGAAATTGCAGTTTGAACTAGCCGTAGACGAAAAATTATTTTTTAGCATCGTGAAACTAAGCTTTAATCAACGCAGAAAAACTTTAAGAAATAGCTTAAAATCGTTTAATTTACCAGATAATTTAAAAGAAGATATTATCTTTGACCTCAGACCAGAACAATTATCTGTAGAGGAATTTTTGCTGTTAACCCAAAAGATTCAAAATCATGCAGTTTGAAATTAAAGAAAATTTAATTCCCAGACTCAAAAGCCTCATTGAAGCGGAAAACAATTCAGAAATTATTTTAATTTTTGAAGAATTTCACTATGCTGACATTGCCGAAATCATGGATTTGCTGTCGATAGACGAAGCCATCTATATTTTTAATTTGCTTGAAAGCGACGTTACAGCCGAAATTTTATTAGAATTAGAAGACGACCTCCGGAACAAAATCTTAGAGCTACTTACCCCCAAAGAAATTGCAGACGAGCTAGAGGAACTCACTACCGATGATGCTGCAGACATTATTGGTGAACTGTCTATAGAAAAAAAGAACCAAGTAATTTCTGAAATGGAAGACTTGGAACATGCCAAAGACATTGTAGATTTATTGCGATATGATGAAGATTCTGCCGGGGGGCTCATGGCAAAAGAGTTAGTGAAAGTAAACGAAAACTGGAACGTGCTCACCTGTGTAAAAGAAATGAGAGCCCAAGCAGAACAAGTGTCTCGAGTGCATTCTATATATGTAGTAGACGATGAAAATGTACTAAAAGGCCGATTGTCTCTCAAAGATTTACTTATCACCTCTACCAAAACACCTATCAAAGAAGTTTATATTCCGAAATTAGATTACGTAAAAGTAGATACCAAAGACGTTGAAGTAGCCCGAATTATGCAAAAATATGATTTAGAGGCTATCCCTGTGGTAGATGAACTCAACCGTTTGGTTGGCAGAATTACCATAGACGATATTATTGATGTAATTAAAGAAGAAGCTGACAAAGATTATCAAATGGCAGCAGGTATTTCTAAAGACGTAGAAGCCGACGACAGCTTATTTAAACTCACCTATGCCCGTTTACCTTGGCTTATTTTGGCCTTGTTTGGGGGTTTAATTGCTGTAAATGTCTCGAGCAATTACGAAGGTGCCATGGATAATTTTAAGGAATTGTATTTTTTTACCCCACTCATTGCTGCCATGGCCGGTAATGTAGGCGTGCAATCATCTGCCATCATTGTGCAAGGTATTGCCAATGGCACCCTCTCGGGCTCATTATTCAAACGCTTAGCCAAAGAAGTTTCCTTGAGCTTGATAAACAGTCTTTTACTTTCAGTTTTGTTGTTTGGGTCGGCCATATTGATGCTAAACATGTCTGTGATGGTGGCAATTACCATATGCATTTCGTTGGTAGCTGTAATCATCATTGCTTCGCTTATTGGTACTTTTGTGCCCATTACGCTCAATAAATACAACATAGACCCTGCCTTAGCCACTGGCCCCTTTATCACCACAAGCAATGATATTTTTGGTATTTTCATCTATTTTAACATCGCAAAAGTATTGTTAGGTTTTTAATGAAAAATGTATCTACAAAAAAAATATTACATCTAGACAGCAACCATCCTTTGCTGTGGGAGGGCTTGCAAAAAATGGGGTTTCAGAATGTGTTAGACGAGTCTTCTAGTTTTGATGAGGTTTTAAATATAATTGACGCATACCATGGTTTGGTTATCAGAAGTAGGCTTCCCATCAATAAAACATTTTTAGATAAAGCCAAAAATTTAGAGTTTATAGCCCGCATTGGTGCTGGACTAGAAAACATAGACGTGCCTTATGCCCAATCTAAAAACATCCTTTTAATTGCAGCCAATGAAGGTAATTGCAACGCAGTAGCTGAGCATGCCTTAGGCTTGCTGCTCAATTTAACCAACCGGATACACCAAGGGCATCATGAAATAAAACACGGCTTGTGGCAAAGAGAAGCCAATAGAGGCATCGAAATATCTGGTAAAACAGTAGGTATTATTGGCTATGGCCACACGGGATCTGCTTTTGCCAAAAAACTCAATGCTTTAGGTTGCACCGTCTTGTGTTGTGATATTTTGCCCAATAAATCTAACGACGATACCCAACAAGTTTCATTAGCAGAAATTCAACAAAAAGCAGATATTATTTCTTTGCATGTACCCCAAACAGCAATCACCAAACACCTGATCAACAAAGCATTTATTGAAGAAACAAAAAAGCCTTTTTGGCTTATCAACACAGCCAGAGGAGCTTGTGTGCAAACGCAAGATTTATTGGAAGGCTTAAACACAAAAAAAATATTAGGCGCTGGACTAGATGTAATAGAGTTTGAAAAATCATCTTTTGAAACTATCTTTGAATCTCCAAACCAAACCCTCATGCAACTCATTAAACATCCTAACGTGATTTTAACCCCGCATGTGGCAGGCTGGTCTCAAGAGAGTTTAGTAAAATTAGCTGAAGTTACTTTACAAAAAATTACAAACTTATACCATCACTAACCAAAACTATTTTAATTATGGAAGTAAACACCCCACCAAAGCAATGGAATCAACCCCAGCCAATTTACAGAGATAACAAAAAAATTGTAGCAGGCATTTTTGCCTTGTTTTTTGGTTCGCTTGGAATTCATAAATTTTATTTGGGCTACAATAACGAAGGAATTATCATGCTCATCTTAACGATTGTTGGCTTTGTAACAGCGTGCATTTTTATAGGATTTATCATCCTATCCGTGATAGGTTTAGTAGCCTTTATAGAGGGCATCATTTACCTTACCCGCTCAGATGAAGAATTTTATCAAACCTATCAGGTGAATAAAAAACCTTGGTTTTAAAATATTTTTAAAAATAAAAAAACCCGATTGCTTTAGTGACCAAAAATCTACTAAAACAATCGGGTTTGTCACTTTCATTTAATCCGGATACTAACTCAATTGAAACAAATTATTTAAATAACGAATTTCTAAACAATTTATTGTAAATAATTTATCAATGATGAAATCTGTTATAACCTACGATTGATGTCTTAATTTTTTTATAATTAGTCTAAATAGTGCTGTTTTAAATTTTAAATTTGTAAAAAAAATAAGCATGTTAAAAAAATACAGATTCCTGATAGTTTTTTTTATTGTCTTTTCGGTGATTTTTTTAGCCGTTGCCTTTAATTTGACTTCGCAAGACAAAAAACTAAGGGTGTGGTATCCGGCCGATGTAAATCCGAAATTAGTTGATACCAGTATTCAATTTGTACGAAAAGACCACAAAATAGCCGACTTTAGTTTTATAAATCAGAATGGAGATACCATTACCAACAGTTTTTATGACAACAAAATATATGTGGCAGATTTTTTCTTTACCACCTGCCCCACCATTTGCCCAATCATGAAAGACAACATGTTGGTATTACAAGAAAAATTATTAAATAACCCCCATGTTTTTTTATTGTCTCACACCGTAATGCCCGACGTAGATACCCCAGAAGTCTTAAAAGCCTATGCCCAAAAAAAAGGCATCAATGAAGACAAATGGAACCTAGTTACCGGAGACAAAAAAGATATCTTTTATTTGGCCAGAATGTCTTACTTGGCTGTTGAAACCGAAGACTCTGACGAGTTGTATGACATGGTGCATACCGAAAATTTTGTGTTAATAGACCCCTTAAGACAAGTGAGAGGATTTTATGATGGCACCAAAACCGAGGAGATTGAAAAATTATTAAATGACATTAAAACATTAGAAAAAGAATTTTTTAAACCCAAAGATTAAGTGTTTTAAAACATTTTATTCATCAAAAAACATTTCAACTTAAATGAGCTTAACTTTAAATCAAATGCAACCCCAACAAAAGGCTATTATCAGCCACAACGGATTGCAAAATGTGCCACTAAAACTATTAGAATTAGGGTTTCTTGAAGGCGAAATCATCGAAATGATAGGCACTGCTCCTTTGGGTGATCCGTTTTTAATTTTGCTCAATCAATCAAAAATAGCGGTTGGCAAAGACGTGGCAGAACTAGTTGAAGTTGAATTAATTTATTAATGATGTCGAATATTTCTAAAATAGCCCTCATTGGCAACCCAAACACCGGAAAAACCTCTTTATTTAATCAGCTTACAGGACTCAATCAGCAAGTTGGCAATTACCCGGGGGTTACAGTAGAAAAAAAAATAGGGCAATGTAAAATCTCTAAAAACAACACGGTTAGTATCATCGATTTGCCAGGTACTTACAGTCTTAAGACCACGTCTAAAGACGAAAAAGTGGTGATAGATTTACTCATTAATCCTGCAGACAAAAACTATCCGGATGCCTTGGTGGTGGTAACCGATGTAACCAATTTACAACGCAATTTATTAATTTTTTCGCAGATAAAATCTATTGGGTTACCCACCCTATTGGTGATAAACATGATAGATTTGATGCCCAAAAAAGGCATCACTTTAAACCTAGAAAACCTGTGTAAAGAACTCAATACGCATATCATTTTAACCAATTCTAGATCTGGAGAAGGGTTGGCAGCACTCAAGGCAACTTTAGGTAATTTGTCAAATTTTAACCAAACGCCATTTTTTGATGATTCAATAATCAATAAATCACTACATCAAAATTTTAAAACCCATTTTCCCGATGTTAGTTTTTACAGATGGTGGTTGGCTTATACCCATCAATTAGAATATAAGGGTGTATCATTAGAAAACACTACCGAAAAATTGGGTACTTTTTCTGAAAGTGAACTCAAAAAAATGCAGCATCATGAAACGGTGCAGAGGTTTCAACAAATAAAACAGATCTTGCAAAAAAATGTTTTTATAGACCCCGAAAAAGCGGAGGGTTTCACCGAAAGACTAGACAGGGTGCTAACCCACAAAGTTTGGGGATACCTGATTTTTTTTGGGTTATTGTTTTTGATTTTTCAATCGTTATTTGCCTGGAGCACCGTGCCCATGGATTTTATAGACAATGCTTTTGGGCAACTTTCGGCTTGGTTGGGTGAGCACCTAGCAGAAGGTATATTTACCAATTTGCTCATTGAGGGCTTAATCCCCGGCATAGCCGGTGTGGTTATTTTTGTGCCACAAATTGCCTTTTTGTTTTTGTTTATTTCGTTGCTCGAAGAGTCTGGCTACATGAGCAGAGTGGTGGTGCTCATGGATCGTTTGATGAAACCCTTTGGTCTGAGTGGCAAAAGTATTGTGCCCCTAATTTCTGGTACGGCTTGTGCTATTCCGGCTATCATGGCTACCCGAAACATCGAACATTGGAGGCAGCGGTTGATTACTATCCTCATCACGCCTTTTACTACCTGCTCTGCTCGTATACCGGTTTATACTATTTTAATTTCTATCATCATTCCGTCTAAATCATTTTTGTATTTCTTTAATTTGCAGGGCTTAGTGATGTTTTTACTTTACTTTTTAGGCTTTGCCGTGGCTTTGCTCAGTGGGTATATTTTGCATAAACTCTTAAAGACATCTGGCAAAACCTATTTTGTGGTAGAGTTGCCCGACTACAAAATCCCTTTTTATAAAAATGTGGGACTCAATATTTATGAAAAAACCCTCGGGTTTATCTCCGGAGCCGGCAAAATTATCATCTCTATCTCTATTGTTTTGTGGTTTTTGGCTTCCTATAGCCCACACAAAGATTTTGACCGCACCGAAGAATTGGTGGTAATCCCCCTCACCAACCAAGGGGCTTCCTCGCAAGATATAGAAGATGCTGTAGCGGCCTTTAAACTAGAAAAATCATATATTGGTATTTTAGGTAAAGCCATTGAGCCTGCCATTGAGCCTTTAGGCTATGACTGGAAAATAGGCATCGGATTGTTGGCCTCTTTTGCTGCCCGTGAGGTGTTTGTAGGCACCATGTCTACCATTTATAACATCGGCAAAGACAACGAGGACGAAGCAGGCATCATCCAAAGAATGACTTCAGAAGTGCATCCTGTTACCAAAAAACCAGTGTACAATTTGGCCTCTGGCCTATCCTTATTGCTGTTTTATGCTTTTGCCATGCAATGCATGAGCACCTTGGCCATTGTGAAAAAAGAAACCAACTCCTGGCAATGGCCCCTTATTCAGTTGTTTGCCATGAGTGCTTTTGCCTATATAGTCTCTTTAATCACTTTTCAATTTTTAAAATAACGTGAACAAATTTCAAAACATTTTAAGCTGGGTTTTATCCTTTTTGTTAGGCGGATTTTTTATCTACAAAGGCATCAAAAAACACTTTTTGAGTCCTTGTAAAGTTTTTGATGAAACCTCTACCATCCCCATAGAATACCAACAAGTGATTACCCATTTGTGCGAATCGGGCTTTACTACTTTTGTTGGATTTTGTCAGGTGTTGTTTGGTTTATTAATCATTATTCCAAGAACACGTGTGTTTGGAGCTATCTTGCTGATGCCAATCATTGTCAATATTTTTTTGTTGCACTTTTTTCTGGATAACAGACCAGAGGAATTAGTAGAAATTGGCATTCCAATGGCTTTCAACACGGCTATTTTGGCACTTACTTACCCAAAATGGAAAGGTATTTTTGGAAAATAAATTTTTTGATTTATGCTTTTCAAGGCTATAAATCATCAACAAAAAAGGGTGTTTTAGTGATTTTATTTCAAAATATTTTAAAAAAACACCCTGTTTTGTAACATTTGTTTTGTTTGACGTACTTATGGAAGTAAATCAAACATCACATGAAATTATTTTCAACTTTTTTTGTTTTATCTCTTTTTTGGCTTAGCAGTGAGGCTACTTTTGCACAAACCAATAATGTGTGGTCTTTGGAAGAATGTGTTACTTATGCCATCAAAAACAACATTCAAATAAAGCAAACTGCCTTAGAAAAAGACTTAGCCAACATCAATCAAAAAGAAGCATTTTATAATTTTTTACCCACCGTAAATGCCAATGCTGTTCACTCTTGGAACATTGGTTTAAACCAGAACATCACCACGGGTATTTTAGAAAACCTAACTGCTCAGTTTACAGGTGTTGGCCTAAATGTGGGGGTTGATATTTATAACGGTTTACAAAAACAAAACAATTACCAAAGAGCTCGTTTGCAAAAAATAGCAGCCGATTATCAATTGGGGCAAATGAGTGATGATGTGTCTTTAAATATTGCCAATGCCTATTTGCAAATTTTGTTTAACAGAGAACAACTCAAAGTACAAAAATCTCAGTTAACAACCAACGAAAACGAAGCCACAAGAGCCAAAACCCTCTGGGAAAGCGGCCAAACACCCAAAGGCGATTATTTAGACAGGGTGGCGGCAGTATCTGATAGCGAACAATTGGTGTTGGCTGCAGAAAATGCCTTGTTGTTATCTAAACTCAACTTGGCTCAATTATTACAATTAGACAATTATAAAACATTTGACATCGTTCAGGAAGATTACCAAGTTACCGACAATAGTATTTTGTTTAAAACGCCTGAAGAAATTATCGAACAAGCCAAAACACACCGATCTGAGGTAAAATTGGCTGAAACCAACATACAAATTGCTGAGAAAAATCTAAAAATTGCCCGGGGTGCTTTGCAACCAAGACTCATAGGTTTTTACTCTTTTGACACCCGTGCAGCCTATTTTGACAGGGTGGTTGGCATAGAGCAAGACCCAATAAACCCCAACACGCCAATTGGTTTTGTTGAAGGCACCAATCAATTAGTGGTGCAACCTAATTTTAGACCCGTGTTTGGAAATCCTGCCTCGGTGTGGTCGCAATTTGAACGCAACAAAGGTCAGAACTTTGGTGTGCAGTTAAGCATCCCCATATTCAACGGTTTATCTGCCCGAAGCCAAGTGAGCCGATCTAAAGTGGCCATTCAAAGAAGTCAGTTGCAAGCTGAGGAAACCACCTTAACCCTCGAAAGAAATATCTATACTGCTTATGCTGATGCCCAAGCATCCCTAAAACAATACCAAGCGGCACAACGCACGCTGGAGGCCAGAAAAGAAGCGTATTATTATGCCTCCGAAAGATTTAATGTTGGGTTATTAAATACTTATGACCTAACGCAAGCCCAAAACTTATTAGTGGTGGCAGAAGCAGAATCTCTCAGAACAAAATACGATTATTTGTTTAGAACAAAAATTCTTCAATTGTACTTTGGATTACCTATTTATCAAAAATCATAAAAACATAAGTCTTAATTATATGAAAAAGCCATTAATCATTGTATTGTCCATCTTAGTTGTTGTTGTAGGCGTTGGATATTTTGTTTCAAAATCTAAAAAACCAACCGGCAAATTGGTAGACACGGCAACCATAGAAAAAAGAACAGTCATAGAAACCGTATCGGCCACCGGAAAAATTCAACCCGAATCAGAAGTAAAAATTTCGTCTGAAGTATCGGGTGAAATTATCTTTTTGCCCATCAAAGAAGGTGATCAAGTAAAAAAAGGACAAGTGATAGCCCGAATCAATCCGGAATTATTTACCTCTGGCTATAACCGCTCAGTTGCTGGGCTTTCTAATACCAAAGCCAACTTATCACAAGCCCAAGCTGCTCTTACGGAGGCTAAAGCCAACTTTGAACGCAATAAAATTTTGTTTGAAAAAAACATCATTTCAAAAGCCGAATGGGATCGCTTTGTGGCAGCCTATGAAACCGCTGTAGCCACCAAAGAAGCCGCATATTATACCGTGCAAAGTGCCAATGCCACTGTAAACGAAGCCAAAGAAAGTTTGGTAAGAGCCACCATTTATGCCCCAACAGATGGCACCATTTCTCTGTTAAATGCTGAATTAGGCGAAAAAGTAGTGGGTACTCAACAAATGGCTGGTACAGAAATCATGCGAATTGCCAACCTCAACAACATGGAGGTAGAAGTGGATGTGAATGAAAACGACATCGTAAAAATTTCTGTTGGAGACCAAGCTAATATTGAAGTAGATGCCTACCTCAAAAAAGAGTTTAAAGGAGAAGTTACAGCTATTTCAAACACAGCCAGCAATACCATCTCTGCCGATCAGGTGACTAATTTTAAGGTAAAAGTGAGAATCTTAAGAACTTCTTATCAAGATTTGTTAGCAGGAAAACCAGATAACTATTCTCCGTTTAGGCCCGGGATGACAGCCACAGTAGACATCATAACCAAAAAGAAAGAAAATGTTTTGGCAGTGCCTATCAGCTCAGTGGTTGTAAAAACAGACACCTCAGCCAATCCTAAAAATGATAACTTTGACAAACAAGCCAAAAAAATGGAGTGTGTATTTGTGAAAAATGGTGATAAAGCTAAAATAAAAGTGATTAAAACAGGCATACAAGACGATAGCTATCTAGAGGTTTTAGAAGGCTTAACCGCAGGTGATGAAATTATTACTGGACCCTACATTTTAGTTAGCAAAGAATTGCAATCTGGCGATTTAATCAGATTAGAAGCTAAAGAAGAGACCACAAAGCCATCTAAAAAAAGTAAATAGAATTTATTTGAGTAGTTAAATAAATATTTTTTTGAGTAGTGAGAAAAAAGACAGCAAAAACTGTCTTTTTTTGTGGAATCATTTTATGGCATTAAAATTGAATAAATTTGTTAAATTTGTTAAAAAAATCTCAACGTATGAAAACAACCTTTTTTACCATCACCCTTTTATTAATGTCTTGTCTGAGTTTACAAGCCCAAGTTTTTGAATACAAAATTGTAACGAGTGTAGAGTCTATTGTACCAGGTGGTATAGGTCGCTCACGAATCATTGAAAACAACGAGGAACGGGTGTTTCAACCGGTTATGGATTCTGATGCCGGCAGGCAAAAAGACAGAACCTCAAGAAAAGACAATAAAGCTGAAAACTTTAAGGAAACCAATTTACTTAACTTTTATTCGATGGTTGGTATCAATTTTCAAAACATTGCCAGTAATGATGCCATCTTGTCTAGCATGCTAAATGCTTATGCCAATGAGGGCTGGGAATTAGCCTATGTAACCAGCGGTGTAGAAAGTGATGCCGGCTCAGGAGATGGCAACGGAATTTTTATAAGCCGGTTTGTCTTTAAGCGATTAAAAAACTAAATATTAAAACCCCTGAAATGAAAAATTTTGGGGGTTTTATTTTTAAAATAATTTATTGAAATGCCTTTTTAAGTAAATTTTCGCAACTAGAAGTTATGTATTCCCAATAAAAAACTAAACTTCTAACCTTCAATTCTATTTTAACGTGATGTTAACATCAAAAAAAGGATAATATTTTCAATTTGCACCTTCAAAAAAATCATACCATGGAGCAAGATACCAATACTTTTGACATTAGAGCTATCAACGAAAAAATTGAACGAGAAAGCGTTTTTATTGATTTGCTAAAAACTGAAATGAACAAAGTGATTGTGGGTCAAAAACACATGATTGATACCCTTTTGATTGGGCTTATTGGTCAGGGACACATCTTACTAGAAGGTGTACCAGGTTTGGCCAAAACGCTAGCTATCAACACCTTGTCCAAAGCCGTAGAAGGTAGTTTTAGCAGAATACAGTTTACCCCAGATTTGTTGCCTGCCGATGTGGTGGGTACGATGATTTATAACATCAAACAAAACGATTTTAGCATCAAAAAAGGGCCCATTTTTGCCAACTTTGTTTTGGCAGATGAAATAAACAGGGCTCCTGCCAAAGTGCAATCTGCCTTGCTTGAAGCCATGCAAGAAAAACAAGTAACCATTGGTGATACTACCTTTGTGTTAGATAAACCTTTTTTGGTACTAGCCACCCAAAACCCTATAGAGCAAGAAGGAACCTATCCGTTACCAGAAGCTCAGGTTGACCGTTTTATGCTGAAAACAGTGATTGATTATCCAAAAATTGATGAAGAACGCCTTGTGATGCGAAGCAACCTCAACTCATTTAAAGAAGAGGTGAAACCCGTGGTAAGCATCAATGAAATCTTAAGAGCACAACAAACTGTGCGTGAGGTTTACATGGATGAGAAAATTGAAAAATACATCCTCGACATCATTTTTGCCACCAGATATCCAGAAAGATATAAACTCGAACAACTAAAACCACTCATTAGTTTTGGGGCCTCTCCGAGAGGAAGTATCAATTTGGCCACCGCTGCTAAGGCCTATGCCTTCATCAAAAGAAGAGGCTATGTGATTCCAGAAGACGTGAGGGCTGTGGTGCATGATATTCTTCGTCATCGTATTGGAATTACCTACGAAGCAGAAGCTGAAAACGTGACTTCGGTTGAAATCATCAACAAAATTGTAAACGAGATTGAAGTGCCTTAATGGCGGGTTGAAATTTGACGTTTTAAGTTTGTGGTATTGATTCAAACAAATTGTTGATATGCTGTTTGTCAATCATTATAAAAATTAGTACTTCAAACAATGCCAATCTAAAAATCAAAAAATGGATACCAAAGAGCTTTTAAAAAAAGTCCGGAAAATAGAAATCAAAACCAAAAGACTCAGTAATCACATTTTTTCTGGTGAGTATCACACGTCTTTTAAAGGGCGAGGAATGACGTTTGCCGAGGTAAGACAATATGGTTTTGGGGATGATGTAAGGTCTATAGATTGGAACGTAACCGCAAGATTTAATGAGCCGTTTGTAAAAGTTTTTGAAGAAGAACGGGAACTCACTATGATGATTTTGGTAGACATCAGTGGGTCTAAAATATTTGGTACGCATGAGCAAACCAAAAACGAATTTGCCTCCGAAATTGCAGCCACTTTGGCTTTTTCGGCCACCAATAACAATGACAAAGTAGGGCTAATTCTATTTACAGATCAAATAGAGTTGTATGTGCCACCTAAAAAAGGCAAATCGCATGTGTTGAGAATCATCAGAGAAATTTTGGAGTTTAAACCCAAAAACAACAAAACCAACCTATCTGTGCCTTTAGAGTTTTTGAGTGGGGTTCAAAAAAAACGAGCCATTACGTTTTTGATTTCAGATTTTATTGATGGCAATAATTATGAAAAAGCCTTAAAAATTGCCAGTCAAAAACATGACGTCACGGGTATTAAAGTCTATGATCCGAAAGAGGAAGCATTCCCGAATGTAGGGTTAATTTTGATGAATGATGCTGAAAGCGGCCAAAAAAAATGGGTAAACACCAGCTCATCAAAGGTAAGAAGAGATTTTGAAGTTTATTTTAAAACACAACATCAAACTTTTTTAAGTAATTTTCAAAAAGCAGGTTGTGGTACGGTAGCCATTAAAACCAACGAAAGCTATGTAAAAAAACTCCTAGGATACTTTAAAGCAAGAAATTAACCCATGACGATGAACACCCAACCTAAGTTTTTTATTGGAAAAATATTTTGTTTACTTTTGATGAGTCTTATAACTTTGGCTCAAACGCCTCAAATTAAAACCTCTGTAGACTCTATAGCCAAACCCTTAGGCAAGCTCATCAACCTAAAACTACAAACCCAAGTTGATACGTTTGCCATGGTGCAGTTTCCTGATTTGCCTAAAATTGGGTCTTTAGAAGTAATAGAAAACTATCCGGTAGACACCATCAAAAAAGGCGGTTTTTATGAATTTATAAAACGCTATGGCATTACCCAATATGATTCTGGCTATTACCCCATCCCGAGGTTAGCTGTTTTTATAAATCAAAAAGCATACTATTCAGACAGCCTGATGGTGCAAATCTTAGATGTAGAGGTAGACACCCTGAAGCAGCCCATGTTTGAAATCAAAGAAGTGATGGAGGCTCCAAGTTATGCTGCAACCTGGTATTGGTGGGTGTTAGGCATCTTAATAATATTGCCTTTATTGTATTTTGGAGGCAAATATTTGTGGGAAGCCTACCAACGCAAAAAAGCGGGCATCATCATTTACAAATCTCCCCTCGAAAAAGCTCTGGCTCACTTTAAAAAATTAGACAAAGAAAAACTGCTCGAAAATGAAGACGTCAAAACTTACTATACCGAGCTCACCGATATTGCTAGAATTTACATCGAAGAAACCCTCGAAGTACCAGCCATGGAAAGCACTACCAATGAGTTGGTGGTTATCTTGCGAAAGGAACTCAAACAAAAGAAATATAAACTGAGCCAATCTACCCTCAAAACGCTAGAAGATATTCTTAAACAAGCCGATTTGGTGAAGTTTGCCAAATCAAAACCATTTATTTTAGAAATAAAAGAAGATCGTAACAAGTTAGAAAACATAGTGAAAGATTTTCATGCAGCTAAGCCTAAGACTGAAGAAGAAGAAGATTTGTTACTAGAAGAATCTGAAAGAGCATTAAAGAAAAAACAAAAACGATTAAAGTATGCGTCTATTGGGCTTGGGGTGTTTTTGTTGTTGATGAGTGTGATTGTTTGGTTTACCAACGGCTTTGGACTCTTTGATCAAACCACCAAAAAAATGCTCGAACAAGAGTGGGTTACTTCAGAATATGGCTATCCTGGCATACAAATAACCTCCCCAGATGTGTTTGAAAGAATGAAAGACATGATACCACCGTCTTTATCAGACTTGGTGCAAGAGCAATCAGTATTTCAACTAGGAAGTGTAGAAACTTTATTTATTAGCCAATTAAAAACCACGTTGCTAAAAACTGAACCAGAGGAGGAAGTGAATGAATTTGTTTTAGAAAACGAATTGAAAGTCCTTGAAAAGCTAGGAGCTTATACCATTTTAGTAAAACCTGAAGATTTCAGTTTAAGCAATAACGCTCAAGGCAAAAAGAATTATGGCACCTTTAAGTTTAAGGCAGGTAAAAATCAATACAGTTTTGTGTATCAAATGTATTTGTTTCAACAAAAAAATACACTACAGCAAGTTACGGTTATTTATTTAGAAGATGACAATTATGGCAAAGCTATAGCCGATAAAATGATTAAATCTATAGAATTAAAGCAAGTAAAATGATCGATCAAATCACCTTTATGCATCCTCAATTTTTTTGGCTATTTTTGGTCATACCCGTTTTGGTTGCTTGGTATTGGTTCACTTTTCATAAGCAAAATGCAAGCCTCAAAATTAGTAGTTTAGGCGGGTTTCCTGTAAAATCATCGGGCTTAGCCAAACTTAAACCTGTGTTATATTTGTTTAGAATTTTTGCCTTAAGCTGCATCATCATAGCATTGGCCAGGCCAAGGTCTACAGACATTACCATCAAAAACAAATCTAACTTGGGCATAGACATCGTGCTTGCAGTAGATGTTTCAGGCAGTATGCTAGCCCGAGACCTCAAGCCAAACCGATTGGAGGCTCTTAAAAAAGTTGCTTCAGAGTTTGTTTACAACAGAGTTGCAGATCGTATCGGACTAGTGGTTTATGCAGCAGAGGCTTACACAAAAACACCCGTAACCATAGACAAACCCATTGTTTTAGAAGCCATTAAATCTATTAAATATGACAATGTGATTCTAGATGGCACTGGGATTGGCATGGGATTGGCCACAGCAGTTAACAGACTAAAGACCAGCGAAGCCAAAAGCAAAGTGATTATCTTGATGACCGATGGGGTTAATAATGCTGGGTTTATAGAGCCCGAAACCGCAGCCGAAATTGCCAAAGAGTTTGATATAAAAGTATATACCATAGGGATTGGCAGCAATGGCATGGCAGAATCTCCTTATGCTTATGGCCCTAAGGGTGAATTGCTATTTAAGAATATGCCTGTAGAAATTGACGAAAAACTCATGAAATCTATAGCCAAAAAAACAGATGGTAATTACTACAGGGCAACAAGCAACAAGTCGCTTAAGGAAATTTATGGAGAAATAGATAAATTAGAAAAAACCGAAATAGACGAACAAACGTTTTACAATTATCATGAATGGTACAGAATATTTGTATGGCTGGCCCTTGGATTTTTATTGTTAGAATTTTTATTAAAACACACCTTGTTTAGAGGATTTATATAAAATTATGTTTGAATTTGAAGCAACAAAATATTTTTACTTATTACTACTTATTCCGGTGGTGGGACTGCTGTTTATATGGCAAATGCTTTGGAAACGCAAACTTCAAAAAAACTTTGCCCATCAGCAATTATTAAGTGTATTGGCTCCGCAATATTCAAATTTTAAATCTATTGTTAAATTTGCATTGTTTGTTTTTGGGTTAGTAGCCATTAGTATTGCCATGGTAAATCCAAAAATTGGTACCAAAATGGAAACCATCAAACGTGAGGGCATCGACATCGTTTTTGCCATAGATGTTTCTAAGAGCATGTTGGCCGAAGACATTGCCCCCAACCGCTTAGAAAAATCAAAACAATTGGTGTCTCAAATCATTGGTCAGCTGCAAACAGACCGAATTAGCATGGTGGCCTATGCTGGCAGTGCGTTTCCGGTGTTGCCGCTTACGTCAGATTATACTGCTGCCCGCATGTTTTTGCAAAGCATGACACCAGACATGATTTCTACACAAGGCACTTCAATTGATGAGGCCTTAGAGCAATCTGTAGGTTTTTTTGACAAAGGGCAATCTACTAGCAAATTGGTCATCTTAATTTCTGATGGCGAAGACCATTCTAACAACGTTGAAACTGCTTTGGAGTTGGCCAAAAATGAAAATATTAAGGTGATTGCCATAGGCGTGGGCACAGAAAAAGGGGGCACCATACCCATAAAAGACAAAGGCAATTTAATTGGCTTTATCAGAGACAGAGACAACGAAATTGTTAACACAAAAATGGAGACTGAAACGCTTCAACAAATTGCCAATGCTACTAATGGCGGGTTTATTGATGGGGTAAACACCAAAGAAGTACTAGCCTTTGTAAAATCTAAAATTGCCACCATCGAAAAAACAGAAAAAGAAAGCACCCAATTGGCCGATTTTAAATCCCAGTTTCAATGGTTTTTGATGGTTGCATTTATTTTATTTTTATTAGAAACAATTCTGTTTGACAAAAAAACCGCTTGGATAGAAAAACTAAACTTGTTTAACCCCAAAAACAAAACATTATGAGCAAACTATTTTATAGCTTAGTATTGCTATCTGCTTTTATGATTTGTCAAAACACATGGGCTCAAGACAAAAAAGCTAAAGATCAGTATTTGCCCAAAGCCAACAAAGCATTTAGTGAAAAAAAATATACCGAAGCCGAAAAAAAATACCGCTTATCAGACCACAAAGACGTTAGTGGTGCTAAGTCATCTTATAATTTGGGCAATGCCATTTATAAGCAAAAATACCATGCAGAGTCTGTGTCAAACTTTCAAAAATCACTAAGCAAAGCCCAAACCAAAGCAGAAAAACACCGCATCTATCATAATATGGGTAATGCCATGATGGCACTAAAAAACTATCAAGGAGCCGTTGAAGCCTATAAAAATGCTTTACGAAACAACCCAAACGATGATCAAACAAGATACAATTATGCTTTGGCCAAAAAATTATTAGAAGAAAACCCACCTCCACCAGACAACAATCAAGACGATAATCAGGACCAAAATCAACAAAATCAACAAAATCAAGATCAAGACCAACAAGATAACGAAGACAACCAAAATCAGGACAATCAAGATAATCAGGATCAAGACCAAGATCAAAATGAGTCTGACAAGCCATCAAACCCTAACAAACGTAATCTAGAGGCCTTGCTAGATGCGGTTGAAAACCAGGAAAAGAAAACCCAACAAAAAGTAAATGAAAACAAAAACAAGGGCAGTTTGATTAAACAAGAAAAAGAATGGTAAATTTTAGGAGAAATTTAAAAGTAAGCTATTAAAAAACTCACTAAAATTGCAGATAATTTTTAGGCTAAATGACTGAAATACAAAATAAACTAAAAAGTTTTTTTCTTTGCACATCAATTTTGTTGTTGTTTGTGCAAAGCTACCAGTTAGTAGCTCAAAATGTCTTTGTGGCAAAAGTAAGCAAAACCTCTTTGCCTCAAAACGACAGGTTACGCATAGATTTTGAAATGAATTTTGATGGTGATTATTTTGAAGCACCAGACTTTAATGGGTTTACTGTTTATAGTGGCCCAAGCCAAACGGTTCGCCAATCTTGGATAAACGGCAAGGGATCTATGATGAAGATATACTCGTATATCTTAATTCCAAACCAACAAGGCAAAATTAAAATAGAATCTGCCATTGTAAAATACCGTGGAGAAGAATACAACACAGATCCGGTGGTAGTGGAAATTACAAAACCCATCGACAAGCCCAAAGACCCTAACAACCTTGCAATCGATTTGAGCGAAGAACTCAAATTAGTGGCAGAAGTTTCTAACGGCAGTCCGTACCTTAATCAAGGGATATCTGTAGTCTACAAACTTTATTTAGGCTATAACATCGGGATAAACAACTTTAAGGAAGTTAATAAACCTGTGTATAATAATTTCTGGACACAAAATATTGAAATAAAAGATTTACAAATAGACGAAACCGTAATCAATGGCAGGCGAACCCGAGTGGTTGTATTAAAAAAAGTGGTGATGTATCCACAAAAATCTGGCAATCTCGAAATAGAACCTTTGGCCTTAGAGTTAGATGTGGTAATGCCCACCAACAAGCGAGATTTTTGGGGACGTGTAATTGTTGAAAATGACACCAAACGAATATCTGCCGGTGCCAGAACTATCAATGTGAAATCACTTCCTGATAATGCACCCGCAGAATTTGATGGAGCTGTAGGCAATTTATCATTTGAGGTAATCCCAAACAAAACTGCCTTGGAAGCAGGAGAATCATTAGAAATAAAATTAGTGGCCAAAGGCAATGGCAATCTTAAACTCTTTAAACTCCCTAAACTAAAAGTCCCCAATGCCATAGAAATGTATGACCCGGTGTTTAAAGAAGAGGTAAACACCACCTTAAGTGGCATGCAAGGTGCTATAGCAGACACCTATACCTTGGTGCCTCAATCTGCTGGTAACTTTGTGATTCAACCATTGGAATTTGTGTATTTTGACACAGGTTCAAGAAGCTATAAAACCATCACCTCCAAACCCATAGAAATTAACGTAACACAAGGCGGAAGGTTATTGACCTCAACAACGCAAACAACGCAAAAAGAAACAGTAGTATCCTCAGAGCAGTTTAGATTTATTCAAACAAAAACAAAACTTACCCCTACCAATCAGAAGTCATTTATAGAAACTTGGGCTTTCCCAATTGCCTTGGGTGCTCCTCTTTTAATGATTCCGTTGTTTTTAATTGTAAGAAAGAGAAACGAACAAAGGGCTTCAGATGTTGTTGGCAATAGGCTAAAAGCCAATCAAAAACTGGCCAAGAAATATCTTCAAGAAGCCAGAAATTCTATTACTAATAGCACTAAGTTTTATGAAGCCCTCGAGAAGTGTTTGCATAACTTCCTAAAAGCCAAGCTCAAAGTAGAAACCTCTGAAATGACCAAAGATAATTTAGGCGATATACTTTTGCAGAAACAAGTGACCCAAGAAACACTAGATCAGCTGTTAAAATTGATACAAAATGCCGAAATGGCCAGATATGCTTCGTTTAGTGAAAACGACATCCAAACAGATTATAATTTTGCGGTAGAATGCATCACCAATATCGATAAACAATTTAAAAAATGAAACAGATCATTTTAAAATATCATTTCATTTGGTTGGTTTTGTTTTTTTGTGGCACAATGCAAAGCCAAGGAGTGTTTCAAAAAGCCAATGATTTTTATCAAAAAGGCAACTATGAGCAAGCCATCATTCACTACAACAGCATTTTAAAAGACAAAAAAAATTCAACTGCCTTATATTATAATTTGGCCAATAGTTATTATAAAACAAACCAAATTGCAGAAGCCATTTTTTATTATGAAAAAGCTTTGCTGCTAAATCCTAAAGACAAAGACGTCCTGAATAACTTAAAAATAGCTCAACAAAAAACCATTGATGAAACACCAAAATTTGAAGTAGTTGGCTGGGAAAAACTCATCAGCGACTTCACAGGGAGATATCATCATGACACTTGGGGATATTTTGCCGTTTTTTGGAGTATTTTGGGGGTTGTTGTTTTCTTAATATATTATGTTTCTGAAAAAATTTGGCTCAAACGACTCACTTTTACGCTAATCATTTTGTCTGCAGTTAATTTAATTATTTGTAGTGCCACAGGATTTTATGAAAAAGACAGAATCAACAAAAACCAATATGCCATCGTATACACCAACGAACTTAATGTAAAAAACGAACCTACGCCTAGTGCTACTTCTGCATTTGTTCTGCACGAAGGCACCAAGGTTAAGGTGCTTGAAAGTTTAGAGCAGTGGCACAAAATCGGACTTTCGGACGAAATGATAGGTTGGGTAAACCAAAAGCAAATTAGAATTATTAAATAATTAATAATAGTACAACGCTTATTTTGTAGATTTGTGGGTATAAACACCGCAGATGAAAGTAATTTCTTATAACGTTAATGGCATTAGAGCAGCACTAACCAAAGGATTTGCTGATTGGCTCAAAGCAGCCAACCCAGATGTGTTGTGCTTACAAGAAATAAAAGCTACAGAAGATCAAATAGACAAAGCTGTTTTTGAGTCACTGGGTTACGGTCACCAATACTATTTTCCGGCAGAAAAAAAAGGCTACAGTGGTGTGGCAGTATTGTGTAAACAAAAACCAAACAAAGTAGTTTACGGCACAAGCATCGCCTACATGGATGCAGAAGGCAGAAACTTACGCGTAGATTTTGATGATATTTCTATCATGAGTTTGTATTTGCCATCGGGAACTAATTCAGAAAGATTGGGCCTAAAATTTCAGTACATGGAAGATTTTTTTAACTATGTGCAAAACCTCATAAAAGAAAAACCAAATTTATTAATTTGTGGCGATTATAACATCTGTCACGAACCCATCGACATTCATGACCCCATTAGAAACAAAACAGTTTCGGGTTTTTTGCCCGAAGAAAGAGCATGGCTAGATAAGTTTATTAAAAACGGGTTTGTAGACTCCTTTAGATGGCTCAACAAAGAATTGCAACAATACAGTTGGTGGAGTTATCGGGCCAATGCAAGGGCTAATAATAAGGGCTGGAGAATAGATTATCACTTAATAACTGAGTCATTAACACCAAATATCAAACGGGCATATATTTTACCAGAAGCTAAACATTCTGATCATTGCCCCATTGTTGTAGAATTAGATTTAAAGCATGAGTAATCACAAGAAACAGCTGCGATACGATGTGGCCTACATGAAAATGGCCTTAGAGTGGGGCAAGTTGTCTTATTGCAAAAGAAGACAAGTGGGTGCCATTATTGTAAAAGACAAAATGATTATTTCAGACGGTTACAATGGGACCCCCTCAGGATTTGAAAATTTTTGCGAAGACGACGATGGCTACACCAAATGGTATGTATTACATGCAGAAGCCAACGCTATCTTAAAGGTGGCAAGGTCTACACAGAGTTGCCAAGACGCCACTTTGTATGTAACCCTATCTCCTTGCAAAGATTGTAGTAAATTGATCCATCAATCAGGTATAAGCCGCGTAGTTTTTTTAGATGCCTATAAAGACTGTTCGGGTATTAATTTTTTAAAAGAAGCAGGCGTTATTGTAGACTGCATAAACATAGAAACAGAAACTTACGTCAAACAATCTTGAAAATTAAAAAAAATATCTATTGGCCAATCTGGGCTGCACTTTTAATCTTTGCGGGGGTTTGGATCGGCATGGCTGTTGGTCAGAAGAACAAGAATGGAAGCCAAAAAAATTCAATTAGCAAATTAAACAAATTAATAGAATACCTTGAGAGAGACTATATGACTTCCGTAAATACTGATTCTATAGTAGACCTCACCGTGAATGAAATTTTAAGCAAGTTAGACCCCCACTCTGTCTACATCCCTGCCAATCAAATTGATGAAATTAACCAAAGTATGCAGGGCAAATTTGTGGGCATTGGCATTAGTTTTTTAAAACTAAGAGACACCGTTACCGTGATAAAAACCATCAATAATGGCCCTTCAGAAAAGGCAGGAATCAAAACCGGTGACAGAATTTTATTTGCAGACAACAAGCCTTTGTTTGGGAGTGATGTAAGCAATCAAGACATTTATGGTTTGCTAAAAGGATCAAAAAAATCTAAAGTAAACCTCAAAGTATTAAGAAAATCTGAAAATAAGTTATTAAACTTTGTTGTTCAAAGAGATGAAGTGCCAGTGGTGAGTGTAGAATCTGCATTTTTTATTGATGATAATACCGCATTTTTTAAAATCAATAGATTTGCTGAAACCACCCACGAAGAGTTTAAAACTCACTTTTTGAGGTTAAAAAACCTCAACCCCATAAAAAATGTTGTTATTGATTTAAGAGATAACACCGGTGGATATATGGATAAGGCCATAAAAATAGCCGATGAGTTTTTATCAAACAACCAAGTAATTGTGAGCACCGTAACTAAAAACGGACAAAAAGAAGACATCAAAGCTCAAAACAAAGGCCTTTTTACCCAAGGCGGATTGGCCATTTTGATAAATGAAAACTCAGCTTCTGCAAGCGAAATATTGGCCGGGGCCATACAAGATAATGACAGGGGCTACATAGTAGGCAGACGCTCGTTTGGCAAGGGCTTGGTGCAAAAAGATTTGGCCTTAGGCGATGGCAGTGCTGTTAGGCTAACCATTGCAAAATACTTAACCCCCTCAGGCAGGTCTATTCAAAAACCTTATAACAACTTGTCAAAGTCGGCCTATTTTAACGACTTTGAACAACGCTTTGAACAAGGAGAATTATACGAAAAAGATGCTATAAAAGTATCTGATAGTCTAAAATTTAAAACCAAAAAAGGACGAATTGTGTATGGTGGTGGTGGCATCGTACCCGATGTGTTTGTAGGACTACCTCAAGGTAAAGACAAAAACGATTTATGGATGCAAAGTCATACTGGGTTTTTAGATAATTTAGCGTTTTTTGTTATTGATAATCATCCAAAAGATTTTGAAAACATCACGCTTACAAATTTGGAAAACTTACTAAAAACCAAACAATATTACCTTCAAGATGTTGTAACTTATCTAGATAACATTGGCATAAACCAAGATTTTTGGAACCCTAATGATTCATCTAAATTAGAACTTTTTAAACAATCATTTATCAATCAATTGTTTGGTATTGATGCTTATTATCAATATACTGCCAAAAAAGATGAGATGATCTTAAAAGCGTTAGAACAATTTAATATGCCAATTAATTAATTTTCAAATTGATTAATTTGAAGGTATTTATCTAAAGTCTGCCTTTTTACCTCGAGGGTAATGATGCCGCTGCTATATGGAGCAATTTCATAGGGGTTATAAACAAATAATATCAAATCATCACCAAAGAAAATATTTTCAGGCAATTTAAACTGGTCGTTTTCAAAGAAAAAACCATATTCATTCAAAGATTTGCCAAAAGGAATATCAAATTGTTCTCTAAAAATCATTTCTATTTTTCTTTTTACGATGTCATGATTGGTAAACATTTTGTCAACACTCAATTTTTTGCCATTAACTTTATCAATTAAAATGCTTTGCGAAGCATTGTATCCATGAGCACCACCTGTAAATTGGTAATGGTCTACTTTTAAATTTACAAAAAACTGATCGTCATTTTGTACACTCGCGGTGCAAGTAAACTCCCAACTTTTCATTTTATCATTATTTAATTCGCTTTTGGTAAAATAAAAAGCTTTTTGATAGTTAGAAATTAATGTTTTATAGACTGTACTGGTATCAATGGCATCTTCAGAAAATGTCATCATGTCTTTAATCAATCTAAACAAATGCAAATTAATAGAATCTGAAACTTTTTTAAGGTTATTAGCCTCCACTAAGTTTAATTTGATCTCAACACAATCATAGTCCCCTTGGCAGCCCTCGTTGCTATAAGATACCTCACTAAAGGTGAGTTCTTTTTGGCAAGAGAAAAATAGAATAGTGGATAACAAAAAAACAACAGAAAATTTCATGAGTTTAGCTAATAAGTGGATTTAAAATTAAATAATGAATCTCCGACAAATATACATTTTTTTTAAAGTGATGTTAAATAAACCTATGGCATTAAACAATATGTTTTACATTTGAAATTTATTATTATTTAAACTATTCACATGCAACTCAACACACTTTTCATACACGGTGGTCAACAACACGATAAAGAAACTGGAGCCGTGATGCCTCCCATTTATAATACCTCAACATTTGCACAAAAAAGTCCTGGCCAACATACCGGTTTTGAATATAGTCGGGCTGCCAACCCTACAAGAACTGCCCTAGAAAACGCCTTGGCAAGCATAGAAAATGGCTCGGTGGGCTTGGCCTTTTCATCTGGCTTAGCTGCTATTGATGCAGTTTTAAAACTTTTTAAGCCTGGCGACGAAATCATTGCCATGGATGATTTGTATGGCGGAACCTACCGCATGTTTACACGAATTTACGAACCGTTTGGACTAAAATTTCATTTTGTAGACATGAGCGATTTGTCAAAACTTGAAGAACTCATCAATGCCAACACCAAAATGGTATGGTTAGAAACCCCAACCAACCCTTTGATGAAGTTGGCCGATATAGCAGCCGTGTCTAAAATTTGTAAACAACATCAAATTTTATTGGCCGTAGACAATACCTTTGCAACACCCTACCTTCAACAACCACTAAATCTAGGAGCCGATATTGTGATGCATTCTGCCACTAAATATTTGGGTGGTCATAGTGATGTAATAGCTGGTGCCTTAGTGGCAAAAGATGCTGAACTTGGCACAAAACTACATTTTAATCAGTTTGCCACTGGCGGTACTTTGGGACCTCATGACTCTTTCTTGGTGCTAAGAGGTATCAAAACATTACATTTAAGGGTAGAAAGACATTGCCAAAACGGAGAGCAAGTAGCTGAATTTTTAAGCAATCATCCTTTGGTAAATCAAGTTTATTATCCGGGCTTAAAAACACATCCTCAATACCAATTAGCCAAAAAACAAATGCCTAACGGTTTTGGTGGCATGGTGTCGTTTACGTTTAAATCTGGCCAAAAACAAGACTCGATAAAGTTTTTAGAAAACCTTAAGGTCTTTACTTTGGCAGAATCTTTAGGAGGAGTTGAATCTTTAGCCAATCATCCTGCTTTGATGACGCATGCCTCTATACCAGAAGACAAAAGAAAAGCCATAGGCATCACAAATGATTTAGTAAGATTAAGCGTGGGTGTAGAAGCCATTGAAGATTTGTTGCAAGACCTTTCTCAGGCTTTAGGTTAATTTACAGATAAACCACAAAACCGATATTTACAAAAAACAACCAATCGTTGGCTTTGTTTTCGGGGTATAATACTGGGTCTGGATTTAGCCCATCCACCCAATTTGAATTAAAGTATTGCCATCTTAGGTCAAATAACAAATCTGACATTTTTGTTAGTTTATACCGTGTGCCCAGGCTGCCTAAAATACTAAAGGTATTGCCGCCTTCGTTGGTAAAGGCTGTTAGATATTTATCTGGAGTAGTTTCTGGAATGCCTAAAACGCCTATGGTAGAGAAGGCCCGAGGGCTATAGGTGTTAAAATGAGCTCCCAAAGCAACATACGGAGCAAACCCACCACCGTTACTCACCATAAAATCTCTGATGCTCAACGGAAAATATTCGAGCTGCATTCCTAAACTGGTTACAGAAGTGCTTCCTCTCATGCCACGCAATTGATTGGCTGTTACCGAAGTTCTGCTTGGGTCTACCCACTTGCCCTCATGTCTAAAATTATCTCCTTTGTAATAGGTAAACTCACTACGAACTTTAAAGTGATCATTAAAATAAGAATATCTGTTAAAACACGAACAATCTGCTCTGTAGGCAAAATTTAGATAATGAATAATACCAACACCCACCCCGTTGTTATTAATAAAAGTGGATAAGTCTCCTCTTTGCCCATAATCTGTTTGAAAAAATGCAGGCCCAGCAATGATACCTACTTCATGAGAAATTCCTAATTGTGCATGAGCTTTGAAGAATAAGATGAAACTAAAACAAGTTAAAAAGCTAGTTACCAAACGTGATTTAAAAATAATTTTCATCTAAAATAGTGTCCTAAATATTTCATTACAAATAAATAAAATAAATGTTAATTGCTGTAAAAATACATGATAATATTTTAAAAATTGCAATTATTCAAATTTGTAACATTTAAAAAGATAAAATTTATTAAATTTTGAACAAACACATCATCAAATTACGAATTTGATTATATTTGCAAAAAATTTTATAACATTAAATATGTCACCAACCATAAAAAATTTTGTAGACAACGTTGCTTCAAAAAATCAAAATGAACCTGAGTTTATGCAGGCAGTTCATGAAGTAGCTGAAACGGTTTTGCCTTTTATTGAAAACAATAAAAAATACCAAAACAAAATGTTACTAGAAAGAATGGTGGAGCCTGAAAGAGTTGTCATGTTTAGAGTTACTTGGCTAGATGATGCTGGTAATATACAAGTAAACAGAGGCTATCGGATACAGATGAATTCAGCCATTGGCCCTTACAAAGGGGGCATTAGATTTCATCCGTCAGTAAACCTCAGCATTTTAAAATTTTTAGCTTTTGAGCAAACCTTTAAAAATAGTTTAACCACACTTCCTATGGGAGGTGGTAAAGGTGGTGCAGATTTTGACCCAAAAGGCAAGTCTGACAACGAAATCATGAAGTTTTGCCAAGCGTTTATGACTGAACTTACCCGCCATATTGGAGCTGATACCGACGTGCCAGCCGGAGATATTGGGGTTGGGGCCAGAGAAGTAGGTTATATGTTTGGACAATACAAAAGATTGAAAAACGAATTTACAGGTGTGTTTACTGGCAAAGGTATTTCGTTTGGTGGATCGTTAATCAGGCCTGAGGCTACAGGCTATGGCAATGTGTATTTTGCACAAAACATGTTGCAAACCAAAGGCGAAAGTTTTAAAGGTAAAACTGTTGTTGTTTCAGGATCTGGGAACGTGGCCCAATATGCCTGCGAAAAAGCGACTGAAATGGGAGCAAAGGTTGTTACTTTATCTGACTCATCCGGGTATATTTATGATGCAGAAGGCATAAACGCCGAAAAACTAGCTTATGTGATGGAAATAAAAAACATCAACCGAGGCAGAATTTCTGAGTATTTAAACAAATACCCTCAAGCCAAATTTGTAGAAGGGAAAAGACCATGGGAAGTAACCTGTGATATTGCCTTGCCATGTGCCACACAAAATGAATTAAATGGTGATGAAGCTCAAATGTTAATAGACAATGGCTGTGTTTGCGTTTCTGAAGGAGCCAACATGCCCTCTACCCCAGAAGCAGTTGAAAAATTCTTAGTCGCCAAAATTTTATTTGCCCCAGGCAAAGCATCTAATGCTGGTGGAGTTGCTACCTCTGGTCTTGAAATGTCTCAAAACTCTCTCAGATTAAGTTGGTCTGCAGAAGAAGTTGACGAAAGATTAAAAGGTATTATGAATAACATTCATGAGGCATGCGTAAAATATGGTAAAGATGATCAAGGATTTGTTGACTACGTAAAAGGAGCCAATATAGCAGGGTTCGTAAAAGTTGCAGATGCTATGCTTGCCCAAGGTGTGGTGTAATCATTGGTTTTTATAAATTAAAAAGGCTGTTTAATGTATTTTAAGCAGCCTTTTTTTATACTTTAAAACATTTTTATCCGTTTTAGATTATATTTGTATTTAAGACAGCTAAAAATCATACACAAAAATAAAGTTTAATGACTCATTTGCTCAAAAATCAATTAAAACCAGTGGTATGGAAGGTTTTTATTTTCACCATTTGCATACAAGCCACTTGGGCTCAATGGAAAGGTTACTTTTCTTATAACAACATCGTAGAAATTTCTGGACAAAACAACATTGCTGTAGTAGCTTCTGATAACACCATTTTTGTGCACAATGTTGCCACCGGTAGTGTAGAAACTTTTAATACCGTTGATGGACTATCTAGCGAAAATATCTCAACAATTTATTATAAACCAGAAAACAATACTGTTTACATTGGTTATCAAAATGGGTTATTGAGTGTGTTTAACATCAAAAATAAACGCATCGTTAACCGATTTGATATCGTAAATAACACTGGAGTTTCTATCAACAAAAAGAAAATAAACAGCATTTACGAGTACAATAACTTATTGTATTTGGCTACTGATTATGGCATCACGCTGTTTAACCCTCAAAACAATTTGTTTGGCAATAGTTTTTTTATTGGCAACAATGCTTCTGAAACAGAAGTTTTAAGCTTGGTAGTTTTTAACAACGAAATTTATGCTGTTACACAGTTTGGAGGCGTTAGAAAAGCCGATGTAAATAATCCTTTTTTAATCAATTTTGAAAATTGGAGTAGCTTTAGTCCCAATGCTTTTAGTAAAATAATCAAGCACCAAAACAGTTTATTACTAATTTCTAATAATGGAGTGCACAGCGTAAATAACAATACCATCAACTTAATTTACAGCGGCTTTGCAGCTCGAGATATCGCCTCTAATGATCAGGCGGTGGTGGTTACGGGATCTCAAAAATTATTGGTGTTTAATCAGAATTTAACCCTGAGTCAGGATCTTAATCTCAATCAAATACAAGGGGTTTTACCAGATTTTACCAAGGTGGGCTTGTTTCAAAACTTTTGTTTGGTGGGCACCTCAAACAATGGGTTACTGAAATCTGGATTGCCTTTTTCTTTTTCCCCAGAATTTATATTACCCGCTGGTCCGCTTAGCAATAATGCCTACAAAGTTTATAACACCCCATCGGGTAGTGATTTATGGATTGTTTATGGAGAAGCTTCTGCTACTTATAATCCGTTTCCGCTAAGAGAAAGAGGCCTTTCTAAATTAAACAATAATGTTTATACGCACATCCCATTTAGTAATTTGCTCGGGGCACGATCTTTAGTAAATATTACCACAAACCCAAATGATGAAACACAAGTTTTATTAACCAGTGGTTTTGATGGACTTTTGCGTTTGCAAAACAACACAGGTGGAGATTTAATCAACAGCACCAACTCTAATTTACCAACGCAATCAGGGCTTGGAAACAGAATTTTTGGAATGGGTTTTGACAACAATAACGAACTTTGGGTTACTAATTCTTTGGTGCAAAATAATATATTATCAGTTTATAGAGATAATCAATGGGTTAATTTTAATGCTCAGGCCGTGGTATCCAATTTTAATCAGCATTATGTAGATTTTGTGGTAGACAAAAACAACACCAAATGGATAGCCACGCAACTAACTGGGGTGTTTGGCTTTAATGAAACAGCCAACCCAAGATTTAAACCAGTGAGAGCCTTTAATAACGAAACGGGCTTTATTCAGGAAATTACTAGCATAGCCTTAGATAAAAGAGGTCAGTTGTGGATTGGCTCTAGAGGTGGTCTTAGAATTTTGAGGTCTATTGACCAATTTTTAACCAATCCGGTATTAGAAAACACCAATATAGTGATTGAAGAAGATGGTTTAGGACAAGAGTTACTAAACAGTCAGTTTGTTACCAAAATTGTAGTTGATGGTTCCAATAACAAATGGATTGGTACGGCAGATCAAGGGGTGTTTTTATTGTCTTTTAATGGGCAAGAAACCCTTTTACGATTTACTGCTCAAAACTCACCCCTCCCCAGCAATAGCATCAAAGACATCAACATTAACCAAGTGACTGGCGAAGTCTTTTTTTTAACCACCAAAGGGATAGTATCCTATCAAGGCACAGCCACAGCACCCAGAGAAAACTTAGAAAATGTGGTTATTTATCCTAATCCTGTGAGACCAGAATTTAAGGGTACTGTAAAAATTACGGGGCTAATAGATAATGCCAACATCAAAATAACCGATATTTCTGGTAATTTAGTGCACGAAACCACCTCCTCAGGTGGCACCATAGAATGGGACACCACCGCTTTTGGCAAATATAAAGTGGCTAGTGGGGTTTATATGGTGTTTATTGCAGCAGACGATTTAAATGAGACTAAAGTCAAAAAAATAATGATTGTGCGATAATGCTTGCCAAAACAAAAGCCATTGTTTTAAACACTGTTAGATATCAAGAAAAGAGTTTAATTGTAAATGCCTACACCGCTTCTTTTGGTTTGTTAAGCTTTTTTATTCCTTCAGCATTTGGGAATAAAAGAAGTGGAACTAACATTGCTTTTTTTCAGCCCATGAACGTCTTGATGATTGATTTTGATTATCAAAGTAATAAAAACATGCAACGCTTAAAAGAAGTGAATGTTTTAGAAACCAATCATCACATTCATTTTGATGTTTACAAAAACTCCCAAGCAATTTTTTTGGCCGAAATCATCAAACAAACCATTAAAGAACATGAAGAAAATGATCGGTTGTTTAACTTTTTGCACAGCAGCATTTCAGCTTTAAATCATCAAGATCTTAATGCTGATTTTCATCTGGTATTTATGCTTAAACTCACTAAGTTTTTAGGTTTTATGCCTTCTAACATTTTGTCATCAAATACTTTTTTTGATTTAGAATCAGGAAGCTTTTTAGGCCATTCTACTTTTCATAGTTTATCGTTAGAAGATTCAGACTTGCTAAAAAAACTAATAATTATAGCTAGCGATGAAACAAAAAAGAAACTTAGTTTTGTAGAGAGAAAAATTACGCTTAAGAATTTACTAAAGTATTACCAATTTCATGTAGTAGGCTTTAAAGAACCAAAATCTCTGCTTGTTTTACAAGAAGTTTTTGAAGGATAGTATTTATAAGATTACTCACGCCACTCTACGCTTTCCATTATTTTTATAAGGTCGTCTTTGAGGTAATACAAAGCCGGATAAATAGAATCATAATAAGGTTTTGAATAAAAATAAACCGAGCCTGTAATAAAGTGTTTACTGCTGTCCGTAACATAAAATTGCGAATTACTAGCGGCATTTCCTCCTACATCATACAACATGCCATACACCTTTCTTTTGGGGTTAATGTAGGGTATTTCAGCAATTTCGTCTGCTTTTACCACATGTTTATATGTGATGCTTTGGGCATCTTTGAGCAAATCTATCAGATTGTTGTTTACGGGCTTGTAAGATAGGTGGATGGTGGCTTTCATGTTGGGGTAAAACAAATCTACATCGCATTGATTTTTTTGTTTTGGGGTAGAAACACTGTTGTAATTTATTTCAAAACAAGCGTTAATAAATGGGTCATACTCCTGCACGGGATACTCTAGCTTAAGGTAAGCTGGCGGTTTTGGCAAATCATCTTGTTTTATAAAAAACCAATATACCCCAACTAAAATAGCCATGAATAATGCAACACTTATTAAAATTTTCTTAGTCATTAATGGTTACTTTTATGCTTTTAATTCGCTTTTGATCAACGGCTTCTATGGTAAAACTATAGTTTTCAAAATTAATAATTTGGCCTTTTTTAGGCAAGGAGGCATTTAGCTCTAAAACAAAACCTGCTATGGTTTCGGCATCACCTTTTTTGTTTTCAAAAAGCTCATCGTCTAAATTGAGTAATCTATAAAAATCTTTCAAATTTATTTTGGCATCAAAGATATAATTGCGATCATCAATTTTTGAGTAATTTAACTCCACATCATCAAACTCATCTGTAATATCCCCAACAATTTCTTCAATAATATCCTCTAATGTAATGATGCCACTGGTGCCCCCAAACTCATCTACTACAATGGCCATATGATTTTTGTTGGTTTTAAACTCTTTAAGCAAATCATCTAGTTTGCAGTTTTCTGGCACAAAAAGGGTTTCTCTTATCAAAGCATTCCAATCAAATTTTGTTTTGTTTAAATGCGGAATCAAATCTTTGATATACAAAACTCCCTTTATTTGATCTAAGGAATCTTCATAAACCGGAATTCTAGAAAATCCTTTTGAGGAAATTGCCTCAAGGACTTCCTGAAAAGTTGTTAAGACATCAATGGCAAACATGTCTACTCTTGGGCTCATCACTTGGCTGGCTTCAGTATTACCAAAGGTAACTATGCCTTCTAAAATCTTTTTTTCTTCTTTTGAGGTTTCGTGGTCAGAGGTTAGTTCAAGGGCTTGTGATAACTTATTTACAGACAAGGTGGTTTTTTTGCTATGTAAAAATCCGTTTAAAAAATCGGATGTTATGGTAAGTGGTTTGCTAAAAAATGATAATAAAATATTGAGATAATGAATAATAAACACAAAATTTTCGGCAACCTTTCGGGCATTCCTGTTGGCATAAATCTTAGGTAAAATTTCTCCAAACAATAAAATTAAGAATGTAATTACCACCACTTCTAGAGTCCATCTTAACCATTCGAATGCAATGTTAGAAAACATTTGATCTTTAATGAGTGCAAACACCAATACGATACCCACATTAATAAAATTGTTGGTAATGAGAATGGTAGCCAATAATTTTTTAGAATCTTCGAGAAGCTCTTCTATCAATAATCCTCTAGAAAGATTAAAATCTTTAGACTCTTCTATGTCTTTTTTGGTTAAAGAAAAAAAAGCCACTTCTGTGCCAGAAATTATGCCAGAAATCAGTAACAGCAAAACAATTACAACTACTCCAACTACATTGGGTGTTAAAAAAGAAACTAAGAGAGTACTAAGGGGTTCTGGGTCCAAAAATTTTAATTTAGTTAAACAAAAATAGCCAATTACATCAATTCTGTCTTGCTATCTGAGGTGTCTTTTTTGGTATTTAAAAACATAAATTCTGTTACTTGTATTTCTGTGGTGTATTTGGGAGTGCCATCCTCTGCCTGCCATTGCCTTGATTTTATGCGACCTTCTACATAAATTTTATCACCTTTGGTAAGGTACTTTTCGCAAATTTCGGCTGCTTTATTTCTCACTACCAAATTATGCCACTCCGTTGATGTTATTTTTTCGTTGGTTGTTTTATTGATGTATACTTCATTGGTGGCCAAAGGAAACCTTCCGATGCAGTTACCTCCATCAAAATAATGCATTTTTACTTCATCTCCTAAATGACCTATTAAAACTACCTTGTTGAGTGTACCACTATTCATAATGATGATGATTATAGACAAATCTACACAAAAAATTCAATTGTAGGATACTAGATTTTTAAAATCTTACAATTGTTGAAAACTCAAAAAAAATTCAATTTTTCTGATTATGCTTGCATATTTTTAGCTTCAATGCTCAACGTGGCATGAGGCACCAATTTTAAGCGTTCTTTGCTTATCAACTTGCCCGTTACTCTGCAAACCCCATAAGTTTTGTTTTCAACTCTAAAAAGGGCATTTTTAAGGTCTCTGATAAATTTTTCTTGCCTAATTGCAAGTTGCGAGTTGGCCTCTTTACTCATCATTTCGCTGCCTTCTTCAAAAGCTTTAAAGGTTGGTGAAGTGTCGTCTGTGCCATTATTCATGTTGTTTTGATAGGCACTTCTTATCAGTTCTAAATCGGTTTTAGCTTTTTCTATTTTATTGATGATTAGTTCTTTGAACTCCGCTAAATCTGCATCTGAATATCTTATGACTTCGCTCATATTTTTTATTTATTAATTAATATCTTTGTTTGTATGTCATCAAATTCTAAAACTATGCCCTCTTGCAAATTTTGCTCAAAAGTCAATGTTTTAGTCAATGTTTCCTGTGTAATATATTCGTAATTATGCTTCACCGCTTCTTCTAACAATTGATTTGTTTGCATCACTATTTCAATTTTATCTGTTACGTCAAAACCCGAGTCTTTTCTGATGTTCTGAATTCTATTCACCAATTCTCTTGCTAAACCTTCTTGTTTTAGAGTTTCGGTGATGTTAACATCAAGAGCAACCGTGAGCCCACTGCCATTGGCTACTAGCCAGCCCGGAATGTCTTGAGTGCTGATTTCCACATCCTCTAAAGTTAAAATTACCTCTTTTTGGTTAATGTGCAACGTAATTTGGCCTGTTTTTTCTAACAAATTGATGTATTCTGCATCAAAATTGTTAATTTCTTTATTTACCATGGCCATCTCTTTACCAAATTTTGGCCCTAAAACCTTAAAATTTGGTTTTATTTGTTTCACAAAAACTGCAGAATTGCCATCTAGTAATTCTATTTCTTTCACGTTTACTTCCGCTTTAATGAGGTCTGAAACGGCCATTAGAGCATCTTTTTGAGCAGCGTCTGTTACCGGAATGATGATTTTTTGTAGTGGTTGACGCACTTTTATCATTTCTTTTTTGCGAAGCGATAATACCAACGAACAAACGGCTTGGGCTTTTTGCATTTTGTTTTCTAAAGATGCCTCTATTAGTGTTTCGTCAAAAGACGGAAATGGGGCTAAATGCACACTTTGATGAAAATTGCCTTTGATGTTTTTGGTTAAATCTTGGTATAATTGATCCATGAAAAACGGAGCCACCGAACATGACAATTGGGCAACTTTTACCAAGCATTCATGCAGGGTTTGATAAGCCGAAATTTTATCAAACCCATAGTCGCCTTTCCAAAACCTTCTTCTGCACAAACGCACATACCAATTGCTGAGATTTTCTTGCACAAATTCTGATATGGCTCTGGTAGCTTTGGTAGGCTCATAATCTTCAAAACAAGCCTCTACATGTTTTATCAAACTATTGAGTTCAGAGATGATCCAACGGTCCATTTCTGGTCTTTTTTTCACAGCAATGTAATCTTCTTGCCATGCAAACCCATCAATATTGGCATACAAAGCATAAAAAGAATAGGTATTATAGAGGGTTCCAAAAAACTTTCTTCGCACTTCGGTAATGCCATCATCGTCAAACTTGAGGTTATCCCAAGGGTTGGCATTAGAAATCATGTACCATCTTGTGGCATCCGGACCATGATCTTGTAGGGTCTTAAAGGGGTCTACGGTATTACCTAACCGTTTAGACATTTTTTGGCCGTTTTTATCGAGTACCAAGCCGTTTGAGACCACGTTTTTGTAAGCCACGCTGTCAAATACCAAAGTTGCAATGGCATGCAGGGTATAAAACCATCCTCTTGTTTGGTCAACACCCTCGGCTATAAAATCGCCTGGAAAGGCTATTTTTTGGTCAATCAAGTCTTTGTTTTCAAACGGATAGTGCCATTGGGCATAGGGCATGGCTCCAGAATCAAACCAAACATCTATTAAATCGGCTTCGCGGTGCATGGGTTTGCCAGACGGAGACAAAAGCACAATTTTGTCTACAACGTTTTTATGCAAATCTACCAAATCATAATTAGCCTCATCCATTCTACCAACTTCAAACCCTTTGTAGGGGTTGTTGGGCATTAATCCGGCAGCCACAGATTTTTCTATGGCTAAGTAAAGTTCTTCCACAGAGCCTATGCAACACTCTTCTGTTTTGTCTTCGGTTCTCCAAATGGGCAGCGGGATGCCCCAAAATCTCGATCGTGATAAATTCCAATCATTGGCATTGGCCAACCAGTTGCCAAACCTGCCCTCTCCGGTGGCCTTTGGTTTCCAGTTAATTTGCTGATTGAGTTTAAATAATTTATCTTTTACCGCAGATATTTTTATGAACCAAGAATCTAGCGGATAGTATAAAACCGGCTTGTCTGTTCGCCAACAATGGGGATAAGAGTGCACATATTTTTCTACCTTAAAAGCCTTGTTATCTGTTTTTAATTGAATGGCAATTTCTACGTCTACAGATTTTTCGGGAACTTCTTGATCGCTATAAAATTCGTTTTTAACGTATTTCCCAGAAAGATACCCTAAATGATCTATAAACTTTCCTTGCAAATCTACCAATGGCACCGCTTGCCCTTCGGCATCTAGCACCAACATAGGTGGCACTTCTGGCACTGCTTCTTTGGCGGCTTTGGCATCATCTGCCCCAAAAGTTGGAGAAATATGCACAATGCCTGTGCCTTCTTCGGTGGTTACAAAATCTCCTGCAATGACCCTAAAAGCATTTTCTGGGTTTTGGTATGGTTTTGCAAAATCTATCAGTTGCTCGTAAGCAATGTTTAACAAATCATTGCCTTTTAGCGTTTCTAAAACAACATAAGGGATTTTTTTGTTGTCCTTATGATAATTAGCTAATGCCTCTTGATTACTTACTTCTTCATATTTTCCAGCGAACATCTTAGAAACCAATGCCTTAGCCAAAATAACATTTATTGGCAAAAAGGTGTATTGATTGTAAGTGGCAACAAGCACATAGTCTATAGACTTCCCTACTGCCAAAGCGGTATTGCTTGGGAGGGTCCACGGGGTGGTTGTCCACGCCAAAAAATAAACTTCTTTGTAAGCCTCAAGTTGCTTTGGCAAGCTTGGCAATAGGACTTTAAACTGTGCTACAACTGTGGTGTCTGTAACGTCTTTGTAGCAACCAGGCTGATTGAGCTCATGAGACGACAAGCCAGTACCTGCTTTTGGCGAATACGGCTGAATGGTGTAGCCTTTGTATAGTAATTGTTTGTCATAAATTTGCTTCAGCAACCACCATACCGTTTCCATGTATTTGGATTTGTAGGTTACATACGGATTTTCCATATCTACCCAATAGCCAATTTTTGTGGTGAGGTCGTTCCAAACATCGGTATAACGCATCACTGTTTTTTTGCAGGCTTGGTTATACTCGTCGATCGTTATTTTGGTGCCGATGTCTTCTTTGGTAATGCCCAATTCTTTTTCGGTACCTAACTCCACTGGTAAGCCGTGGGTATCCCATCCTGCTTTTCGGTTTACCAAAAATCCTTTTTGGGTTTTATATCTACAAAAAATATCTTTAATGGCTCTAGACATCACATGGTGAATCCCTGGCATGCCATTAGCTGAAGGGGGTCCTTCAAAAAAAACAAACGGTTGGTTATTGGCTCTTTCTTGAATACTTTTTTCAAAAATTTGTTCTTTTTCCCAAAAATCTAATACTTGCTCGGCTACTTTTGGCAAGTTAATTCCCTCATACTCTTGATATATCTTCATGGTATTTTTGTTGAATGTGCGAAAGTAGAAAATTTTTAGGAAAAAATAACCCCTAGCCACAAAAAGTAATTTTGCATGGCTTAATTTTTAAGTCACTCCAAAAGGCATTTAAATAGATTGAGAAAAAATCTGAAAAATTTAGCCCAATAGTCTCACGATGTCTTTGGCAAAATAACTGGCAATTAAATCGGCTCCTGCCCGCTTGATGGCTGTGGTTTGTTCGAGCATGATGGCATCGTGGTTGAGCCAACCCTTTTCGGCTGCGGCTTTTATCATGGCATATTCACCAGACACCTGATAAACCGAAACAGGCACAGAGCTGATGTTTTTGATGTCTCTTACAATATCCAAATAGGCAATGCCCGGTTTCACCATCACTATATCTGCCCCTTCGGTGATGTCTGATTGGGTTTCTCTAAGGGCTTCGGTGCGGTTACGGTAATCCATTTGATAGGTTTTTTTGTCTTTGGGGATGTCCATGCCATTTACCGGGGCACTGTCTAAGGCATCTCTAAACGGACCATAATGAGCAGAAGCATATTTGGCACTGTAGCTCATTATCCCAACATTCACAAAACTGTGGGTATCTAAGGCTTTTCTGATGGCCAATACCCTGCCATCCATCATGTCACTTGGGGCCACCATATTGGCACCTGCTTGTGCATGACTCACACTCATTTGAGCCAAAACCTCAACGGTGGCATCGTTTACAATATAACCCTGTTCTAAAATGCCATCATGCCCCACATTAGAAAAAGGATCTAAAGCTACATCGGTCATTACATACATCTCTGGCACTGCATTTTTGATGGTTTTTATGGCACGTTGCATCAGGCCGTTTGGGTTTAAAGCTTCGGTGCCTTTGTTGTCTTTGAGTTTGTCTTCAACTTTCACAAATACCAACACAGACTTTAGACCCATGCTCCAGAGTGTTTGAACTTCATTTTCGAGTAAATCTAAACTATACCTAAAGTAATTTGGCATAGAGGGTATTTCATCCTTTATGTCTTTGCCCTCCACGACAAAGAGGGGTACAATAAAATCATGGGGGGTAAGTATGGTTTCGCTTACAAGCGAACGGATGCTCTCATTGAGTCGAAGTCTACGGTTTCTTTGTAGTAAATGCATGGTTTGTGATTTTTATTGAATATTGAAAGAGGAAACAAATATAATTAATGTAAAATTAAAAAGTTAAACCCAATCTTTCGGGTGCTTTAACACTTCTATTAATTTAGCTTCTTCACTGTCTTTTTCTGGCTGATGATCATATACCCATTGCACATGTGGGGGCAAACTCATCAAAATACTTTCTATTCTACCATTGGTTTTGAGTCCAAAAAGTGTTCCTTTATCGTGCACTAAATTAAACTCCACATACCTGCCTCTTCTAATTTCTTGCCATGTGCGTTGAAAAGCTGTATAGGACAAATTTTGACGTTTTTTAACGATAGGGAGGTAAGCTTCTAAAAAAGAATTGCCTACTTCGGTTACAAAATTATACCAATCTTGCATTGTTTGGGTATCAGTTGCCTTTAAATAATCAAAAAACAAGCCTCCAATGCCACGGGCTTCTTGACGGTGGGCATTCCAAAAATACGCATCACATTTTTTTTTGTAATCGTAATAAAAATTAGGGTGATGTTTGTCACAAGCTTTTTTGCAAACCTGATGAAAATGAACGGCATCTTCTTCAAACAAATAATAGGGGGTTAAATCTTGTCCGCCTCCAAACCATTGATTGATGATATCCCCTTGGCTATTATACATTTCAAAATACCTCCAATTGGCATGCACTGTTGGTATCATCGGGTTTTTAGGATGAATAACAAGGCTTAAACCACAGGCAAAAAAATCGGCATCACCTACCCCAAACATTTGCTGCATGGTGTCTGGCAATTGGCCGTGTACGGCAGAAATATTAACTCCTCCTTTTTCAAAAATAGCTCCATTTTCTATCACCCGTGTTCGGCCACCCCCGCCTTCGGGTCTGCTCCAGAGGTCTTCACGAAATGTTGCCTTGCCATCTATATCCTCTAACCCTTTGCAAATTTGATCTTGCAAGGTTTGTATGTATTGATAGAATTTGTTTTTCATAAAAATAATAGTTTACTGTTATAAGTTAACAGTATTAAGTTTTAAAACGTTGAAGTAATTTTTCTTATTAAAGAGCCAAGCATTCTTTTGATATCATCAATCTTAGAAAGAATTTTTTTAGAATCTTCATTATTTAAATACTTTAACTCAGTTGAAAGGAATATTAAATATTCTAATTCATGAGCAGAACCAGAAGAAATATATAAAAAACGAACTAATTCTTTTTGAGTTTCTCTTCCGCAACCTTCGGCAATATTTGTTGGAACTGAAACAGCAGCTCTGTTTATTTGAGAAATTAAGTTGAACTGTTCTGATTTTGGAAAACTATTAGTCTTTGAATAAATTTCTAAAACCAATTTGTGTGATTTTTGCCAAACATTATATTTTCTATAATCTATCAAAACTGTAAACTTTTAACTATAAACTTTCAACTTCAATTTTTATACTCCTTCACCGCTTCCACAAATGCCTTAGCATGATCTACCGGAATATTGGGTAAAATACCATGACCCAAATTTACAATATAATTATCTTTTCCAAATTCGTTAATCATTTGATGCGCCATTTTTTTGATGGAAGGGATGGGTGATAACAGTCTGCTTGGGTCAAAATTGCCTTGCAGGGTAATTTTTCCACCGGTTAAATAGCGGGCATTTCTTGGAGAACAGGTCCAATCTACCCCTAAGGCCGATGCCTTAGATTTGGCCATATCACCCAAGGCAAACCAACACCCTTTGCCAAACACAATTACTTTGGTATCTTTTGCCAGTGCTTCAACAATTTGGTTGATGTATTGCCACGAAAACTCGGTGTAATCAGTAGGAGACAGCATGCCCCCCCATGAATCAAATATTTGAACGGCATCTACCCCGTGTTTCACTTTTTCTTTGAGGTATAAGATGGTGGTATCGGTAATTTTTTGCAACAATACATGAGCTGCTACTGGGTTGGTGAAGCAAAATCCTTTGGCTTTGTCAAAACTTTTTGAGCCTTTGCCCTCCACGGCATAGCAAAAGATGGTCCACGGTGAGCCTGCAAATCCAATTAAAGGCACTTCGTTGTTTAATTTTTCTTTGGTCATGTCTATAGCATCCATCACATAGCCTAAAGTTTCATTGATGTCTGGTACAAAAACTTGGTCTACATCCGAAGCTTTTCTAATCGGATTGGGTAAAATTGGCCCTAAGCCGTCTTCCAATTCTACAGTAATCCCCATGGCTTGTGGAATCACCAAAATATCTGAAAATAAAATGGCTGCATCGGGTTGCACAATTCTGATGGGTTGCACGGTGATTTCTGAAGCTAACTCTGGGGTTTTGCATCTGGTAAAAAAATCGTATTTTGCTTTAATGGCCATAAATTCTGGCAAATATCTTCCGGCCTGTCGCATCATCCAAACAGGGGGACGATCTACAGATTCTTGATTGAGAGCTTTGAGAAATAAATCGTTTTTTAGCATGGCTTTAGTTTAATTGATAATAGGTTTTTATAGATTTTATGAGGGCTGTAACAGACGGTGTATTTGCAACTACTACAGGATTGTTTATCGCTTTTGGCAAACTGCTTGCTGTGGTTTCTCCAATGCAAAAGCAAGTGGCTTGATGCAGTGAATTACTTTGTAAAAAACTTTGGATGGCAGAGGGACTAAAAAATAAAATGGCATTAAAAACTTCGTCAAACTTATGATGATTCAATATGGTTTCGTAAACGCAAATTTCTTGGCAATTAATCGCCAATTTGTCAAAGTTTTTAGTGAGATCACCTGTTGTTTTATTGCCCCGCAACCACAAAAATTGTTGGTGGTTGTGATGTTCTAAAATATAGGCGTTCAAGTCATTGGCATAATTAAAACACACGGCCACCTCAAAGCCTTGAGCAATGAGTTTTTGCTTGGTAACTTCTCCAACGCACCACACAGGTTTTTGGGGTTTAATTTTATTTTTAAGTAACGATTCCAAAGCATTGGCACTGCTAATTAACAAGACATCAAAATGATGATTCAAATTAAAATCTAAAAAATTAATACTTATCATGGGGTATTCTATCAAACTGATATTTTTGTGCAACAGCATTGATTTTTGTTCCCAAGTGAGTTGTTTTGTAGACAATATTTTGATGGTTTTATGCAAATTTTTATAATTTTAATAAACTTTGTGCTGACCCCACGAATAAGTGAGACCAAGCCCCATATAACTGTAATTGGCAATTGTTGCTGAAAATTTAAACCCTAAACTTCTGCCAAAAGCCGTAGGATTGCTTAGCGGAATCAGGTGATAAAACCTATAACTTGACTTTTTTGCTTTAAAAAATTTATAGTTGGCTTCAAAAGCAATGCCTAAACTACCTTCTGTAACAGGTCTTTGAAATGTATTACCAGAGAACACAACCCAATTATAGGCTGGCCCTATTGATAAGCTGCTAGATTGGTTGTGTTCATTCCATCGTTTGCCATACAACAAACCTACTTCGTGAGATAATTTGGTACTGTAGCTAAAATTTTCTTGTGATATGCCTATTAATGAATGGTTTGAATTATTTCTTTGTTCATTATATCTTAGGGTCAACAAATGGTTTTCTACTTGATAGTTAAATCCAATTCCATTAAAAAAGCTCACTTGATCATTTCTTGAAATCCCATAATAAATCTCTAAAAAATAAACTTCATTGTTATTTTGATTAAATACTGCCTCATCTGCTTGGCCAAAAGCTATTTGAAGGGATAAATAAAAAAAAAGAAATTTTTTCATGGATTTAAAAATCTACAGACGAGCCATTTAATATTTTTATTTTTTGAGTTCATCTAATATCTCACGGGCACCTTGCTCAAAAAAATAGTTGGCCAATTGTGTTCCGATGGTTTTATGGTCATGTAGCAAAAATTCTTTTTCTGCAGTGATGGCTTTTTTACCGTTTAATGAAAACAAGCCAGCTTTTACCAAAACATTATCATCAACAACCTGAGCAAAGCAACCTATGGGAGCTGTGCAGCCGCCTTCGAGTGCTCTAAGAAACTGCCGTTCGATGTGGGTGCAAATTTCTGTTGTAGTGTCGTTTAATTGTTGTGTTGCCTCAAAGCAAAACGCGTCGTTTTTTTTGCAAACCACTAGCATGGCTCCTTGTGCCGGGGCAGGAATCATCCAATCTAAGGTTTGGTAGTAGCCATTAAATTCTGATGAATTAATGGTTTGATTGTCTGTAAAATTTAACCGTTCTAATCCGGCTTTGGCAAAAATAGCCCCCACCCAATCGGCCTGTTTGGTTTTTTGTAAGCGGGTGTTTACATTGCCTCTTAAATCGGTTGTTTGATACTCCGGAAAATGATGCAACCACTGGGCTTGCCTGCGAAGACTCCCCGTGGCAATAGTCCCGTTTGTAGGCAATTGTTTATGTTGGTGTTTGCTTACCAATATATCTTGATGATTGGCTCTGGGCAACACGGCAGATTGCAGGATGTCATATGGTAATTGTGTAGGCACATCTTTCATAGAATGCACGGCGATGTCTACCTGATTAGTTATCATGGCAACATCTAGCGTTTTTGTAAAAATACCAGTGATGCCAAATTCATATAGGGGTTTGTCTAACACCACATCGCCTTCAGATTTTACGGGTACAATTTGGGTATTGTAACCCAAACTCTCTAGTTTTTGTTGCACAAAACGAGCTTGCCAAAGGGCTAAGTTGCTGTCTCTGGTGCCTATTCTGATTGTTTTACTCATGCCTCTGCGGAAGTCTCTAATTGAAATACCTTTTCTATCCAATCTACACTTTCCTCTACCATGGTATTGGAATCTTTAAGATGATTTACAAAATGAGAGGTTATTTTGTTTATGAGCCTTGAGGAGATTAATTCGGCAAATTCCGGATCAAAATTGTCTAGTTTTTTTTGTTGGTATTTTAACTCCGAGTCTTTTAACTCGTTGAGTTTACCTTTGAGGGCGTGAATGGTAGGAGCTAATTTTCTTACTTGCATCCATTGGCTAAATTCAAAGGTCACTTCGTCAATAATTGCTTGTGCTTTTGGAATTTCAAGCGTTCTTTTATCTAAGGTTTCATCCGTTATTTGCGATAAATAATCTAAGTGGATTAAGTTTACTAACGGATGTTGTTTTACATTTTCATCTACATTTTTTGGGATAGACAAATCTAAAATCAACAAAGGTTTTTTCAAGTTCAGTAAAGTGATATCTACCGTAGGGTTCATGGCACCCGTGGCAACCACCAACACATCCGATTGCTGAATTTCTTCTTGTAATTGGGTATAATCTTTAACCGTTAATTCAAACTTCCCAGCAATTTTTTCGGCTTTATCTTTGGTTCTATTGATGAGTGTGATGTTTTTATTTTCGATGTGTTTAATTAAGTTTTCGCAAGTATTTCTGCCAATTTTTCCGGTGCCAAACAACAATATTTTTTGGTTGTTAACGTCTTTAAAATGGTTTAAAATATAACTCACAGAAGCAAAAGACACCGATGTAGCTCCTGAGCTCAATTGGGTTTCGTTTTTAACGCGTTTGCTGGCCTGAATAACAGAATTGATGAGTCTTTCTAAAAAAGAATTGGTTAATTTGTGTTGTTTGCTTCTTAAAAATCCACTTTTTATTTGTGAAATGATTTCAAAATCACCCAAAATCTGACTTTCTAATCCGGTGCCTACTCTAAAAACAAAATCTATCGCTTCTCTGTTTTTATATACATAAGATACTTGTTCAAATTCTTCTACAGTACCTTGACTGTTGTTGCACAACAATTTAATCAATTGATATGGATGGCTTGCAAAACCATATATCTCTGTTCGATTACAAGTAGACATCACCACCAAGCTAGACAAACCTTCTGCTTTGGCTTGTAACAATATATTTTCTTTAGATTGATCGTCTAAACTAAATTTACCTCTAGTAGCGGCATCAGCTTTTTGGTAACTTAAACCAACTACATAAAAAGTTTCATGATTTATAAAACTCATACAATATTTTTATAATGTGCAAAATTAAATTTATCTATTTACAAAAAGTAACGCTAAAAGTTCTTTTTATATCAATATACGTTAATTTTTACTTAATGGTTTTCAAGACGGCTAAATAACCTTATATTTGTGTATAAAAGACTGATATTTGTCATGTTTTTTATTTAGAATTATTCTAAATTAGGTGAATATAAATTTTTAAAAGTGTCGCTATGAGTTCTTTTGAAGAATTTAAAATAGAAGAAGATTTTTGTATTCTAAAGGGTCAAAATCAATCAGATAAGATTGAAGTTTTTGAAAGAAAAACACCCTTCGGATTCATTCAATTTCACTACAACCTCAAGGGTTTAGCAAAATTTAACTTCAATAACAACAACTATTTTTTAACCTTGCCCGAAGAAAAATCTTTGTTGCTTTATAACCCGCAAAAAGATTTGCCTATAGCTATGGAGCTTCAGCCCAACAGCTGGGTAATTAGTTTGTTGATTTCTGTAAAAAAACTGCATAAACTTATTTCAAACAACAGCCAAAACATACCTTTTTTTGATGAGTCTTTTCAAGACAAGAAGCTCTACAAAGAAGAAGACATTAAACCCTCATTAGCTATAGTATTAAATCAGATATTTCATTACAAAGCAGATTCTATTGGTCAGAATTTATATCTTAAAGCCAAGGGATATGAATTGATGAGTTTATATTTTTATCAAAACGAAGAAACCGACAAAGAAAAATGTCCGTTTTTATTAGATGAAGACAACGTTCAGAAAATTAAAAAAGCCAAAGACATCATGATTAAACGCATGGCAGAGCCTCCATCGTTGAATGAATTGGCAGACGAAGTAGGCCTAAACCTCAAAAAGCTCAAAACAGGATTTAAAGAAATTTATGGCAGTGCTGTTTATCAGTTTTTATTTGACTACAAAATTGAGTATGCCCGTAAGCTCTTAGATGAAGGGTCGCATAACGTGAATGAAGTGGGCCTGATGGTTGGCTACAGCACCTCTAGCCACTTTATTGCTGCTTTTAAAAAAAAATATGGCACCACCCCCAAAAAATATTTAATGAGTTTAGAAACACGATATTAATTTAAAAAATAAGACTTAAACATGAAAGGTGTATTATTGGTAAACTTAGGCTCGCCAGAGAGCCCAAACCCCAAAGATGTAAAAAAATATTTAGATGAATTCTTGATGGATGAGCGTGTGATAGACGTGCCAAGATGGTTAAGAATTTTTATTGTTAGGGGCATTGTTTTGAACACAAGACCCAAAAAATCTGCTAAAGCCTATGCGAAAATCTGGTGGGATGAAGGTTCTCCCCTAATTGTTTTAACCAAAAGATTAGCCGAAAAAATAAGACCACAAGTGAGTGTGCCTGTAGAAATTGCCATGCGATATGGTAACCCCAATATTTTTTCTGGATTAGAATCATTACATAAACAAGGTGTGAAAGAGGTGATGCTGTTTCCGATGTATCCGCAATTTGCTATGGCAACCACCGAAACCATCTTGGTGTTGGCTGAAGACATCAGAAAAGAACACTTCCCCGACATGAGTTTTACCATCGTGCCATCTTTTTATAATCATCCAGATTATGTTAAAGATTTGGCCACCAGTATTCAAACACATTTAGAAGAATTTCAACCAGACTACTTATTGTTTTCATATCACGGCGTGCCAGAAAGACATATTAGAAAATCTGACGTTACAAAATCTCATTGCAAAATAGACAAAAGCTGTTGCAACACCCCCTCACCTGCTCATGAATACTGTTATCGTCATCAGTGTTACGAAACCACCAAGCAAGTGGTAAAATTATTGGGTTTAGAAGAGCAAAACTACAGCACCTCATTTCAATCTAGATTAGGAGCCGACCCGTGGTTGCAACCCTATACTGACAATACCATAGAAGAATTGGCCAAAAAAGGCATTAAAAAATTAGCCGTGGCAACCCCTGCTTTTGTGAGCGACTGCCTAGAAACCCTCGAAGAAATAGCCATGGAAGGTGGAGAAGAATTTAAAGAATCTGGTGGGTCAGAATTTTTATCGATTCCGTGTTTAAACGACCAAGACCATTGGGCTAAAACCCTCAGTCGTTGGATAGATCAGTGGGCCCTGGCAGAACCTGTAGCCTAAATTGATGAACAAATCTGTAGATGCTTTAGGAACAGATACTATAAAAAGTTTGCTCATTAGGCAAGCCATTCCTGCTTCGTTGGGCATTTTATTTATGTCTGTTAATATTATTGTAGACACCATTTTTGTAGGACAATGGATTGGTGCCATTGCCATAGCGGCTGTAACGGTGGTGTTGCCTTTTAGTTTCTTAATCTCCTCTATCGGCATGGCCATTGGGGTGGGTGGAAGCTCTGTATTGTCTAGAGCGTTAGGAGCACAAAACATTGCCAAAGCACAAAAAACCTTTGGCAATCAAATTACCATGACACTCATCATCACAGTGGTTTTGATGTTGTTGGGTATTTTTTTCTCTGAAGAAGTACTAAGACTATTTGGTGCCAAAGGTCAAATATACGAGCCTGCGAAAACTTTCTTTTTTCCGGTGTTGTGGAGTGTGCCGTTTTTGGCCTTGTGCATGATGGGTAATAACGTGATAAGAGCCGAGGGCAAACCAAAATTTGCCATGTATGCCATGCTGTTTTCTTCGCTCACCAACATTGTTTTTGACATCATTTTTATCAAATACCTCAACATGGGTATTTTTGGGGCTGGCTTGGCCACTGCCATATCGTTTGTGGTGTGCTTCTTATTTGTATTATGGTTTTTTGTGTTTAAGAGCGATTTAACCTTAACGGCATCTGATTTGTTTTTAGACAAAAAAATTATCCGAGAGATCAACCAGCTGGCTTTGGTTACGTTTTCTAGGCAAGGCATGGTGAGCATTGTGGCTATTATCCTCAATCAGAGTTTATTTATTTACGGAGCCGAGATTGCCGTGTCGGTATATGGCATCATCAACCGGATGATGATGTTTTCATTGTTTCCTATTTTGGGCATTACCCAAGGATTTATGCCTATTGCAGGCTATAATTATGGAGCCAAATTATGGGATAGAGTCTATGAAGTCATCAAAAGCTCCATTAAAATTGCTACACTATTGTCTACCGTTATATTTTTACTAATCTGGGCTTTTAGCACCCCCATAGTGAGTGTGTTTTCTAAAGATGCTGACATTTTAAACCAAACCCCTTCAGCTTTGATTATTGTGTTTGCGGCTACCCCCATTATTGCTATTCAATTGATAGGTGCCGCTTATTTTCAGGCCATAGGCAAGGCATTGCCAGCCCTTTTGTTAACTTTGCTAAAACAAGGTTTTATTTTGATTCCGTTATTGTTTATTTTACCTAAATATTTTGGTATCTTTGGAATATGGATAGCTTTTCCGATTTCGGATGTGTTGTCAACCATCATCACAGCATACTTTTTGAAAAGAGAGTTGAATAAAACGCTATTGAATATTGATTAATTATGGACAGATATCTTTTGGCTTTGCACATTATTTTTATAGTCACTTGGTTTGCAGGTTTATTTTATATTGTACGTTTGTTTGTTTACCAAGCCGAAGCTTCAAAAAAATCCGACATTGAACAACGCATTTTGATACCGCAATACCAACTCATGAGTTATCGGTTGTGGTATATCATCACTTGGCCCAGTGCGGTTTTGGCTTCTGTGTTTGGTTTTTATTTATTGTACCTCAGGTCTTATTGGCTAACGCAGGAGTGGATGCTGGTAAAACTAGTTTTTGTGGCCTTGTTGTATGCCTATCACATCAAATGTCACTTAATTTTTAGAACCTTACAAGGCAGTTCAATGCCTTATTCATCAAATTTTTTTAGAATTTTTAATGAGGGGGCTACGCTTATTTTGTTTGCTGTAGTGTTTTTGGTGGTGCTAAAAAGTGCTATCAATTGGATATGGGGCGTCATTGGCATAGTATTGTTTTCGGTTATAATCATGCTAGGGTACAAATTATACAAACGTATCAGAGAACAAAACAGATGATTAACAAACAATGGAACAGGAAACTATCGCTCAGAAATCGAATTTTTCTGTCGATGATTTTTTTAACCATCATTTCCTCGGCTCTTATTGCTGCAGTGTCTTTGTTGCAATACCGTTCTGAAAACAAAGTCTATCAAACCAAAAAATTTAACGACCACGAAACAGAAATCCTCAAGCATATTAATTATGCCTTGTCTACCACCTCATTCCCAATAATTACTGAAAACATTCCGTTTATTTTTAAAGACAAAATTCACGAAATCAGCAACATTCACAATGTGCAAATTAATTTTTATAACCTTAATGGTGAATTAATTAAGACTTCTACCTCCAATTTTGCTGTTGATTCTGTATCCACAAAACTCAGTGCCGATTTGCTCAGACTCATCAATAAAAGTTCCGAAAAAAAATATTCTGAACGGATCCGGATAAACAACAAAAACTATTTGAACTCGTATACCGAGATTGTAAACGAAAAATTTAAGCCCATTGCCATCATGAATTTGCCTTACCCCGAGGATGACAAAATTTTTAGAGACGAAATTGGCTTGTTTTTAATCAAAATGTTGCAGGTGTATGTGTTCATTTTGTTTGTTTCCATTTTTTTGGCCTATTACCTCTCTAATTACATTACCAATTCTTTGAAGTTGATTTCCGAAAAAATTAATGAAATTCAACTCAACAAAAAAAACGAAAAAATTTATCTCGACATCAAGAGTAAAGAGATTAATTTGTTGATTGATGCTTATAACGACATGGTAGATCAGCTGGAGGCAAGTGCCCAAAAATTAGCTCAATCTGAACGCGAAGGAGCCTGGAGAGAAATGGCCAAACAAATAGCCCACGAGGTCAAAAACCCGCTTACCCCCATGCGATTAACCATCCAAAATTTTGAACGAAAATTTGATGCAACCGACCCAAACATCAAGGAAAAATTACACCAATACACCATCACGTTGCTAGAGCAAATAGATACCATGAGTGCGGTTGCTAGCACGTTCTCCAACTTTGCGTCTATTCCTGTGCAAAACAACGAGTTGTTAAACCTGACTGAAGTGGCTCAAAACACCATTGATGTGTTTGACAACAAAAAAGTGCGTTTAATAACACCCAACCAAGTAATACAACTTGTGTTTGACAGAAGTTTGCTGGTTCGGATATTAACCAATTTAATAAAAAATGCCGTGCAAGCCTGCAAAGAGGTAGATGTGCCAAAAGTGGAAGTTGTTTTAGAACAGCACCAAAACCATGCTTTAATAAGAGTTTTAGACAACGGCATTGGCATACCAGAAGCCATCAAAGACCGCATTTTTGAACCCAAATTTACCACCAAATCAAGCGGCATGGGCTTGGGCTTGGCCATTATCAAGAACATAGTAGAAAGCTATCAGGGCACTGTGCATTTTGAAAGCAAACCTTTTGAGTCTACAGAATTTGTGGTAACTTTACCCTTAAAAAACAATTGAGCTCAACGTTCAAATACTAAAAAATTTAAACCCCATGAAACAATTTGAAAACTTAATCGTCACAGAAAGCAACCTCATAGGCACTATCACCATCAACAGGCCGGATAAGCTGAATGCCCTCAACAAAGCCACTATTGTTGAATTGCATGAAGCCCTAAAAATTTTAGACCAGTCTTGTCATGCCATTCTCATGACGGGCAGTGGCACCAAGTCTTTTGTGGCGGGAGCCGATATTTCGGAGTTTGCCCATTTTGATGCCGCTCAGGGTAAGGCTTTGGCAGCCGATGGGCAAGCCCTATTGTTTGATTTTATTGAAAACCTTTCTACCCCGGTTATAGCAGCTGTTAATGGCTTTGCCTTGGGTGGTGGGTTAGAGTTGGCCATGGCTTGTCATTTTAGAGTGGCTTCTCCCAATGCCAAACTTGGCTTACCAGAAGTAACCCTGGGGGTGATTCCGGGTTATGGTGGCACCCAACGGTTGGCTCAATTGGTGGGCAAAGGCCGTGCCATGGAAATGATCTTGAGTGCCCAAATGATAGATGCTCAACAAGCCCTCACCTATGGCTTGGTGAATCATGTGGTAGAGCAGGCAGAGTTGCTTGCTTTTGCAAACACGATAGCCGAAAAAATTGCTAAAAATGCAGCCTCTGCTGTGGCAAAAGCCATCAAATGTGTGAATGCAAATTACCAAACTGGCGTAAATGGCTATGCCATAGAAATAAAAAACTTTGGAGCCTGTTTTGGTTCAAAAGATTTTGTGGAAGGCACTGCGGCCTTTTTAGAAAAAAGAAAAGCTGCCTTTGAACAAAAGGGATCATAAAAACTGATTGTGATGCCCCAAAGCTCCTAGCTTTAACCCTGACCGCACGGCTATCCTTTGTTTGTAGCGAAGCGAAAAACAAAGATAATAGTAAGGGCAGGAACAGGGTTTATTGATAAATCCCAAGCGATTGGTTGCTGATAAAAATTTATGGCATTGTTGTTGAAATTGGTTCAGAAAGTTTATTTTTGAAAGATGATTAAGACTAATCCTTATTTATTTTTAACTTGGTTGATGGGTTTTTGTATGTGGGCAATGACACCGCATCCCTCTCCTTTTGATGAAAATTCCTTTAAGATGACTAAACCGGCTTATTTGCAAAAAGGCGACACCATTGGCATTGTTGCCACAGCTCGAAAACACCTCAATGACGACTTTAAGGAAGCCATAGCTTTGCTAGAATCATGGGGATTGCATGCTAAGTTAGGCTCTTCTATTGGGCTAGTGCATCACCAATTGGCTGGCACCGATGAGCAACGGGCAAAAGGGCTACAAGAGATGCTAGATGACCCCAACATCAAAGGCATTTGGTGTGTAAGAGGCGGGTATGGCTCTGTGCGTTTGCTTAAACACCTGGATTGGACCAAGTTTGTTCAACAGCCCAAATGGTTGGTAGGTTTTAGTGACGTTACGGTTTTGCACCAAAAAATTCAGTCGTTGGGCATACAATCTATTCATGGCATCATGCTTTTAAACATTGCTAAAGCCTCTGAAGAAGCCAAGCAAACTTTACAAAAAGCTTTATTTGGGGAAGTTTTAAATTATAAGATCCCAACTCATCTAATGAATAAACTCGGAGAAGCCCAAGGGGTGTTGGTGGGAGGTAATTTGTCTTTAATTTATGCCCTTTCTGGCACTCCCATAGATTTGAATGCAGAGCAAGATTTGGTTTTGTTTATAGAAGATTTAGACGAATATTTGTATCATGTAGACCGCATGATGATGCAATTGGAACAAAAAGGCTTGTTGGCAAAACTCAAAGGGCTGGTAGTGGGAGGCATGACGGGCATGAAAGACAGCAGCATTCCATGGGGCAAAAATGCCTATCAAATTATAGAAGACTTGATGAAACCTTATAACATTCCGGTTATATATAATTTTCCGGCTGGTCACATCAAAGACAACCGAGCTTTGGTTTTGGGACAAACAGTCAAAATAACAGTCACTTCAACCACCTCTGAATTAAGGTTTTTACCCTGATGGCTCAGCACAACGAAACCGGCAAATTTGGTGAGCAACTCACCGTTGATTATTTAATGGATAATGGCTATAATATTCTTGAAAGAAATTGGCGTTATCAAAACGCTGAAATTGACATCATTGCCCAAAAAAACAACCTCATTGCAGTTGTAGAAGTCAAAACCCGCAGTAGCTCAAATTTTGGTTTACCTCAAGAATTTGTGAAACCCTCCAAAATAAAACTTTTAGTAAAAGCCATTGATGCTTATGTAGTACAAAATGACCTAGATTATGAGGTGCGTTTTGACATCGCTGCTATTTTGATTGATCAAAAAACACCTAGTTTAGACTACATTGAAGATGCGTTTTACCCCTTTAGTTAGGGTTTTGTAGCACTTGGTATTACATTAAAAATTTAATCAAAGCCAAACGGTTTCTTATTGAGCTATTTTTACTACTTTTGCAAACAATTCAGACGATAGTTTTATGATAGAGCAGATTAAACACCACATTGCCGAAGCCAGCACTTTTAGCACTACAAAACCTGAGGATTTAGAGTTATTCAGGATAAAGTATTTAGGCAAAAAAGGGATTTTGAATGATTTTTTTGCCCACTTTAAAACCGTGCCTAACGATCAGAAAAAAGAGTTTGGCCAAGTGGTAAACCAACTGAAGAAAATCGTAGAAGAAAAAATACAAACTTGCCAAGAAACTTTTGAAAACAAGTTTTCAGAGACCTTAAAATACGGGGATCTCACCCGGCCTGGCAGCCCCTTTACTTTAGGAAGCAGACATCCTATTTCTATTGTAAAAAACAAGGTGATAGACATATTTGCTTCTGTGGGCTTTAACGTGTCTGAAGGCCCAGAAATTGAAGACGACTGGCACAACTTTACGGCACTAAACTTACCGGAATATCACCCAGCCCGCGACATGCAAGACACCTTTTATGTGCAAACCAACCCAGACATGCTCCTGAGAACACACACGTCTTCTGTGCAAGTAAGGTATATGGAAAAAAACACACCCCCCATCAGGACTATTTCGCCGGGAAGGGTTTTTAGAAACGAAGCCATTTCGGCCAGAGCCCATTGCATTTTTCATCAAATTGAAGGTTTATACATAGATAAAGACGTGTCTTTTGCAGACCTTAAACAAACGTTGTTGTATTTTACCAAAGAAATGTTTGGCAAATCAAAAATAAGACTCCGACCCTCCTATTTTCCGTTCACTGAGCCGAGTGCAGAGGTAGATATTTATTGGGGATTAAAAACCGAAACCGATTACAGAATCACCAAAGGCACCGGTTGGTTAGAAATTATGGGGTGTGGTATGGTAGACCCCAACGTGTTGGCCAATTGCAACATCAATCCAAACGACTATACTGGCTATGCCTTTGGCATGGGGATAGAACGCATGGCCATGTTATTATATCAAATAGGAGACATCAGGCTATTTTTTGAAAATGATGTAAGATTTTTAGAACAATTTAAAGCAAATATATAACGCCATGGCAAGACAACAAGGAGAAAACAAACCCAACAGAGGTTCCGGAAGACAAGGAGGCTATAGAAACGACAGCTACACCAGAGGCAATGCTCCTATCAACAGAATTAAACAAGAAAAAAGTTTAAAAAACCTGGATTCAGACGAGGTCAGGCTCAATAAATTTTTGTCTAATGCCGGGGTATGCACCCGCAAAGAAGCCGATGTTTACATTCAATCTGGAGTAGTGCATGTGAATGACGAGCCTGTAACCACCATGGGCTATAAAGTTAAACTGACTGACAAGGTTAGTTTTGATGGGAGAGTAATTACCCCCGGAGAACGAGCTTATATTTTATTAAACAAGCCCAAAAACTTTTCTACCAGTGCCAAAATTTTAGAAAAAAATGCCGCCTATCTCATAAAGAATGCCACCAAATCTCCGGTAATACCCATCGGAAAAATGGATCATAACACCGTTGGGTTATTAATTTACACCAACGATCAGGTGCTGATAGAAAAGCTCACCAAACCCAAACAAACTTCCCCCAAAGTTTATCAGGTAACTTTAAATAAGAACTTCAAAAATGCCGATTTAGAAGCCATTGCTAAAGGGGTAAAATTTGACGAACACTTTTTGAGGGTAGAAGACATCAGTTTTATTGATGGAGCCAAAAGCACCGAAGTTGGCATCAAATTAAACACCGCCAATGTTTCTGTGGTGAGAAGCATTTTCGAAAAATTTGGCTATACCGTAGAAAAAGTAGACCGAGTTTCTTATGCTGGTTTAACTAAAAAGAACCTTTCGAGAGGGCAATGGAGGCACCTAACCAAGCAAGAAATTATCAATCTAAAGAACTTTTAATTTTTGGTATGACCAATCAACTCACTTGGCCTGAGCTTGATGCAGCCTATCATTGGCATCCCTACACGCAACACCATCAATTAGGGGCACTACCTGTTATTAAAAAAGGCCATAAAGCCCTGCTTTATGATGTTGATGGCAAAACCTATATTGATGCCATTAGCTCTTGGTGGGCTTGCCCTTATGGGCATACGCATCCTAAACTCATTAAAAGCTTGAACAAACAAGCCAAAAAACTAGAGCATGTATTGTTTGGAGGCTTTTCGCACATTGCAGCCATTGAGCTGTCTGACATGCTCTTAAATATTTTACCTAGCAACCAAAAAAAAATATTTTTTTCAGACAATGGCTCTACAGCCGTAGAAGTAGCCTTAAAGGCTTGCTTTCAGTATTATGTGAATGCAGATAAACCCCGCTCTAAAATACTAGCCCTACAAGATGCCTTTCATGGAGACACGTTTGGAGCCATGGCAGCTAGTGGCATTGGCTTGTTTAACGAGGCTTTTAAAAATCAGATGCTTGCGGTAGACAGAATAAATATATTTGATGAAGATGCCGTAAATCAAGCCAAAGAATTGTTAGAAACCAACCAATACGCTGCTTTTATTTTTGAACCCTTGGTGCAAGGTGCCGCTGGTATGAAATTTTACGACACAGAAAAATTAAATGACATCATGGCCATAGCTAAAAAACAAGGCACCTTTTGCATTGCAGATGAGGTGATGACAGGTTTTGGCAAAACAGGTAAAAATTTTGCCTCAGACTATTTGGCCCATCAACCAGATGCCATGTGTTTCTCTAAAGGCTTAACGGGTGGCATGCTACCCATGGCGATTACGTCGTTTAGTCAAACTATTTTTGATGGTTTTTTGAGTAATGATATTAACAAAGCCTTAATGCACGGTCACACCTTTACGGCAAATCCGTTGGGATGTGCAGTAGCCAAAGCATCAATTAAGATTTTAGGTGATAAACAAACCCAAAAGCAAATAAAAAAGATTAACCAAAGACATTTAGCCTTTGTAAATATCATCAAAAATCATTCGTTGGTTGAAAACATCAGAGTGCTAGGAGTTATCTTGGCTTTTGAAATAAAATCAGAAAACACTGAATATTACGGAGCATTAAGACAAAAAATGTATAACTTTTTTATTGAGAACGGAATACTCCTAAGACCCGTTGGCAATACTATTTATGTGATGCCCCCTTATGTGATATCAAAGACCGAACTTCAAAAAGTTTATGATGTTATCATGAAACTGTTAGAATTTTTGCAAAAAAATTAAAAATTTAATTGATTTTTTTAACACTTGTTGCTTCAGAATATTCAATTCTTATTTTAATTTTGAGATTCTAAAAAGTTGATATGATGAATTTTAATTCTTTAAATTTAGTTGAAAAACTTCAAAACATCAAAAAAACATCAAATGAGTCTTTGATGATGCATGAAGTTGCCCAGATTTTAAGTAATCTAGATGCCGAAAGAGACCTCATCAAACAGAACATTAGCAACAGTAAAAAAGCTACGCATAATGATTTTGACTTTGAGTTGCTTAAAACAGAAAACATCTTTCATGTTTCTCAAATCAAATCGCTTTGCGTAGATTATAGACTACGTTTTTTAGATGCCTCAAGATTCAAAGGGAAAATTCCTGAGGAGGCCGTTTCTATCATCAGAGATCTTGAGAAAGAGCACCAAACCACCCTGAATGGCTTTAAAATTATTGCCCCATCTAAACTTTTTAGATTAGATAGTTATGACGACCCTATTTTGATGGCACCCATCGGCAATGGTTATTATTATTTTATACACAAATGGGGCAAAGATCTTTCGATTTTCAGAAAAGTGATGATGAAGCCTTTTAAAAACGTGCTAAACTTTTTGGTGTTTTTATTAATTTCTAGCATCCTGTTTACTTTGGTTAGTCCCTCTATGGGATCAAACCCCAACAAACAAGCCCTGATGCAGTTTATTATATTTTTATTTACGTTTAAATCTTTTGTAGGTGTGGCCTTGTATTTTGGTATTGCCTATGGCAAAAACTTTAGCGACGAAGTTTGGAAAAGCGAATACATCCACTAACTTTATCGTGATACTAACCCAACAAATCAGCTCTAATAAACGGGCTGATTTTTTTTGTCAAATTATTTAAAAAGTTACGTTCAAAATTGTATTTTTACACCATAATCAATCAATAACAGACTATGAGTTCAGAAAAAGATGCCAAGCTAAAAGCCTTACAATTAACCCTTGATAAGCTAGACAAAGCCTACGGAAAAGGCACTGTGATGAAAATGGGCGATACCGCTATTGAAGAAGTAGAAATTATTCCGTCTGGCTCATTGGGCCTCGACATTGCTTTGGGAGTAAACGGCTACCCAAAAGGCAGAATCATCGAAATATTTGGACCAGAATCTTCTGGTAAAACCACAGTAACCTTGCATGCCATAGCAGAAGCCCAAAAACAAGGCGGCATTGCTGCTTTTATTGATGCTGAGCATGCCTTTGACAGATTTTATGCTCAGAAACTTGGTGTAGATGTAGATAATCTCATCATATCTCAACCAGACAACGGAGAACAAGCCTTAGAAATTACCGAAAACCTCATCCGATCTGGAGCCATAGACATTGTGGTGATTGACTCTGTGGCGGCCCTAACGCCAAAAAGCGAAATAGAAGGCGAAATGGGTGACTCAAAAATGGGGCTTCATGCCCGATTGATGTCTCAAGCCCTCAGAAAACTAACAGGCACCATCAGTAAAACCAATTGCACTGTGTTTTTCATCAATCAATTAAGAGAAAAAATTGGGGTTATGTTTGGCAACCCCGAAACCACCACCGGGGGTAATGCCTTAAAGTTTTATGCCTCTATCAGAATAGACATCAGACGATCGTCACAAATAAAAGATGGCGAAAAAGTAATAGGTAACAGAACTAAAATAAAAGTAGTAAAAAACAAAGTAGCCCCACCTTTCATGGCTGCTGAATTTGACATCATGTATGGTGAAGGTATCTCTAAAGTGGGAGAAATTTTAGACTTGGCCGTTGAGTTTGAAATCGTTAAAAAAGCGGGCTCATGGTTTAGCTACCAAGACACCAAACTTGGGCAAGGCAGAGATGCTGTTAAGTCTTTAATTAAAGACAATCCTGAACTGGCCGAAGAGTTAGAAAGCAAAATTAAAGCGATGCTTAACGATAAAAAGTAAGTTTATATATTTTTAAAAAACAGTCTATAATCTAAAATCATAGACTGTTTTTTTTTTCAAACCTCAAAACTATCTACACTGCAATGTTTTGCTTTTTGAGCAATTGTTTGGATCGCACCGCAAAAAAAGTGAGGTACCCAAAACACAAAACAGCCACTACGTAAGATTGATGTATGCCAATAATATCGGCCAATTTTCCCTGAATGGGGGGTATAATAGCCCCACCGAGTATCATCATAATCAAAAAAGCAGATCCTTGGGTGGTATATTTGCCCAAGCCCATGATAGATAAACTAAAAATAGAAGGCCACATGATGCTACAAGCCAAACCACCCGATAAAAAAGCATAAATAGCCACCGTGCCCGTGGTCATTAAACCAACCACCATAGCCAACAACCCAAAGCCTCCGAAAATCATCAAAGTTTTAGCCGGCTTATCTTGGCTCCAAAAAAAGGCTGCTATTTGAATTAAAACACAAATAAAATAAAAATACAAAGCACTCATATCATGCCCACTAAGCGTATTCATCAATAAAACAAGGCCAAAAGCCAACAAAGGCATGACTACAAAGGCCAAGTTTTTTTTCCATTTGGTCAGTTTGAACACACTCACAGCACCAGCCCATCGGCCAATCATCAAACTGCCCCAATACATAGAAATATAGGGAGCCGTGTCTGAGGTGCTCATGTTATCAAAGGCAACTGTGCCCAACAACTCCCCCAAATTGCTGCCTATGGCCACCTCAACCCCTACATAAGTAAAAATAGCCAACATGCCCAATACCAATTGCGGATACTTCATGGCACCCCAACCCTCGCCAGATTTTTGTGCCCGCTGATACGCCAATAAAAGTCCAAATACTATCACCAGCAAAGCTGCAAACAGCCAATACATGCGTTGCATTTCAATGCCATTGCCCAAGATAAAAATTTGTTCTTTAAGTTGCTCAACGTTAGTTGAAGACGAATTTAACCGCTCTTTTAGTTGTAGCAATTCTTGAGCCTCATCAGATTGGTAACTGTTAAAAACTGGCACAAAACAGGCCACCAACAAGAGTGTCATTATTCCCAAAACTTTCAGGGCTTTGTGGGCGGGCTCCAAAGGTTCTGTTTGAACCCCATTCGGTACTTTTTTCGAAAACTTAAACATTAAGGCCGCCAACACAAATAGCAACCCTACCCCAAGGTAAAGAAAAATAACTTTAGATAAATCTAATCCCTTAATTTGTTCATCTGAAATGCTAGCCGTGGTACCAAACAAAGCTAAACCCAACACTATGGGGCCTAATGTAGTGCCAAAAGAATTAATACCACCCCCCAAATTTACCCGTGAGGCTCCTGTTTTGGGGTCCCCCAACAAAATAGCAAACGGATTGGCAGCGGTTTGCTGCAACGAAAATCCCAAAGCCACCACAAACAACCCCACAAGCATGGCATAATATACATTGATACTAACCGCCACTATCATCCCTAAAGCTCCAAATGCCGAAAACAACAATCCAAATACAATGCTCTTTTTATATCCCCACGAGGCCACCACGTCTTTACCCCTTTGATTGCCTAACGCAAACAACAACAAGGCTCCAAGATAATAAGCCAAATAAAACGCAAAGTCTATGAGCTGCGATTGAAACTGATCTAGAGAAAAATAATTTTTGCAAAACGGAATAAAAATACTGTTGCCTGCCGCTATAAATCCCCAAAAGAAAAAAACCGTGACTAAGGTATACAACGCAGGGTAATTGGTGGGTTTTGTGTCCATAAAATCAAAATTAAACAGTTCAAATATATAAATAATCCGTATCAAAATGATGTTTAAAAGCATTTTCCAGCTTTCCGTTTTAGTTGTTTTTTGTGATAAAGTTTTTCTAAACCTACAAAGAGCTTCCGTTGGTCGCTTTTGTAGGCTAACAAAAACTAATTATCACAATGAAACAAGCTATCACTGCAATCCGGGCTAGGGGCATGGGCATATCATCAAAAATTAATGTCTTTTTTAAACTATTCAACAAAAAAATACGTTATTTTGTGGTTTAAATATATCTTCCATTGAAACAGTTAATCAAAAATCGCTTACCCCTATTCCTCAAAGGCTTGGCCATGGGTGCAGCCGATGTAGTGCCAGGAGTTTCTGGTGGCACCATTGCCTTTATTTCTGGCATCTATCAAGAACTCATTAGCAGCATACACCACCTTAATTTATCTGCCCTCAAAAATCTAAAAACCAACGGACTCAAGTCTACATGGCAACAAATAAACGGCACTTTTTTGTTGGTGCTATTCCTCGGAATTTTTATCAGTATCTTGTCTCTATCAAAACTTATCACCCATTTACTAGCCCATCACCCAGTGTTGTTGTGGAGTTTCTTTTTTGGGTTAATCATTGCGAGCATCTTACTGGTTTTTAAGCAAATTACCCAATGGAATGCGGTGTTGATTATAGCACTTATTATTACCACGGCAGTATCTTATTATATCACCCTGCTAGAGCCTTCTGCCAACGTAGAAAGTTATGGGTTTTTGTTTATCTCTGGCTTTGTGGCCATCATTGCCATGATACTGCCTGGTGTTTCAGGAGCCTTTATTTTGTTGCTAATAGGTTCTTATGAGGTGGTTATTGGCAATATCAGCCTGCTAAGTACTGCCCTCAAAAACGGAGATTTTAGCACCCTTACAGGGGTTATCTTAAAGCTCTCTGCCTTTGGAGTTGGAGCCATCTTAGGGCTCAAAGTGTTTTCAGGTATTTTGCATTGGATGTTTAAACACCATAAAAATTTAACCTTGGCCATCCTCACCGGTTTTATGATTGGCTCACTTAACAAAATTTGGCCGTGGAAAGAAATCATCAGTACCCGCATCAACTCAAAAGGTATTAGTGTGCCCCTTTTAGAACAAAGTATTTGGCCTAGTCAATTTTCAGGCAATCCGCAAATAATGGCTTCTATTGCCTTAATGGTGGTTGGTTTTGGGGTAATTGTTGCATTAGAATGGGTCTCAAACCAAAAAACTCAAACCAGCTAACATGGCATTTTTTGACTTCATCTTAAGATTTATTTCCGAGCCAGACGATGTATTGTCAGAATTGGTAGCAAAATATGATCAATGGATATATGTCATTTTGTTCTTAGTGATTTTTGCTGAAACAGGACTCATAGTGTTATCTTTTTTAATGCCTTTTTTGCCTGGCGATGCCCTTATTTTTGCCATCGGGATGATTTCTGCCAAAGGCGAAATTCAATACAGCCTCATCATCCCATTATTAATTTTGGCCGCATTGCTAGGTGACAACATAAATTATTATGTTGGCAGACGCTTTGGTAATTATATTTTAGAAAGCGACAATAAATTTTTTATCAAGAAAAAACACATCCAAAGAGCCACCGAGTTTTTTATAAAAAATGGCAAAAAATCTATCATCATTGCCCGATTTATTCCGGTTGTAAGAACCATTGTGCCTTTTGTGTGTGGGGTTACCAAATTGCCCTACAAAACTTTTGTTTTATACAGCATCCTTGGGGCTATTTTGTGGGTGGGTTGCATTGGCACCATAGGTTACTTTTTGGGGCAAATTCCGTTTGTGAAACAACATTTGGGTAAGTTTATTTTATTGATTATTTTTATGGCTAACTTGCCCCTTTTAAAACAATTGATTTTTGGAAAAAAAGACACCTAAATTATTCGGATTAATTGGAAAAAATATCGACTATTCATTTTCTAGACAATATTTTAACCACAAATTTAGCACCCACAACATCAACGCCAAATATGTAAATTTTGATGTGGATGATTTAGCTGCTTTATTTCAAGATATTGCCCAAAATCCCGTGCATGGTTGCAATGTTACCATTCCATACAAACAAGCCATCATTTCCTTTTTAGATGATTTGTCTGAAGTTGCAAAAGCCGTTGGGGCCGTAAATTGTTTGGTTTTTTTGAATCAGAAAATCATTGGTCACAACACCGATGTTATTGGCATAGAGCACAGTTTAAATCTACTCAACATAAAACCAAACAGCCAAGCCCTTATTTTAGGCACAGGGGGAGCTAGCCAAGGCATCAAGTATGTGTTGCAGCAAAAAAACATCCCTTTTTTAGAAGTTTCTAGAACACCTTCTAACAATCAAATAGGCTACCATCAGCTCAGTAAAAACATCATCGACAATCACCATTTAATTTTTCAAACCACACCCCTTGGCACCTTCCCTAACATCAAGCAATGTGTTGAGTTTCCGTTTGAGCATGTGTCGGCCAATCATCAGGTGTTTGACCTCATTTATAATCCGGAAGAAACCTTGTTTTTAAAAAACATGAAGGTCCAAGGAGCCAACACCCTCAATGGGTACCCGATGCTTGTGGCACAGGCAGAAGCAGCATGGGAGTTGTGGAATCAATAAACAGACCAAATGCTAAAAACCGAACTACGTCAACTTTACAAAACCAAACGCCAAGAACTCTCAGAGCATGACCGGTCTGAGGCCAGCTTACAAATAGCCAATCAACTCCTAAAGCTTCCCATTTGGGAACACCAAACCTATCATGTGTTTTGCAGCATCCAAAGATTTTTTGAAATAGACACGTCTTTTTTGATGTCGATTCTCATGGGAAAAGATAAAAACATAGTGGTATCTAAAACTATAGTAGAAACTCTCAGCCTTCAACATTTTTTACTTACAGACAACACCACATTTGTGGTGAACTCTTGGGGCATTCCAGAGCCACAGGGTGGTTTAAAGATAACATCAGATCAAATAGAAGTGGTGTTTGTGCCTCTGTTAATTTCGGATAGCTTTGGTCACCGGGTAGGTTATGGCAAAGGATTTTATGACCGATTTTTGCAAGATTGTTCAAAAAACGTAGTAAAGGTTGGGATAAACCATTTTGAGCCCATTCAGCAAATTACAGATGTCACACCCGCTGATGTGGCATTAGATTATTTGGTTACTCCTCAAAACATTTATGCTTATAACCCCTGAGTGGTGATGAGAAAAATTATTCATATTGACATGGATGCCTTTTATGCCTCAGTTGAGCAACTAGACAATCCGTTGTTGCGTGGCAAACCCCTGGCTGTTGGGGGTAGCGAAAACCGAGGTGTAGTGGCTGCTGCCAGCTATGAAGCCCGAAAATTTGGGGTGCGAAGTGCCATGAGTGGTGTCATGGCTAAGAAAAACTGTCCCGATCTTATTTTTGTTAAACCTCGCTTTGACCGATACAAAGAAATTTCACAAATTATAAGACAAATTTTTTATGAATACACCGATTTGGTAGAACCGCTTTCGTTAGATGAAGCCTACCTAGATGTAACCCATAACAAAAAAGGCAACCCCAGTGCCACCCTGATTGCCCAAGAAATAAGAGAAAAAGTTTACTTAAAAACCAACCTTACCTGTTCGGCAGGGGTGTCTTACAATAAATTTTTGGCAAAAATTGGCTCAGATATCAACAAACCCAATGGCATCAAAACCATCACACCTGATGAAGCAATAGCATTTTTAGAGCAATTAGACATCAAAAAGTTTTATGGGATTGGCAAAGTCACTGCTGAAAAAATGTACCAAATGGGTATTTTTACCGGCAGAGACCTCAAAAAAAGAGATTTAGAAACCTTAACCCATGATTTTGGCAAGCAAGGGGCTTATTATTATGATATCGTTAGAGGCATTCATTTAAGTGAGGTAAAACCTAACCGAGAAAGCAAATCTGTTGGGGCCGAACGCACCTTTGATTTCAATATTTCATCTGAAGTTTTTTTGTACGAAAAAATTGATAAAATTGCCAAAGAAGTCAGCAAGCGTTTGGCAAAATCAAATTTATCAGGCAAAACCATCACCCTCAAAATAAAATATGCCGACTTTAAACTACAAACCAGAAGCACCACCCTGCCCTATTTTGTTAGAGAAGCTGCCATTATAAAAGACAGTGCCAAAAACTTGCTACACAAAGAAAAACTAAGCAACTCAGTTAGGTTAATTGGCATTCAGGTAAGCAACCTCAACAACCACCAAACAAAACAAGTGGCCGTGCAACTCAAATTTGATTTTTGAGTGGGTTAGATTTTTAAACTTTTTGTGATGGTATAAACTCAATAGTAAGCTAAAAGAAAAGATGTATTTTTATTGGCTCATTTTAAATTGATAAACTAGAATTATTTAATTGCTAATTTCTTTTGAAATGAAATAATTTCTCACAAATCACAATGAGAACACACGCTAAAATAACTTTTATAAAAAAATTAATGATTATCGGGAAATCATTATCATAAAAAACAATCGTCAGTGATGAGCCTATAATTGCAAATAAATGGACAAAACCATTTGAGAGACTTTTTAAATTAAAACGTAACAACACAAATATTAAAAAGTATAACCAACTCAAAATCAGTTTTGTTATAAAAATTACCAACGCAAGATGTGCTAAATTTTCTATAAAAAAAGAATTTTCTGAAAAATCTTCACTTCTTATAATTCCGGTGTAATCGAAAAATAAATTAATTACTATTTCTAGTAATATTTGGATTACATAAAACACAACAGCTATTCCTAATGTTTTTATCAAAGACTTAATCACCGTGTCAAATAAATTAAATTTTATAAAATCACCTAATCATAAATCATCTGAAAATGTTTTGCAAATCGAAAACATCCTCAAAACAAAAAACCCTCCGCATTTGCAAAGGGTTTTGGTGGAGAAGATGGGGCTCGAACCCACGACCTTCCCGATTGCTTCGGGACGCTCTAGTAGAAACTCACAGCATCATTTAAATAAAAAAAACCTCTGCATTTGCAAAGGGTTTTGGTGGAGAAGATGGGGCTCGAACCCACGACCTTCCCGATTGCTTCGGGACGCTCTAGTAGAAACTCACAACATCATTTAAATAAAAAAACCCTCTACATTTGCAAAGGGTTTTGGTGGAGAAGATGGGGCTCGAACCCACGACCTCTTGACTGCCAGTCAAGCGCTCTAGCCAACTGAGCTACATCCCCAAATATTTTAGTTTAACCAATAGGTTAACATTAAGGCTGGTATAAGGTAAATTACAATGGTGCGGGCACCGTCATAATCTTTAGCTAACCGTTGTCCGGTTAATAAAAACAAGAACGTGATGACTGATAAAACACTGGCATAAAACCCAAATGTTCTATTGCTGTGCAAAAGTAATGAAAAAGCTCCAATAATTGACAAAATTCCTGAAACTAATTCTAAAAATAATATCAACCCCAAGGAAAACGGTACCATATTTTTGATTGGTGTCTTCAAAAAATGGCCTTTTAGCCAAGATAAATTGTCTTGCCAATAAAATAACTTGTCATAACCAGATTGCAAAAACGTAATAGCTAAGAAGACTAAACCTAAGATGGATGCGGTATTTTCCATGATTTTATTTTTTGTGAATTAAACGGGTTAATTTAATAGACATGTCCGAAAAAATTAATTTCGGATTGCCATTTCTTTCTATGTGATAAGCTGCTTCTGAAATTACTTTATAAATTTCTGAAATATTGGCTCCGTTGATAAAAGGAGCAAATTTTTGCAGGTCGAACTGTTCGCTAAAAGCTTTAAAATAAACCAATTCATTGGCTTGGTAATTTAGCAAAAGTGCTTGTCTGAAAAACTCTAAACAAAAATCAAGAAAGGTTTTTTGGGTTTCTCTGCCCCATTGGGCAATTTTTTCGGACCATTTGATGAGATCGATTATTTTTGACGGGTTAGTTTTGGCCGCAAATGCCAAGCGAACCCAATCTATAACTGTGCTTTCAAACAAATGTTCGTCAGAATCAGGTTCTAGCAATTCTAAGGCCTTGCCATAATTTCCCTGTGCTCTTGAGGCCACCACATCTGCAGAGTAGTCATCTAAAAAGTAAGTTTCAATGAGTTTTTTAACCAACAATTGGTGCTCTATTTTATGAAATCTGGTGAGTTGACATCTAGATAAAATGGTTTGCAACAATTCTTTTTCATTTTCAACCACAAAGATAATCACTGTTTTATCTGGGGGCTCCTCAACCATTTTGAGCAATTTATTTGAAGTTTCAATATTCATTTTTTCGGCCATCCAAATAATCAAAACTTTATAACCGCCTTCAAAAGACTTTAATGAAAACGCTTTTTGTATTTCGATGGCATCCTCAACCCTGATAAAACCTTGCTTGTTTTCAACTTTTAAAAACTTAAACCATGTTTGCAAACCTGCATAGGGGTTAGATAACACAAATTGCCTCCACAATCCAATAAAATCAACACTTTTCGGATTTTTTTTAATTTCATTGTTGGTAGTTGTAGGATAAATAAAGTGTAAATCTGGATGGGTGAGTTGATTAAACTTTGTGCTACAAGCTGCATTAGTAAACTCTCCACAAATTAAATGCTTAGCATAATTAATGGCCATGGCCAAAGTACCGCTCCCTTCAGGACCTACAAAAATTTGAGCATGGGGAATTCTGCCGTTGTTGGCTGACAAAAATAATTGTTCTTTGAGGTGGCTTTGACCCAAAACTTCTGTGATAACCATGAAACAAAGATAAAAAAATCTGTGGTTTATTAAATCTAATTCCGCACAAGATAAAATTATATTTTTAACATTTAGTGCAAACCTTTGTGCTCATAACTAAAAAAACGAAATAATTTTTAATTGTCATAAAATTTAATTAATTTTATAAAAGATAACTTTAAAACACTACCAACTAATGAGTAAATATACTTGTATCATAACCTTTGCCCTTTGCTCATTATTATGCTACTCACAAGGAGCAAAACCATTCAAAATTAGATTTCAAGATTTTGTGAATGGTGACATGACAATTATTTCAAATAACATATTGAACAGAACAGATTTTTATACCAATTCTAATGTTGCTTATAATGATAGAGACGGCAAAAACAAACTGAATGATGAGTTTTCTATGGCTTATGTTGATATTGATGATGATCCGGAAACATTTTCTTCTAGCAGTGCTTATTTTAAACCCCCAGTTGCTGAAAATTTAAAAATTGTATATGCCGGGCTTTATTGGAGTGGCACCTATTTGTATAACACCGGGATGAGTAAAAAAACCAATAGTTATGAAGCTTTAGACGTATCAAGAGGCGACTTTAAAAACGTTAAACTAAAACTGCCAAAAAGTGATGTTTATCAAGACATCAAAGGGCAATTAATTTATGATGGGTTTGAAAGTAAAGAGTTTAAAGACATGGCTCCGTATGCGGTTTATGCAGATATCACAGCCTTGCTTCAAAAAAATCTGACTGTTGTAGGCTCTTATACGGTTGCCAATGTACGAGCCACTAATGGTAATCTTAAAGGCGGTTCGTCTGCTGGGTGGACTATTATTTTTGTCTACGAACACGATTTGGCAACAGCCAATATGATCACGTCTAATGATGGTTTTGTTGGTATTTCCAAACAAGCTGTAGAGGTTAAATTCAATAACTTTTTAAAATTACCTGATGGCAACATTGAAGCCAAAATTGCAGGTGCTGCCTTAGAAGGCGACTTGCGTTTAAAAGGAGATTTGTTACAATTTAAAACAGATGAAATGAAAGACTTTATAGAGCTAAAAGACAGCATAAGAGCCGGTAATAATTTTTTTAACAGTGCCATTACATCTCTAGAAAAATTTGAAGACAACAGGGTGCCAAATAGCTTAAATACTTTAGGTTATGATGCTTATTTGATGAAAATCCCCAATGATAAAAATTATTACATAAAACCCACAACCAAAGAATTGGTATTAAGAATAAAATCTACAGGTGATCAGTTTTATAAATTTTTTGTTGCTTTTAGCATCAATACAGATAAAACAAATACTGCTAGCTTATTGGCACAAAACAGCCTTGAAGATAACCAATCAATTACCAAAAAAACAAAAGCGGTAGAAGTTATCAAAGAATCATTAGTTTTAGAAACCCCCAATGAATTTTCAGCCAAAGAAACCTCAAAAACCAAAGAAACATATAATTTAAAAGAGGTGTCTTTTGCCTCTGCTGATAATTCTGCTCAAAACGCTTCTAATACATCTGTAAACAAACAACGTTTACCATCAAAGAGAAATGAAAACAAAAATGAAAGAGAGTTAATGGTATACGAAATCATAGGAAGTTTAAGCGACAGTAATCCCTACAGACAATCTAGCAACGAACCATTAGGTAGTCAGGAATCCAAAAAAGACAAAAAAACTCAAAATGAGCCAATGACTCAACCTGCAATTATTTCTTCAAATGATAGCAAACTAGTGTCTACTCATTCTAATGAAAATAAAAACTTTGAAAAAAATTACTATATTGTTGCAGGCGTTTTTAAGGAAGACAAAAACAGAGACCAATTAATCAGGACACTAAAATCTAGAAACACCGAGCCCAAGTACTTTAGAAGTCCTGAAAATAATTTTTATTATGTCTACATAGACCAATTTGCCAATGAAACGGAGGCAGAGCAAAAAACTGACCTGCTCAAAGCATCCTTAAACATAGAGTTATGGGTAAAAAATTGGCCTACTAACTAAGGACACGGATTTGGTATCACCTGATGTACTGCTTCAATGGCATTTATTACATCTTTACTTAATACAATTTTTTGTGCCTCAATATTTTCTTTGAGTTGAGTAAGGTTTGTGGCCCCAATAATCGTGCTTGACACAAATTCTTGTTGCATCACAAAAGCTATGGCCATTTGAGATAACAAAAGACCATGCTTTTGAGCAATGTCTTGATATGCTTTGGTTGCCTCAATACCATTTTTGTTGGTGTATCTGTTGAACTGTTTAAACAAATCAAGACGACTATTTTTTACTAAGCCATTGCTGTGTTTTCCGCTCAACATACCAAATCCTAAAGGTGAATACGCCAACAAGCCAATTTGTTCTCTCATGCCAATTTCGGCCAAACCCACTTCGTATAACCTGTTAAGTAACGAATACGGATTCTGAATAGTAATGGTTTTAGGTAATTGCTTGGTTTTATGTAACTCTAAAAACCTAAGCAAACCCCATGGCGATTCGTTAGAAATGCCTATTTGTCTTATTTTACCTTGCTTTATTAAAGTTTGCGAAGTTTCTAACACTTGCTCAATATTGTCTTGCCAAGCGTTGTCTATTGTTTGCAAGCCTCTTTTGCCAAACATATTCATAACACGCTCTGGCCAATGAAACTGATATAAATCTATATAATCTGTTTGTAATCTCTTGAGGCTGCCCTCTAAAGCTTCAACCATATTTTTTGGAGAAAAACTTAGTGGATTCCTGATATGATCTAAGCCTCTGTGAGGTCCTGTAATTTTGGTGGCTAATACTAATTGGTCTCTATTTTTTTTTTCTTTTAGCCAATTGCCAATAAAAACTTCGGTAAGCCCTTGGGTTTCGGGCTTGGCTGCTATAGGATACATTTCGGCAGTGTCAATAAAGTTGATGCCTTCTGAAACAGCATAATTTAGTTGTGCAAAAGCCTCTTCTTGGGTGTTTTGCTCACCAAAAGTCATGGTGCCTAAACATAAGGAACTAACAGAAATATCGGTATTTGGTAAAAAATGATGCGTCATTTGTTAAAGTTTGAAACAAATGTAACCTTTTTAAAAAAGGCATTTGATAAACTTTTCTTATAAATTTTTAAAAAAATATTTATTGGCCAAGCAACTGTAAAGTTAATACCCAAATTTGTAACAAAGATTGAATTTTTGCGTATAATTATAACTAATCATAAAACCATTTCTTATGTCATTATTTACTTATTTAATTCTTTTTGTAGCAGTCTTCTTATTTTTTGCCGCATTTTTTACGGTTAAACAACAAACCGCAGCAGTTATTGAACGCTTCGGAAGATTTAGCAGCATTAGGCAATCTGGCTTGCAGATGAAAATTCCGGTCATAGACAGAATTGCAGGGAGAATAAACTTGAAAATTCAGCAATTAGACGTTATCATTGAAACCAAAACAAAAGACAATGTGTTTGTGAAAATGAAAGTCTCTGTGCAGTTTAAAGTTGTTCAAGACCGCGTATATGAAGCATTTTATAAATTAGAATATCCCGAAGATCAAATTACCTCTTATGTGTTTGATGTGGTAAGAGCAGAAGTGCCTAAGTTAATTTTAGACGATGTATTTGAGCGTAAAGATGATATTGCTGTGGCAGTAAAAAGAGAGTTAAACGAAGCCATGATGACCTATGGATATGACATCATCAACACCTTGATAACAGATATTGACCCAGACATACAGGTGAAAAATGCCATGAATAGAATTAATGCGGCAGATCGCGAAAAAACAGCGGCAGAATACGAGGCAGAAGCTGGCAGAATTAGAATTGTTGCCAAAGCCAGAGCGGAAGCAGAAAGCAAAAGGCTACAAGGGCAAGGTATAGCTGACCAAAGAAGAGAAATTGCCCGAGGGTTAGTGGAGTCTGTGGATGTGCTGAACAAAGTAGGGATTAACTCTCAAGAAGCTTCGGCTCTGATTGTTGTAACCCAACATTATGACACCTTGCAGGCCATTGGAGCAGATGCCAACAGTAATTTAATTTTATTACCAAATTCTCCACAAGCAGGTAGCGAAATGCTAAACAATATGGTGGCAAGTTTTACCGCAAGTAATCAGGTAGGGGAAGCCATGAAAAAAGCAAACAGTACCAAAAGAATAGACACAGGTTCAAATAAACCAAATAGTCAGGAGGCTTAAATTGTCTTCATTTAACTTTAAAAAGCTGTTAAGTAACCTTGTAAGACATCTTTATGCTTGAAAACCCTAACAGCTTTTTTTGTATAAATTTAAATTAACATGAAAAGATTTGAATACATGACCCTTCGTATGCCCTATAAAACAGGGTGGGGTATTGGTCAGTTAGATACCGAAAAGCTAACCAAAGAACTCAATAAACTGGGCATGCAAGGTTGGGAATTAGTTGTAGGCGTGCACATGACCTATCACGAATTGCTACTAAAAAGAGAAATTTAAACAAATTTTTCTAGATTTATTGCTTATTTAGAACAATTATCTATATTTGCAGTCCTAAATGCGGGTGTGGTGAAATTGGTAGACACGCTAGACTTAGGATCTAGTGCCTCACGGTGTGTAGGTTCGAGTCCTATCACCCGCACAAAAAGCTCAAACGCTAGTTTGGGCTTTTTTTGTGGACATAGGACGAGAAGTTTATCCCGATTTTTATCGGGAAGGACTATCACCCGCACAAAAAGCTCAAACGCTAGTTTGGGCTTTTTTTGTGGACATAGGACGAGAAGTTTATCCCGATTTTTATCGGGAAGGACTATCACCCGCACAAAAAGCTCAAACGCTAGTTTGGACTTTTTTAGATGCTTAAAATGTAGTCTACCAAGCTTTTTTCGTGTTCAAGATCCATTTTTTTGCGAAGTCGGTAGCGTTTTATTTCAACGCTTCTCACAGATATGTTTAACAAAGGTGCAATTTCTTTAGAGGATAAATTGAGTCTTAAATAGGCACACAATCTTAAATCATTGGGGGTTAATGAAGGGTGGGCTTCCTTAATCTTTTTGATGAAATCGTTATCAGCCTTGTCAAATGCATCTTTAAAGACATTCCATTGGCTGTCGTCTTTTACACTGCGGTTGATGACATTAATCACCGATTTTATTTTTTTGGTAGATTGGGCATCCGTGGTGTTTTTTAAATCTTCTTTAATGATTCTTAAGAGTTCATCTTTTTTGAGCAACGTCATGGTAGAAGCAGCCAATTCCTTATTTATTTGATCAACATCTTTGGTGAGTTGCTCGTTTTTAATCTTCATGATTTCTTTCTGATTCTCTAATTCTTTGAGCTCCAACAACAAATTATTTTCGGCTATAATTTTTTGATGTTTGTCTTGGTAATACTTTTGATAACGCTTGTGCACAAAATAAATCAATACAAAACCAATCATTAAACAAATTAACAAAAACACATTGCTGCCATACCAAGGTTTTTTAACTTCAAAACTATATAGCACAAAGTTTTCTGTTTCTACATTAGACACCTTCCCTTTGGCTTTGAAGGTATATTCGCCAGGGCTTAGGTTTTCAAAAGAAATATTACTGTTTTGTGACCAATCTGACCAGTCTTCCTGATGGCCCTCTAAGATGTATTGATATTCTGTGAATACATACGTATTAAATTGAGGTACTGCCAGATTAAACGTGATATGGTTTTTTTGGTAAGCAATGCTTTCTTTATTTGATAAACTCAAATAATTGACTTGATTTTTTTGGTCTTTTTGAGAAATTTGAGTTAAGAATATTTTATGTTTTTGTTCTGTTTGAACTTCTTTATTTAAAATGTAATAACCATTGGTGGTGCCTATAATATATTGTTGCGGTTCTATTTCATAAATGTTTTCATAGCCTAACATGGTATTGATGATGTTAGAGGCAATTGGCAACCTGTTGATGCTTAATTCGTTTGACATTTTATTGTTTACAAAATAATACAAGTAATCTTTGGTAAACAACCATAACATGCCTTGTTTGTCTGAAATCATTCTTCCAGACACAAATTGATTATCGTCAAATACCGTTGATAATTTATCGTTTCTTACAAATGAGTCTTTGGTTGGTTGGTATACGTAGATGCCATCTGCTGAGGCATAATATACTTTTTGATGGTGTTTAATCAAGCCAGAGTGTTTGCCTTTTTGAGGGTTTTCTAACTGTTGATAACTGTTTACTTTAGAAAAATCTTCATTAATTTTAAGGTGATATAAGCCTCTGTATTCGTGATTAACGATAATTTGATTTTGAGAAATTAGTTCAAAGTAGCGACATGAAAAATTAAACCCTTCTATTTTTTTGTCAAATTTATAACTGTTGCCTTCCGGAATAAGCGTTGATAGTCCGTAATAATTACCTTGGATGATTTTGTTGTTGTGCACTTCAAACTTCCAAGTGCCTTGCAAATTAAACACGTGTTCAGATTTGTTTTGGTTGATGATAAAGGTACCCAAATCATGACCACAAAACAAGGTGTTATTGTGTTCAAACAATGACCAAACCTGCCCTTTGGTACCGCTCACTAGTTCAAAATCTGATGTGCTGTTTTGGGGTTTAAAAAACAAGCCCTGATTGGTGCCGATATACAAATTATTTTGAAAAGTAATTGTGGCATAAACGGTTCCTAGGAGACCGGTGAGGTTAGTATAATTTTTAATGGTTGATCTTTTGTTGATTACGTTGATGCCGTTGTCTAACCCTAGCCACAAATTATTATTTACATCTTCAAACAAAGCAAGCACCGTGTTATTGTTTAGTCCTTTGGGTTGAGTAATGTGATACACCAATGAGCCGTCTGGAGATAACACTAATAAACCATTAGATATGGTTCCCAAGGCCAAATTACCATTTTGCAATTTGATGGCACTGTATATAACTTCGTTCTTTAAGAGATTATCTACTGCAGTGGCAAAAGGAGTTATTTGATTTGTTTCTGACAAAAAAAACAAGCCTTTACTTTGACTAACAAGTAGGTTTTGATTGTTTTGTGAAAAAACGTTGATTATTTTTTGAAAATTAAGCTCTTCGTTACTTATCAGTAATTTGCTCTCAAAGTTTTCTATTTCCATCAATCCTTCGTCGTTTTGATATAAGAACTGCGTTGGGGTTTGATGTGCCTTAAAAATGGGAGTTTTTGAAGAAATAATTTTTATCTTATTTGTAGTGGGATTATAAAGATATAAGTTTTGAAGCGACTGAAAGATGATCCAATCATTAAAAATAAAAATCCCCCAAAATTGCTCATCTTCTTTGAGGTTGATTTTAAATTTTTGATTTAAAGAGGTGTAAACTAGAGTGCCTAGTTTATTTTTTTTCCAAAAACCAAAATCCATGTAGGCCCCCGTATATATATAATCATCTATGCAAATTACAGACCGCATGATGGAGTTGTTAGACGTAGGATAAAGCTTCCACTGAGAGCCGTTATATTCTAACAAGCCTTCGTTGTTGGCAACGTAAATAAAACCGTCTTGGTTTTGAGACAACATCCAGTTTTGTATGCCTGCGTGGTAGTTGTTTTGATTAAAAGATGATATAGGAGGCAACTCTTGCCCAAGGAGCAAGAAGGGAATGAATAGATAGGTATAAATAAATACTTTCAAAGTCACAAAAATTTGTCTAAAATAATAAAATTTCAAACAAAATTGAAGACTATTTTTATTTTAACCAAGTTTTAAACGAACAAGCCTCTAAAATTTCTGATTTGAGTTCCGAAATCAAAATTCTTTTTTGCTCCATCGTGTCTCGGTATCTGATGGTTACCGTTTGATCTTCTTTGGTTTGATGATCTACCGTTACGCAAAAAGGAGTCCCTAAGGCATCTTGCCTTCTATAGCGTCGGCCAATGGCATCTTTTTCGTCATAGGTGGTTTGCAAATCCCACTGCAGGTCTTGTAAGATTTGATAAGACAACTCAGGCAACCCTTCTTTTTTTACCAACGGCAATATGGCTACTTTTACAGGGGCCAAAACTGCAGGTAATTGTAATACCGTTCGTTGGCTGCCATCTTCTAAAGTTTGGTTGGTAAGGGCTTTTGAGAAAATGGCCAAAAACATACGGTCTAATCCTACAGAGGTTTCTACCACATAAGGCACATAACTTTCGTTGGTTTCGGGATCAAAGAATTGTAGTTTTTTGCCAGAATATTTTTCGTGACTGCTCAAATCAAAATCTGTGCGTGAGTGTATGCCTTCTAGCTCTTTGAAGCCAAACGGAAAATTAAACTCTATATCGGCTGCGGCATTGGCATAGTGGGCTAGTTTTTCGTGGTCATGAAATCTGTAGTTTTCTGCCCCTAGGCCTAATGATAAATGCCATTGCAATCTGGTTTGTTTCCAATGTTCATACCATTTCATTTCTTCACCAGGTTTCACAAAAAACTGCATTTCCATTTGTTCAAATTCTCTCATTCTGAAGATAAACTGCCGGGCTACTATTTCGTTTCTAAAAGCTTTGCCGGTTTGTGCAATGCCGAACGGAATTTTCATGCGGCCGGTTTTTTGCACGTTTAAGAAATTTACAAAAATGCCTTGTGCGGTTTCTGGTCTCAGGTACAAATCCATGGCCGAATCTGCAGTGGCTCCGAGTTTGGTGCCAAACATGAGGTTGAATTGCCTTACTTCGGTCCAGTTTTTGGAGCCTGATATGGGGCAAACAATACCAAGTTCTTCTATGAGGGCCTTCACGTCTTCAAGATTATTTTGGTCTAAAGACTTGGCCATGCGTTCTACAATTTGTTTTTTTTCTGAGAGGTATTGCACAACTCTGGGGTTGGTTTGCACAAATTGGTCTTCATCAAAGGCATCACCAAATCTTTTTTTGGCTTTGTCTATTTCTTTTTGTGCTTTTTGATAGAGTTTTTCTGCATGGTCTTCTATCAGCACATCGGCACGGTAGCGTTTTTTGGAGTCTTTATTGTCTATGAGGGGGTCATTAAACGCATCTACGTGACCAGAGGCTTTCCAGGTGGTGGGATGCATAAAAATGGCGGCATCTAGGCCTACGATGTTTTGATGCATTTGCACCATGGCTTTCCACCAGTATTCTCTGATGTTTTTTTTGAGCTCTACCCCGTTTTGTCCATAATCGTATACGGCACTCAGGCCATCGTAAATTTCACTTGATTGAAAAATATAGCCGTATTCTTTGGCATGTGAAATTACTTGCTTAAATATATCTTCTTGTATCATGGGGCAAAATTAAAAATTTTAGTTGAAAGTTTTTTAGTTTTTTGAGGTTTTGTTTTGTAGGGTTGGCTGTTGTGTATGAGTGCTAAGACACATTAACTAACAGACGCCATAGTAACCTAAAGCATATCTCATAACCCAGATTGTAGCGGATACCCCGCAGTGCTGCTGTGATTGATTTTTTTGGTTAGATGAGAGCGACTGCCAAGAAGCTCCTTAGCTAACCTTAAAAAATCTCGCAGCAGCACGAGGCGTAGAAACGAAAAGCTGGTATATGGTTTCGGTAATGGGCAAGCGTTGGTGTTTCTTGAGTAAACATCTATAGAGTTTGGTGTGTTGATGATAGAACTTGAATTTTAAAAAAACTTGAATTCTTTTATAATAAATTAAAATTTAAGTTATTATACTTGAATAATCATTTTATTATTTTATATATTTGCCACCTCAAAAATGATAACAATTTATTAATATACGTAATTATGACAAAAGCGGAGATCGTATCAAAAATTTCTGACAGACTTGGACTTGAAAAAGGAGATGTTCAGGCTACAGTAGAAGCTCTTATGGATGAAGTGAAAGATTCTTTGGAGACAGGAGAAAATGTTTACCTAAGAGGTTTTGGTAGTTTTATTATCAAGAAAAGAGCAGAAAAAACAGGCAGAAACATTTCTAAAAACACAACCATTAGAATACCTGCACACAACATTCCATCGTTTAAGCCTGCTAAAGTATTTGTAGAGGGAGTAAAGGCTAAAACAGAGGTTTTAGCATAACATATTATTAATAGTTTAAATTCGGATTTATGCCAAGCGGAAAAAAAAGAAAAAGACATAAGGTAGCTACGCACAAAAGAAAAAAGCGTGCAAGAGCTAACAGACATAAAAAGAAAAAGTAGGCAGCCTACTTTTTCTTTTTATTAAGAAACAGCATAACCCTAGTGGTTATATTTTTAAAAACGTTCTTTGAAAACGAAACAAAATTGTTTCCTCGGGTTGTTACCTGAATAATAAAAAGTTTCTTTTTATAGAAAATATTTGTTTAATCCATCCAATCCAATTAGCATGACTAATATGTTTGGATAAAAATTTACAGCATGAACAAAGAATTAATTATTCGAAAAGGTTCTGAAGGTGTAGATTTTGCCTTATTAAAAGATGGAAAACTCATTGAATTACACAATGAATCGGCAGACAAGTCTGAGCTGGTAATTGGTGATATTTTTATTGCCAAAATAAGAAAGCCTGTTGGTGGTCTTAATGCGTGTTTTGTAAACATCGGCCATCCTAAAGATGCATTTTTGCATTATCATGATTTAGGTCCAAATTATACTACCTCCTCTAAGTTTACCAAAAAAGTTTGCTCAGGCAGGCTAAAAGATTATTCCTTAGCCCATGTGCAATTTGACAAAGAAATACCAAAAGATGGTTCTATTGTTGATATTGTGAGTGCTAACCAATCATTGTTGGTTCAAGTAGCCAAAGAGCCTATTTCTACTAAAGGGGCTAGGCTAAGTGCCGAGATTTCTTTAGCCGGTAGGTATTTGGTTTTAGTGCCATTTTCTGATAGAATATCAGTGTCTCAAAAAATTGACTCAAAAGAGGAAAAAGAGAGACTTAAAAAATTAGTAAAATCTTTTAATCAAAAAGGGTTTGGGGTTATTATAAGAACCGTAGCCCAAGGCAAACATCTAGATGAATTAGAGTCAGACCTTAAACAGTTGTATGACAGATGGCACGCCATGTGTGATAAACTTAAAACTGCTCATCATCCCTCAAAAGTATTAGGCGAAATTAAAAAATCAGTCTCTATTCTTAGAGATATTTTTGATGATACTTTTACAAATATCTACGCAGATGACGAAGATATTTATAACAGAGTAAAGGAGTACGTAACCAGCATAGCTCCTGATAAAGTAAATATTGTGAAGCTTTACAAGAACAAAGACCTTCCTTTATTTGAAAAATATCATATCGAAAGACAAATTAAAACCTCTTTTGGTAAAACCGTTTCAATGAGCAAAGGTGCCTATTTGGTCATAGAGCACACCGAAGCTTTGCATGTAATAGACGTGAACAGTGGTAACCGGTCTAACAAAGCCAATAACCAAGAAGATACTGCCATAGAAGTTAATATGATTGCTGCGTCAGAAATAGCAAGACAATTAAGACTAAGAGACATGGGGGGTATCATTGTGGTTGATTTTATAGACTTGCAAAACCAAGAACACCGCAAGCAGCTTTATGATCATCTTAAAGAAGAGATGAGTGATGATAAGGCAAAACACAAAATATTACCTCCAAGCAAATTCGGACTCATTCAAATTACAAGACAACGGGTGAAACCCGAAGTGAATATTAACATCACAGAAGCCAACCCAGATAACGGGACAGATGTTATAGAGGCACCAATTCAGATTATAGATAAAATATCGTCTGAAATTGAAATGCTGAAAAATCACAAAAAAATTGTGCTCAACACGCATCCATTTGTGGCCGCCTATCTAACCAAAGGGTTTCCTTCTATGCGATCCAAATGGTTGTTAGAACACAAAAAGTGGGTAAAAATAGTGCCCAGAGATGCTTACAAATTTTTGGAGTATCATTTTTTAGACAAATCTGGAAAAATTATCCTTTAAAAAATCAAAAACCCTTCATAGCAACATGAAGGGTTTTTTTGTATGCTATTGAAAGTGAGTCTGCTTTTCTGCTAAGTATAATAAAATGTTATTTAAATACTAAAAAGATGGTTTTTTTCTGTTTTTTTATAACATATTGTTTAAAAAAATTTAATTTTGTTGTGATTTATTCTGAGTTTTACAAATCTTTTTAAATAACAACTTTTTATGGAATAATGTTTTGCTAAAAAATTATTCATTCTAAAAAAATTAAATTTTAAATAAAACCAAATGAAGACAATAGCTTCGATTGTAGAAAATTACATTAAAACAAAGCCCTTTTTGCTCACCGCTTTGTCTCAAGGAATCATTAATCTTACTTCTTTGGCCAGAATCATTTTGCCCGAACTAGAGCAAGAATTTGGCAAAGACGTTAAGCAAGGTGCTGTGGTAATGGCTCTCAAAAGATTGTCTGAAGATTTAGATTTTAGAATCAATCACAAAATCATTAAAGTCATAAAAAATTTGGGAGAAATTACAGTGAGGTCTTCACTAACGGACTACAACTTTATGCTCAGTGATACTTTGCTAGAAAATCAAAGCTTGTTGCTCAACGAAATTAAAAACCTCACCGAGTTTTTTTACACCTCGTCTAGAGGGGTTAATGAAACCAATTTAATTGTTAGTTCAACGATTGAGCCTTATGTAGACAAGTTTTTTTCTGAAGAAAAGCTTAACCAAAAAATTGCAGACTTGGCCAGTATCACCATCAAATTACCAAATGAAAATATTGGTATTTCGGGGGTTTATTACTTTATTTTTCAGAAACTTGCTTGGGAAGGGGTCAATATTTATGAAGTCATCTCAACCACCAATGAGTTCACCATTATTGTTTCTGAAGAAGATGTAGATGTTGCTTTTAAAGTCATTAAAGATTTGAAGTATAATAAATAGATCTTAAATTTTAAGGCTTTCTTAATTTTATATTCACTTATTTTTTGTTGTTTGATATACCAAATAATTTCAAAAAGCATTTATTCTTTATCATATTTCATTTTCCTAAGCAATCGCATCACTTCCTTAAAGTTAACAAACAGCTTGGGGTCTTGGTAAGCTTTTAGCAAATCCTTAATTTCAATAAGTTTTTCGATGGCTTTGTCAAAACCATTCCAATAGCAAATAATCATCATATAGGGCATGGTGATTAAATCTTTTTGTTGTCTGATATCTAGCGGAATGTTTTTTTGAAGACCTGTTATTAATTGCAACATGTGGTTGTAAATGTGATGCAGCATCTTGAGATTATATTTTGGTGGCTGAAATAAAAATTCGGTTTCAATCTTATAATAGCCTGTGTCATAAAAGTGGATGATTTTTTTTTCAAACGGATACAAGCTCGTTAAATCGTTGATGCCTAAAGGCAAGTACTCTGTGATGATAAATTGTTCTTGATTGTACTCAATGGTAACCAAATCCATGGCTGAATAAAACAGAGATATTTGCTCGTTTATCATTTCTATTGATACCCGAGACAAAAACACTTGTCCTCTAATTTTTTTGGTTTTTCCGGCCCAACACACCACAAAAAGCTCTCTAAAAACTTTGTGCTTGGGGTTAAGGTCTTTGTTTTTTTGGGTAATAAACTCTAGTACGCTTTCTAAAGTAAATCTGATGCTGTTTCTTGAGTTATTTTCTATTTGCTGAACAATCTCTATATTGCTTTTATTATAGGGCATTTTATGCTCCATTGGCATCGAAATGCTACCTTCTCTATAATACACACTCCCTTTTGTGATGGTATGAATGGTTTTTTTAAATTCTGAAACATTACTTTTTGCTTTGATGGTTACCAAACCAACAACTTGATCTTTGGATAGGTTTGGGAACGGAATATTTTCGTATAAAATCTTGGGAGGGTTTTCTAAATAGGCATTTACCAAATTTTGAATTTTGCTATCGTCAAAAAAATCGGTGCCCACCAGCTCGTTTTGTTCGTCCTCTACACCTACAATGATGTAGCTGTTGTTTTTGGGGTTGGCATTAGACAAGGCACAAATATGCTTTAAAAACTTGGCTTTGCCCTCTTTGGTATGCAAGTTTAGTTTTCTTTTTTTGTCATAAAAGCTACACTCATCATGATAAGCTAATAAATTTTTTATTAAAAGTCGTTTATTAATCATGATGATTTAAAGTTTAAGGCACTCTATTGCCATTAGCAGCTTCCCAAAGGGCAAACCAATCTTCCAAATCTAGTTTGATGTTTGGGGCACTGAGTTGCTGAATGATGCGTTCTTTTTTAGTTGTGCCAATTACCGGAATGATGTGATTTGGATGCCTCATCAGCCAAGCTAAAAGTAGAGCATCAGTGGTAGTTTGATATTTTTGAGTTAATATATTGATTGCTGATTCAATTTTTTGGTTATTTGGATGGGTTCCGGTCAAAAAGTTTCCCAAAGGATTCCACGCCATGGTGAGGATGTTTTGTTGTTTTAAGAAATCTAACATCCCATTGGTAAGTGATTGTGAAGCTGTAAGCGATATTTCAATTTGTTGATGGTCAACTCCCACATATCCTTGCAAAAATATGATGGTTTCTATCCCAAAATTTGACACCCCAAATGATTTTATTTTTCCTGATTTTTTTAGAATTTCGATGGCTTTAGCTACTTCTTCAGCATGCATCAGAGGGCTGGGTCTGTGTAATAAAAAAACATCTAGATAATCTGTTTTAAGCATTTTAAGAGACCTTTCTGCACAACTTATCACATAAGCCGAATCATAATCATAATGCTTGATTTTAAAAGCGGTTCTTTCCCCCGGATACTTGATACCACATTTACTGATGAGTTGTATTTTATCTCTTTGAATACCCGTTTTTTGAAAAGCCAGCCCAAAGGCTTCTTCGGTTGAATAATGTCCATATATATCTGCGTGGTCAAAAGTAGACAACCCTAAGTTGTAGCAATAATCTATCATCTCTGACATTTGTGAGGTGCTAAAATTAGCTCCCCATTCTCCCCAACGCATCACGCCTACTATCATGTTTGGTAAAATCATTTTTTTGTTTTTAAAATTAATTTAAAGTTTCTTACAAATTTATTATTGATTCAAGATGTTTTACACATCTTTTCAATAAAAAAATCTTGCAAAAAGTAGTTTTTCGCTACTCTTTACAAGATTTTTAAATAAGCTTTAAAATGAGTTTACTAACTTAACAAACTCTTTTAAAGGATTTGAATTATAATTACTTTTTGATGAATTTTTCGGTTACTTCAACGCCTTCTGTGGTAGCTTTTACAAAATATACCCCAGCGTTAAGTCCACTTACGTTAATTTCACTTACTTCGTTGTTTCTAGCTAATACCTGCTGACCCATGATGTTGAATACTCTTACATTTGATACAGGACTATCGGCAGAAAAATAAAGCATATCTTGAGCAGGGTTCGGATACATTTTTAAAGATGATACCTTAAAGCTACCATTGCTCAACACAGTGTTTTTGTGTAAATATAAGTTGTCATAATACACGGTGCCTAAGTTAGATGTAATTACAAACTGAACTAGGTCATTTCTATTCGCACTACCACCACCTGCTATAGCAAACTGAGACAAAGGAATGTCGAATGAAATCCAAGTACCAGGATTTGAAGCTGGTAATAAATTACTGTTGTTAGCAGAATATTCAATGGCATTAGCTTCACCTGCTCCACCGTTCCAGTTAGAAAACTTCATGTTAAAACTTTTATCCATGGTGTCAGTATCTGTAAAGATATCCATGTGGAAATGAGTAAAAGTAGTGGCATCAAATCTACCAGCCAAGAAAGAAATTCCTTCACAACCTAAACCGGTTACTAAGTTCGTGTTGTTGCCTTGCACTTGAACCAAAGTTGTGTTAGCAGGACACCAACTGGTGTTAAAGGTATTATCATTAGATGGTTGACCATCTATTCCTTGATAATTCATGCTTGGTACAATTGCTGCATAATGATCACTAAAAATTGATTTTACATCAGCGGGTGCACGGTTTGGGGGAGTTGGAGCTGCAACAGATGGCCCAACTACTGAAAAGTTTACAGTGTAGGTTCTGGTAATCGCAGTGTTTACAGCTGTTACTACAACAGTAGCAGTTCCTGGCAAGCCTGGTGCTTGAGTAATTGCAGCATTTGCATTAGCGTTTGAGGTTACAGCCGTTACGGTTGGCACTGTTGTAGTACCGTTCATTAATGGCACATTATATACTTGGGTAGCTGGGCTAAATCCTGCAATAGGAGTACCATTTACAGAAAGGCTACTTAAATTTGCATCATCATCAGGATTAACAGCGTTTTTCCAGAAATAAATATTGTCTAAATAGATATCAATTGGCACTACACTTCCAAGACCATTGGCAGCAAATTTCATCTGACTAACGTTATTCCAAGTCATACCTGTAAAAGCACTTTTTGGGATATCTACACTAAGCCAACCACCTTGTGTATGATTAATAGTTACTAAGGTTTCTTGTGCACCTGTTCCAAAATTAACAGGTGTTACTTGTATCACTGATCCTGCTGTAGCATTTGTCCAAATATCAACATGCAAAAATTCCATGGCAGATAAGTTAGAAGCCGTTAACTCAGTACCTTGGTAATTAAAATTAGTATAAGACATAACGTTATTTCCAGAGCTAGCAACTGCAACAAAAGCAGGGTTAACTGTACCCGATTGTCCCCAGTTAGGGTTATAGTTGGTAGCTATGTTGGCATAACTATCACTAAAAATCGATACCACATCAGCAGCAGCACGTGTAGGAACGGGTGCATTGGTTGTGGGTTGTGCCAGAGCTAGTAGGCCTGACATAAATAAAGAAAGCATTGTAATTTTTTTCATTTTTATAAAAATTAGGTATTAATAATATTGAATTGTAAATATATTGAAAGTATTTTGTTAAATCTGCAATTTTGAGGTTATAGAAACTATACAGTTTTAAAATAGACTATTTTTCGTTGCGAAC
>DAIRDG010000001.1:90738-149266 GCA_036796275.1 Flavobacterium sp.
ATTGATCGAGTTTTGGATTTTATTTTCTGACAAAACTAATCTTCCGTTCAAATCATAAATCTCCACTTGATTAATGAGGTGGTTGTTTGAAATCATCAAAAAATCTTTAGCCGGATTAATGATTGTAAACTTAGGCAGATGATCTTGGTCAACGCTTAGGGTTTCATTTTGATATACTCTTACGTAATCAATAATCATTGAGGCTTCATTAAAAGCAGATGGAATAGCACCTGCAACTCCACCCATGGCAATGTTTAATAGCAAAAACTGTTCGGCATCAAAAGGCCAAGTACTGGCATTTTTAACGGCTGGAGCATAAGTATAATAAGGCACCTCATTGAGCATAAAGGTAATTTGATTAGGCGACCAATTCATAGAATACACATTAAAATTGTCTTGTATGTTATTGGGTGCTACCACACCCCCATGATTAATGGTGTTGCCGTGAGAGGAAGGTGTATGCAAAGCACTAGAAATAAAATTATCCTGACTCCCATGAAAAATACCATGCTCCATGATGTCTATTTCTCCACAAGCGGGCCAACCAACACTACCGAATTGCTCAAAAAAATAAGCCCCCACCTCACTGATGTTTTTTCCTAGCAGCCAAATAGCTGGCCATGTGCCTTGATTTTTTGGCACCTTGGCTCTCACATCTACCCTGCCATACCAAAAGGCGAATTTTGAATTTAGTCTGGCCGAAGTAAATTGCTTGGTATGACCTTGTTGGGTAAATTGCTCTCTTTTAGCTACAATATTAAGATTGCCGTCTGAAACAAATGAGTTATTAATACGATTGGTGTAATGCTGTTGCTCTCCATTAAACCAACTAAACCCATTGGGCATGATGGTTTGATGATGCCATTTGGAAGCGTCGATGGCTCCGTTTTGCTGAAACTCGTCAGACCATACTAGCACATCATAAACCACATCGATAGGTTGTGACTTGGCTAGTATAAATGAAGTTAAAATCAATAGTTGTAAAAGTTTTTTCATTAAAATTTTAGTTTTTCTTGTTTATCCCAAACGCCCCAATATGCCCCCACAGTGCCTTCAGAACCTACTTTCCAAGACTCATCAAAAGACGAAAAGTAAAATAGGTCTATGTTATTTTCCAAAGACCATATATGTGTTTGAATAAAATAAATTAACATGGCCAATTCACCTGGCATTGCCCCACCTGTTGGCTCTCCTTGGCTCGGCCAACCAGTCTCGGTGATGATGATTTGTTTGCCTTGAGACACGTTTTGCACTTGCTGATACATGTGTTTTACGTGATTCATGGCATAATCTATAGGAGTACCCTCCCAATAGGGATATAAGTTACACAACAAAACATCAGAATTTTCTACCAATTCCGGATGCAAGGTAAACTCATAATAGGCATCTACATAGCCCACAGGAATTTTTGGTATTTCAGATTTTACTTGTTTTAAGTAATTTATTAGTTCATGCAAAGTCAGGTCGTTTCTGTATAACACCTCGTTGCCTACAGCCGCCACGTCTACGCAGCCTTCATGAGCTAGTTGTATTAATCCTTTAATTTCTTCTTCGTTTTTTTTGATATCGCTGCCCAACCAGGCTCCTACCAGGGTTTTAAAACCTAGTTGCTTAGCCAATCGGGCAATTTTGTCGTTATCTTCAGTACACGAAAAAGTTCTGATCCACTTCGTATAAGGTTTTAAAATCAATAATCGTTTGATGATTTGTTCGTCTGAAATCAAATCGCCCGGTTTTTGGCCTTCTTCATAGACGCTAAAACAAAACCCATGGGTACCCTCTGATAATATTTTGTGAAACAAGGCTTTGAGGTCGTCTTTCGACTCACTTTTATAAGCTTCAAAATGTTTGTTGCTTTCAGCTGAAACAAAATGATTGAGGTATTCTTTTCTAAATGACATGGGTTATGATTTTTTATTAAGTTCTGCTCTTCTTTTTTGTAATTCAACTTTTATAGAATTAACTCTTATTTCATCTAAATTATAATTCCACATAATTTTTACAGCCAATAGTGCCGTAAGAGACGGAATGATGATGTCGGCTATTCTCAGATTATGCATGGTTTCTGCGGCTTGCACAGGCTGACTTGCATCAAACCCCACCAAAGATAACACTAAACCCCCTAATGCCAAGGCGATTGACTGACCAATTTTTACCATCCACCAGTATACTGCCCCAAAGGTACCTTCCCTTCTTGGTAGACCGTTTTTTAGTTCATCCAAATCGCATACATCGGCAGTCATACTCATCATTAAGGTAAATAATCCGCCAAGACCAAAAGCCATAAAAGGAATGGGCAATAAAAGTATAACTGGAAATTCGAGCGAGAATTTAACGACACCTATTTGCAACATAGAGTCTTTAAAAAGTACTAGGGTGTTAGCGTCTACCTCAACAAATCCCCACCATTTTAGGATGTAACCAATTATTGAGATTACAGTAGAAATTAAAAACGCATTGCGTTTGCCAAATTTGTTTGCCATCCAAGAAACAATAGGAATTACCAGAGCTGCTGTTAAAAAAGCGGCTAATATTGAAAATAAGGGTGGCACGGTGCCAGCGGCTTCATAACTGCCTTTATACATGTAGAAAACTATAATAAAATAACTAAATGAAGCTACCATTTGAAATCCATTAAACACCAAAAACGTGGCTCCACACAAACGCATAAAGGGTTTGTTTTTGGTCATATTTTTGATGTTGGTCACTAATATTTTAAGGTTAACAGCCAAGTTTTTTATGGTAATTTTTGCTTTAGATTTGGCATCAGACACATCGAGCTCCCTGCAAAAAATAGCTGGTAAAATCCCAAATATTAAACAAGTAAAACCTACAAAAATTGACAACGACCTTACGCCATCTGCTTGGGTATCAAATAAATCTTTGTTGGCTATGAGCACCCAGAAAACGGGGACTATCATCCATGAAATTTGTCCAACAGAATTGGCTATCCCCATGAGTCTCGTACGTTCTTTGGTGTCAGTAGACATTTCATACCCTAAACCAATGAGAGGCGTTGAAAAAATGGTGTTTGAGAAAATAAACAAGATAGAAAACAATAAAAAATACCAAAAATTATAGGTTGTGCCGTTTTCTTCAAATAATTGCCATTGCAAAATAAACAAAATTGCCGATAGGATGGCACCTACAAATATATAGGGTCTTCTCCTACCCCATTTTGAGTCTGTATTATCTGTAATAAACCCCATAATAGGGTCTGATAGGGCATCAAAAAACCTTGGTATAGCAGCAAGTAAACCAGCTATAGCCGGATTGATGCCAAAGGCGGTGATTAAAAAGAAAGAAAAAACACCCAGAGCTCCGGGCAATAAATTGTTTACCAAATGTCCTGATCCAAAAGCTGCTTTTTGTATAAACGGTACTTTGTCTCTTGTAATGGGTCTGTTGATTTCCATGTATTGCTATTTTAGAACAATGGTTTGTAGTGCTTCAGCATCTATCACCAATTGAGTTGTTTGATTAGTTAATTTGATATTGAGATTATATGCTTTGTCAGTTGGGTTAAATACAAATAATACTACCGAGCCATCCGGATTTTTTACCGCTGTACTCATCACTTCTGGGTGATTGTTTTCAAAACCTATTCTTACACTATTGGGTCTGATGAATCTGCTGAAGTGTTTCATGACATAATACAAAGGGGTGTAGTAAACTTGATTGTTATCAGTGTCTACAATGACTGGGGCTCCGCACCAGTTTTTAAACCAATTCGGACCGCCCTGTCGGTCAAGCACCATGTTCCAATCTATCCAGCCATCTACATGATGATTGAGGCAGCCAATGATATCGGTGGCATAGCGATGCACCGGAGCATATTTTGGGTGCAGGTGTTTTTGGTCTTCACTGGCCCAATCCCAACCCCAATCGGTGGCTTCTTTGCTCCAATACCAAAGGTCGTTTTGCCATTCGGGTACTTGAGAATCTATGCAACCTTCGGTTTGAATGAGGTGTTTGTTGGGGGCTTTTTGGTGGGCATAAGTTAGTGCTTCCGGAAAATAATCATAAGTGCTTTCGTACCAATGCACGGCGGTGCCTGCATAATATTTGGAACTTTGTGGTGTGGCAAACATCACATCTACCCATTCTTTGAGGCCTGCTCTGTTTTGGTCATAACCTAAAATATTGACATGTTGCCAACCTGTTTTTTCGAGCTGAGGGCCTAAATAGTTTTGTACCAAGTCGGTCATTTCATGAGGTGAAAAGTGCATGCTTTCCCAGTTGTTGCCATTGCCATGGGGTTCGTTTACAGGTGTTATCCCCCAAATGTTGATGCCTTGTTGTTTGTAGGCTTCTAAATATTTTTGAAAATAGAGCGAAAAAGTGGGATAATGTTCTTTGAGTAATTGACCGCCTACCCAATGGTTGTTGTCTTTCATCCAAGGTGGGGCTGTCCAGGGGGAGGCAATGATGTTGAAACCTTCGGTAGATATTTTTTGGGCATCTTTGATGAGGGGAATCAGGTCGTCTAAATCGTCTTGTATGGTAAAATGCTCTAAGGCTAAATCGTTTGCGATTTTGGCATAAGTATAATTGTTTAAAGAGAAGTCACATGAAGCGATGTGGGTTCTGGTGAGAGAATATTTGGCTCCGTTGTCTCCAAAATAAGCTTTAATGACTTCTAGTCTTTTATCTGGACTCAATTGATTGAGCACATGTGCAGTGCTTTCGGTAAAAGAGCCTCCGATGCCTGTAATGGTTTGGTAGGTTTCCTCCGGATTTATTTGGAATTCGATGGTTTCTAAGGCTTCAACGGTAGATAGGGTGTCGATTTTTTGAAACAAGTGTCCTGCTTTGGAGGTTTCAAAAACTTGGATGGTGAGGTTATTTTTTTCTTGACAAGACATAAAACTAAGGATGATCAATAATGCAATGGGGAGATTTTTTGAGCCAAGCGTATGGTGTAAGCCCAAGCCCGCAGCCCGACTTGAGTGGAGCTCTTTTTGGGTTTTGGTGGGGGCCATGGTTGGGAAAAACCCAAAAAAGCGGGAACGGAAGGCGGATAAGCTGCCCAAAAAAAAATGCGATATGTGGCTAATTAACATCATGGTTGTGGCACGGTGTCTAGTATTCGTTGGGGTATGTGCACATCTTGTAGCAAGTTTTCTAGATTGCCTTGGTAAGTTTTGGTGAGTTGTTTGCCGTCTCGTTTGAGGTTTTTGAGGGAGTCAAACTGATCCCAAAGGGCAAATTTTACTTGGCTTTTGAGGTTGATAAGTCCAAAGTGATTTTCGGAGCCATTGGGGTGTGCAGCGTCTTTCCAAGATTCGTCAAAGGCTTCAAAATAAAAACAAGTAATGTTTTTTTGGTTGGTCCAAGCTCTCATTTTTTGGTAAAAAAGCCCAGATTTGTATTCGTCAGTAGCCCTAGACCCATTGATGCCATATTGCCCTTTGGACTGGGTCGCCCAACCGGTTTCACCAATATGCATGGGTTTGTTGGCTCCTACTTTTTTCATATAATCTATCACGCTTTGGTATTGTTGTTTGGCATAGTCTAAAGATCTATCCATCATGGCATCTACAACAGCTGTTTTTGATAAGTTTTCTTCTTCGGGCAGGGTTCCCCAAAACACGGGGTTGTAATGGGTGTCATGCATCGGATAGGTGTGCAAGGAAATAAAATCTACGGCATGGATGAGCTTATTTAGGTCTTCTACATGGTATTCTGCAGAGCCACCTCCCCAAGAAGCAAAATTATCGGAGCTGGTTATCCACAAATCTGATGGGAGTTTTTTGTTTGTTTTGAGGTCTTGCAAATGGTTTACCCATTTGAGGATGACCCCCGGTTGCACATAGTATTCGGCTGCCCATTTTACCATGGCTTCGTTGCCAACGGCAATAACTTTGATGATGTCTGGGTATAAATTGGTGAGCCTTACCGCTTCTGCTATTTCGGTAGCATTGCGTTCACTTTCTTCAAAATGGTTAGGTTCTAAGCCTGTCCAGGCGTTTTTGCAGTCTATCCAAGCCCCAAGCATCACATACATCTCAAAATCTGGGTCGGTTTGTTTCATGGCTTTTATCACCTTGAGCAAAACTCTAATTTCGTCTAAATGCACATTGTAGGTACGAATAATTTTGATGTTGAGAGCCGCCAATATGAGCATGTCTTCTTTTATTTGCTCTTCGGTAGGCACCACATCGCGGGTGTTTTCTCTAAAACCGCCGTAACTGATGGCTTGGTAATTGGGGTTGCCAAAGATAACTGCTGCTGATTGATTTCTCATGTCTGTTGGGCTTTTGCAAGAAAACATCAGGCAGGCCAAAAGCCATATGATTCCGTATATTTTCTTGAAAATCGTCATTAGTTTTTAAGTTTAGATGAATTGAGGTGAACGGTGATTAACTTCACGTTGCCGGTTCGATGCATCAAAGCTTGAGACGTGTTTTGGTCTAGAACAAAGCCATTGATTTTTTGAGCATCGGCTTGATGGTATTGCACTTCTAAGGCATCGTGGTTGTCTAATTGATAGACTACGGGGGTTTGGCAAAAAGTAAAAAACAAACTGTCTTGTTTCAGTTGAAGCGTTTGCTTATGACCTTTTAAGTCTATGTAATCTATGGTGGTTTCCTCTGCTAAAAAATCTGAAATTTTAAGCAATTGCGGATTAAAATAAAGGTTGCCGTTTTGAGCGTATACTCCTAACTCACCCCATTTAACGAGGATGTCTTCTTTAACTTGGCCTGTCATACCGGGTTGTTGAGCTCCTCTATGAAAAGGGGTGTGAGAATACGGATCGGTTGGGAATGCACCATACAGTTCGGGGTTTTTGTGCACCCCTATGCCAGCTTTGATTTCGTAATAATGGTCTAATAGCTTGCCAACTAATGCTTTATCTTCTTGATGATTGATGGCTTGGAGGCAACATTCTTGTACGGCCAACAGCAGTTTAGACACCATGTGCCAATAAATTGAGCCCAGACCTTCGTAACCAAAAAAGGTACCTGAACGCCCGGTGAAAGCTTTGTGATTGAATACTTTTTCGAAAATATCGGCTATGAGTTTGGTTTCTTTTTGGGCTAAAACTTGGTATGTTTCAGGCAAATTGACTAGTGCTTGGTGCAAATCAGTTACGTTTCTAAAGTTGCCATTAAAGTGATATTGCCCCATGACATCTTGGGTAACGATGTCGGTGTGATGATTGTTTACTAAGGATTGCAATAATTCAGATTGCTGAACATCTGCCGGATTAATGAGATTTTTTTCTAAAAATCTGGGTAACTCTTTGTTGGGGTAAAGCAAATAGCTGTATTGATCTGGCCTAAACAAAGCACTTTTTTTCATGCCATCTAGCACATCTAATACTTCTTGGCTAGAGAGTTTTTTAGAACTCATGGCCGATACCTGACCTTCTAGCATTTCGCTTAGTCGCTGTATGGTAAAGGCATTTTTATCTACACTTATGAGGTTGTAGGCATGGTATAAGTGGTCTTGCCTTTTGTTGTATTTGATGCTATGCTCAATAAAAGCCAAAGATACTTTGGTAAATCTTTTGAGGCCGTTTAAAGAAACCGTTAGTTTTTTGCCCCAAAAACCATTTTGGTAAATGTGATGACGATAATCAGACCCGGCTTTGCCTAAGATGTCAACGATTTCTTTGCGTTTTTGATCGGTTATTTTATCGTTTAGCAAGTTTTGATTGTCCCAAAGGGTTTCTCTGATGGCATGATAAAATTCTACCAATTCGTTTGATAATTTAATCGATTGATCTGGTAAAGTTTCTAAAATACCTTCAAAAACCACCAAAAATCTGCGAAGGTAATACAGCGTTACCATCGATACGCCATTGCCCACCAAGGCATTGTTGGCATCGTTCCATTCGGGTCTTTGGGTGTTCATCCAAATGCCAGCTTCTGGGATAAAATTGGAAAGTTTAGACAAAACTGTGGCCAAAATTTTCTCCATAAAATTCACCTGATGAATGTCGGCATCGGTATTATAGAGCAAGGCTCCGTCTGAACCTAATTGCTCTCTTAGTTCGCGAATTTTAACATCCCAAGCATGGTCAAACTCAATGGTATCTTTGGGGTTTATTACGATGTCTTCGTAGGGTTTAATTTTATAGGGCACGGCTGCATACACAAAGTGGTCTTTGCTTGCTAGCTGTGCTAATTTTTCTGGATAGAAACTTTGAGCAAATTCTAAAAACTTACTCAAGTAGATGATTTGATGATCGCCCCAATAGCCAATGTAAGACCAAGGGTCGTCAGGCTCGATGATTTCCCAATCAAAACCACCTTTGGTAACTCTGTAGGGGTTATAACCATCAAAGGTAGAGGCATTTAGAAACTTATAAATCATGCCTTCAATAAAGGCTGGATAGGCATAAGCCAAGGCTTCCCAGTTTTGAAAGATGTCTCTCCAGTTGCCTTCGTAATCTAATATTTTGTTGCCTTTGTCGTCTTTGAGGTTGATAGAAAATTTGTTCCAAGGTCGGCTTGGGTCACCGTGTCTTCTGCTAAACTTAAGGGGTAAATATTCTGTAGCCAAACGCACAAAAACATCATTTTGAGACGCTTCTGCTAAAGATTTTAGGTCGAAATAAGTAAACGTATCAGCTAATTCACTGAGGCTACCTTTAACGGTATTATATAACGTCTGGTTAGCTTTTTGGAGGTATTGTTCAAAATCTTTTTTATCTATTTGGTAATTATTGTCAAAAATGCCACCTCTCATGATGTTAAACATCACATTAGAAAACTGTCTGTAATCATTTAGTTTATCATTAGAATATTGAATGGCATCGGCAGAGGCATTCAATTTCATGAGGTTTTGAACACCCAAAGCCACATCGGACTTTACGGCTTCAATCAGATGAGATTGTTGAATTTGATTAATTAACTCAAATACTTGGTTGTGATTAAGATTCACATTGGCAACCATATGCCATGTTTTATTGTCAGAAGGATTTAGCTCTAGCGTGCTATTTACAAAATAAGCTCCTTTTTCGCCTTTAACATCGTCTTCTTGGTCTACTGATTTGCCTTCTCTAAATTTGTATAACTGCATAGACGACACCAAATATGTTGGGTTGTTGAGTCCGGCTGACCACACTACATTGGCTTTGAGGGCTTCGCTTGGTTCGGCTTTGTCTACAATAATGGCACTGAGGGCAAAAATACCAAGCCCAGAAGCAGTATGCAGTTCATTTCTTTTGTAGGCATCAACCAAATTGCTGCTAGCTCTTTGCAAATCGCTGTTTACGGTAGCGGGCAAGAGGTTCTGAATACCATCTAAGAGAGAAATTTGATAGGTTTTATCCACATGATTTTTGAGGGTTGATGTTCTTAAAAATCCGAATTTATCTGAAGAACTCCACTCGTACTGAAAAGATAAGCCGAGTGTGAGGTTAATTTCTTCAAAGATAATTTTGTTGCCAAACACATGTTTATACAAATGTCTTTGAATCTTAAAATTTCTGAGTTGTTTGTCTGAAAAAGGTTCCCAAATGTGTTGATGTTCTCCTTCGGTCACTTGAAAAATAGTTTTGCTGCCGGTGATATCGGCAAACTCGGTTATTTTATCATCTGTATAATACGGAAACAACGCAAATTCGGCATTTTTTCTGCCAGCAGTCAAGCCTCCATTACTCGAAATAAATAGCCAATGATCAGAATCACTCACGATGCTCATAAAGAATGGTCGCATGAGGCTGTGATTGCTGATTTTAAAAAATTTTTCTTGGTTTATTTCTACCGTTTCTAAATTAATTTTTGCTGTAGAAGTAGGTATGGCTGTCGCTTCTTGTGAACTGTTCATTGATTTAAAAAATATGATTTGCGATGTTTTGGCTTACAAAATAAAAATTAAGGCACTACATTCAAGGTTACATTGTCTATATTTACTCTGCCTATGGCTGCTCCCATGTCAAAAATAACTCTTGAATTTGTGCTTGTAAAATTTGCCAACAAGTCTATGCTAAAACTTTGCACTGTTGGGGTTAAATTTCTTGTTACCGCTTGGTTGGTAAACGGAGCACCACTCAAGCCAATGCCCACTATAATGCTTCTGTTAACATCAGACCAGGCATCAAAGGTTAAACGATAGGTGGTGCCAGCAGTCATGTTGATGCCTACTTGAGATAAGTTTACATCAAAAGGGTTACCAGCTGCAGTCACGTTGATAGAATAATAGGTATTACCATTTTCAATTACCAATAAGTTTGGAGGGATGCCATTATCAACCCCAAAACGCCATGGCGTTGTGCCACTTTCAAAATTACCATTAATCACCAAACCACCTTGAAACACAAAAATAGAGATGTTGCTACTAAAGGTAGAGGTAACCCCTGTCTTGGTATTGGTTGCGGTTAGTTTCACCAAATATTCGCCAGTTTCTGCAAAGGTTTTTACAGGGTTTTGTATAGTAGAAGTTGATCCATCACCAAAATCCCACATAAAACTATTGGCGTTTTGTGAGGTATTGATAAAGGTAATGAGCCCCGGAGATGCCTCTCTCACAAAAGTATAACTGGCTCTGGTTTCGGATGCAATCACTTCATCTTCATTATCGCAAGCTAAAAAATTAGCGAAAACAAAAAGTAAACTAAATATTTTTAAGGTCTTATTCATGACTTTTTAGTTATTATGGTTATTGATAAACTCTGATGTAATCTATGATAAATCTTTGCGGAAAAGACGTGCTAGCATCTGGGCTTCCGGGTAAATTACCGCCAACTGCTAAATTCAGAATCATAAAAAACGAATTATCAAACACCCATTGCCCACCTTCTTCTTCTATATCTTGTCTGGTAATTTGGCTGAATAACACATTGTCTACATACCAATTTACATAATTTTCGGTCCATTCTATGCCATACACATGAAAATCAGTATCAAACCTTCCGTTGGGTGAAATATAGGCTTTACCAATACTTTCTGCACCTGCAAAACCTGGTCCGTGCAAGGTACCAAACACCTCTGTGGGTTTGCTACCGAGGTATTCCATGATGTCTATTTCGCCACATTGTGGCCAGCCCACTTGGCTAAAATTACTGCCCAACATCCAAAAAGCTGGCCAGAGGCCTTTGCCTAAGGGTAATTTGGCTCTCATTTCAAATCTGCCATACTTTTGATCAAAAAGATTTTCGGTTTTTAGCCTCGCAGAGGTGTAATTAGCCCCTTGAAAAGCTTCTTGTCTGGCTGTGATAATAAGATATCCATTTTGCACTACGGCATTTTCTGGTCTGTCAGTGTAAAACTGCAGTTCATTATTTCCCCAGCCATCAACGCCTCTGCCAATATCAAAAGACCAAAGATCAGGATTTGGAGCACCGTCAACGTTAAATTCTTCAGACAGCACCAAGTTAAACTTGGTAGCTACTACCTGAGTTTCGTCTTGCTCGCACGAAATGGTAATGAATAGCCCACCAATTAAAACAATTGGCAAACCAAATAGCAGGTATTTAAATCTTTTCATATTTTTTAAGTTTAATAATTAATTATAAAAATAAACGTTATCTACCAAGAAAGTAGCACCATTATTGGACACAAATACAATGAACCCTAAATTATTTCTATTAGGGTTTCCACCGCCACCGCCTCCAGTTGCAAGGGTAAATGCATTTAACGGAATGTCTAAACTTACCCATTCATTTTGTTGCAATTGACCAGAAATATTATTGCCTCCAGCAGTTCCATTGTTTGGACCAAAACCATTATCAATTCCATCTGGGCCAAAGTCTATTAGTTCCATGACTACATTTGAACCACTAATTAGTTTCACATCAAGATGCACCATGGTTTTACTTGAGGCATTAATTGTCCCATTCCAACCCATACCTACAAAATCTATACCTTCATAACGTATGTGTTGATTGTTTGCAAATGTGTTTGTTGTGATACTAACCGTATTTGGTCCTGCAAACACTCCAGGATTGAAACCCTGAATGGTAGAATAAAAATCACTGTATACAGATATCACATTGGCTGGGTTTGTAGTTGGGTTAGGAGCATTAACAAAAGCTCCAGAAGCATTTACTGTTATTGATCCTTGAGCTAAAATATTTTTTATTCTAGCAGAAATAACTGCTGTGCCTGTGCTCCCAATAATTGAAAAAGTATTGTTAACAAAAGGTCCTGTAACTGAAGTATTAGAGGATTCAAAAGTAAAATAAGCAGGAGCAGCGTTTACTTGTACATTCTGTCCGTTGGCTAAACTAAAAACTGCACCAAGCTGGTTAATTTCTTGATTTGAACCTAAAAAGCCATCAACTGTCAGGTCTTGTCCGTTTAAAATAAAAGGATTTATAAGACTAATATTCCCTAATTTTTCGAAGCGCAGTTCATCAATCCAGATGGTATACCCCATGCTATTGGTGCTGTTGGTGCCTGCGGCAAACAAAAATAAACCTCTTTCTTGGGTTAACTTAGATGGGTCTGGTATGGGGATGATGTATTTTTTCCAGCCGGTGGTGAGTGGCATCTCCGTTACAGTGGTTTCGTGCTTGCTTTCTGCAAAATCTACCCCAAAGCCTACCGTGCCAAAGGTGCCTGTAGTAGACGCTTTGGCCCAAAACGTAAGGCAATCATAACCGGTTAAATTTCTGCCGGCTCCTCGGTCTCTAAAAATGCCTCCAATAAATCCTCCTTCTGGATCGTTGGGTGCAGGCACATCTAGTCTGATGGAGGTGGTGCCAACATAAGCAATGGTGTTGTCTACCCCAAAGCCTGTAGGGTTTGCACCGGCTGCTGGGTCAAAAGACTCAAAAAAAGCATCTGTGAGACCCACCGGAGCATCTGTGAAGATATCAGCTGTGTTGGGGAATGTGGCTAGTACAGCACTGTCTGAAATATCTCTTTCGCACCTTATTAAAAAGATTGCAAAAATGATAGCCAACAAACTGGTACTTTTTAAATTTTTATTCATAACATTTTTCATGATTAAATATATTTAAAAGATTAATTGCTATAAAAATAGATGTTATCTACGTATAACGGTGAATTATCTCCACCTTCAAAAATTATCTGAGCCAGATGAGAACGGCTTAGCAAACCTGGCATAGCAGAAAACGGGATATCTATTGACACCCAATTTTGTGAGACTAAGGTTGGAGCTACAAAAGTGGTAGAGTGCCTGGTGTCATCACCTCCGCCAAAAACACCATCTGCACCAAAATCAACAACAAGCACTCTTAATTGTCTGCCAGGAGCAATGGGTTGTGGAAAATAAAAATCGGCATGAAAGTGGGTCATGTCAGTGGCGTTTACTGTTGGGTTGCTAAACTCTATACCTACAAAATTAAAAATGGTGTAATGCAAAATATCATCGCCATTTACTGTGAAATCTTGAGAGATAGTGGTTTGCCAAGGAGCCCAATAGCCATTGTAATAATTTACCGGAACGTTGTTATAAGCATTAGAAAAAATAGAAATTACCTGACTACTTGGTCTGGTAGGCAAGGGTGCAAAGGTAAAATCACCTAGACTGTTGATGGTGACACTGCCTGAAGCGTCATTGCCATTAAATTTAGCCGAGATTACTGCAGTGCCTTGACCAGTTGTGCTGATAGTGCCTGTTTGATTAACCGTTGCCACAGCAGTATTAGAAGATAAAAACTCAAAATAATTTGGAGAACAAGCCACCGATAAATTAGACCCATCGGGCATGCTATAAACTGCTTGAAGTCTTCCAACCTGATTGTTTGTACCTTGATAGGTATTTATTTGAGTTTGTTCACCTGCTTCAATTTTTGTTTGCGTTTGCACTATAGTCCCTAATTTTTCGAAACGAATGTTGTCTATCCACAAGGCATAGGCTTCTCCATTGGTACCTTGCGTTCCGAGGGCATACCTAAAAACACCTCTTTCACTTTTTAGTTTAGAAGGGTCCGGAAAAGGGATAATAACTTGACTCCAACCGGTGTCAACATTTACATTAAGGAGAGTGGTCATGAATTTGTTTTCACCAAAATCTTCTCCAAATCCAATTTGGTCAATAGAAACTCCTCTTGAGGCTTTTACCCAAAAGGTTAGTGCATTAAACCCAGTGAGATCTCTGCCTACTCCGTCTATCAAGAAAATTCCTCCGGCATAGTTGCCATTGGTATTGTTGGCATTGGGTACGTTGATTTTAATAGACGCATTACTCATGTACCCTTGGGTTCTGTCGATAGTAAAACTATTAAAATTGGAGCCTTCATAAAATCTGATAAAATCAGACCCCATACCCACAAAATTATCTGTAAAAACCTCGGCAGTTCTCGGAAAAGAGGCGGGAACTGCTTCGTCTGAAATTTCTCTTTCGCAGGCAGATAACATAAGCAAACAAGCCAATGATTTTTGAATGTAAAAGATTTGTTTTTTATATGATTTAATTATCATTATATCAGGAATTATTAAATTAATTCAACACATTAATTTGTATGTAGGTTCTAATTTCCCACTCGCTTCCGTTAGGGAATCCAACCGGGCTAATAATAGGTTGGTTTTGGAAAGGTGCTGCTGCATTAGGAGCATAACGTGGAGAAAACTGATCTAAAGCTCTCCAAGTACCTCTAAGTCCAACTCTGGTACCAGGTAAAATAAACCAATCGGCTTTGCCTAAACCAAATGATAAATCTAAGACGGTTTGCAGCGGAAAGGTGAGGTTAAAATCTCTGTGGTAATCAAAAGGACCCCAATCGTTTAGTTTGAGTCCGTAAATCAATTTGGTGTTTTTGTATAAGGCTCTTACGTCAAATCCAAAACGGTTGATGGTTCTGTCTGAATCGCCATTACCTTGGCCATTGCCTACATAAAAATTACCAATGATGCCTAAATCGGCACTAATTTTTGAAACCACTCTAGAGTGTACTTCCCACAAGTCTTGAGCTGGTGCTGAGTTTTCGAAAGCAAAGAACGAACGATCGGCTAGGAAACCAATGTGGGCATCCATTTGGGTGGGTAGTCTTCTGTAAGTGAAGCCTAAGTTCATGGCAAATTTGGCATCTTCTGCTCTGTCATTATCCCACTGATACATCCATGAGCCTGGGGTTGGGTCGTAAGTAAGTAACATTTCATAACCATACATTTGTCTGTTGGCTTCTCTTACTGCAAACGGGTCATCAATAAAGTTTCTTAATCTGGCAGGGCCACCAAAGTTGTTTGGTATAGCATCTACCAATGGTTCTTGATACATAAAGTTAGGGGCTATTTGTAAATTGCCTATGGCATAAGTAAAACCCGTTAAGATATTTGCCATGTTACCAGCTCCTGAATCTTTGAGTCTCCAGCCGGTAAAGGTTTGGGTTTGGTCTGCCCCACCATTGGCTACTAAGCCGTGGTAAGACCCTTGACCATACCAATTAAACTTGCCACCCATGTAGGCTAATTTAAACTTAGCTCCCCAATTGTCGCTGCTTTTCACTTTGTCTTCCACCACATCGCCATTGGCATTGATGTCTTGGAATGAACTACCATTAAGAGGGTTACCTCCCCAAATACCACCAATGGTGGCATCAAATTTGCCAAATTTTCTGTTGATGGCCAGGGTTGCTCTTTCAGTAGCCCAAGGTGGAATTATCCCCGAACGTGTTTGATTAGGGTCTAATAAACGTCGGCCGGTTTCGTCAAATCTGATATCGGTATCAAAATCTCTGTGATAAATCCCTGCGATATCCCATTTGCCATACATTTTTCGGTATTTGATCAGCATAGCAGGGTTGGCTGCCCACCATAATTGTGGTCCAACGGCTACTTTAAAGCCATCAAAGATGCCTTTTCCGTGAATTTCGGCTCCAAGAATCTCACCATTATATATGTCTAGGTTGGGTCCGTAATTAGCTTCAGGATATAAACCAAAGAAGTCTCCTTCGTAAGCCCAATGGTATCTTCCAGTTCTGTAAAATCCTTTAAGATCAAAATCTTTGGTATTCCATTCAAATTCTGCCTGATAAACTCTAAATCTTTGGGGGTCTTCTACCACCACTGGGATGTTTTGTCCGTCTTGCACCCCAACAAAAGTTTGACGTCTGCCAACATTTTCGTAGAAAATCTCATCAATGGGGTTTTCGGCTACATTGCCTAATACGTTAAAGGTTACATCTGCTCTTACATTAGACGCAGGCTTACCTTCTACACCAATAAAATACGATTGCATGTGATCAAAGCCTAGTCTGTTCGGATAGGCATTGCTGTTAGGGTCTGCGGTTTCGGGGGTGGTAATTAAATGCCCACCAGTACTAAAGGTGGAGAAATCGGCTCTTAGTTGGCTAATTTTTATTTTGCCTGAGCTTTCTGCTTTGAGGGCTGCTTTATCGCCTCTGGCTCTTAGACCGGCATCGGTGATGTTGTAGCTAGAAAAAACTCGTTCAATTTCGCTCAATGAGGCGTCAGGTCTAAAGGGTTGATATTGATGCAGTTCTTTGAGCATATAGTAAGCTGCTCTCGGATAAAGTTCATAATTACCGGCAGTATTGGTAGGTCCTTTGGCACAAATTCCAAACCATTCTTCATTCATATTGTTTTGCCCTAACTTAAAGTCAAAATCATAACCCCCGTTAGACCACGAGGCGTTGGTGTTGTGTATGTCTAAATCTAAGGTCTGACCAAATTTCCACCAACCATCACTAAACTGAAAAGTATATCCTCCTAAGGAGTTACCAGCTTTGCCTAAACCGTAAGCATTTTGGTATATTTCTTTCCAATTACCTCTCAAATAGTATGCTTGAGCATTTTGGTCTTCCTCCATGTTGCGAGCATTAAAAGCATCCGATCCAAACTCAGTTAACAAGACTGGCTTGCCGTATTCTTTCTTTACTCTGTCAAACAAATCGGTAAAAGAAACACCTCTATACACATTAATCCCTAAGATGTCTACATCTTTACATTCTTCAGCAATGATGTCTAAAAACAATAAATCACCATTACAAATGGCCACGGGGTTTGAGGGGTTGATAGCTCTAATGGCTTTTGAGGCTTCGTTCATCAACTGATACATGGGTCTACCTCTTTTTTCACCCACTTCTCTTTTTTTGTCTTCTTCGTCAGGAAAATCTTCTGTTTCGGCCCCTGCCCAAAACAAACCATAGTTGTTTTCGTTACCTAATAGGAATAACAACAACCCACGGGTGTTTTTATAAGTTTCGGCCATTTCCTTCATTTCATTCATCAACAACGTTTTGGTTTTGGCATCGTTGTATACGGTAACCGGTGTCCATACCCCATCGATGGTGAGACCATACCTACCAAAAGAGTGATTTAGCATGGTATAAATACCATAATTATCATAAATATACTCTATCCATTTTTTAGGAATGCCTGTATAAACACGAATAGAATTGACGTTCATGTTTTTAAGTAAAGACATTTCGTCGTCTAAAGCTCTTTTGATAACGGCTTCAGGTTGAGTCCATAAACTATAATTAAAATTAGTGCCTATTGGAAAATAATCCCAGTTCATTCCGTTTACCATGAATGGAGAACTATTAACTATCAGTTTAGACCCGTCTTGATCTGAAAGAACCGTAACTTTTTGACTTTGAGCTATTGATAAACTTAAAGTTAAAAGGCATAATGCGGATAACAATTGTTTTAACATAATAATTTGGAGTTAAGTTTGTTATTGAAAAAAAAATTTATTGTTTTAAAAATGTATTAAATAAAAAATTAATTGATATTTTTTGTGAATAATGTAAAACTAATAAAATTTACTTAATTATAAATTTATAAGATTGCTAAACTAACTATACAAAAAAATTAAACCTTAAAATAAATATATTTTAATTGGTTTTCAGATACTTGAGTTCAAAATTTTAACATTTTTAAATCTCCTCAAAAAAGCTTTTGTATAGTGAATGTATAGTTAAAATTGTAAAATAATATGTTTTTGAGAAGCTAAAACAACTACAACGTTATAGTATTTTTGACAAAATTTTAAGTGTTATAGAAAATAATGTTAAAAATTATTGAATTTTTTTACGGGATTGTTTGAGTTCAGAATTAATTTTTTTGGTTTTCAAGCGTTTATGAATGGCTGCATTTGGTTTTTTGGTGGGCATACGTTTGTTTTTGGGCGTAAGTGCTTCAGATAACAAACTAAATAGCTTTTGAATAACTGCTTTTTTGTTGGTTAATTGACTTCTGCTTTTTGATGCACTCAGCCTAAGGTATCCTGCCTCGTTGATGATGTTTTTGGCAAAGGCAAATACCATCTCTTTTTGTTCGCTTGTTAAGGCTTCTGAAGCTTCAACCAACCATTTTAGCTGAACTTTTGTGGCCACTTTATTCACGTGTTGCCCTCCTGCTCCAGAACTTTTGGTGGCTTCTAATTCTATTTCTTTAAGGAGTTGTTCTGTATTCATTTTGGCTGATGTGCTGGTTTTAATAGGTCATTAACTGTTTTTACGGGGCTGAACACTTGTAGCGGGATTTCAATAAAAAGACTAATCCAATGGGCCATTGAGCCGTTCCATAAGCCCGGCAACTCATACGCACTAAAAACCTGACCATCTTTATTTTTTTGCACAATAAAACCTGCTTCATGATCTATAAATTTATTTAAATCAAACTTTTCACCCCGATAATTTTTGAGACTACAAACCAAATCTACCGGATTAAAATGTGTAGAGTGGGTTATCATGTCTTTTTGAGATGGTTTTGACAAATCTATTTGAGATTTTTCAACAATCTGAAGCGATATTTGCCCATGAACGTCTTTTACCCAAAAAGGGCCTCCACCTGGTTCGCCTTCGTTTTTTACCATCCCACAAATTCTTATTGGGCGGTTTAGCTTTTCTACGAGGTGCTCTATTTGATAGGTCTGGGTATATTTAAAAAAATCTGTGGCTAACTGCGTGTGTAATTTTTCTTTTAAAAACAAGACTACTTCATTGATCAAATCTGTTGATACTTGGGTGGTGTTTTCAAGTATTTTGATGTAATTAAAAATTTGATGCTGCCAATAAAGCAACTGCCCTGCCAAAGCTTTTTTATAGGTTTCGTTTAATTTTTTGTCTTTTTGAGATACGTTGTCTATGTTTTTTATAAAAATAACATCTGCTTCAATTTTATTTAAATTTTTAATCAAAGCTCCATGGCCTGATGGTCTGTATATTAGTTGATTATTATCATAAAAAGGCAATCCGTTTAATTGAAAAGCAATGGTGTCTGTTTGCTTGTCTTGCACAGAATATTCTACAAAAAACTCTGTTTGGTACATCGCCTGAAATGATGCTTTAAGCGGATTGATGATGCTTTGAAACAACTCAATATGGTTTTCTGACAAGGTGAAATGAATAAAGGCTTTGTGGTGATTATTGGCATAATGAACCCCCTCCATGAAATGCTCGTGTATGGGGGTAAACAACTGCTCTGGATATTGATGAAAAGGCAATACTGCTTTTGGTTTTTTGAGATATTCAAAAGGTTTTTGCGTTAGTAACGTTTCCACATAAACATAGGCTTTTGTATCTTCTTCCAAATCATCAAACGTTGGGTAATTTTCTTTTAAATGTTTAATTAATGACCCATGAAAAGGAAATTTTTCTTTGTTATACAAAAAAACCGCCAAGGCTTGATTCTGAGATCTGTTGATGTATGCATTAATAGACTCCTGTCCTTTTTTGTAATCATTAATAAACTCGCTTAAAAACTGAAACATTCTACTGGCAGCTCCCGAAGCAGGCACAAACTTCAAGATGGTTAGGTCTTTTTTATGATCAACAAAAAATTGAGCGTATTTTTCTACTTCTTCTTTGATTAAAACTATAATGCCATCATTTATGGCTGCAGGTCTGACGATTAGAAGCGAATGAACACCATTGATAATTTTATTTTGATGTTCTTTCAATTGATTTATTTGTATGCCATATTGCTTAATTTTTATCAAATCTGTGGCACTTAGCCCCATGCTTTTGGCCAATTTTAAATCGTTAGTCCAGGCAATGGCTTGGGTTAGGCGTTCTTGATGCGAACCGCTTAAGACAACATAAGGCTTATTTAATGTTTTAAGTCTTTGTTCAAAAATCTTAAAAGTTTGATCTCGGTTTTCTGGCCGGTCTCTTAAATCGTCTGCAACCCAAGGTATGTCTACTTGGGTTAGAAAATACAAATCATAGCTTAATTGGTCTACCAAATCTTGTAACCATTGCTCGGTGTAACCGTAATAGATATCAGAATACGTGGATGTTACGGTAAGATTCGTGTCTAAAAAAATTAAGTCTTTGGCCCCAGTCAAGCCGCTATTTTCAGCTTCTATTTGACCCTTGGCAATTGGCTTGAGGTCTGTGATTTCGCAAATTTTTTTTTCCAAATCCCATTTGTTTTGCAAATATTCTCTGGCATATTCTTGCACCCAGGTTGTGTTGTAATGCTGGGCTAGGGCTTGTGCCAAAGTGGTTTTACCGGTGCTTTCCGGACCGTATAACACTATTCTGAGAACTTTACTTGTGATTTGTTGTATGTTTTTTTCCATGAAATATATCCTAAGACAGCCAAAATCAAAAATACAAAATATTGTAGACTTGTGAGGGTGTATCCTTTATAAAAATATAGCGGCACAGACAACACATTGCCGACTATCCAAAACAACCAATGTTCTAGGCGTCTTTTGGCCATGGCAAACATAGCCACAAAAAAAAGACCTGTGGTAAAGGTATCCAAATAGTTATGCCATGTTTTGTATAAATCAAAAATTAAATAAACCACCACTACAAAGGTAATGGTTGACATAAAAAATAACGCATACTGCTTCCAATGTTCTAAAGAAGATTTACTGATGGGGTAAGCCGGTTGGTTGTCTTTTTTCTGAACCCAAAAAAACCAGCCCATCAGACTGATGCCCGAGTAATAAACGTTAACTATCATATCACCTAACAATTGCCATTGAAACAGCAAATACACATAAATTGAGGTGCTTACAATCCCAACGGGATAAACTAAGCTGTTGTTTTGTTTGGCAAAATATACACTGACAACTCCAAAAATAAAAGCCAAAAACTCTAAAATAATCATAGAGGTTTTGTAGGATTGGTATGGCTCAAATAAGACTTCCCACATCACACAAAAATTTGCTGTTCTAAGGCAGTACCCACCACCACCATGGCAGCACCTGCTTGATGATATGCATCTACCTGATCCCTGTTTTTAATGCCTCCTCCTACTATCATTGGTAATTTAATTTTTTGAGATAAATAAGTCACTAAATCTAAGGGTATTGGTGTTTTGGCACCACTGCCAGCCTCTAGATACAACAACTGATGGCCAAACAATTCGCCTGCTTTAGCATGTTGATATACAATGTTATAATCTTGGTTATTAAGAGCGTTAGTTTCACTAACTATTTGAACGCTTGTCGGGACACCACCATCTATAAGCAAATAGGTGGTGGGCATGATACACAAACTCAAATTATCTAAAATGGGTATGGATTCTACTTGCATTTCTATGAGGTATTTTGGATTTCTACCAGATAATAATTGTAGGTACAACAATCCGTTGGCATGAGCGGAAATTTGAGAAACTTCACCTGGAAAGATGATGATTGGTTGAGAGATTTGAGCTTTAAGTTTTAAGATTAATTCATCTAAATTGACCTGATGAGGCTGACTGCTACCGATTAAAATCCAAGTGGGTTGGTGTTTTTGAATTGTTCTAATATAATACCAAAAATTTTGATCGTTTACTTTATCAGGATCTAGCAAAAAAGCCAAATGTTTTTGATTGTTTACAAAGGTTTGATGATAGAGGCTGCTCATGATTTGTTGTGTTTCCTACCCCATACTATGCTATAGTCTTCAAGAATTTTAAAGTGCATCGTATAGAAAATGGGTTGTTCATAAAATTTTAAGACAACGTCTATTGTGGTTGAGTCTAGCAAAAAGGGATTAGCAAAAATATGGTCTCTAAAACTGATGCCCTCATGGTTTTCTATTTTAAACACCACTTCTTTGGTGCCCCAAACAACCCCATAAAAATGATTGATTTGTTGAGCGTTATAAGTTTTTGCATAAAAATGTTCTGAACAAAATCTGTGGGCTATTTTAGTTACTTTGTCTCTGCATTTTTCTACATCTATGCCCACTTCTTCATCAGATAAAACCAGTACTGAAAAATCATGTGAATGAGATATAGACACCTCTTGCCCGTTGCTAAATCTGGGTTTACCAGTGGTGTCATAAAACAAATCAGCATCTTGAAAACCTTGGCTTTGCAAGATTTTTCTAATGGCCAAAAAACCTTTTCTATGGCTTTCGGCTTTCATGTTTTGCAGTCTATCTACAGACTTTGGTTGAAGTTGTAAGCCAGCTTTTAAAGTGGCTTCAGATTCGGTAATTTTCCAAATAAAAACTTGAGTGTTGTGTGGGCTATGGATAGTGTCTATTAAAGGCATGTTGTTTTAAAAAATTGTGATTCAAAAGGTTAACAAATGTTATAATTATTAAAATTCTCAAAAATAGTTTTTAATACCGACGATTATCCCTAAATTTGCATGTAATTAATAAATCACAAATATAACAAATAGATGAGTACAAAAACGTTGACTTATGTGCCTTACAAAGTTAAAGACATTACTTTGGCAGATTGGGGCAGAAAAGAAATTGAATTAGCAGAAGCCGAAATGCCAGGTTTAATGGCCTTGAGAGCAGAATACAAAGCAACTCAACCGCTCAAAGGTGCCAGAATTGCAGGTTGCTTGCACATGACCATTCAAACTGCCGTGTTAATTGAAACTTTGGTAGAGTTAGGAGCAGACGTTACTTGGAGTTCTTGTAATATTTTTTCAACGCAAGACCATGCGGCTGCGGCCATTGCGGCTGCGGGTATCCCGGTGTATGCTTGGAAAGGCATGAACGAAGAAGAATTTGATTGGTGTATAGAGCAAACTTTGTTTTTTGGCGAAAACAGAGAGCCTCTCAATATGATTTTAGATGATGGTGGTGATCTTACCAACATGGTGTTTGACAGATACCCTGAGTTAATCAAAAACATCAAAGGATTATCTGAAGAAACCACTACTGGCGTGCACCGTTTGTATGAAAGAATGGAACAAGGCACTTTGCACATTCCAGCTATTAATGTGAATGACTCTGTAACCAAATCTAAATTTGATAACAAATATGGTTGCAAAGAATCTGCTGTGGATGCCGTAAGAAGAGCAACAGACATCATGTTGGCTGGCAGACGCGTAATTGTTTGTGGGTATGGCGATGTGGGTAAAGGTACTGCTGCCTCTTTTCGTGGAGCAGGCTCTATAGTTACCGTTACCGAAATTGACCCTATTTGTGCCTTGCAAGCTGCCATGGATGGCTTTGAAGTAAAAAGACTTGACACTGTGATTGAAACGGCTGACATCGTGATTACCACTACCGGCAATAAAGACATCGTAGTAGGCAGACATTTTGAAAAAATGAAAGACAAAACCATCGTGTGCAACATTGGGCATTTTGACAACGAAATCGACATGGCATGGTTAAATAAAAACTTTGGCAACACCAAAGTTGAAATTAAACCTCAAGTAGATAAATATACCATCAATGGGCAAGAAATTATCATCTTGGCCGAAGGTCGATTGGTTAACTTAGGCTGTGCAACCGGCCACCCAAGTTTTGTGATGAGTAATTCGTTTACCAACCAAACTTTAGCTCAAATTGAATTGTGGAACAACAGCGATGCTTATGAAAACAAAGTGTATATGTTGCCAAAACATTTAGACGAAAAAGTAGCTGCTTTGCACTTAGCCAAACTAGGCGTAGAGTTAGAAACCCTGTCTGAAGACCAAGCTAAATATATAGGTGTGTCTACCGAAGGTCCTTATAAACCAGAGTATTACAGATACTAATATAACTTTTTTTTATAACATAAAAAACCCTCGCAGTGATGTGAGGGTTTTTTTGTTATAAACATTTTTTAACTCCAATGTAACTTTTCACAAAAATTTAAGTATAATTGTGTAAACTCCAAACAATGTTCGACTTTTTAAACACCCTTGAGCCGCTTCACAAACTGTTTTGGTATGTGAGTTTGCCGGTGAGCATTTTTTTTGTGTTGCAAACCATTGCCACTTTTGTAGGTTTGTCTGATAGCAATGCCGATTTAGATTCTGATACTGAGGTGTCTGCCGATACCCCGTTTGATTTGTTTACCCTCCGAAACTTAATTAATTTTTTATTAGGTTTTGGTTGGACGGGCATTGCCTTTTATGATGCCATCAACAACAAAACTTGGCTGGTAATACTAAGCACCTTGGTAGGCTTAGCTTTTGTGGCCTTATTTTTTGTGATGGTAAAAAACATCATGAAATTATCTGAAAACAATTCGTTTAAACTCACCGACTGCCTCAACAAAAATGCCGAAGTTTATATGAAAATACCGGGCAACAAAGCAGGCAAAGGTAAAATTCAAATCAGCGTAAAAGGCTCTGTGCATGAGCTAGAAAGCATCACCGAACAAGACGAAACCTTAGAAGTGGGCAGTTTAGTAAAAGTAATGGCCGTTGAAAATCAATATTTAATTGTAAAAAAACTTTAATCTAATTTAATACAAAACTTTATGGGAGCATTTTTAGTTATTTTAGTTGCATCAGTTGTCTTTTTTGTGTTGTTTGTCACCTTAATTTCAAGGTACAAACGATGCCCGTCTGACAAAATATTGGTGGTTTATGGCAAAACAGGTGGGGCTTCTGCCAAGTGTATACACGGTGGTGGGGCTTTTATATGGCCGGTGATTCAAGATTTTGCTTTTTTAGATTTAAAACCCTTGTCTATTGAAGCCAACCTTACTAATGCCTTATCTCGTCAAAACATTCGGGTAGATGTACCTTGTAGGTTTACGATTGCTATTTCTACCGAACAAGACAACATGAACACGGCTGCCGAGAGGTTATTAGGGTTGTCGCCAGAGCAAATTCAGGAATTGGCCAAAGACATTTTGTTTGGTCAGTTGCGTTTGGTGATTGCCACCATGACCATAGAAGAAATAAACTCAGACCGGGATAAATTTTTAGACAATATTTCTAAAAACGTAGATTCGGAGTTAAAGAAAATAGGTTTAAAACTCATCAATGTAAACGTAACCGACATCAAAGACGAGTCAGGTTATATTGAAGCCTTAGGTAAAGAAGCCGCTGCCAAAGCCATCAACGAGGCCAAGATATCAGTAGCAGAGCAAGAAAAAATTGGGGAAACCGGTAAGGCCATGGCCGACAGAGAAAAAGATGTGCAAATTGCCGAAACGCACCGAGACCGCGATGTAAAAATAGCCAACACCGTCCGAGACAGAGAAGTGAGCATAGCAGAAGCGTCTAAAGGTGAAAATATTGGTAAAGCCGAAGCCGAAAGAGATACCAGAGTAGGTGTGGCAGATGCTAATGCCATAGCTATTAAAGGGGAAAACGAAGCCAAAATTTCTATTGCACAATCGGATGCTTTAAGACGTGAAAAAGAAGCCGAGGCCCTCAGAATTGCTTTAGCTTCAGAAAAAGTGCAGCAAGCCAAAGCTTTAGAAGAAGCTTATGTGGCAGAACAAAAAGCCGAAACTGCCCGTGCTGAAAGAGAACGTTCTACGCAAAATGCCAACATTGTGGTGCCAGCCGAAATTGCCAAACAAAAAGCTATTATCGATGCCCAAGCCGAAGCCGAAAGAATCAGGGTGCAAGCCAAAGGGGAAGCCGATGCTATTTTTGCCAAAATGGAAGCCGAAGCCAAAGGGTTGTTTGAAATTTTAACCAAACAAGCCGAAGGTTACAAAGATGTGGTAAATGCAGCCGGGGGCGATCCGTCTAAAGCGTTTCAATTGCTGTTGATAGAAAAACTTCCTGAGTTGGTGAAAACCCAAGTGGAGGCTGTTAAAAACATCAAAATTGACAAAATTACCGTTTGGGATGGTGGCAACAATACCGATGGCAGTACCTCAACAGCCAACTTTGTGCAGGGCATGATGAAATCCGTACCCCCGTTAAATGATTTGTTCAACATGGCTGGGCTCAATCTGCCTTCATACCTTAAGGGTGAAGACAAGGCTGCAAGTGAACCAGATGCTTCAGAAAGCAAAGAAGACGATAAGTAAAGATAACTACCCAGCTAAAAAAATGTCCCTCAAAATTGAGGGACATTTTTTTATTTTTTGGCATTGGGCACAACTTTTCTATACCACCAATCTCTGTCGGGGTTGTATTTGTATTTCGCTTTTAGTTTTTCTAAATCGGCTCTTAAATCATTTTGAATTTGGTTGTATTTTGGGTCATTGATTAAATTAACCATTTCACCCGGATCATTTTGCAAGTCGTATAACTCATCAATGTCGTTTTCTAAAAAGTTATCTACCAATTTATACCGTTCGGTTCTGATGGCTAGCATGTCTGGTCCGGCATACGGGTATTCATCATCCACATAATACTCAAACATGATGGCTTCTCTAAATGAATTGGGGGCTGTTTTTTGGTCAAATAGTTTTACAAACGATTCGCCTTGCATATAACTTGGTTTTTCTACGCCTGCCAACTCTAATATGGTTGGAGCCAAATCAATATTTAATGCCATTTGATTGAGCACCGTTTTAGGCTTAATTAATTTTGGATAGCGAATTAACATCGGTATTTTCATAGAATGCTCATAGGCAATGCGTTTGTCCCAAAAGCCGTGTTCTCCCATAAAATAGCCGTTGTCGCTGCTATAAATAATCATGGTGTTGTCTAATTCTCCTAATTCTTCTAAGGTGGCCAATACTCTGCCCAAAGATTCGTCTACGGCCAATAAACATTCTAATTGTTTGGTAAACTTATCGCCTTTGATAGGCCATGGTTTGGGTTCTATTCTGCTAGATGGCACATATTGTTTCCATTTAGAATCCCACTTTTTTATGCGTTGCCATTCTGGTTTGTTGGCAAAATCTTCTAAGTGGGTGTTGTATGGAGGAAAGGGCAATTTTTCTTTGGCAAATAATTTAGCATGACGTGGTGCTGGCGTGTGATCTTCGTGCACCGCTTTATGCCATAAATTTAAACTAAAAGGCTTATTGGGGTCTCTTTTTTCTTTGAGCCACGCTATGGTTTTATGGGTTAAAATATCGGTCATGTAACCTTTTTCGCGATATTCGGTGCCGTTGTCATTAACCTTTGGGTCGGTATAACCGCCTTGCCCCACAAAACTAAACCAATAGTCAAAGCCCGGACGGATGTGTTTTTCTCCTTTAAAGTGAGCCATGTGAATTTTGCCCACATGAGCCGTTTGGTAGCCCGCTCCCTGCAAAAGTTGGTTGTAGGGTTGGTTGGTTTCCCAATCGGGGTCTAAATGCGGACTGTTTTGATTGACCCCATGAATATGCGGATAGGTTCCAGTTAAAAAACTCGCTCTAGAGGGCGAACAAATTGATTGGGTAACAAAGAACTCGTTAAACTTGGCTCCTTCGTCTTCTAATCGTTGCATGTGGGGTGTTTTTAAAAACGGGTATCTCCCACTCGATTGTAGTGCATCAAACGATTGGTCATCTAGCAAGATAAATAAAAAGTTAGGTTTTTTGTTTTGCTCTTTGCTATTAGCTTGTTTGGTTTTGCAACCGTTTGCCAAAAAGCTCAGCAAAACAATCAGAAAAATGGATTTTAATTTTATTGTTTTCATAGAATTGTATTTATTTTCACCAAAATTTTTGGTAAAAAAGTTTATAAAATGATCTCATTTACCAGAACAGGGCTAAAATTACTAACGAAAACCCAATAAGTAAATAAGACCAAAAACGGTAGCTATGCCACAAGGGTTGTTCTTTTAATTTTAGGGTTTCTTCGTTAAATTCTTTCATGGTAAAAGTGAGTTGGTCTGTTTTTTCTAACGGAGGTTTTTCGGTTAATAAACTCACCACTATCATTACCACCATGCTCCACACCAAATAAAATGGCACGGTTAGTAAAAAGTGCATGTTGCCAAAAATGGAAGTTCCGGTTTGAATTTTTACAACTATATTGGTAATTCCAAATAAAATACCTGCAATTAAACCTACAAAAGCACCAGAGGCATTGGTGCGTTTCCAAAAAATGCCGAGCATAAATGCAGCCACTATGGGTGGTGCAACTATAGAAAGCAATTCTTGGTAGTATTTTAACAACGTTCCAAATTGTTTGCCTATTTGCGGAGCCCAAAGCACGGCAATTACCAGAACTATTACAGATGCCATTTTACCCACCATTACTTTTTTGGCAGAGGTGCTGTTAGGAACAAATTTATCGTAAAAATCCATGGTAAAAAGCGTAGCAACAGAGTTTAATAAACCACTTAATGAAGAGGTTAGTGCAGCTACCATGGCAGCAATCATAAACCCGATGAGCACATTAGGCAACAACTCCATGATCAAGTTAGGATAAACCATATCAGCTTTTGGCAAATTAGGAAACATCTTAATAGCCATGACCCCCGGAATGATGATTAAAAACAACGTTAGCATGGTTAAAAACCCCACCAACAATACCCCTTTTCTGCCCTCATCAATAGATTTAGCAGTTAAAACGCGTTGAACGAGCTGTTGGTTGTTGCCCCAAAAAAACATCCCGAGTACTGGTATGCCTACAATCATCCCGAGCCAAGGCACAGAAGTATCGTCATTAGAACGAACTAGTTTCATGAGTACATCACCTTCGGCTAATAAACCCTTAACATATTCGGCACCACCGTTAAAGGTAGCATATGCCGTAAGCACAACCGAACCAACCAACAAAAATATTCCCTGCATTAAATCGACCCTAATAGCAGCTGATAGCCCACCAGGTATGGTATAAACCGCAACTACAATAGCAAACACAATAGATAAGGTGGAGATAGACGCTTCCGGAAAAACTAATTTCATCACCATAGCAGCGGCATACAAAGACCCTGCAGCATCTAAAAAGATGTTTACAACAATGGTAATGGCCGAAAAATAGTATCGCGAAGCCACGCTAAACCGTTTTTCTAAAAATTCGGGAATGGTAAAAATTTTCGATTTAATGTAAAACGGCAAAATAAACCATGCAAAAAACACCATGACCAATACCGAAATCAGGTTGTAATTAAAAACCGCAATACCAGTGCTGTAAGCATCTCCTGCTTGTCCAATTAGGGTAGAGCTCGAAATACTTGCGGCAAATAGTGAAAAGCCAATCACCGACCAACTCATGCCCCTACCGGCTAAGAAATACGATTTTTCGTCGGCACTTTTACTGTATTTCATCCCGAGATAAACAATGTAAATAAAGTACAGAACAATGATAAAAATATCAGCCCACGATAAGCCATTTACCCAGGTGGGTCCTTCGGTAATATAATTGGTTGCTTGCATAGTTAGGATGGTTTAAGGTTTATTGGTTTTGTTCGGCACTTAATGTAAATTCCACTAACTCCGAAACACTGCAGGTAGCTACTCCAATATACTTATCGGCTCCACCGTAATATACATATAGGGTGTCGTCAATAATCACATTTCCGGTTGGGAAAACGCATCCTTTGTAATATCCTTCTATTTCGTAATCAAATTCGGGTTCCATAATATAGTCTTTGGTTCTACCAATTACTTTAGTTGGGTCGTTTAAATCTAACATCACACAACCCACTCTGTAATATCCTAAACCTCCATTTTCTACGCCATGATACAAAACTAACCAACCTTTATCGGTTTTTAGTGGTGGAGTGCTGCCACCTACTTTTTCTTCCCAACCACCATCAATACCACCAACTAGCATGGTACTTGGTTCGTTCCAAACCAACATATCATCGCTAAAACGTATCCAAATAGCAGGTTTGGTAACTCCATATTTATCGCCAATCCATTCTTTTGGTCGGTGCAACATCACAAATTTCCCGTTTACTTTTTCCGGAAACAAGATTACGTCTCTATCGTCTAAATTAGTATCGGTAATTCTGCCTAACTTAATCCAGTTTTCAAAATCTTTGGTCATGGCCAAAGCAGAATTTGCCATATTTTTTTTGATGAAATGTGGAGCATGGTCTCCGTGATCTGAGGTTAAAACTTCATCGTGACGAAATTTCCAATATTGCCCCGGAGGAAACGGACGATAAGCATAGGTTACATAATAATAGTCGTCAAACTTAACAATTCGAGCATCTTCAATACAGCCCATATCCGGTCCTTGTTCGCTTGGCCCTAAAACCGGTTGGTTGTTGGTTCTAGTAAAATGATAACCATCTTCGCTAGTGGCTAAACCAAAACGTATAACGTGTGCTTCGTCATCTCCAGCTGCTCTATAAAGCATATAAAATTTTCCGTTGTCGTAAAAAACGCCGGGATTACATACCACCAAATTTTCCCAATCGTTTGCAGCATTTGGACTTAAAATAGGATTACCTTCAAATTTTTTTAGTTTCATGAAAATTAGTTTTTAGTTAGGTTTAATTGTAAACACAATATTAAAATGAACCATGGCTATTTCGGTTTTAAAATTGGTCAATTGGTTATAAAAAATGGTCAGTATATCGCATTGGCAATATTTATGGGCATATTTGGGGGTTAAAAAAATAAATTTTAATCGTAAGAAGTATTAAATCTAATTTTAAACTTTTAGAGGTGGTCAATATAACGATAACATTGCACGATTTGTTAACCAATTGTTTTAATTAATGGGATATTTTTGTAAAGATTAATAATTAACACCTTAATAGATGAAAAAGTTTGTAATGATTTTTATGGTTGCATTTATCAATTTATATTATGGTCAAAATACCACCAACAAGTCTAAACAACCTAACATCATATTCATTTTATCTGATGATCATGCCACACAAGCCATTACAGCTTATGACAGCAGATTTAAAACCATTGCTCCCACCCCAAATATTGATGCCATAGCCCATGGTGGAGCCATTTTAAAAAATATGTTTAGCACCAATGCTATTTGTGGCCCAAGCAGAGCCTCTATTATTACCGGAAAGTATAGCCACATTAATAAGTATTACAAAAATTATCAAGGGGGTTATTTTGATGGAAACCAATGGACGTTTCCAAAAGCCCTACAAAGCGGAGGATACCAAACTGCTTTGGTGGGCAAATGGCACTTGGCCTCCACACCGCAAGGGTTTGATTATTTTAAATACCATATTGAACATGGAGAACAAGGCGTTTATTGGGACCCCACCTATAACGAAAACGGCAAAGAGGTAAAAGAAAAAGGCTATGCTACCAACATTACCACCAACTTTGCTTTAGATTGGCTAGAAAAACGAAACACCGAAAAACCTTTTTGCTTGTTGTTGCAATACAAAGCCCCTCACAGAGAGTGGGCTCCAGACGAAAAATACGTAGACTTGTTTGAAAACCAAACCATTCCCTACCCAGATAATTTTTATGATGAATATAAAGGAAGAGAAAAAACGGCCGGAAACACCCACATGACCATGGATTTTTTTAACCGAAGAGACATGAAGCTAACCCCACCAGAGGGTTTAACCAAAAAAGAACTCAACAAATGGTTTGACTTCGGCAACCAACCTGGCGAGTATTTTTCACCATCGGTAGATCTTACTGGAAATGCCTTAAAAGAATGGAAATTTCAACGATACATTAAAGACTACTTGGCCACCATAAAGTCGGTAGACGATAATATTGGTAGAGTATTACAATATTTAAAAGAAAACGGATTAGAGGAAAACACCATTATTGTATATGCCTCAGACCAAGGTTTCTTTTTAGGCGAACACGGTTGGTTTGACAAGCGTTTTATGTACGAAGAATCTATCCGCATGCCTTTTGTGATTAAGTATCCAAAAAATATCAAACCCAACACCGTGGTCAATGATGTTATTAGCAACATCGACATTGCCCCAACGATTTTAGATTTTGCAGGAATTGAAATTCCGGAAGAAGTGCAAGGCAAAAGTTTTGTGCAAAACCTATCTGGCAAAACATCAAAACATTGGAGAAATAGTTTTTATTATCATTATTACGAATATCCGTTTTGGCATCATGTGCAACCGCATTATGGCATTAGAAACGAAAGATATAAACTCATTCATTTTTATTATGATGTAGATGTTTGGGAGTTTTACGACTTGCAAACCGACCCAACAGAAATGAACAATTTAATCGATTCTAAAAAACACCAAAAACTTATCCATAAATTAAAAAAAGAGCTTTATGTCTTGAAGAAGGAATATAAAAACAATATGACATTAGAAGAATTAAGAGCCATTTCGGATGCCAATTTTGGTGGGCACGAATCGCAAAAAAAACAATAACTTTACCATCTAAAAACCATAAAAAAATGACACTATACCCATTAAAATTTAAACCCCTATCAAAATACCGCATTTGGGGTGGTAACAAACTTAACACGGTTTTAAACAAAGGTTTTAACGAGGAAAACATCGGAGAATCGTGGGAAATTTCGGGTGTTGCCGGAGATGAAACCCAAGTTTTAGAAGGAGCTTTGGCAGGAAAAACGCTTAAAGATTTGGCAAAAGAATTTAAAGGAGATTTTTTAGGTCATCGGGTATATGATGTTTTTAACGATCAGTTTCCGCTATTAATAAAATTCATCGATGCCCAAACACCTTTGTCTATTCAGGTGCATCCGCACGACCCCATTGCGAAAGAACGTCATAATTCTTTCGGAAAAAATGAAATGTGGTATATTATGGATGCCGATAAAGAAGCCGAAATTATTGTGGGGTTTAACTCCCAATTAAACCAAGAAAGCTATAGTGAATATTTAAAAAACGATCAAGTTTTAGAGGTTTTAAACACCGTTAACACCCAAGCCGGAGATGCGTTTTACATCCCTACCGGAAGAGTGCATGCCATAGGTGCAGGAGTTTTGTTGGCAGAAATTCAGCAAACTTCGGATGTAACTTATCGTATTTATGATTATAACCGAGTAGACAAAGCCACCGGAAAACAACGCGAATTGCACAACGATTTGGCACTGGATGTGATAGATTTTGAAGTGCACGATAATTATAAAACAACCTACGAACTTAATGAAAACCAGTCGAATCAACTGATTCATTCCAATTATTTTAAGTCGAATATTATTGCCTTAACAGCAACTATAGAAAAAGATTACACCGAAATAGACTCGTTTGTAATTTATATTTGCACCAAAGGAAGTTTTGAAATTGTAGCAAACCAAAAAAGTTATCTGGTAAAAACAGGAGAAACGATATTGATTCCGGCAAGTTTAAAAAATATCAGATTGGTTCCACAATCTACAGCTGAAATACTAGAAGTTTATTATTAAAAATTATTTATTCATTATAAAAAAATCATGTTCTACACCACTCAGAATTATTCATTTGTATCAAAAGTAATAGCGATTCTGTTTTTTTTGTTTTTTGTGGGCTTAAATGCTCAAAATAGTTTGGTAAAAGGCGTCGTAACCGATGAAAACAACCAACCCTTTTTTGGGGTGAATGTGGTTGTAAAAAACACCACTAAAGGCACTGCTACAAACAATGAGGGGCAGTTTGAAATTGCTGTACCAAAGGGAGCTGTCTTGCAGTTTAGCTATATCAGTTATAAAACCAAAGAAGTAATTATAGAGGGCAATGAGCTACTCAGGGTGCAATTAGAGCCCGACAATCAAATGCTTGGGGAAGTGGTTGTGGTGTCATCGATGGCCAAAGTGAAATCTGGTTTAGAAAAAACTACCTATGAAGTAAAGAGCAACACCGCTGCGGTGGGGGGCACGGGTTTAGATGTGTTAAGAAACTTGCCATCAGTAACCGTTGATGCACAAAACAACATCAGCTACAGGGGTACACAAGGATTTGTACTTCAATTAAACGGCAAAACATTGCAAATAGATGCCGCTAGTTTGTTATCTCAATTGTCAGCCAATGATATCGAAAAAATTGACATCATCACCACCCCCTCTGCCAAGTATGACAATGAGGGGAAAACAGGTATCATCAATGTAATTACCAAAAACAAATCTGAAGAAGTCAGCTCTTTTCAGTTTAATTTAAAGGGAGGTTTGCCTTCTATTAACGATTTTGGCAACCAAAACACAGCCGAGCGTTACGGAGCCGACTTGTTGTACTCGTTTCAAAAAAACAAATGGGATATTTCTGTGGGACTCAACTATAACCGCAACGACATGGCTGGCCTAAGAGATGGTGATGTGTTTACACAAAATGGTAATTTACAAAGACGTTTCCCCTCCTTAGGTGAGCGAAGCTTTAAGGTCATAAACTATGCCGGGCAATTAAACCTCAGCTATGCCATAGACACCACACAAACCTTGAGCTTTGGCACCTATTTGGGTAAGCAACGTAAAGAACGAACAGCCGATATTCTTTATTTTAATAACCGAACCGTAGATGTTACAAACCCAACGGTAGAACAAAATAGGTTTGTGTATTTTAACGAGAATTTGCAAGTACGCAATGGTGATTTTTCGATCTTTGCTCTCGATTATGAGAAAAAATTTAAGAATAAAAGTTCATTTTTTACTTCCTTTTTGTATGAATATACCCTGCTAGGTGGCCCTACAACCAACCGGAATATTGGATTCCCAGACACGTCTATTATTTATCAGAATGAATTTAATGACAACACCAACCCTTTAGATGGTTATAGATTTCAGGCAGATTATCGGTTTCAACCCTTGTCGTTCGGAAATTTAGAGGTGGGTTATCAGTATAAAAAACTCATTCACCGCGGAGATTTTTTGTATCAGAGACAAAACAACGATACAGGCGTCTTTGAGTTAGTGCCTGAATTTTCGAGTGAAGTAAACTTGTTTAGAGACTCCCACTCTCTTTACACGCAACTGTCTAAGAGTTTTGACAAATGGGAGTATAACGTGGGTGTGCGGGCAGAAACCCTAAACCGCGATTTTGAACTCAAAGACAAAGCCAATACCATCAACGAAACCTTGAATTATCAATTTAACAAACTGTTTCCGAGTGCAGGGGTGATGTATAATTTTGAAAACAACAGCAAACTAAAATTAGGCTACAGCAAGCGGGTTGAGCACACCACCACCTTTAAAATGAATCCGTTTCCGGAAAGAGAGCACTCCGAAACCTTAGAGCAAGGAGACCCCGAGTTGTTGCCAGAGTTTATAGATTTGGCCGAGTTAAATTATTCGTTTCAGGTAAAAAAATCTAGGTTGTTTTCTACCCTTTATTTTAGAAACGTGCAAAACCTCATCAACCGGGTAAATACGGTTTTTAACGACACCATATTGAACAGAATATACTCGAACGTGGGCAATGCCAAAACCTTTGGTTTAGAAAATGGCATAGACTACAAGAACGAAAAATTTTCGGTTTTTGCTAGCACCAATGTGTTTCATACGGCCATAAAAGGCAGTTTTAATGGCGATGTGATAGACAACACTGCATGGATGTTTGGGCTAAACCTCAACACCTCTTATAAATTTACCGACACTTTTGATGTGTTGTTTAACTTTAATTATATTTCGCAACGCAACACCGCACAAGGCATAGACTCAGAGTTTTATTTGCCATCTTTGGTGTTTAAAAAATCATTTTTTAACAACCGGTTGCAAGCCGTTTTGCAATGGCAGAATATAGACATGGGCTTGCTCAACACCAATCAGCAACGGATAACAACCTTTAAGCCCGATGTGTTTTTTACCACCACCAACTACATTCACGAAGTAGACATAGTGGTGCTTAACTTAATTTACACCCTTAACACCAAACAAAAAAAATCTAAATTTGTGGAAAGTGAATTTGGCAAATCGGAGTTTTAAAATTGCAAGCAGTGTTTTATTTCAAAAGCTTAAAAGTTTTTTGTAGTTGTTTTATAATATTAGTGATGATGGGTTGTTCGGTAAATGAAAAGTTAATGATTGATCATCTTGATTCTAATTTATACTATCAAGGCAGGGTGAGTCAAGATCTTGACAAGGGTACACATTTTTATTGGCCGGGCACCTCTGTTAGCATCAACTTTGAGGCAACCGATATTTATGCTGAATTAAAAGATGAAACGGGCAATAATTATTACCAAGTTATTTTAGATGGCATCCCAACGCAGGTTATTAAGCCAAGCACCAAAAAACAGAGGTATTTGTTAGCTTCAGGTCTTAAACCAGGTAGTCATCATTTGCAATTGTTTAAAAAAACAGAATACACCACCGGCAAGACTACCTTTTACAATTATACCCTCACCAAAGATGCCAAACTGCTTCCAAAAGACACGCACAAGAAATTAAAAATAGAGTTTTATGGCGATTCTATCACCGCTGGCCATGCCTTAGACGACCCTCATGAATCAGACAGCGGTAATCCGGAATTTTATAATAACTTTTTGGCCTATGGTAAACTGACTGCAAATGAGTTATCGGCAGACTACCGATGTATTTGCAAAGGAGGCATTGGCCTGATGATTAGTTGGTTTCCCGACACCATGCCTCATATTTATAACCGGCTCAATCCGTTAAATCAAGATAGCATCTGGGAGTTTTCAGACTACACGCCAGATATTGTAGTGGTAAATTTAATGCAAAACGATGCCTGGCTTATTAACAACCCTAAGTCTAAAGAATTTAAGCAGGTGTTTGCTGATACACCACCTACAAAAGAAAGCATCATTAGGGCTTATAAAAACTTTATTTTATTGCTCAGAAATCATTATCCCGAAACTACCATAATTTGTGCCCTGGGCAACATGGACATCACCAAAAAAGGGTCGCCTTGGCCAACTTATGTTGAAGAAGCCAAAAACCAATTAAACGACCCTAAAATTCACACCCTGATTTTTCCATATAAAGAAACTACGGGACATCCCACCAAAACCGAACAAGAAGATATGGCTCATGTTTTAGTAAATTACATCAAAGAAAACCTGCTTAATACATTTTAACATTTAGCACCAAAGTGCTTAAGCCTTTTTTACACTTGTAAAACAAAAACAAACTTGTTTAAGAATTTCATTTTAATATCTTTGTTGGTGACATCTGTTTTAGACCAATCAAAATATTGGTCTGAAGATGTGAATTTATATGGTGCAAGTATAATTTTATGTCATGAATTACCCCAAAAAAAACTTCGTCTTTGCTTGTTTGTGTTTCATGATGCTTTGGCAAACCGTTAAAGCTCAGGAAATTATTCATTTCGACAGAAAAAACGGACTCATCAATGGCACCATCAATGCCTTTGAAAAAGACAGCTTGGGCTATATGTGGATAGGCACCAATCAGGGCATCAACAGGTATTCTGGAGTTGAATTTAAACACTATAATTTAGAAAATTATAATACCCATAAGATAGATGGTATTAGCGATATCATCAACATCAACGGAGATTTATACCTAATTAGTTTAGGAGGTAGTTTGTTAAAATACAATTATGAATTAGATAATTTTAAAGAACTCCTGTTTATTAAAAACAAAAAGTTTTTATCTGTAACCAATCTTAACAACACCCACTTATTTATTGGATTGTCATCTGGTTTTGTGATTTATGATCTCAAAAAAAACAACTATAAACTTCAACATGAAGATGCTTTACTAAATAGAAAAGTTATTTTTTATAACAACAAGCTTTATGCAGCAACCCCAAAAGGAATAAAGGTTTACAGATATAACAGACCGAACAATGAATTAATTTTTGAAAAAAAACTACTTGTTAACCAAGATGTTTTAGATTTTTATTTAGACGAAGACAAACGTTTTTGGATAGGTACCGAATTTGGTGGATTGTATTTAATGACGGGAAACGACATAAGAAACATCCCGATTAACAACATCTCTAATAAAACCTATGCCATAAGAAAAATAAATTTTGATAAAAATAAAAATTTACTGGTGGCCATAGATCGCTTGGGTCTTATTGTTTTAAACGAAAACTTTGAAACCGTCAAGTCCTTTAGTCATGACCCGAATAATGAAAACACCATCAATCAAAACAGCATTTACGAAATTTATGTAGACGAAACTAATGCCTATTGGCTTGGGGTAAGAGAAGGTGGATTTAATATTGTGTATGAACAAGACAATTTGTTTTGGAATATTAATCACATCAAAAACGAGCCAAACAGCATCCAAAACAACAACATCAGATCAATATTTGAATCCCCCAATGGTGATTTGTGGTTTGGTACCGAAAACGGCATCAGCAAATTTAACAACAGCAAAGTTTGGAATAATTTAAACCAAGATCCAAAACTTTATAACACGGCTATTTTGGCCATCAATAATTATCAAGACAATTTAATTTTAGGCACCTATGGCGAAGGCTTGTTGGTTTTAGATCAAAAAACAGCTCAGGTTTCATCTCTCAAGTTAGAGCCTCCACTGATGCTAAAGTTTATTTTTACCCTTGCGGTGTTTGATGATCATTTATGGGTTGGTGGTATAGATGGGCCTTTAGTACACTATCAAGACAACAAACTGGCAAACAGTTATGCTGTTGGTCTTGTGAGAAGTCTCATAAAAGGTTATGACGACATTTTTTACGTGGGGTCTAGTGATGGTTTTTTTGAAATTAACACCCGAAATGCTAGTTTGCGAAAAATAAAAACAACGGTTTTTAATTCATTTAACGAAATACACCATCTAAATTTAGATTACGTTAATAATTGCATCTGGATAGGCAGCAAAAACGGCTTTTATAAATACCAGCTTAGCTCAGAAAATCTAGAAAACATTGGAGCCAAAACTAACAAAGATTTTGGGACTGTATTTGCTGTAAAAAAAGATAACACCCAGCATGTTTTTTTGTCAACCAACACGGGTTTGTGGCGTTATGACATCAAAAATAAGTTGTTTAGAAAATACAACTCACAAGATGGCTTACAAATAGAGGAGTTTGGTTTTGGGGCAGCTGCCAAATTTGCAGATGGCCGGTTAGCCTTTGGAGGCCCTATGGGAGGCGTGGTGTTTAATCCGAAAGACTTAACCAAAGACGAACCATTATCAGATATTTTTATTGCCAATTTTAAAATCAATGGCAAAGTACCCGATAGTTTATCATTGCCTAAAAACATAAACTTTATTGATAAAATAAATTTAAACTACGATCAAAACAGTATTTCATTTAATTTTGAAATCATCAAATTTCATGGTTCAAAACAATATGAATTTAGATGGAAGTTAGAAGGATATGATCAGGAATATCTGAGAACCCTGAGTAACGAGACAATTGTATATTCTAATTTAGAACCTGGTAATTATACCTTGCGGGTAGAGGGTTTTAATGCTGATGGGGTAAAGGGTAATGAAGCCTATATACTAAATATTGTAGTTAAAAATCCGTTTTGGAGATCTATAACCGCTTTTGTACTCTATTTTTTGATTGGAATTTTAATCATTTATTTAATCTTTAGAATTTTTAGAGCCAACATTCAGAAGAAATTTGACGAAAACAGAATCATGTTTTTTGTGGAAGTGGCCCATGATATCCGAACGCCAGTTTCGTTAATTCAACTCTTGGTTAAGCAACTATCAAACCAAGAAAATGTAGAAAAATCTATTGAATTAATTCAAAGAAATACAGAAAACCTCAACGAGTACGTAAACCAATTATTAGATTTTCAAAAAATAGGCCGTAAACAACTAAAACTTTCGGTTAGCAAAGTAGATCTAAAAGATTGTTTAACCAACATCATCAGTAATTTTACCCCAATTTTGCAAGAAAAATCGCTAGATCTAGTTTTAGATGTTAAGCACATCCCGGTTTGGTTTGACTTTGCAAAAATGAGTCGGATTTTTTATAATTTAATTTCAAATGCCATCAAATACAGCAACGAGGGTGGTGAAATAAAAATTAAATCGTACCTGAAAAACAAACAGTTGTATATTGATTTTATAGACAATGGCATTGGGGTGCCTGATAAGCAGCAAGAAATCATCTTTAATCGGTTTACAAGAGGCACCAACGTTACCAACAAGGGGATTTCTGGAGCCGGAATAGGACTGATGCTTTCTAAAAAAATTGTAGAATTGCATGGCGGCAAAATCTTGCTTGAAAGTAAAGAAAATATTGGTTCAAAGTTTACAGTAGTTTTGCCGGTGGGCACAGAACACTTTAGTAGCGAAGAGCTCATAAATCAGCCTATTGCAGAAGAAAACACTTCGGTAGATGATCTCATTCATCATAACAAACTTATCTTACTGGTAGAAGATAATAAAGAATTACGCGAAGCAATAAAAAACGAACTCTCAAAAAATCATACCGTTATAGAAGCCTCAAATGGCAAAGAAGGTTTGCTTATTGCCTTATCTAAAAATCCAGACCTGATAATTACTGACGTTATGATGCCCGAAATGGATGGCAAAGAATTTTGTAACTTGATAAAAACTAACTTTAAAACCAGTCATATACCCGTTATTATGCTATCTGCCTTGGCCGATATGGAAGACAAACTAAAAGGACTGGAAAACGGAGCCGATGCTTATGTAGAAAAACCATTTAATGTAGAAATTCTTAAAGTCACTATCAATAATTTAATAAAGTCTAGAGACAATGTAAAACGACTATTAGAAGACAAAGAAGTTAAAAAACAATTGACTCCAGACGAAAGTTTTTTGTCTGATGTTATTGAAGTAATCAAAAACAATTTAACCGAAAACAACTTTTCGATAGATAATTTAGCCGACATCATGGGGCTAAGCAGATCCAATTTGTTTAGAAAACTTAAAGGACTCATTCAAATTTCGCCCTCAGACCTCATCATCAAAATAAAACTCAATCATGCCGAAGAGCTCATGGTGAGTAAGAAATACAACAGAATATCCGACATTGCCTACGAGTCTGGCTTTCAAGACCCCAAATACTTTAGCACGCTTTTCAAAAAACACTACGGAAAAACTCCTACAGAATTTATGGAAGAACATTAATCTGTGATTTTTATGTTATAGTAACCACTCCTCCATTTAGGCTATTTGATAAAGCATCTAAAACTTCTCTTTTTTTAAAACAATTTTTGATATCATCAAAGAATTTAACCAAAGCTAATGTTATGGCAAAAAATTGATTTTAAAATTATACTTATCAAAAAAAACAAACAAATTAATTACATAAAATAAAATATGACTTAAAATTAAACCTTGTTGAATAATTACAAAACCATTCTATGTGATAAGCCGTATAATTTTACGTTGAAATTAAGACTCTTTTATGATGAAAAAAATTTATACGGTTTTTATAGTTGCTATAGCTACCCTTTTTTTAATTGCTGGCTATTTTGTTTTAAGTAGTTTTAAGAATAAAGATAGTGATGTCGTCAAAAAAGCCATAGAGGATTATAATTTTGCCATTGGCACACAAACTGTAGGTTCAAAATACCAATTCACCAACGAATCTATGTTGGTTGAAACAGCCCTTGAAATCAAAAACATGGGCTCAAACTTGCTAAAATTCTCAATGAATCCAAGATATTTTTCAGAAAACTATGGCTTGCCTAAAAATGACAACATCAATTCATTAACAAAACTTGCAACTTTAGAACCCTCTATGAAAGCCGTATTGGATATGGATTTTAAATACTATCACATCTGGACTTATTGTTTCTCACAATACACCCCAGAGCCCCCCGGCCAAAAAGATGATACCGCTCAAATTAAGTTTATTAACGGATATCCAATAAAGTATCAAAAATCACTTTATAGAGAAATTTATGACTTTACTGCTCATTTATTAAAAACATACAACAATTCTGGCAAGGTTTTTTATTTAGGTAATTGGGAAGGCGATTGGCATTTAAGATCAGATTATAATAGAAACAAACCCGCTAATCCAAAAACAGTTGAGGGCATGACGGCTTGGGCTAGTATCAGACAAAAGGCTATAGATGATGCTAAACGTGACATCAAACATAAAAATGTTGAAATTTACCATTACATCGAAGTTAATTTAGTTGTAAAAGCCCTTAAAGAACCAGATGCTGTGGTGGTTACTAACAGTATTGTAAAGGCTGTAAACCCAGATTATGTGTCATATTCTTCCTATGATGCCACAAACCCACATAAAACAGAGGAAGACATGAAAAAAAATCTCAAAATAGCTTTAGATTACATAGAATCTAATTTGTCGCCAAAAGAAGGTTTGCCTCCCGGCAAAAGAGTTTGGATTGGCGAATATGGCAGTCCAAGCCTTCACCATTCTGATGAAATGCAAAATTTACGGTCTATTTGGACAATAAAAGCCGCTTTAGACTGGGGAACCCCATTTATTTTATACTGGGAAATGTATAACAACGAAATCAAAGAAAGCACAGGAGAGCAAGTGGGCTATTGGCTCATTACAGACAAAGGCGTAAAGCAACCCATTTGGCATACCCACAATGCTTTTTATGATGAATCAAAACAATTTCTTCAAACTTATTATAATCAAAATAATGCCCTGACAAGCTTTGATGAGTTTAGAAAAAATGCCGTTAATTTTAAAAGTTTAAACCCCTAAAATATTTTTAATGAAAAATCTTATCACCATTTTATTGATTACTTTAAGTTTTGTTGTAACTGCTCAAAATGTTACCTATGACAAACAAATGCCAATTGAAGATTACAACTTTATATTAGGCACACAAGCCATAGGCAATTCTTATAAATTTACCAATAATGAATCTGCATTAATAGAACAAGCCAAACACATTAGAGGAATGGGGTCTAATATCCTCAAAGTATCCTTAGGGCCAAAAGCTCCCAAAACTTATGGTATCTTTAATAAAGATCTTAAAATAGACAATACCCTCGATTTGTTTAAAGCCTATCCTGATTTCAAAAAAACGTTTGATATGGACTTTAAATATGTTTTTATGTGGGTGCACACCCTTACCAAAGTGCAGTGGAAAAAAGGCATCAATAAATCTGAAGAAAAAATTCTTTATGACGAAATGTATGAGTTTGCGTCATATTTGCTTAAACAATACAACAATTCAGGTAAAACATTTATGATTGGCAATTGGGAAGGCGATTGGTTATTGCACACCAACTACAACAGAAACATGACCCCATCTCAGGAGCATGTAGATAACATGACCAAGTGGTTTAACATCAGACAACAAGCCATAGATGATGCCAAGAAAAAGGTTAAACACAAAAACGTACACCTCTACCATTACATAGAATTGAATCTGGTACTAAAAGGAATGGATGGCAAAACTTGTATCGCAAACGATATACTACCCAATGTAGATGTAGATTTTATTTCTTACTCTAGCTATGAAGCCATTAAGAACCGAACTTACGAAGAAAAAAAATCTACCTTAGCAGGTATTTTTGATTATCTAGAAAAACAAATGAAACCTAAAGAAGGGTTGCCTTTTAAAAGAAGAGCATTTTTGGGAGAATATGGCTATCATGCTAACGTTAATAACCCCAAATCATTTGACAAACAATTTGCAGAAACCAAAGAAATTATTCAAATTACGTTTGAATTAGAATTACCTTTTGCCTTGCACTGGCAAATGTATAATAATGAATATGATAAAAATAAGGTTTCTAAACAAATGTCGCTAATCAACGAGCAGGGCATGAAAGTTCCATTATACTATTACCATCAAAATTTTTATAAAAAAATGAATGAATATCTCATTGATTATAAAAAAACCAATAAAAACTATCCGACTGAAGAAGTATTTAACTCTAAAGCTTTAGAAGTTTTAAAAACATTATAGCAAATGAAAAAAACATTTTTTTTAGTCTGGAGTTGCCTTTTAACGGTGGTTCAAATAAGTTTTGGCCAACTTCCGTTGTTAAGCAATCATCAAATAGATTTTTCTAATGCCGTATCTACAGTTGCTAGTGGCGATTGGAGTAATCCTGCTATTTGGAGCTCAGGCTCTGTGCCAACTGGTAGCACAGATGTTATTATTAGCAACAACCACACCGTTTATATTGACTTGCAAGGCAGCTCGTCTGGAGTGCAGGTAGATTTGTGCAGAAATTTGCAAATAAACACCACTGCTGTTTTACGTATGGGACACAACACCGTAGGGTTCGAAAAAGATTTACGCATAAATGGTAGTATTCTATGCAACGGAACCTTTTCTGCCGGAAGAACACAACCCTCCGGATCTGGTGATGGCTCAATTTATCAGTTTAATAGTCGGGTTTTCATGAATTTGTCTCAAGAAAACAATTACATCTCTGGATCAGGTTTCTTTAACCCCAGAACATTGAGTATTTCGAGTGCAGTACCCAACAGAAACTTAATCATAGACTTGTATAATACCTACATTAACGAAAATTTTGTAATCAGATCTACAAACTTAGTAAACGTTACCATTGCTCCTTATGCTTACGTAAGATTAAGAGGAACTTTAGGCATTTCTGGAAGCACTTTTCAATTTAGCCCTACCAACACCAGAGGAAACCTAACTATTCAGGGAATTGTGGTTGCCAACGATGTTAGTTTGTTTACCAGAAATACAACCCCCGGAGAGTCTTCTTCAATTACTATAACCAACAAAGGCAGTCTTTTTACTCGTAGAATTAACGAAAACGTTTTAAATAGAAAAACACAAGCTGGAGGGTTTACATTAACCATAGAAAATGGTGGTTTGTTTAGATTAGGACAAAATATAAATTTTGAAAACCTTACCACCGATAATCAAAATTTTTCGTTTGTTAATGCCGGAGAACTTCGCATGCACTACTCCACCACCATGACCACCTCGGCCTCTATTACAGCACAAATCAATCAATTTGATCCAAATTTAGGAGCTAATGTGCCACAAATTCAAGATATTTTTGGAGCCTCCCACATTGCAAGCTGGTACAATTTTACCGACAAACCTTTTATGATAGAAGGACTTGATTTTTATAAAGACTTTGGCCCTACTTCAATAAAAACTACTTTAACACCATTAGTGGGCAAAATGCAAGAGTCTTATCCCTTTAATCACTCTTGGCCAAATTACCAAACCATGGCAGCCGTGGCTCAAAACCAATACATCGATTCTTTGTTTAAAAGAACCCACATCAAAACCCATACTTTTTGGACCAACACCAGAACCAGAGGTCAGTACCGATTAGGCCCCGATTTTAACCATGCTAATTATTTAGGCATGGAACAACAGTTTTACGACCTCACCATGCACATTTTAACCAACTATGGTAACTCAGGAAAAACCTTTGTTTACCAAAATTGGGAAGGCGATTGGATGCTACGTGGCGAAGGCGTTTTGTGGGAAACCAACCCTTCGTTAATTCCAGATAATGTTGAATGGATTATCGAAGGCATGTCTCGCATGTTCAGAGCACAACAACGCGGTACCGAAAGAGCCCGAAATATGTTTCCTAATGCCACTGCCAAAGTAATGCATGGTGTAGAGTTTAATAAATTGTGGATGCAAAATAGCAGTGGTCAACGCATCACCATGATGGATAACAACACCCCTTCTGTGCTTGAAAACGTAATTCCGCATACAAGAATAGATTTATCATCATGGTCTGCCTATGATGGCGGATGGACCAACAGTGAAAACCCACACGGGCATGCCATGTGGAAAGGGATAGAAATTGCCAAATATTTTACCACCACTACAGGCATGATTACTAATGGAACTCCTGTACAAATAGGTGAATTTGGCATCAACGAAAATCCACCCTATAGCGGAAGTAATACCAATCAGGTAATAAGAGAGCGTTACGGAAAATATATAGGAGTTGCCCTAGGATTACAAATCCCTAATTTTTATTTATGGAATTTATACAACTCTGGTGCTCAAGCAATTCCTGCCGGACACACTTGGGAAAGCGGAGAACAATACACCCAATCATTTTTATACCAATGGCTAAATGGCAAATGGATTGTAAGACCTGACGGCACTTGGGGTTTTGCCGCAGCATTTTTGATGGAACAATGGGCCTCTGCTTTATCAACTGAAACACCAGAAGTCAATCAAAACATTGTGTTGTATCCTAACCCTGCCAAAAACACCTTTGCCCTAAAAGGCATTGAAAACAATGCAGAAATAAACATCGTCAACATCAATGGAAAAACTGTAAAAAAACTAACTTATAACGAAGCCCAAACCATTGATATTTCAGATTTATCAGAAGGTATTTATGGCATCATTATTCAAAATCAAAACAACATTATTGAAGTCAAAAAACTAATAAAAAACTAACATATTTTAAACTAACTAACAAACTAACTAAAGTATGAAAAAATTAATCCTGTTAATTTTGTTTATTCCCCTGTCAATCATGGCACAGCAAATGGTTGTAAAGGGCACTGTTTTTGAAACAGAAACCAACCAACCGCTTTTAGGGGTTTCGGTAGTCGTAAAAGGCACAAGCGTGGGTACCATTACAGATTTTGATGGTAATTATGAAATTAAAGCTAATACTGGAGATGTACTGGTTTTTTCTTTTATAGGCATGAAAAAAAGAGAGGTAAAAGTAACCGTTCCGGAGGTAAATGTTTATTTAGATTCAGATATAGAAGCCTTAGATGAAGTAGTGATCAGTGTAGGATACTTTGATGTAAACCAAAAAGATTTGTCTGGTGCCATTTCACAAGTTACTTCAGAACAACTAGAAAAAAACCGTACAACCTCTGTAGAGCAAATGCTGCAAGGGCAAGTAGCTGGGGTGATTATTAACGACAGTTCAGAACCGGGTGGTGGCATCGGAATTTCTATCAGAGGAACCAACTCACTGCTTGGTGGTACACAACCACTTTATGTAGTAGATGGTATTCCTATAGACCCCATGACAGATGCACAAGGCAATGCCGGTGCTGGAGATGCACAAAGCTCCCTGAGCTTTTTGAATCCGAACGATATTGAAAAAATGGAAATCTTAAAAGATGCTGCAGCAACGGCAATCTATGGTGCCCGAGGTGCCAATGGTGTTGTTTTAATTACTACCAAAAGTGGCGGAAAAGCAGATGGATCTGATAACCTAACCGTTACTATAGACAATTTTATAACGCATAAACAAAGAAATATTGAGGTAATGGATGGTCCTCAATTTGAAAACTACATGAACCGGAGAGTCATCAACCAATTATACATAAACATCACCAACCCAAACAGAGTTGGTGGCCCTTTTGACGGCACTCAGGAGTTAAATCCTACAAACTTTCCTGAATTATTAAATTTTAATTTGCCCTACGCTACCTCAACAGGCATCAGTAATAATTGGCAAGACTTAACCTTCAAAACTGCCATATCTAATGCCTATAATCTCAACTACAGAGGAGGTGATAAAGGCAAAAATACTTCTATTAGCTTGGGTATTATAAACAATCAAGGAATTATAGTCAATTCAAATAACAGACGATTAACCCTTAATGTGAATACTTCTAGAAAAGCTTTTAATAACAAAGTTGAAATATTTTCAAAAACCAATGTGGCTTACAACAAAGGCAATGCGTCTTCTGTGGGTAACGGAGAAATTTTTGCCCAACGCAGTGTGGTTTCTCAAACCCTTCAATTTCAACCCATTTTTAATTTGCTTGAACCCGGAGAAGATGATGATCAATATGCTGATTTAAATGAGGGCAATGTGATATCAAACCCATTTACGTTAGCTAGGGATGTGATAGATTTAAAACAATCTTATAACCTCATTCAAAACTTATCTACCACCATAAAAATTACACCAAAACTCACTGGGATTGTAAGAGGGGCATTTAATTTACAACAAAGTAATCGAGATAGTTATTATCCTACGTTTACAACCCGAGGGAGAAGAAACAGAGGAGAGGCCTCACAAGCAACTTTGCAAAACAGAAAAATATATGCAGAAACCAATTTGCGTTACAGAAATAACTTTAAGGGTCACCATATAGACGCTGTTTTAGTAGGTACTTATGAAAAAAACAACATCAGATCTATCTTTAATAAAGCCTTTGGGTTTGGAAGCGATGCTACAACATTTTATAATTTTGGTGCTGCCACAGATATTTTGGTTCCTATTTCACAATTTAATGAATTTGGTTTAGTCTCAGGTTTATTTAGAGTAGGTTATCACTATAAAAGTAAATACTATGTAGACATCAATTCTAGAGTAGATGCTTCTTCAAAATTTGCAAGAAACAGAAAAAGTGCATTTTTCCCCTCAGTTGCTTTGGCATGGGTTGCATCCAAAGAAAAATTTATGAGAAATAACAACACGTTTTCTAACCTCAAATTTAGATTGTCTTATGGAAAAACGGGAAGTAATCCTATAGCACCCTATCAATCTCTAGCCTTGCTTAGCCCAATAAGATACAATTTTGACAACGAATTAATCACTGGTTTTTTTGAATCTAATTTGGCTAATGACGATTTATCTTGGGAAACTACCGACCAGTTTAATGCCGGTATAGATATTGGCTTATTTAAGTCTAAAGTAAACATCACAATTGATGCCTATTACAAACTAACTTATGATTTATTGCAAAGAGTTCAGTTACCTGCTTCAAACGGATTTGCTTCTATAGTTGACAACTTTGGTGAAATTAGCAACCAAGGCATAGAGCTTGGCATTAACTCAAACATCATCAATTCAAACGATTTTGGTTGGAGTGTAAATGGAAATATTTTTGCCAACAGCAACCGACTCTTAAGGCTAAATTCAAATTTAACCTTTCAGTTAGGCCCCACTATAGGTTTTGCTCAAGCCAATCCTATCATGTTTATGGAGGGCATGCCTTTAGGAATTTTTTGGGGTGCTCAAACCAACGGCATCTACAAAGATTGGGAAGAAGCCAATGCTAGTGGGATCGCTGGAGCTGCACCAGGTGAAATTAAATATGTAAATAATTTTGTTGATTTAGATGCTGATGGCATTCCATTAGAAACTCAACGTATAAATTTTAGTGATTTTGTGAAAATTGGAGACCCAAATCCAGATTTTAATGCTGCTATAACTAATAACTTCCGTTATAAAAATTGGGATTTGTCTATTTTAATCACTGGGCAAAAGGGAGGCGATATTTTTTGGGTTGATTCATGGGGAGTAGCAAACAACCAAAACACCACCAATGGTTTGCAAGTTGCTTCTGCTAATGGTTGGCAAGCACCCCTATCTGTAAACGAATCGGGTAATGTGTTTTTTGATCCTTCAGTTGGTAACACCAACAATGCTCAATTTCCTGCACCTGTAATCAATGCAGGCCCAAGATCTTTGGTGTCAGACAGACAAATATATGATGGATCATTCATTAGACTAAAAAATTTAAATTTAGGTTACACCTTCAGCTTTAAAAATTCAATGAGTTTACGGTTATATTCAACTGCTCAAAACTTAGTCACCTGGACCAAGTATCCTGGTTTTGATCCTGAAGTAAGAACTTTCAATAAAGACCCACAAAGAAGAGGTGTAGATTTTGGGGGATATCCTGGTATCAGAACCTATACTTTTGGATTAAAATTTAACTATTAATTAAGAAAAACTAAATTTGATTATTAAACAAAAACGTTGTAGTTTAGCTTTTTATATAAAATTTTCTTAAAAATTAGTCTCATCAAATAATTCTTTAACATATGAAAACAAAATTCTTTTACAAATTTAAAATGATAATAGCAAGTTTGCTAATCATTTTTGGACTTACCATTGCCTGTGATGATGTTCTTGAAGAAGAACCATTTATTCAATTAGGTACAGACTTTTTTTACAAAAACAGCAACGATGCTTTAGCGGCATTAACGGCTGCTTATGCCCAATTGAAAAGTGGCAACGGATATTACAGACAGGTTTTTTTATCTAATATTTTTGCAGCATCAGACCAAGGTTTGAGCAGTTGGCAACATGGAGAATTTAGAACCGGTAACATTACCAATGCCAATGCCAACTTACCAAGGCCTTGGATAGAAATTTACATAGCCATCAAAGACGCCAATAACGTGATTGCGAACGTGCCTAATGTGCCTGAAATGAATGAGGAATTAAGAGCTAGAATTATTGGCGAAGCAAAATTTTTAAGAGCCCTCCATTATTTTAACTTAGTAAGGTGTTTTGGAGAAGTTCCGCTAAGAACTGAGCCAGTGAAACCAGGTGAAGAAGGTTTGCCAAAATCACCAATTAGTGATATTTATGATGTTATTATTAGCGATTTGCAATACGCTGGTGAACATTGCTGGGGTTTTAATGAGACCAGAAATGGGTTCAGAAACAACATAGGGAGGGTTACAAAAGCTTCTGCTCATGCCATGTTGGCAAAAGTGTATATTCAAATTGCTTCGTCAAAAAGAACAGCTCAAGAAGGAGTACAAGGCAACAACAGATACTTAGACATGCCACTTTCACCTATTGAATACTACACTCTAGCCAAAGAACAATGCGATTTAACGCTTACACAGGGTAGCTATGAATTGGTTACCAATCTTGAAGATTGGAAAAAGATTTTTGATGCCACTAATGGCAACAATCTAGAATGCTTGTTTGATGTACAAGGTTCTGGTGTAGCCGATCAAGGCACAGCTATTTCAAATTTATTTTGCCCACAAAATGCCGGCCTTAGTGGTGGTGGCTGGGGAGGCGTAAATAGATTTGTGCCAGCCTTTATAAATAATAACCTAGATAAAAATGATATCAGATTTCAGAACTCAATCGTTAGAAATTATCAAGATGCCACCAATACTTATGTTTTAGGACCTAACTCTACTGGATATATCAGAACAATATCATCAACCGGACAAGCCAATGGAAATTTGAGTGTGGTATGGACAGCAAAATATATAGACAGAAATGCTACCACAGAATATTCTAGTCAACAAAACTGGCATGTAATTAGGCTAGCGGATGTTTATTTGATGAGGGCTGAAGCCTTAGCTGAAATGAACCTAAACCCAAGTTTGGCCAATGCCGACATCAACGCCCTAAGAAGCCGCGTAGGGATGGCACCTTTTGCTGGAGAAAGCCTATCTATGGTTGCTTTTAGAAGAGCCTTGCTCAGAGAAAGAAATGCAGAATTATCCGCAGAAGGTCACCGGTTTTTTGATATAACCAGAATGGGCGTTTATGACGAAATGTGTAAAGCAACTTTTGGAGTTACCGTAGGAGCAAGACAACCAGAAGACTACACTTGGCCAATACCCCAAATTGAAATTACAGCAAATCCAAACATCAACTAAACAATATCTTGTTAAACCCTTTTAATATTAATAAATCAGTAATATTAAAAGGGTTTATTGTTTTTATTCATAACCAAATATAATTACAAACCTTAACCCTATGAAGTTTAAAATAAGCCTAATAATTTTAACATTTGCATCTAATGGGTTATTTGCTCAACAAAAAGATACACAAAAACCTAATGTGGTTTTTATCATTTCAGACCAACACCAAACCAAAGCTACTGGAGCTTATAGCAATAAACTAGCCAAAACACCAAACATAGATGCGTTGGCTAAAACTGGCGTTTTATTTAATTATTGTTATACCCCTGCACCAGTGTGTGCTCCGGCAAGAGCGGCCATCATAACAGGTATGAACCCCTATGCCAATGGTGCAATTTACCACAAGGCCCCTGTAAAAATGCCAAACGGTGTTGTTAAAAGTTTGGGGAGTGGGTATTTAAGAGAAACCGGGTATCATGAAGGGATTGTAACTTTGGCAGAAATGTTTAAAAAACAAAATTATGTTACCGCTGCTCCCGGCAAAATGCATGTGCATGGAGAGCTTCAAAAGAATGTAGATGAAAAATATAAACAAGGAAATAATTTAGGGTTTGATGAAATAAGTGTAAGATACTACACGCATTTTCCTGGCGGACATTATGAAGATATTGTTGGTGAAGATACTTATATGAGGTATCGACAGTTTAAAAAATACAGTGAAGTTTTTAAAGGAGGTGCAGATGATTTTAATTTAGATTATGCCCCAACCTTAGTAGAAAATGAAGATGATAACTTTGACATGGTAGTGGCCAAAAAATCTGTAGAATTTATAGAAAACAGAGCAAAAGATGGTAAAAACTTTTTTTTACATGTAGGTTTTGAAAAACCACATCCACCTCTTACCACCACACAAACTTATCTAAACATGCACAACCCGTCGGATTTTGAACTGCCTGAAACAGCTGAGTACTGGAAAGAAAAAGGAAGAATTCCTTGGATTCCTAATTGGATACATTCAAATATTCAAAGAAATCCAGAAAAAGCTAAAAATGTAATGGCAGCTTATCATGCTTGCCTATCCGAAATGGACGATATGGTAGGAAAAGTGGTGCAATCTTTAAAAGATAACGGACTCTACGAAAACACCATCATCATTTATACTTCAGATCATGGTGAACATTTGTTTGAACTTGGCTTAATGAACAAACACAATATGTATGAAGCCGCTGTAAATGTTCCGTTTATTATTTCGTACCCAAAACTATTTAAGCAAAATACCACAAACAATTCGTTGGTGAGTTTAATAGATGTAATGCCTACTTTAGCAGAACTCATTGGAGAAAAAATACCACAAACAGCACAAGGTATTTCACTGGTTGAGCTAATCAATAATAACCAAGCAATAAAAGACAGAGCAATTTTTTCTGAATTTAGAGGAGCCAACTATGCCCTCTTACCACAAATTAAAAATGTTCCCTCTAGAATGTTGAGAAAAGGTGATTATAAATTTGTATATACCCACGGCATCATAGATCAATTGTACAACATGGCTAATGACCCCAATGAATTCAACAACCTTGTTTTCGATAAAAATTACTCAAAATTGTATCACGAAATAAGATTTCAAACACTCGCTGAGTGGCGATTTCAGGAATATAGTCCTATTAGTATTTCTTGTAAAAACAAAGAAATACAATGGAAAATACAGGAAGATTTTGAAAGTTATTCTATTTTTTATTCAAATGATAAAAACATAAGCAACGCTAGTTTACTTAAAGAGAATATTGAAAGCAATAGCTATAAAGCTAACCAAAAAGGGTTTTATTGGGTAGTTGCTAAACCAAAACTAACTAAAACATCAGAATTTTATGGAAAAGAAATTCCGGTGGCTGTTCAAAATTACGCTTATGTGCTTCCTGTGTCAGATGCAATTTTGGTAAAATGAAAAGATATTAAATTAATAAACCAAACTCGTAACAAAAAAATAATGAAATTTTACAAGAAAAGAAAATCGTCATTTAAGAAAAACTGATAATTTTTGTAACCTGAGGATTCTATTGGTTCTTTTGCTGAGTAGTATGAATGCTTTTGAACAATTTTTAAACCTAAATGAACTAATATAAAACTAAAAAAAATTGAAATTGTAATTATCTTGCACCTGAGTTTATAATAATTAAAAACCCTTAAAATTAAAAACTATGAAATTAAAAACCTTATTTTTTGCATTGTTTGTAACTTTTACGTTAAGTGCTCAGCCTTCGCCTGAAAAAAAAGCAAAAAAGTTTGCTGATGAAGTAACACAAGTTTTAGAGCTTAACGAAGAAGAATCTAAAGCTGTTTATGAAATTCAATTAGATCGTATTAAACAAAATCAAGCTATTGAAAAAGAATATGCTGATAATCCAGAAGAAAAGAAAGCCAAAATTAAAGAACTAGGTAATTCTACCTTCAATAAAATGAAAGCACTTTTAGGTGCTGAGCGTCAAAAAAAATGGAAAGCTTATAAAGACGGAAATAAATAAAATCCTTTATTTACTGAAAATCTAATTCGCATCAAACATGAAAAATGTTTGATGCGTCTTAAATTAAACTAATCAAACTCAAACAATATAAAAAATTGAACTTTAAAAATAATCTTATGAAGAAAATTTTTACTTACTTATTTATTGGTTTTTCTGCCTTTAGCATTGCACAAACTGTAAGTATTCAGGGAGGAAGCTCTTATGCTACAATCACCGAAGCCATTACTGCAGCCGTAGATGGTGATGTAATTTTAGTAACTGGCACCCACACCGGAAATTTTACTATCAACAAAAGCATTACTTTGAGAGGAAGTGATCCTTTAACAGATATTATTCAAGCTGCAGAATCCCCTAGTAATAGCGGAACAGGCTCAAGAGTATTGCAAATTGGTGCACCTGCTGCTGCGGCATTAAACGTTACTTTAGAAAATTTTACCATCAGACATGGGAGTGTAAATACCAATGGCGGAGGTATTTTTATAGATAAAGTAATCGGATTGGTTAATTTAAATAACTTAATTATCACTAATAACTACTCTGCCACCAATGGTGGTGGTGTGTCATTTGCCGGGTCTAATGTAAACGTGCTAAATTGTACTATTCAAAACAACACCTCATTGCAAGATGGTGGAGGGATGATTGCAGCACCAAACAATTCTTCTGGCGTTAGTAATATTGTAAATGTAAACCAAACCTTGATAAATGGTAATACGGGTCGTAACGGTGGTGGCATTTACTTTAATGGAAATAACAACTTTGGTAATAATTATAAAATTGATTTAAACATCATAAATAGCACTATTTCAAACAACAGTGCCGTAAGCCCAGCCTCTGGAATTGGTGGAGGAGCAATATTAACCGCTGGGGCTACTTGGACAACCAATGCAGGGGGAGATGGTGTTACAACCAATACCACCCTACGGTTAGTTCATGCTACCGTATACAATAATAGCCATGCAGCTCCTCTAAGAGCTGGTATCAGGTTTGCTGGAACTGCAAGTGCACAAACTAACTTCAGTGCCTTTAACTCTATTGTTGTTGCTAATAATAATATTAATGTGAAAGCATTAAACTTTCAGGCTACCAACACTACCAATGTAGTAAACTGTATTTTGGGTGGTTTAGAAAATGCCCCTTTGGCCATAGTTGATGATGCTAATAAAAATAACCTTAAAGGTAGAACTGCAACCCAAGCCGGTCTTTCAGGTAATTTAGTTAATCTTGGTGGAGCCACCTCCGTTTTAGAAATAAATGACGGTTCAAACCCAATTAATTATTGTACAGCTACTACAGGCATAAGCATCCCAACCATAGACCAAAGAGGTTTTGACAGAGTTGGCGTAAACGATGCTGGTGCATTTGAACTAGCCGGAACTTTATCTGTAAATGATTTAATTTTTGATAACAACAGTGTTGTTATTTACCCAAATCCTACTACTGATATACTATATATTAAAAGTGATATAAACCTCACTAAAATCAATATTTATGACATAAACGGAAGACAATTAATCAAATCTAACACCGTTTCAGAAAGTGTGGATGTATCTAGACTTACTAAAGGAATTTATTCCTTAGAACTAGAAAATGACGGTAGAAAAGTCACTAAACAATTTATCGTTAAATAAGATTTAATCTATTAATTCAACAAAAGGTCAAATACTTTATAAGCATTTGACCTTTTTGTTTTAAAATCCTCTGCCGTTATTGTTGATTGAGACTTTTAAATATAGGTGAGCAACGCTAATTAATAAAATTAATTTTTTAGGACTTAATAGGCTTGTATTTATTCTAAAACTTCTTTTAAAACAAGCAAGTGTGTTGCCAGGCTCTGTTGGCCATTAATTCGTTATAATCTCTTGAAGCGGGATTTGTAAACGTATGACCACAATAAGCATAGGTAATTATTTGCCAATCTGCTTTGGCTTCATTAAGCTCTTTCTGAATGTTTTCAAAATCTGCTTTGCTCACACTTTTGTCCTCCGCAGGATGTTCTATCAAAACTTTGGTAGTTATTGGCAAAATCTCTCTTTCTGGCGATTTAAATAGCCCTCCATGAATACAAACCACTCCTTGCACCGCTAAACCGCCACGAGCAGCTTCTAAGGCTCCAGTGCCTCCAAAACAATAACCTATCACCGCAATTTTTTTGGGGTCAGCTCCCAATTTTATACATTCTTGCAAAGCAACCGCAATGCGATGTTGATAGGCCGTGAAATCATTTTTGTATTGACCTGCTAGTTTTGAAGCACTTGCATTATCGGTTGGCGTATTGCCTACACCGTAAATATCTGCAATAAAAGCCATATAACCCATTTTTTCTAAATTTAGTGCGGCTGTTTTGGCTTCATCATCTATGCCTTTCCAAGCGGGTAAAATCAGAACACACGGCAGATTTTTATGGGTGTTTTGAGTCACCATCCCTTGCAAAGTTTGGCTTGCATCTTGGTAGACATGTGATTTTAGGTCTTGTGCTTTTACCATTAAAATTGATGATAGAATTATTGAATAAAGATATAGTTTCATTTAAAAGGTTTATTTGATTGACCTCAAAAGTATTAAAATATTTAGAGCAAATGCTTAATGTAGTTATAAATTAAACCAAACGTAACCAACATTTTAAAAAATGATTTTAAGATTACATAAAAATTTGAATAATAAATTTTATTAAAAATCTAAGAGTTAGCTTTCGTAAATCATATGCAATAAAAGTTTTCAATAGGTTTATTATCTTTGTAAAGAAATAATTGGTAAAGTGTATGCTAAACTTTGATGTTGTTGTGTTAGGCGGAGGTGCTGCGGGTTATTTTACAGCCATCAACCTGAAAGAGAAAAGTCCAATGCTCAAGGTTTGTATCCTCGAAAAAGGCAAAGAAGGACTAACTAAAGTAAAAATTTCTGGAGGTGGCAGATGCAATGTTACCCACGCTTGTTATGAGCCAATAGCACTCTCAAAACATTATCCAAGAGGCGAAAAAGAACTTAAGAGTCCGTTTTACCAATTTAACCCCGAGCACACTATTGATTGGTTTAATCAAAAAGGCATTGCTATAAAAGAAGAAGTTGATGGCCGAATGTTTCCGATAAGTAACAGCTCTCAAACCATTATTGATTGTTTTGTAAAAGCCACTCAAACTCTCCAAATATCCGTCTTTCACCAAGCATTGGTGCAGAAAATAGAAACTGCTAACAATAATTATTTATTACACACCTCAAACCAAACCTATCAGGCCAAAAATTTGGTTATAGCCACAGGCAGCAATCCAAAAATTTGGGACTTACTCAAGCCCTTGGGTCATCAAATTATACCTGCAGTGCCATCATTATTTACGTTTAATGTGGTGCAAAAAAATATTACTAATTTAATGGGAATTAGCCATCAGGTGAGTTTAAAAATTCTCAACACCAAATTAACCTCCCAAGGCCCTTTGCTCATAACGCATTGGGGATTGAGCGGACCGGCTATTCTAAAATTATCTTCTTGGGGTGCCCGTGAGTTATTTGAATATGATTATCAGTTTAAGCTCATGATAAACTGGACCATGCAATTAAATCAAGATCAAGTGATTGGATTGTTAAAAACACAAAAAGAATTGCATCCAAAACAAACTATTAGCAAGCATCCCCTGTTTGACCTTAAAAGCAGATTGTGGCAATTTTTGTTACAAGAATCTGACATTGAAGAGCAGCTCATTTGGGCCAATTGCACTAAAAAACAATTGCATGCCCTGTCTGTCATGCTAACTATGCATGTTTTGGACATTAACGGAAAAAGCACTTTTAAAGAAGAATTTGTGACCGCAGGAGGTGTAGACCTTAAACAAATAGACTTTAGAACCATGCAAAGCAAACTGCATCCTAATTTGTTTTTTGCAGGTGAAGTGCTCAATATTGATGCAATAACCGGAGGATTTAATTTTCAGAATTGCTGGACGGCTGGCTGGATTATCAGCGAATATTTTAAAAACAAACGCTACTAAAGCATGGCTCAAATATACCTTCATATACCCTATTGCAAACAAGCTTGTCATTATTGTGATTTTCATTTTTCAACATCGCAAAAAACTAAAGACAACATGCTAAAGGCTATGCTAAAAGAAATAGCATTAAGGCATGATACTTTTGGGCACCACACCATCAACACCATTTATTTTGGAGGGGGTACACCGAGCATTTTATCCATAGCCGAAATAGACGCTTTTTTGAACTTAATTCATCAAAAATATAAGGTTGAAGCAGCTGAAATTACCCTAGAAGCCAATCCTGACGATTTGAGTCTAGAAAAAATTAAGGCCTTCAAAGACTTGGGTATCAATAGGCTGTCTATAGGGGTACAATCTTTTCATGAGCATGACCTCCGGTTGATGAACCGAGCACACAATGCCAAAGAAGCTTTGCAATGCTTAGAGAATGTTAAAAAATATTTTAACAACATTTCTATTGATTTAATTTACGGCATGCCAGAATCTACACCAGACTTATGGCATCAAAACTTAGAAACTGCCTTACAGTTTGATTTGCCTCATTGGTCTTGTTATGCCCTTACGGTTGAACCAAAAACTGCGTTGGCTCATCAGGTTAAAAACAATTTGATTACGCTTTTAGACGAAGAATTGGTGCAAGAACAATTTAATCATTTGTTGTGGGTAGCCAGTCAGCACAACCTGATTCATTATGAAATGAGTAATTTTGGCAAAGAAAATTTTTTCTCAAAAAACAACACGGGCTATTGGTTGGGTAAACCTTATTTGGGCATAGGGCCTTCGGCACATAGCTTCTACAATCATCAGCGAAGTTGGAATATTGCTAACAACACAAAATATATTAATAGTTTAGAAAACAATAGCTTGCCTTCAGAAAACGAAACGCTAACGCTAAGAGATCAATACAACGAGTATGTGATGACAGGCCTCAGAACCATGTGGGGGGTATCTTACGAAAAAGTTGAGAAACAATTTGGCATTCAGTTTTTAAATTACCTCAAAAAACAATCAGAAAAATACATCATCGATCATTTTTTGTTTGAAGACCAAGAACATCTTTTGGCCTCAAACAAAGGCAAATTCTTGATTGATGGTATTGCGAGTGATTTATTTTGGTTGATTTAACCCCAAAGATTTA
>DAIRDG010000001.1:149366-156541 GCA_036796275.1 Flavobacterium sp.
TGTCAAATCTGTTAGATATTGATTTTGGTACCTTATATATTGCTTGGCTTAAAAGTCAGATTTTGCAAAACATCACTTATGACCATTTTGCCATAGAAGCTTTGCGTCAGGTTCAGGAGGAAATGATGTTTTATGGGTCTTTTAAACGAGAAAAACTATCAACTCAGTTAGAAGATATCCTAACTAAAATTGATGACCTTCAAAAAGTTTTAAACCATCATCGTAATCTAGATAGTTTTAAAATTCACGAAGCCTTGGCCTTGGAGTACACCTTTGAAAGCAATAAAATAGAAGGTAACACCCTAACCTTGCAAGAAACCGATTTAGTTATTAATGAAGGCATGACTATTTCTGGAAAAAGTATGCGTGAGCATTTAGAAGCCATCAATCATCAGGATGCCATCAGGTATGTTAAAGATTTGGCCAGCCCAAACTATACCCTAAAAGAAAGAGATATTTTGCAAATACATCAATTGATACTTAGGGGTATTATGCCCAATGAAGCTGGAAAATACAGAAAAGTTCAGGTAATGATAACCGGCAGCAGTCATGTGCCACCAGCACCCTATCTAGTTGCCAAAGAAATGGAAGAATTAATGATCTGGTACCACGCAAACAGCCAAAAAATTCACCCAGTCATGTTGGCTGCCGAAATGCACCAAAGGCTAGTGAGTATTCATCCGTTTGTTGATGGTAATGGCAGAACTTCAAGATTGCTCATGAACCTCATCTTAATGCAACATGGCTTTGTGATTGCAAATCTTAAAGGGGATAATCCTTCTCGATTAAAATATTATCAAGCCCTAGAAAAATGCCAAACTGCACAAAACAACGAAGATTTTTTATTGTTGATAGCCCAAACTGAAAAAGAATGCCTTGAGAGGTATTTAAAAATTCTAAATGTTCGATTTTAATCAATTTTGTGGATCATAATTTTCAAAAAAAACCAAATTAATTTAATTACTTTTGCAAAAAACAGAAACCATGTCAGACGGTAAATCGCTTAACTTCATAGAACAAATTATAGAAGAAGACCTCAAAAATGAGTTTTCTAGCCAGGCCTTACGTTTTAGGTTTCCACCAGAACCCAATGGCTATTTACACATTGGCCATGCCAGCAGTATTTGTTTGAATTTTGGGCTCGGTTTATGCTACAATGCCCCAGTAAATTTAAGATTTGACGATACCAACCCGGCCAAAGAAGAACAAGAATATGTAGATGCCATTAAGCGTGATGTAGAGTGGTTAGGCTTTCAATGGGATAAAGAGTGTTATGCTTCAGATTATTTTCAACAGCTGTATGATTGGGCTGTCGAACTCATCAAAGCAGGCAAGGCTTATGTAGATAGTCAGTCTAGCGAGGCCATGGCTCAGCAAAAAGGCTCCCCCACTACCCCTGGTACTAATAGCCCTTTTAGAGACCGAAGTGTGCAAGAAAACCTTGACTTGTTTGAAGCCATGAAAGCGGGCAAACATGCTGAAGGCTCCCATGTGTTGAGAGCAAAAATAGACATGACCCACCCCAACATGCTGATGCGTGACCCGTTGATGTATCGGATCTTGCACAAACACCACCACCGAACAGCCAATGATTGGTGCATTTATCCGATGTATGATTGGGCCCATGGCGAAAGTGATTATATTGAACAAATATCGCATTCGTTGTGTACACTCGAATTTTTGCCACATCGTGAATTATATGATTGGTTTTTAGACCAAATTTTTGATGCTTCTAAAGTCCGACCTAAACAACGTGAATTTGCCCGTAGAAACTTATCGCACACCGTGGTAAGCAAACGAAAACTAATGCAGCTAGTGCAAGAAGGTCATGTGAAAAGTTGGGATGACCCCAGAATGAGCACCATTTCTGGCCTCAGAAGACGTGGCTATACGCCAGAATCTATCAGAAATTTTGCCGATACTATTGGCATTGCCAAACGCACCAATTTGATAGATGTGTCTTTGTTAGAATTTTGTGTGCGTGAAGATTTAAATAAAAAAGCACCCAGAATCATGGCTGTTTTAAATCCGGTTAAGTTAGTTATCACCAATTATCCTGAAGGACAGGAAGAATGGCTTGAAGCGGAAAACAATCCGGAGGAAGCGGTTTTAACTTATAGAAAATTGCCTTTTGGCAAAGAATTATACATCGAGAGAGAAGATTTTCAGGAAGAGCCCCACAAAAAGTTTTTTAGACTCACCCTCGGCACAGAGGTGCGTTTAAAAAATGCTTATATCATCAAAGGAGAAAGCGTTATAAAAGACTTTGAGGGCAACATTACAGAAATTCATTGCACTTATGATACAGACTCTAAATCGGGCAGTGGTAGTGAGGCCAGTCAAAGAAAGGTGAAGGGCACCATTCATTGGGTAAGCATCAAACACGCTATAGAAGCTGAAGTGAGAATTTATGACCGTTTGTTTACGCACGAAAACCCCGATGGTAACAAAGACGTTGATTTTAAAGAGTTTATCAACCCTCATTCATTAGAAATCATCCAAGGCTATATAGAACCAAGTGTAAAGGAAGCCAAACCACAAGAGCGATTTCAGTTTCAGCGGTTGGGTTATTTTTGCGTAGATGAGGACAGTGCAGAAAATCACTTGGTATTTAATAAAACTGTGGGCTTAAGAGATACTTGGGCCAAGGTGCAAGCGTAATTATAAACTAAAGCGAAAAATAAATGTCTGTGAATCTGAAGCCAAACAAACAAAGAGCACAAACCCTGATTACTTTACTGTGGATTGTCTTTTTTTTAAATCTTGCATTGCTTATTTCAAACTATTTTCAGTACGATTTGGTGCTTAAATTTTTAAGTTATACCACTGTTACAGATAACGAATTTCATTTAAAGCAAGCCACTCACGGCATCATAACGCTCATTTATTTGTTAACGCTTATAACTTGCTACATTGCCTTTGTTTTTTGGTTTAGACGGGCTTACTACAATTTACACCAGAGGGCTAGTAACCTAAAATTTAGTGAAGGCTGGGCCGCAGGTGCTTGGTTTGTACCTTTCTTAAATTTAGTTAGGCCCTTTCAAATCATGAAAGAGATTTATGAAAAAACCATCGACTTGTTAAAAACCAACAGATTTAAATTACAGGAAGACTTAAATTCAAATATACTAGGCTTGTGGTGGCTGTTATGGATTGTCTCTAATACCCTAATGAATTTGTCTTACCGATTGCCATCTGATACCGGTGACGATATTTTAACACAACTAAAGGTTCAAATAGCCTCTGCACTGGTGGGGCTGTTCTCTACCTTAATCACCATCAAAGTAGTGACCGATTATGCGAAAGTTGAGCCATTGCTAGTAAACTTGAAAGATGAAATAGACAGCATTGGAGAGAATGAAGAAATTGACTCATTTTAAATTAACATAATTAATAAATTTTTAGGTAAAATAAAAACTCAAAACAAACGGAAAATTTTTTTGGAGAAAATGGGGTTGGTCTAGTATATTTACCGGCCACTCTTGTTCATGTAGTCCTCATTTTGTTTGAAATATTTTACAGCTACAAACACCGAAAAAACTGTTTTTGTTAGAATATACAATCGCCATCAATACTTTAAATTTAATATTTAGATCGCTTTCAGTGGTAATTATAAGTATTATAAAAATTTTTGTATTAATGCGTACACCATTATTTTTGGAACTTTTGAGAGTCAATAGTCTGCTGGTATCACCGTTAATGAAGTTTTGCAAGCCATTGAAATATTATGTAATTAGAAAACTAATACCGTATTACTAACTGCAAAGAACACCTAAAATGCTACTACTAAATTAATCTTGGTCAGGAACCTATAACACCCCTCAACGATTATATTTGGCTATTTCTGTTAATTGGGTTTTTTTATGTTTTTGATTATTATAAAAAACAATTAAAAAAACCGTATAAAACACACCGTAAGGGGTGTTTTTTTTATAACGTTTTAAGTTTATGTATTTTTAGGAATGAAGAAGATTTTATTCTGCTTTTTGGTTGGTTTGCATTGTTTATTTGCACAATATTATAATTAAAGTTTATCAAGTACTAATCATTTAAAAAAATCGTCATTCAAAAACATATTTAATTCTATGACCAACTCAGAAAACAAATTGTAGATTTATGAGTTTAGCGTGACTATTGGTTATGCCTATTATAATTATAAGTGAGAATTTGTAGATTACTACCTATTAAAAATATAATCCTACAAGGATTTGAAAATCTTGTAGGATAAAAGCACTAAAGAACGCTGTTTTTTCATAAAAAAACCTAATAAGCAGAACTTATCAGGTTTTTAAAAATTATAAAAACTTGGCTATTTAGTCTTTTTTAACTTTTCCACCGTCTTTAGAAACTTCAATTTCAGTTTTGTCGTCAGAATACTTAACGCCATCTGAACCAACATTAATTTTTGTTCCTTCACTCTCATCATTACTCTCAGCTGGTGCTGGAGCTTCTACTTGAATTTCTGTTGATGTAGCTTCTTCTACAGGAGCTTCTTCATTTTCTTTACATGATACGATAGCAGTCATAGCTAAAGCACATAATAATAAACTTAATTTTTTCATTTTTAAATCATTTTAATAGATTGGTTATAAATGTACACTATTAAATTGATGTTTTAGAATAAACCGCGTTTTATTATGATTTTAAATGGATTATATGCAATTCTAGTGTTTTAATATACTTAATCAAAAACTTAAATTACATATCAAATAAACCAACCTTAACAAAAACTTGATAATTAAAGAACCAAAAAGTGATTGAAATTAAAAATCAATCTTTTGTAAACTTCAATACTTCACTATTTTCTAATATCAAGTAATAAAAACCATTGGCATAACTTTTAATGTCTATTTTCTGATTATCAGTTATTAATCCTTTATCCATTTTTAAACCACCCAGTTGGAGCATACCGGAGAGGTGCAAACTTCTAAGGTTTTGCAAAAATTGGAGAAAAAAAAATTAGACAACCAAAAAAAGTTGCCTAATGTAAAAAAACAATTAAACCTATATGGCTTTAAATCATACTAAAAGAAATAGGTAAAGAATAAATTAAACTTACTTTGCCCTCTTTTGTTTCTGCAGGCTCAAATTGAGGCATCAATTCTAATAACCTTTTGGTTTCATTTTCTAAACTTTTATGTGGTCCTCGAATTCCTGTAACTTCAATAAAACCTTGTTTATTAATATTAAATTTTACAAAAACTTTACCTTGCAAATTTTGTTTTACAGCTTCTTCTGGATATTTTAAATTTTTAGCAACAAATTGGTTTATTTGCTGACTAAAACATTCAATTGGGTTATCTGTTTCACAAACTAATTCTTTAAATTTTGGATATTTTATCAATTTATCAGAATCTATAGTTAAAACCTCTTCATATTCTTTAATAGTTTCAACAACATTATCTTTCTGTTTTTTTGAACTTTTAGAATTTTCTTGTGCGTTTATCAATAAACTTGATAACAACATAATTAGTAATAACATCATACTGTGAAATGTGATGAGCAGGTGATTTGTTTTTGGTGCGATTGTTGTCATTTTTTGAAGTCTTTTAAGGGTTAATTTTTGATTGAAAAAAGGATTTACAAAGCTTAATTGTTTTGAATTAAAAACTTGATTGATAATTAAATTTTGATAAGATTTAGAATTCATTTGTTTGTCTACAAAAAATTCATGCTGTGCTTGAAGATAATTTTTAAGCAAATACAAAAAAGGATTAAACCAAAATATAATGATGAGTAAATTAAAAAACAAAATATCAGCACTATGCAACTGACGAACATGGTGTTTTTCATGTGTAATGTATTGTTCTTTAATAAATTGATCTGTTTTATAGGGGACAAAAATAAGATTGAAGAAAGAAAAAGGCTCATTATATTTGGTTTTTATAATAATGTATTGATTTTGTTTAGAAATATTTGAACTGGTTTTATAAATTATAAATAAACTAAAAAACCCAAACAACAATTTGATAAATTGATATGAAACACCAATTAACCAGATGACTGTAAATATATTTAAGAAAAAAACAAAAGAATTAAATTGAGAATTTTGGGTTGTTTTGGGAGTAACAATAACTTCATTTAACTGAACAACTTGATTAAAGATTGGTATTGATTCAATAAGATTGTATTTCAATAATGGTAATACTAAACTACCTAATACACCAATTAGTAAAAAAAATCGATTAGCTTGGTAGTTTGAAAGTTTTTTAAGAACTAATTGATACAAGGCTACTAACAAAGAAGTTAAAAAAATAAAGTGAAAAATATAAACCATGATTTAATGTTTTATTTTTTTTAGTAAATCGTCTAATTCGTTAAGATTTATTTGATTTTCTTTAGCAAAAAACGAAACCAAATGATTAATAGATCCATCAAAGTAATTGTTGAGGAGCTTATTAACTGTTTGTTTCTTATAATCTTCTTTTGATATTAATGGATAATATAAATGCGACTTCCCTTTTTTTTGGTAAGCAACATACGATTTGTTTTCCAAAATTCTAACAATTGTAGAAATTGTATTATAGGCAAGCTTGGCATTCGGAATTGTTTCAATAATTTGATGCACCGTAACTGGATGTGCTTGCCACAGTATTTGCATAATTTCTTCTTCTGCAGTGGTTAATTTTATTATATCTGTCATAAAGCTAAAACTCTTTTTACAAAGATACAACTAAATTTATAGTTTTAACTATATTAACAGTTTTTTAACTTTTGCTTCTAAATTGATAATCTTAAACCACCCTGTCGTCATAAATACCTTGAATTTAATATATAGTTTACTTTCAGAGGTAATTATAAGTATTATAAAAATTTTTGTATTAATGCGTACACCATTATTTTTGGAACTTTTGAGAGTCAATAGTCTGCTGGTATCACCGTTAATGAAGTTTTGCAAGCCATTGAAATATTATGTAATTAGAAAACTAATACCGTATTACTAACTGCAAAGAACACCTAAAATGCTACTACTAAATTAATCTTGGTCAGGAACCTATAACACCCCTCAACGATTATATTTGGCTATTTCTGTTAATTGGGTTTTTGTATGTTTTTGATTATTATAAAAAACAATTAAAAAAACCGTATAAAAACACACCGTAAGGTGTGTTTTTTATTTATAATGAATTATTATTGTAGCATATTGAATAACAATATTGTTGTTGTAGACTATT
>DAIRDG010000002.1:0-49230 GCA_036796275.1 Flavobacterium sp.
AACACCCCAGATTGCCTCCAAAGTTGCTGACCGTTTTTAAACAACAACATGGTTGGCACCCCTCGCACTTGGTACTTTGCTGCTAACCCCTGATTTTTATCCACATCAATTTTCAAGATGCTTACTGCAGGGCCTAAGCTTTTTTTAACCTCCTCTAAAACGGGTGCAAGCATTTTGCACGGACCACACCAAGTAGCAAAAAATCAATCAATACGGGTTTGTTTGTATTTATCAGTTCTTCAAATTTGGCCATGTTTTTTTTATTTTAATTTACAAAATTCCAAAAAGCTTAAGACTTTTACTCCTCAATACCTCACATACCCACCCATAAGGTCAACCACTTGAGTAAAACCAAGCTCTATCATTTTTTTGGCAGCAACCCTGCTTCTTGAGCCCGTTCTACAATAAATATACACCGGTTTGCTTTTATCGAGTTTTTTGAGATTGTCTAAAAAATACATACTATAAAAATCAACATTAAGGGCTCCTGTGATGGCTCCTTGATTAAACTCTTGAGGAGTCCTGATGTCTATCAACTGCACACCTTTTTGGTCAATGGCTGCCTTATAGTCTTTAGCATCTAGTACCAAGATTTTAGGGTCTTGTTGCGTGTTGCAAGCCCAAATAAACAAACTCCCCAAGAAAATTAAAAAAAACTTCATCAGCAGATTTATTTTAGGGTGCTAGGGCACACAAAATTGGTTTTAGCAATTTGGGTGTTTTTGAGTCCGGCATATCCTTTCTTAACATCAATGATGTTATGAAACCCTCTGGCTTTGAGGATAGAAGCTGCAATCACACTGCGATAACCCCCAGCACAATGCACATAAAAGGGTTCGCTCTTTGGGAACTCTGCTAAGTGATCATTCAAAAAATCGAGTGGGGTAGAGTTGGCCACTTCAAGGTGCTCAGATTGGTATTCGCCTGGTTTTCTTACATCAAACACAGGCACTTCTTGAGTTGCTAAAATGGTCTCTAAGCCCTCTGGGTTTACTGAAGATAGCGTGTCAATAGTCTTGCCTTGTTGTTTCCAAGCCTCAAAACCACCGGCCAAGAAACCTAAAGTATTGTCATAGCCCACTCTAGATAATCTGGTAATGGCTTCTTCTTCTCTGCCTTGTGGCGTAATTAATAAAATAGGCTGGTTATAATCTAAAATCAAGGCTCCCACCCAAGGGGCAAATCCGCCATCTAAACCTATAAAAATAGACCCTGGTATGTGTCCGTTGCTAAACTCGTCTTGGTGCCTAACATCCAACAGCAAAGCTCCAGAATCTTTAGCCACTTCTTCAAAGGCATTGGGCTCAAAACCTTGTGCCCGATTGATTATTTTTTCTACGTTTTCATACCCTTCTTTGTTCAATCGCACATTCATCGGAAAATAGGCCGGTGGTGGCAAGATGCCGTCTGTTACTTCCTGAATAAACTCTTCTTTGGTCATGTCTTGTCTGAGGGCATAATTGGTTTGTTTTTGATCGCCCAAAGAGCCAACGGTTTCTTTGCTTAAGTTTTTGCCACAAGCACTGCCAGCTCCATGAGCCGGATAAATGATTAAATCATCGGCCAAAGGCATAATTTTGGTCCTAAGGCTATCATACAACAAGCCAGCCAATTGCTCTTGCGTCATGTCGGCCGATTTTTGAGCCAAGTCGGGTCTGCCTACATCACCCAAAAACAGGGTGTCTCCACTAAAAAGAGCATGGTTTTTTCCGTTTTCATCTATCAGCAAATAGCAAGTACTCTCCATGGTATGCCCGGGGGTATGCAACACTTTAATGGTGAGTTTCCCAACCTTAAATTCTTCTTGATCTTGTGCAATGTGCGATTTAAAGGTGGTTTGTGCATTGGGTCCAAAAACAATGGGTGCCCCAGTTTTTTCAGACAACGTAACATGCCCACTCACAAAATCTGCATGAAAATGCGTTTCAAAAATATACTTAATTGTAGCTCCATTTTTGTGGGCCTTGTCTATATAAAATTGCACTTCACGCAAAGGGTCAATGATGGCTGCTTCGCCTTCACTTTCAATATAATAAGCTCCTTGAGCCAAACATCCGGTGTAAATTTGTTCTATAATCATAGTTCTATTTTTTTAGTGATACAAATTTAATCAACAATCACGTAAGGCAAGGTAACCTTTGTTACAAACTTCCTAATTTTAAGATATTTTAACGTTATGAAGAACTATTTTGTAATTTTTTATTAGGAGCTGTTTCCGCCCCTCTATTTTAGTTGTTTTAGCCATGCTAGGTTTTGTAAGGCATGCCAAGAGCTTCCGCTGGTCGCTTTGGCTTGCCAACAAAACCAAACCATGGCTTGCAACAAGCTATCATAACGGGTCGGGCTAGTGCACATGAGCTCTAACAGAAGCTATTTTTTAAAGAATACAATACCAGAATAAATTCAAATAATCAAAATTATAGGGTCATCATTATTAATGAGCTTCTAACCAATTATCACCCAAGCCAATATCTACTACCAAAGGCACATTGAGTTCATAGGCATGTTCCATTTCGGTTTTCACCAAGTCTTTGATGATTTCTAATTCCGGTTTGTAAACATCAAACACCAATTCGTCATGCACCTGCAAAAGCATTTTGCTTTGCAATTTTTCAGATTTTAGCTTTTCGTGAATCTTAATCATGGCAATTTTAATAATGTCAGCAGCACTCCCCTGAATGGGAGCATTCACGGCATTTCTTTCGGCTTGGCCTCTTACCACCGCATTGGCCGAATGAATATCAGGTAAATAACGTCGTCTGCCCAAAACGGTCTCCACATAGCCATGCTCTCTAGCAAACTCTATTTGTGATTGGATGTAGGCTTTGAGCTTCGGATAACTCTCATAGTATTGCTCAATCAAAGTAGCACTTTCAGAACGGTTGAGGTTGGTTTGCTGACTCAAACCAAATGCCGAAACGCCATAAATAATGCCAAAATTTACGGTTTTGGCATGGCTTCGTTGTTCTTTGCTCACTGCTGCCAAGGGCAAATTAAAGACTTTTGAAGCCGTACTCTGATGAATGTCTTCATGGTTTCTAAAGGCGGTTATCATATTGTCTTCTTGGCTCAAACTGGCAATGATTCGCAATTCTATCTGAGAATAGTCGGCTGCCATCAGCACATGATCATGGTCTTTGGCCACAAAGGCTTTTCTGACTAATTGGCCTCTTTCTGTGCGTATCGGAATGTTCTGCAAGTTCGGATGATTAGAGCTTAATCGGCCCGTGGCTGCCACTGCTTGCAAATATTCGGTGTGCACACGACCCGTTTTGGCACTCACTTGTTGTGGTAAGGCGTCTACATAGGTGTTTTGTAGTTTAATGAGCTGCCGCCAATCTAATATTTTTTGAACATATGGATGTTTTAGTGCCAATTCTTTTAAGATGTCTTCTCCTGTGGCATATTGACCGGTTTTGGTTTTTTTAATTTTGTTGCCACCAATTTGCAATTTTTCAAACAAAATTTCTCCTAACTGCTTAGGCGATGCCAAATTAAACGACGTACCGGCTTCTTCGTAAATGGCTTGCTCTAGTTGTTTGATGTCGTTATCAAGTTCACCTGATAAGCTTTTTAAAAACGCAACGTCCAAATTAATGCCTGCCAACTCCATATCGGCCAGCACTTGCACCAATGGCATTTCTATTTCGTTAAACAACTTTAGCACATGGCTGTTGGCCAACATCGGATCAAAATAATGTTTGAGTTGTAGGGTGATATCGGTGTCTTCTACGGCATATTCTTTTAGCAATTCTAACTCTACATCTCGCATGCTGCCTTGCTCTTTGCCTTTTTTGCCTATCAGGGTTTTAATGGCTATTGGTTGGTAATTCAGGTAGGTTTCAGACAACAAATCCATGTTGTGTCGCATGTCTGGGTTTATCAAATAATGGGCCATCATGGTGTCATAAAACGGAGCATTTACGGTGATATCATAATTGGCCAAAACTTTGAGGTCGTATTTTAAATTTTGAGCAATTTTTAAAATTTCTTGGCTTTCAAAAAATGGCTTGAGGGTGTCTAAAATGGCTTGGGTTTCAGTTTGATCTTCAGGGCAAGGCACAAAAAAACCTTTGCCAACTTCAAACGAAAAAGCCAAACCAACCAACGTGGCTTCTTGGGTATCTAAGGAGGTGGTTTCGGTATCAAAACAAACTTCTTTTTGTTGCAATAATTTTTTGAGCAATAGCTCTAAACCCAATTTTCCTTCAATGAGTTGGTAATGATGATCGGTAGTTTCAATGGTTTTAAAGGTGTTGTGTTCATCTAAAGTTTCAGATGTGCTACTAAACATATCCAATTGATCAGAAGTTTGTGCCACTTTAGCTTGTGTTGAAACGGGGCCAACTGCGGTACCAAAAAGTTTGTCGAATTGAGCTTTCATTTGCCTAAATTCTAATGTTTCAAACAAGTCGTTCACGGCTTCAAAATCGGGTTTAGACAATTCAAAGTCTTTGGCATCAAAGGTCACAGGGCAATCTAGCATGATGGTGGCCAGTTGCTTTGAGAGTAAGCCTTTGTCTTTGTTTTGTTCAATCTTTTCTTTGATGGCTCCACTCAATAAATGGGTATTGGCCAAGAGATTTTCTAGCGTACCAAATTCTTTCAAAAATTTTTTGGCAGTTTTTTCTCCCACCCCAGGCAACCCCGGAATGTTGTCTACCGCATCACCCATCATGCCCAAAAAGTCTATAACTTGCTCGGGTCTTTCTACTTCAAATTTTGCTTGCACCTCGGGGATGCCCCAAATTTCAATATCATTACCCATGCGGGCAGGCTTATACACAAAGATATTTTCTGACACTAACTGGGCAAAATCTTTGTCGGGGGTTACCATAAAAACCTGATAATTTTCTTTTTCGGCTTGTTTGGCTAAGGTGCCTATAAGGTCGTCGGCTTCAAAGCCAGCTTTTTCTATGATAGGAATTTGCATGGCTTTTAGCAAAGCCTGAATGTAGGGCACCGCCAAACTGATGGCTTCTGGGGTTTCGTTTCTGTTGGCTTTGTACTCGGTATATAATTCTGTTCTTTCGGTGCTGCCTCCTTTGTCAAAAGCCACCGCCAAATGATCGGGTTGCTCTCTTCTAATCACATCTAGCAACGAATTCATAAAGCCAAAGATGGCAGAGGTGTTTAGGCCTTTGGAGTTGATTCTTGGGTTTTTGATAAAGGCATAATACCCCCTAAAAATAAGGGCATAAGCATCTAATAAAAATAAACGTTTTTGGGTGTTTTGTGGCATGAAAAAAGCATTTTTGTTAGCGTAAAAATAAGCATATCTACTAGCACAAAAAAATGTATGCCACTAATTTTCTAAAAATGTATCAACAGTAAATATTTATTTTAACTACTTACCAAATTAAAAGCCTTCAAGCTTTTCTTGAATAATTTTTAGCACCAATTGGGTTTGAGTTTCTCTGTTCAAATGACTATTGTCTATCAAAATGGCATCTTTGGCTTGTATAAGCGGAGAATCTTTTCGGTTTTGGTCTATGTAATCTCTTTGGGTGATGTTTTGATAAACCTCCTCCAAGGTGCTGTTTTGTCCTTTTTCTTGAAGTTCGTCAAAGCGTCTTTGGGCTCTGATATCAGCAGAAGCAGTCATAAAAATTTTTACCTCAGCCTCCGGAAATACCACTGTGCCAATGTCTCTGCCATCCATCACTACTGATTGGTTTTTTGAAATGTCTCGTTGCAATTGCACTAGTTTTGCTCTCACTGCCGATATTTCAGCAATTGGGCTTACCCATTGGGCAACTTCCAATGTTCTTATGTCATGCTCAACTACTTCGCCGTTTAATTCAATTAACGGAAATTCATGGTCTTTTAACAAAAAACTGATGTTGATGTTTGGCAGCGAATGGATGAGTTTATCTTTGTTAAGTTGATTGTTTGTAATGCATTTATTTTGCAAAGCATACAAGGCAATCGCCCGATACATGGCACCAGAATCTATGTAAAGGATGCCGAGGGTTTTGGCAATTTGTTTGGCTAAAGTGCTTTTTCCGGTAGAGGAATAGCCATCTATGGCAATTTGAAATGGTTTGTTCATTTAATTTAAATCTATCATCAATCCAAAAAAGCTGTTGTTGGCTGCAGCCGTAAATCTTGAATAAGCGTAGTTGAATCGCAATCTGTTTATTTTGAGTCCAAAACCAGCCGTGAGTCCAGAAAAACTTCGTTGGTCTAAGATATTGAGTTCATTGGCTCGTCTAAAATTATACCCCAATCTGATGTTAAAACCCTTTTCAGGAAACAATTCAACCCCTAGAATAACATGACGCATAAAGTTGTTTAAAAACCCAACTTCTTCGGGAATGCTATTGCCATCTAAGGTGTTTTGAGCTCTGTTGGGATTAGAAAACCCAACATTCCATTGCTGTAGTTGGTCTAAAGTTAGGTGCCATCTCACGGGCACATGCTCAAGCCTTTGCGAAACGCCAAACAGTATTTCAAATGGCAATGGCTCGTTTAGGCCCGCATAGGTTCTGAATTGGGTTCCAAAATTTCTAACAACTACCGTAAAGTTGGTGTTATTTTCTTCGTTGTCATACATAACGCCAAAATCTAAGGCTCCTCCGTTAGAGGTATATATTTCTAAAGCTGACGTAATAAATTTGGCATTGGCTCCTAAATACCAACGCGTTTCTGGAATGTGATAGGCATAGCCAAATGAAACGGCTGTTTCGGCACCAGAAAAATCACCAGTTGGTTGGCCAAACTCATCTCTGCCATCAAAGGTGCCGTAATTAATGTACTGAATGCCTGTGTGAAAGATATGTTTTTTACTTTTGGTGGTGTAAGCATAGGCAGCTGTGCCATAACTCACTTCACCAAAAAGATTGGAGTAATTGAGTGAAACTAAATTATGCATGTCTTGATTAATCACAGCAGGATTAAACAAACCCTGATTAACGTCGTAGTCATTGATGGTAATGTTTTTGCCACCAAGTGCCGCTTGTCTAGGAGAGAGGGTTAAATCAAGAAACTGAAAAACAGATTGACCACCAATTTGGGCTAATAAGGCTTTTGATAATAACAGAACAACGATAAGTTTAATTTTGTTCATTCAAAAATTTTAATAATAACGCTACGAATATAATTAAATTATCAAACGATTCTAAAAAAAAAGCCACCCTAAAAGGGCAGCTTATGAAAAGGGTGGATGATGGGGATCGAACCCACGACCTTCGGAACCACAATCCGACGCTCTAACCGACTGAGCTACAACCACCATTTTATTTTTCAGATTGCAAATATAATGGGTTTGTGATTATCTACAAAACATTTTATTACAAATTAATTAGTTGGCTGTTCTTTAGCACAAAAGAGTTGAACATTTAATAAGCTAAGAGCATACAAAAATGCTGGAGCCGCTAACCTTATAGCAGCATGGTTGAGGGTTAATAGCCAAAAGGTATAAAAACACCACAAAAAAATGTGTTGTTTGGTTTCTAAGGCGTTTAAAAAAGGGATGATCAACAAGAGGATGCTGCTGATTAATCCAAATAATCCGTGTTCTGCTAACATTCTTGTAAACTCATTGTGCGAAGCTGCAACTATACCCGTGGTTTGCTCTCGGTATTGTTTATTAACACCAACACCAACTCCCCAAATGGGGTTGTCTAAAAACATCTTAATTTCTTCGATCGAAATTTGCTCTCTTCCACCTAGCCGATCAATTTTTGTTCGTCCGGCTGCATCTTGGTTGGCATAGCGTTTGGCTATTAATCCATCTGTCTGAAGGGCAGTATACATCCAAACTCCACCAATAAATAACACTAAAAAAGTTGAAATAAATAAAATTTTAAGTCTGCCAGATTGATTTAATCTTTTGAATAAAAATATAACGAATATTAAAATCATTACTAAACCGGTAATCATGCCACCTCTAGAAAAAGTCACCAATCCTCTAAAGGCAAAAACACCGGTTAAGATTAAATATAAAACAGCTATTTTTTTTGACGATTGGTTTAGTAAAAATAAAGCAAAACACGCAAACATGCCAAGCCCAAACATGGTGGCTACTTGATTAGGACCGAACCCCCCCGAGGTAGCAAAATTTGATGCGGTTCCGGTAACCACCTCTCTAACGGTGGGAGCTCTTAAAATGACGATTATTGCGGTAGTTACCAAAGGTAAAATAACAAAAAACAATATTTTTTTTAGCTGTTCCAGAGTTGCCATACGTTTGTAGGTGTAGAGGCTAAAAATAGCTAAGCAAACTGGTCCTGAGATATTAAATGCAATTGCTTTTCTAATTTCAACCGTGTGAGATAAATTTTTTACCCCCAAAAAAACGCCTGGAATCAACAAAACAATTAGAACTAAAAAGACAATAGATTGAGGTTTTGTACCATTAAAAAAAATTCCCAACAAGGCATATAGAATCAGACTATATTTCCCTATATCAAGTAAAAAGTTGGCATCAAGCATCCTTAAAAGCAATTCAACACCAACCATATAGGCACTCGCATATAAAACTTGTTGATTGTTGTTATTTGTACTAACAATCCAAAATATAGACATCAAAACAACCACAATTGTAAAAAAATTGGCCAAAAAAGGAAACATAAAAAACAGAAACCCAAAGATCAAGTGAGCCCCAATCAATAGCCATAAGTTAAAATTGTTTCGTGATGTCATATATATTTGATAGGATTATTTAGTGGGTTAAATTAATTTTTTTATGGCAATTTCAAATTTATTGAGTGTAAATTGCTGTGACCATTGTTTGGCATCATGACTCATGTCATCGTATTGATTGGTTTGATTGATGAGTTCCAAAATCATTGAAATAGCTTCTTCTAGATTGTTTTTTAGTAACAAGCCCCTCTGCCCGTTATTTAGCATAGTTGGCACACAGGATACCGGACTTGCTATAGGCACACAACCCCAAAACATGGCTTCGGCAACAGCTTTTGGCCATCCTTCACTTTTGGATGCCAACACTAAAAAATGACTGTTTTGATAAGCTGCTTTGGTTTGCAATTTATTGAAATAACCCATGATATAAATGTGATTAGTCAACTTATTTTTAATGATATAATGCTGTAGCTCATTTTTCAATGGGCCATCGCCTATTATTTTTAGTGAAACATCGAGGCCTTTTGCTATCAATTGCTCTATCAGTTTAATGGCAATTAGCGGTTGTTTGCCAGCCGTTAAACTTCCAACAAACAAGAAATGGATGGTTTTATTTTTATCTAAAGTTTTGGGTTTAAAGTTTTCTAATATTTCTTCGTCACTATACGAAGCTGTAAAAAATGGCAAAATATTTTTTGATTGCCTTGGCCATGCACCATACACTAAAACTTGGATATTTTTAGTTAAAAATGTTTGTGATAAAATCCATTTTTGGATCCTATAACTAAGGGGTTGCTTGCTATTGGGGTCCCAATTACCGGCATATTTGGCTGTTTTTGGTTTATTGGGAAACATTATTTGCACCAAACAACCTATTAAACCCATGTTGCCCGGACATCTTAAATGAATGTGGTCTGCTGCTTGCATGGCTTTGAACATGGTAAAGCATATTTTGGGCAAAACTCCCAGGGTCTTAATAATATTTTTGAAGTTTTTAAGGTTAAATGCGGGCACTTCAACCAACTCTAAGAACTCTTTTTGATAATTTTCATGAATAGCTTCAAGGGGCTTCTTGACTAATGGAGCTATCACGGTTACCTGATTTGGATGCTTTAACCATATATTCATCTCACGAACATAAGGAGCATAAGCCCAGTATTTATTTTGGTCAAAAATATGTTCTACGTGTGTGATGATTAAAAATTTCATTTACATTAAATCTTTGTGATTTTCGTTAAGCAAAATGAGTTCTGAGCCTGCCTTTGAATCAAAATCATAATCAGCATAATGTGCCTTGTAATAAGCCATCACATTTTTTTGCATCATTTGGTAGGTTGAATCATCCATCAAAAGGGCTTTATTAATAACACTAAAAACATCATTGGTGGATGCAAAAACCAAACAATTTTCTTGATCTGTTAAACTCGGGTTTAGCCAATTTTGATAATTTAAAATCGGCACAACTCCCATCGACAGGGCTTCTATTACATGATGGCACAAAGGCATCGTCATGCCAGGAGCACAAAACAAAAACTTGGCTGCCGATAAATAGGTTCTCCATTTTTCGATGGCAATAGCATTGTGTTGCCACTGCATTAAAACTAATTTATCAGCATAAAGCGATGAGTTGAGGTTTTTAATTAATTCATTGCCGGAAATTTGAATGCAACTTGGGTGTCTTGTAACAGTTTGATATAGCTGCCATCTGTTTATCATCTTAAAATGATGATTGATGAGCTGTTTATCATATATTTTTTGATTAAAATTACCACTCATCACAATGCCTATATTTTTTTGTAAAATTTGCGTTTCTAGTCCCAAATAATTTATTGGATGCATGATGTAAGGAATGGCTTCATTAATTTTTTTGTGTGTTGAATAAACCTTTTTGTAGTGAAATGAAATCCTAAAATCAGTGTTTTTTTTGTGTGAAAATGATTTGTAGACTATTATTTTTTTAAACGGATGTTTAAAGTAAAGATATTCAAGATGCCAAAACCATTTGGTGAGAACCAACAAATTTATAACAGAAAATTTTACAATAATGGGCTTGTGATAATGAGCTCGAAGCCTAAAGATTAAATTCAAATACGTTCTTGCTTTGGTGTTTGCAGGTAGATTTACATAAATGACCTCTTCGGAGTCATTATAAAACCGTATACCTTTGTAATATTGTACAAATTCTTGGGCTTTTTTCTTTATTTTTTTTGATATCATTACCATCATCATTTTGGTTTTTTTAACCACAAGGTTAGGTATGCAACTAACCTCCCAAAAAATTCTGCTAAAGCACCTTTTTTGTTTTTGCCAAACACATTGAGTCCTCTAAGCAGCATCAACAAAAGAGTAATGCTATGCCATTTTGTTTTGGCTATTATTGAGGGTTGATCATTTTTTACTCGCCAAACATACCACCCGTTTGTCACCACCATTTTGCCATATAAATAGAAATTTGGCCTGCCCGAAGGATGGTGATGATGCTCTAATTGGGCTTTTGTGTTGAGGTATAACGGGCCATTTTTTGAAACCCTTAGGCAAAATTCAGCATCTTCATATAAACCGTAACCTTTAAAAAATTTTGAAAACTGATGTGTTTCAAACACCGCTTTTTTAAACGATGAAACCCCACCCATCAATATTTCTACTGCATAAATTTTTTGGCTTGGGGGCAAAAAACTTAAACTTCGGCCATGAGAAAACTCAGGCAAAAAGCCAGGTGGTCTATCAGGACTAAGTCCCAGAAATTTTCTTATGATAAACCTTAAGCTGTCGGCTCGCACATAACCATCAAAATAAAATTGATTAAATTTTGGCTTAAAATCTTGGGATACCTTTTGCCAAGTAATGTTGTTGGTGATGTATCCGCCAACACCCAAAGCCTCAGGATGTAGCTTGTAGGTGTTGATGAGTTGTAGAAAATAATCTGTAGACAATACCACATCATCATCTAAAAAACAAATAACTTCAGCCATTTCATTTATTTGTTGTAAACCATAATTGCGTTGGTTTGTTAAACCTCTGTATTCTTGATTCACTCTAAAGTATCTTACTTCAAGCATACTTTCATCTAATATCATCGCTTGTGTTTCATTGTCTTGTGAACCATCTACAATGATAATTTCATTAGGAGCCAACTCCTGATTTGCCAAAGAATTAAGTAATTTTTTTAGCGAATGGGCTCGTTGGTAAGTACAAATGATTAGCGAAAATATCAACGGTAAAAGTTTTATCAGTCAAAGTTAAGCATAAAAATAGCTTTATAAGCTCTCACGGATTAGCTTTTCATAAAAATTAATTTGTTTAACGCTTATGGATTTTATGTCAAATTTGTCTTCAATTGTTTTTTTGGCCTCACAAGCTATAGCATTTTTAAGGGCGTAATTCTCTAAAAGTTGATTGATTTTTTGAGCATATTGTTGACCATTTTCCGGATTTTCCAAAAAACCATTCACACCATCTATTATAATTTCGTGAGCCCAAGGATAATCAGCAAAAACCACTGGCTTTTGCATGGCCATAAATTCTAAAGCAACCAAACCAGTTGTTTCAGCAAAACTCGGAAAAATACAAACCTCAGCTTGTTTGATGTAGTTTTTTATTTGGTGGTAGGGGAGAGCACCTAAATAGCGATAATTTTTAAGGCCTAAATGCTCTAATTTTGTTTGAATCATCTCCCATGTAGACGTTTTGGATTGGGGATCAACCGTATCAGCACCAATAAAAACTAGTGATGCTTTGGGGTGTTTTTTTTGAACCTCCCAAAAAATATTGGGGATGGTCAGAACTCCTTTTTTACGGATGATGGTGCCAAGATATAATATGAGCCCCTTTTGATAATTTTTTGGCTCGTCATTTTCAAACACTTCTAAATTGATTCCAAGTGGAATGCAAGTAATTTTATTTAAATTGATGCCAAATATTTTGGCAGTAAGTTTGGCAGAAAACTCATTAGGGGCAATTATATTTTTAACGGCACGCAAGGCTATTTTTTCAAACAAATAATTTTTTAGTTTTTGAGGACGTAGTTCTAAATGACAAAAAAAAGCATCGCTGCCGTGTATTCTCATCACCACCGGAATTTTAAAATTCATAAAAGCAGAAATCCCCGTATAGTCTGGTACTTCAAGCAATTCTATTGAATTCTTTTTAATGTGTTTAGCAACGTAATTTTGCACATATTTTCTATAAAATATCCATCCACCAAATAGATAAGATTTGTTTTGAATGAGGTGAATTTTTAGGTTTTCAGTATCAATAATAGTCTGTTTGTTTTGTCCGTAAACAAAAACAGTAACATCAATCCCTTGTTTTGCCAAGGCCTCTGTTAAGTTTTTTATGCTAGTGCCCAACCCCCCACTGTGTTTGGTTTCCGGATGTGGATATTCGGGTATGAGGTAAGCAATTTTCATGATAAGATTTGATGAATACGGTGCCAAATATTTTTGCAGGCTTCGGTGGGATGGTCTCCAACTACAATTTGAAACCATTTTTTTGCATCCGGTACATTGCTAATGCTCTGGTTTAAGATGTTTTCAACCAAATTGGTTAAATCTTCTTTATGATAAACAAACAAGACTGCCTCTGCACTTGGCATAGACCTAAAATGAATGTACTTATAATTTTGACCGATGTCTCTAATCCCTTTTTGGAGCTGAGGTTGCTCATAATTAAAAAACAAACAGGGTTTATGATGAGCCGCAAAGTCTAATACCATTGAGGAAGCAACATTGGCCACAAACTCGGTATGTTCACAAATGTTGGCCAGCAATGCAAAATCTTCTTTCAGTGGCATCACGTTGCCCCAGTTGCCATCTATTGGTTTCCACAATGGAGGCAAATCTACAATCACGTCTTGATATTGTTTTAGCACCGCTTGGTATCTGTTAGAAAAATCTACCGTACACTTTCTGAATATGATGCCTAACTGTTGTCCGTTTTTGTTTAAAGTTCTAACGCTTTTGGCCAAGTCTTCAAGATAATATTGATCTAGGGGTGACGTTACTATATCATCACCTGAAAAACAGATGTATTTTTTTTGTGGGTCCAATTGATGCGTCTTAAAAAAATCTGATTTAGATTGTATAAGACTTGCGTCAAAATGAGATTCAAATTGTGGTGTACCCGTTACAAATATTTGTTTTGAAGCTACATAATCACAGTATTTTAAGAGTTCTTTTTTCATATAATTACTCCACACAAAATAAAAATCTGGTTCAATAAGGGTGGTCGCTTTGGGCAAATTATCCCAAGAAAAGATAAAACTCACTGTGGGAATCTGTAAATACTGAGCGGCTAAAATTGGGGCAATGGCTTGGGTAGACCTTGGGTTGGTGCAAAATACCAAATCAGGTTGATGCGTTCTTAATTGATTGAGGCAATATTCATATTTTTGGTACTTTTGTTCTAAATTTTTGATGGATTTTCGGATAAATTTGAGTCCCTTATCAGAAGATTTAGTTGCCACCAAAAAATCAACCATCAAACTTTTGAAGGCATTTTTTAGCAAGCGATATGATTGCGGAAAATTATAGGTATTGTATACCGTTTCATTAAATTTTTTATCTAATAATTTAAGTTCAATTCGTTTTCTTGCTCTTGTAAATATAATAGTTAGTGGATGCGTTTTATGGTTGGTTAGCTTCAATTCGGGCAAGCCAAAGGTTTTTTCAACATCAAACGAAGTGTTGTTCCAATAGACTATATTATAGCCAAGTTGTTCGCCAATTTGATAAAAATTACTTAAAGCAAAATTTCTTAAGCCCACGCCATCAGGCAATAAAATAAATATTTTTTTGGGCATAAAAATCAATTAAGGTTTGTATTTTAGTTTATCTCGCTGAATTTTTTCTATCGGCAAAATATCTTCAGACTTATATTGAAGAGATTTGTGCACTGCTCTCAGGTCTCTGCAAAGTTTTCTGAGGCCTTCAGGTTCTAAAGAGGCGGCATGATCGGTTCCTTTCCAAGTTCTGTTGAGGGTAAAGTGTCTTTCTATTACAGTTGCCCCCAAAGTATAGGCAGCCACATCAACCGCTATGCCTAAGTGATGCCCAGAAAACCCTAGTTGTTTTATCCGGTGTTGATAGTTATTTTTTAAATAATTAATTTCTAGCAAGCAAACATCTTCAAAATCTACCGGATAGCCCGAAGTGCAATTATAAAGCACCAAATCTTGATGACGATTTTTTGATTCAAAAAAACACACTATTTCCTCTATTTCTTGTTTGGTGGTCATGCCTGTAGACAAGTGAATTTCATGCGGATAATGATTGCACAACCAGTCTAATAGCTCAAAATTGTTGTTGCAAGCCGAGGGTATTTTTATAAATTTTGGGTTTAAGGATGCTATTTCTTTGGCCGAGCTGAGGTCCCAAACGGAGCAGGCATAAATAATGCCTATTTCATCACAAAAGGCTTTGAACTCAGCATGTTGCTCAAGATTAAATTCTAAATATTCACGATGAGCACCATAGGTTTCTCCATAAGCATTTGCAGGATTTGGGTGTGGAGCGTTGTATTGCTCAGTTGAGAGTAATCTGGTAATATTGCGTTTTTGAAATTTTACGGCATCGGCTGCACAAAAATTTTTAGCATTCAAAATCATTTCTTTGGCAATTGCCAAATTTCCCATATGATTGCAGCCAATTTCGGCAATTATAAATGGAGCAGGATAATTTTTAATCTCGTTCACTAAAACTTAAAATTTTGATTATACCTGATTAACCATTCAGAAACTTCTCTGATGGCCCCTTGACCTGAGTTGTTATTGAGTACAAAATCTACCTGGTTTTTTACAATTTGGGTGGCATTAGCGGGGCAAAAAGACCAACCCACATGACACAAATTTGCCAAATCATTTACATCATCACCAACATAGGCTACTTCATTATAGGACAAGAGATGCTTGATTAAAAAATTTTGTAAAAAGTTATGTTTGTCTTTTACACCCATAAAAGTATTTTTAATCATCAATTTTTTCATCCTAGCTTCCACCAAAGCAGAATTTTCTGAGGTCATCACCACAACTTCCACGTTGTGCTGTCTTAAAATTTCGAGTCCCATGCCATCTCGAATGTCAAATTTTTTTAGGGCTTCCCCATTTTGATCATAATACACAGATCCGTCTGTAAACACGCCGTCTACATCTAAAACTAAATGGGTTATTCTAGTAGGTTTTTTGTGCTGCTTTAGTTGTTGTGTTAGCAGTAATTCCGCTTGTATCCAATCGGTATGGGTGTCTATTTCTAGATAGGTATGCTCATTCATTTCAACCAAACCAATGTTGCCACTCAGTCTGTTTTTCGATTTTTCAAACGCTTTTTTAGTGGTGGCATACACCGCTCCGTTTTCTATGAGCAAACCACTAAAATCTTGTCTTCGCGGTCTGTTATTCGGGTCATAATTTTGAGGAGTCCCATTGTTATTCCAAGCAAAACGATGGGTTTTTATCACTGTTAATGCACTGTCTTTTTGATGCTTTTTGAGCTGTGCCAAAACAGCATTAATGTCTTTGGAGGTGGTAAACGGCGAGGTGGCTTGCAGTAGACACAATACCTCAAAATTATAGGATATGAGATTGCAAAACTCAAGCATACAGTCTTCGGTTAAAGAAGTGTCTTTGGCATTTGCCTCGCTTCTCAAAAGCGCTTTCACCTTTTTGGTCCAGGTGTATTCTTTATTTATAAAATCTATAATTTCTTGGTCGTCTGTAAACATATAAACCTCGTCTAGTTCAGAAAAAATGGCTGCACCTAGCACCCAGGCAAACAACGGAAGGCCTAATAGTTTTTTTTTGTTTTTTCCGGGGATGCCTTTTGAGTTTTTTCTAAGAGGAATTAGGCCAATTTTTGTCATGATTGTGATTTGAATTTTGTTTTGTAAAAATATTTAAAAATGCATCAAAACAAAATATATTGCCTCAAAAATGCAGTGCAAAACAAACAATTTTGAAATTATTTTAGTTCAAATTAAATACCTAAGTCCTCTAAAACTACCAAATTAGATCACCCGATTTACGTCAAATGCTTCTAAGTATTGAGCCACTCTTTGCACAAACTGACCGCCAAGAGCTCCGTCTACCACCCGGTGGTCATAAGAATGAGACAAGAACATTTTTTGTCTGATGCCAATAAAATCTCCTTCGGGGGTTTCAATAACTGCGGGTACCTTTCTGATAGCTCCTAGTGCTAAAATAGCCACTTGCGGTTGGTTGATAATGGGCGTGCCAAACACCGACCCAAAGGTGCCTACATTGGTTACGGTATAGGTGCCATCTTGAATGTCGTCTGGTTTTAGTTGATTATTTCTGGCTCTATTAGCCAAGTCATTTACTTGTTTGGCCAAACCAACTAAGTTTAATTGGTCGGCATTTTTAATCACAGGCACAATTAAATTGCCATTTGGCAAGGCCGCTGCCATCCCTAAATTAATGTTCTTTTTCTTGATGATTTTATCACCTTCAACAGAAATATTGACCATTGGGAAATCGCGAATGGCTTTGGCAACGGCTTCAAAAAAGATGGGAGTAAAAGTAAGTTTTTCGCCCTCTTGTTTTTCAAAGGTGTTTTTTACTTTGTTTCTCCAAGTCACGATGTTGGTAACATCTACTTCTATGAATGATTGCACATGAGCAGATGTTTGAATAGAATTAATCATATGGTGCGAAATCATTTTTCGCATTCTGTCCATTTCAATAATTTCATGCTGCCCGTTTACAGAGGTAGTGCTGATAACGGGAGCCTGCACTACCTTTTTTTCAGTCGCAACTGTTGCATTGCTTTGCAAAGTTGCAGTTTCTTGCACCATTGGCTGAGCCTCTTTTTTGGGTTGTTTTAAAAAGTTTAGCACATCTTCTTTGGTTACTCTGCCATCTTTGCCACTGCCTGCAATGCTATCTAACTGACTTTGGGTAATGCCCTCTTGTTTGGCTATATTTTTTACTAGCGGAGAATAAAATCTTTGCTCGGAGTTTTCAATTTTTGATGAATTTGCAGCATCTAAATTAGCAGAGATGCTTAGGTTTTCAACCACTTGATTGATTTCAGCAGTGATGGTTTCTACTTCTTTGGATAGATCTTCTGTGGTGGTTGAGTCTGCAGAGGTTTCTATGATGGCTATGGTGTCACCTACTTTTACAACATCATTTACTTGAAATAAAATTTCGGTTAAAACACCCGCAACTTCAGAAGGTACTTCGCTGTCCACTTTATCTGTTGCAATTTCTAGCACTGCTTCATCTTCAGTAATGCTGTCTCCCACATTCTTTAGCCAATTTGTAATGGTAGCTTCTGCAACACTTTCTCCCATTTTTGGTAAAGTTAAATTATATCTTGCCATTTGACTTTTTTTTAATCAGATTGATTCTTTTCTTATAATGTTTGCGAAATTAATAATTTTTTGAATCATTTGTGCTAAATTATTCAAAAAATATTGGTTGAACAATCCCTCTAAAATTACTCGAATCACTGCCTATCACATAATCATGATGTGGGGCAATCATTCTAAATCTTGTAAGGTCTCCACGTTGTTGTTTCATGAACGAAATTATTTTTGTGTAATCAACGGTGTTGGTATCAAAATAGACAACACTTTTTTGTTTTTTGAGGATGTTCATGTCCTTGTCTGTAAACAACCTAAAGTTATATTTATTTAGATTTGAAAGATTTAGTTTGGTAATTAAATCGGTATCTTTGGTTATCACATAATGATGATTTGCTTCAAATTTTTCAATTTTTTGGTTTGATTTTCTAAACACAAAAAACCAACTCACCATTTTGAGCAAAGGCTTAAATAAGGCATAATTTTTATAATGTTTTTGATAAAAATACATCATCGCATCGCTAAATCTTTTGATATAAGTTTGGTCTCTTAAGGTGCTTTCGCCCTTAAAGTGAATTACGTCTGTTGCGGCAAAATAATAGTTTTGATGGCCTGCTTGAAGGCTTCTGTAACTTAAGTCAATATCGTCAGAATACATAAAACAACCTTCATCAAAACCATCTAACTTCTTATAAAGCTCATGGTGCATCAGCATAAAGGCTCCCACTAAAATATCTACCGGTGCCGTTTGATTTATTTTGATGTGCATGGCATAATATTGGTTGAAGCCTCTTAGGTTCGGAAATATTTTATACAAACCCAATATTTTAGTTATTGCCACCCACGGTGAGGGTATGCTTCGCTTGCTTTCTGGTAAAAAATAACCTCTGCCATCTACTAATTGGGGTCCAATTATCCCGGTGGAGGCATCTGCTTGGGCAAAATGTAATAATTTTTCAAAACAATGCTCACTTACTAGCGTATCCGGATTTAAGATACAAACATAGTCTCCCTTGGCATGTTTAAAACCCAAATTATTTCCTTTGGGAAACCCCTCGTTTTGCCGGTTTGCAATCAGTTTAATTTCAGGATATTTATGATGCATCATTTGCAAAGATCCATCTGCCGAGGCATTATCTACCACGATGATTTCTGCATCGATGTTTTTGGTTGCTTTTTGCACACTGTGAATGCAGAGCTCCAAAAAATGAACGACGTTATAGTTGAGGATGATTACTGATAATTGCATTAATTTACTTTATTTTTAAGCAATTCACGCACCACATGTTGGGCAGAGTATAAACCAAATAAAGCAGGCATCCAACTATTGGTGCCATAAAATGATTTTTTAAAATTTTTTCCGTCTGTGAGTTTGATGCTCCCATAATCTGGTATTTGAGCAGAAAAAACTACTTTGATACCTTTGTTTATGCCTTCAGATTTTAGTCTTTTTCTGATGTTTTTTGCCAACGGACAGCTATAAGTTTTGCTGATGTCTCTTATCATGAGTTGCGTGGGATCATCTTTGCCACCAGCTCCCATGTTTGAGATAATTTTTACTTTGTTGTATTTTGCAGCCTTAAGCAATGCAATTTTTGGGGTAATGCTGTCAATGCAATCTAAAGCAAAATCAAATGACTTGGTTACTAATTCTGTGGCTCTTTCGGGAGATAAAAATTCATTGATCTTAGTGATTTTTATTTCCGGATTGATGTCTAATAACCGCTCGGCTATCAAGTCTACTTTTGGCATGCCAACGGTTGAATGTAGTGCTTGCAATTGCCTGTTGATGTTGGTAATGTCTACCACGTCACCGTCTACGATGGTCATGTTGCCAACTCCTGCACGAGCCAAAAATTCTGCAGCAAATGAGCCTACGCCACCAAGTCCCACAATCAGAATATTTGCATTTCTGAGTGTTGCTAGGCCATAAGGTTTAAATAACAACTCAGCTCTTTCTAGCCACTTTGGTGTTAACTGCATAAAAAGTCTTTTTTAAAATTTTGATAAATGGTTGATTTTAGTTCGGATAAATCTATTCCTAAGATTTTTGATACTTCTAAATAAATTTCAGCAATATTAATACTTGTATCATCATCAGTTTCTAAATAAAATTTTTTGTGATTCAAAAGTAATGTTTTTAAATAGGATTTTTTTAAAATTGCCTTACCAAAAGACAAAATACAGCCCGCTTGATATAATTGATTGCCTAAGGCAACGTTTTTTTGAAACCCATGAATTATCCATAAAGGGCTGTTTTTATATTTTTTTTTGAGTTTAAAAAACTCATCATAATGTCCAACCAAATGAATAATGAGTGGCTTGTTGTATTTGATGGAGGCTTTGATGTGTTCTTCAAAAACCTCTATTTGAGTTTCTAGTGTTGAATGGCTATACTTATCGAGTCCGCATTCGCCAATGGCTAAAATTTTGGGGCATTGCCACAATTGATTTAAAATCTCAAAATCTGATTGAAAATTAGCTTTAATGTAGCACGGATGCATGCCAGCAGATCCAATCAGAGGATTAAGATTTAATTTAACTGAGTGATTATAAAGCGCAATATCTTCTTTTATAGGTGTTGTTTGATGGCTGTGGATATTAATGTAAGACCAAAAATCATTCATTTGATTATCTTTACAACAAATTAAATAAAAATGTTAGAATCTTCCATCAACCAACTTCAAAAATATATAAAAGACTCTGATCAAATAAATCTTGATGTTTCAAAAGTATCAGTAGGCTGGCATTTGCATCATAGCTTAAAGGTTATCGACTTAGTTTTAACTGAATTAAAAACATCTGACCCGCTTAAATTTCAAAAAAAAATAAACTTTTTAAAACTCTTTTTATTTGCCATAAATAGATTTCCGAGAGGGAAAGCCAAAGCACCAAAAATAGTAGTGCCATCAGAAAATTTAGATCAAAGTGCCTTAGATATTTATTTTATGAGGGTGAAGATCAGGCTTGAAGAAATTGATTCTTTTGATCAAAACAGTTTCTTTAAACATCCATTTTTTGGCCATATAAGTAAGAATGAAACACTCAAATTTTTAAACATTCACACCAAGCACCATCTTCTTATTATTAATGACATCAACAAAAGAAAGAAAAGATGATTACATGAAAGTAAACACCAAGAATTTTACTTGGGTTTGTTTTTTAAATCAGCATTAATTTGAATGATTATTTCATAAACAAAAAGCTGTTTATCTAAAACTTTTATTGGAACGTTTTTAGTAGGTGATGTTTTTTGATTATCTGAATTTAAATTGTTTGGAGTTGTTGTTTTTTGGGTGGATGATTCTGAATTATCTTGTTTTTTGGCAGGTGTCGAATTATTTTGAGTTTTTGTTGCAATAATACTTCTAATATCGCTTTCAAAATTTTCATGTTCATTAGATGCTACAATATTTTGAGTATTTGATGTAGTATTTTGTGTAACGTCACTTTCAGAATTTTCTTGAGGAATAGATACTACGCTTTTTTGTGTATTTGATGTTGTATTTTGTGTAGCCTCATTTTCAATGGTTTTCTGTGTATTTGATTTAGAAATAGTTTGAATATTTTCCGAAGATAGGTCATTATTATGGCTAGAGAGGTCGCTGTTATTATCAGGAATTTTAGGCTTGTCATCTTCTGTCGTATAACAAAAAGCATTAAAAAACATAAAAAATTGATCTCCATTAGATTTTAATCTGATGGTAATTTGGTCAGTATCTTGATTAAAATACTGATTTTTTTTATTTGCAATATTTATTGAAAAGGCATCATAGCCATAGGTGTTTAAATGATTGGGATTTCTTAAAACAAAAAAACTATCATCTATAGTAATGGTGCTATTAAAAAAGTTGTCTCTAGCTCTAGAGGCAGTATACAAACCCACAAAATTTTCCATTTTGTTGGTTTTAAATTGCAACAAATCACTTTTTATGGATAAATCTCCTTCTAATGCTAAGCCTAAAAGTTTTAATTCGTTTTGTTTAGTGCTGTTAAATTTAAAATTTTTATAATGTAAATCAATATCGCCAACCGTGATACCAATAAGACCATCATAGGTTGAAATTGATCTTGTGACCCCTAAATTATTTTCGTAAACAAACACGATGCTCCAACCAGCAGACCCACCGCCTTTGATGTTTTCTAAGTCGGCTTTTACATTTGCAATCTTGTAGGTGCCAAAAGGGAAAGGATTTACTTTAACAAGTTCTGTGATATCGGCATACATCACATATGGTGCTGTTGCTCTAAAAAAACTTCCTGTATTACCGTCATAAATTAATTCACCATTGATGTCTATATAATCTTTTTGCCACGGAAGCTTGAGTTTTACAGTTGAGAAATTTTTTTCTTTTTCATCTTTTTTTTGCTGACTATGGTATTTTCCAGCCCAATATAAACCGGCATATAAAATTTTAATATTATCGGTATTATAAACATAAAAATCAGCACTGCTAGACGAAAAAATTTCAGAGTTAGTTTCAATATTTACGTACTCTAATGTATAAAGATTATTCATGATACCTATATCAGTGTCAGTATCACTTGCAGCATTTTTATTTTCTTTTCTATTAAAATTAAGAATTTGATTAGATATCATTGAAATATCCCCTTCGGTTTGTACTTGGTATCTTGGCTTTAAAGGAGCTGCAATTTGGGCAGTTAGAAAAATAAATGGGAAAACTAGTAAAAAGTAGGTTTTGTATAAAGACATTTTCTTCTTTTTGAGATCGTACAAATATATGCATAAAATATATTTTTGTGTTATATAACCAAAATAAATGATCTTAAAAGTGAAATAAAAATCAACTATCACCTGGCCTGTTTTAGTTGAAATCTTTGATAATAACGAAAATTAACAAGCAGAAATGCTCTAAAAACAAAAAAAGCTCTGCCCAAAGGGTAAGCTTTTCATTTGGTCTATCTCTAAACCACGTTCTCAATTGATTGAGAAACAACACAACTAAATTTTAATGGCTAAATAAACACCATATTTTGCGGTCTGGACGGGACTCGAACCCGCGACCCCCTGCGTGACAGGCAGGTATTCTAACCAACTGAACTACCAAACCGTTGCAATGTTGCGAGTGCAAATATAAGACAATTATATAAATAAAAAATTTTTTGACACTTTTTTTTAGGTATTTTTTCTTTTATTTTCAATCGTTTCAAACCATTCTGATAATCAACTAAATAATGAGTTCTTGATTGTTTGGTTAAACAAAAAAAGTCGCTTAACAGCGACTTTATATTTTATAATTTTATGTAATTACAAAGCGTTAACGAATTTTGTAAGTTTTGACTTCAAGTTTGAGGCTTTGTTTGAGTGAATGATATTCTTTTTAGCTAATTTATCAAGCATAGCAATCACTAGTGGTAATTTTGCTTGAGCATCGGCTGCATCGTTGTTTAATCTTAATGCTTTAATGGCATTACGCGTAGTTTTATGCTGATATCTGTTCAACAATCTTTTCTTCTCGTTGCTTCTTATTCTTTTCTTTGCTGATTGCTTATTTGCCATTGTTAAAAAATCTTAAATTAATTTATAATTTGTAGCCCGTAGGGGAATCGAACCCCTCTTGCCAGAATGAAAATCTGAAGTCCTAACCGATAGACGAACGGGCCATTATTCATTTGCGAGTGCAAAGATATAACCTTTTTTATATTCTCCAAATTTTATTTCAAAAATTTATAATTAAATTTTTGCTTCTAATTCTTTAGTAAGCCTTTGCAAACAACACTCTTTTGTTTGAAGGTTTTCCGGAGTAAACACAATTGCCTATTTCTTCAATATTATCTATTGGCAAGCATCTGATTGTGGACTTGGTAAGCTCTTTTATTCTTTCTTCTGTTTCGCTTGTGCCATCCCAATGAGCCGAAATAAAACCGCCTTTTGAGTTTAATACTTCTTTAAATTCATCAAAGCTGTTAACTTTTGTAATGTGATGGTCTCTAAAGTCTAAAGCTTTGTTGAATAAAGCAGATTGAATGTCTTTTAGTAGCTCCAAAATTGTAGAGGTTGTGTCAACAAAATTAATACTTTGCTTTGTCATCAGATCTCTTCGGGCAATTTCGATGGTGTTGTTGTCTAAATCTTTCGGGCCAATTGCCAATCTTATAGGCACACCTTTTAGTTCATAGTCATTAAACTTAAATCCAGGTTTGTGGGTTGTTCTGTCGTCATATTTTACAGAAATGTTATGATTTCTGAGTTCTTTAATCAAGGAATTTACTTTTTCGGAAATTTTTTGTAGCTCTTCTTCAGATTTATAAATAGGTATTATAACCACCTGAATAGGGGCTAAATTTGGCGGTAATACTAATCCTTGATCATCAGAATGCGTCATGATTAGTGCACCCATAAGTCTGGTGGAAACGCCCCAAGAGGTGCCCCACACATAATCTAGCTGTCCGTTTTGGTTAGAAAATTTTACATCAAATGCCTTGGCAAAATTCTGACCCAAAAAATGCGAAGTGCCAGCTTGCAATGCTTTGCCATCTTGCATCAATGCCTCTATACAATAAGTTTCTAAAGCCCCTGCAAATCTTTCAGATTCGGATTTTACCCCTTTAATAACGGGGATGGCCATAAAATTTTCTACAAAATCGGCATACACCTGCATCATTTTTTCAGATTCCTCTATGGCTTCTTGTTTGGTGGCATGTGCTGTATGCCCTTCTTGCCATAAGAATTCTGCTGTTCTTAAAAAGAGTCGAGTTCTCATTTCCCAACGCACCACATTAGCCCATTGGTTAATGAGTAAGGGCAAATCTCTATATGATTGAATCCAGTTTTTGTAGGTGTTCCAGATAATTGCCTCTGAGGTAGGCCTTACAATTAATTCCTCTTCTAGTTTTGCTTGCGGATCTACAATTAATTTACCTTTGTTGTTTTCATCATTTTTGAGCCTATAATGCGTTACAATGGCACATTCTTTAGCAAAACCCTCAGCATTTTTTTCTTCAGCTTCAAACATGCTTTTGGGAACAAAAAGCGGGAAATAGGCATTCTGATGTCCCGTTTCTTTAAACATTTTGTCTAATTGTTGTTGAATTTTTTCCCAGATAGCATAGCCATAAGGTTTAATCACCATACAACCTCTCACGGCAGAATTTTCTGCTAAATCTGCTTTCATGACTAATTCGTTATACCATTTGGAATAATCTTCGGTTCGGGTAGTTAATTTTTTATTCATATAGCGTTAAATGGCACAAAAATTGTTGTTAAAATTAAAAATAAATGAGCAAAATTAAATAAATTTGTTCGTGTTAGCAATAAAATCAAAAATTAGTTTTAACTAAAAATATATTATCATGAAATCAAAAACTTATCCTCAGCTAAAAATTTTCTTCATTGTTTTAGCTTCCGTTGGTTTTGTATCATGCGGGTCTTATCAAAATAAATCTTTTTATGATAACGATGGCATATACAATTCTAACAACAGAAGAACAACTGTTCAAGTTGTTGAAAATCAAAACACATCAAACAATAATAATGCTGTAAGGCAGCGTTTTCAGCGTTTAGAAGATAACAACCGCGATTTGTTTGTAGATGTAGAACAATATAACTCAAATATAGATACCGTATACGTTCAAGAATCTAGAGCCGGTTGGGGCAACAATGCTAGCAACGTCAACATCAACATTATTGATAATGGTTGGGGTTGGGGAGGCGGCTGGGGCCTTGGCTGGAATAATTGGTGGGGACCTGGTTGGGGCTGGGGAGGAGGCTGGGGCTGGGGCCTTGGTTGGAATAATTGGTGGGGTCCTGGTTGGGGCTGGGGCTGGGGCGGTGGCTTCGGTTGGGGTCTTGGTTGGGGTCCTGCATTTGGTTTTGGTTGGGGCGGTGCTTTCGGCTGGAACAACTGGTACGGTGGTGGATACCGCGGCAATCAATTTGCATATGGTGGCAGAAGAAATTCATTATTGTTTAATGATTACGGAAGATCTGGAAGAAATGCCATTTCTAATAACAGCCGATTTGATGGTAGAAGCTCCTCATCTGCTAGAGGGATTTCCTCAAGAAATAGCAGCACGCTCGGACGTTCAACATCAGCTACCAGAAGTTACAGTACCAGAAGCGTAAGTGGCAGTAGAGGATCAACCGTACAAGGAAGCAGTTCTACTCGCAGGACTCCATCAACAACAAGAGGAACAACACCAAGTAGCAGCAATACACGTGCTACAGCACCAAGCAGAAGCAGTAGCCCCTCTATGGGAACAAGCAGAGGAGGATCTTTTGGCGGTGGTTCTATGGGTGGAAGCAGAGGTGGTTCTATGGGAGGTGGAAGCCGCGGTGGTGGCGGCGGTAGAGGAGGCAGAGGTTAAACTCTAAACTCAACTATCATTTAACTGCATTTCTTACAAATGCATACCTAAAACTAATTTAAAATAATGTATTAAGAATGAAAAAGTATTTTATAGTAGTGATTACTTTTGTTATGGCCATAACGGTAAAAGCTCAAGATGTTTATGATGCCTTACGATACGGACAAGATAACCTAACAGGTACCGCAAGATTCAGATCAATGGCCGGAGCCTTTGGGGCTTTAGGAGGTGATATTTCTTCAATTAATGTAAACCCTGCGGGTAGCGTAATAGCTAATAACAATCAGTTTTATTTTACAGTTTCAAATTTAACAAACGTCAATAATAGTCTCTATCAGAATAGTCTTAACAGTGAACGGTCTAATTTTTTTGACTTAAATCAGTTCGGGGCTATATTTGTTTTTAAAAATGATCAGGCTAAAGTCAGTAAGCTAAGTTTTGGAATCAATTATGAGAATTCAAACAACTTAAACAATGAATTTTTTTCAAGCGGAAGAAATGCCCAAAGCATTGCTGATTACTTTTTGTCTTATGCCAATGGGATACCACTAGGCGTTTTAGGCAACCCCATCAATAGTTTAAATTTTGCTCAACAACAAGCTTATTTAGGATATGAGGGTTTTGTGATTAATCCGGCCAATAACAACAGTGCAAACAATTCGGTGTATTTTTCTAATGTACCTGCAGGTATTAATAATCAATCAAACTTTTTGGTTACTGAGGGTTACAATAACAAAATAACGCTTAATCTTGCAGGGCAAATGGATAATTTTAGTTTTGGGATGAATCTTAATGGCCATTTTGTTGATTATTTTTCTCAGCAAGTTTTTTCTGAAAGCAATAATAATGTAACCACAGATGGTCTAACGTCACTCAGATTCTCAAATGATTTGTATACCTATGGTTCAGGTTTTTCATTCAATTTAGGAGGTATTTACAAATTTGAAAACAACTTAAGATTAGGGTTGGCATATGAATCACCAACTTGGTTTAGACTCAATGAGGAATTTACGCAAACTCTCTTATCTAGAGATGTGTTAAATGGTATTCAACAAGAAAGACAATTAAACGGGCCAATCAATATCTTTTTACCGTATAATCTAGACAAACCGGCACGTTATAATGCCAGTGCGGCTTATGTTTTTGGCAATGGACTCATTAGTTTTGATTATTCTTTTAGAGACTTTGCTAACCTGCAATTTAAACCTCAAGTAGATTTTTTAGCCACTAACCAATCAATGTCGCAGCAACTGAATGGCGTAAACGAAATAAGAGTAGGAGGGGAGTATAAAATTGATAACGTGAGTTTGAGAGCAGGTTATAGATTTGAGCAAAGCCCATTTAAGAGCGGAAACAACATTGGAGATTTAACCAACTACAATGCAGGCTTAGGTTTTAATTTAGGGGCAACAAAATTAGATTTATCTTACAGTTATTTTACAAGAAATACCAACATACCTATGTTTAATAGAGGTTTTAATGGCAGACCAAATATAGAAAATATCAATCACCTTGTGGCACTTACCATGCTATTTGAGTTTTAGATGATAATAGTTTTTTTTAAAAAAGTCTTTCAATTTGAGAGACTTTTTTTGTAACAATTAAATCTTTTACCACACTAATGCTTACATGAATCAAATTAGCGAACAAGAATTTGTGTCACAACTCATGGAGCATCAAAATATTTTGCACAAGATTTGCAGGCTCTATACGTATAATGAAGACGAACACAAAGATTTGTTTCAAGAAATGACCATACAACTCTGGAAAGCTTATCCAAACTTTAGAGGAGAAGCAAAGTTTTCTACATGGGCCTATAGAGTTTCTCTTAATACGGCCATTACACTATTTAGAAAAAAAACTAAAACTGTAAATACTACGTCATTAGATCATCTGATGTTTCAGTTTAAATCTGATGAATATAATACCGAAGAAGAAGAACAACTTAAACTCATGTATAAGGCAGTGCATCAATTGTCAGATATTGATAAGGCATTGGTTTATATGTATTTAGAAGATAAAGATTATAATGAAATTTCTGAAACATTAGGCATCACAGAGGTTAATGCCCGTGTAAAAATGAACAGAATTAAAAAGAAATTAAAAGAAATATTAAACCCGTAAGGTATGAATGATGCGTTGGATTTATTAAAACAAGACTGGAAAAAAGGAAATGATAGGATGCCTCAATATACTGAGGTTGATATTTATAAAATGATACATAAAAGTTCGTCATCTGTTGTAAAATGGATTGTTGTTGTAAGTTTTATAGAGCTGGCACTATGGATATTTTTATCTTATATGCTTAAGAAACCATCATCTTTTAAAGAAAATTTTGAGTTTTTTGATCAATATTATTTTGTAACAATTTCTGAAATTTTGAGTTATGGAGTCATTGTTTATTTTATTTATAAATTTTACATAAATTATCAAAAAATAAACGCCTCAGATTCTGTAAAAGTATTGATGTCAAATATCATCAATACCCGAAAAACCGTTATTAATTATGTAAAAACTATTATTGTTTTAAGTGTGTTAACCATCATCATTTCATTCTTTATATTAATAAATTTTGATACAGACCTGATAAATACCATAAATGAAGCCGAGGTAAATGATAATTTAGGGTTATTTTATTTAACCTTTGTACTCATTTTTATAGTTTATACCGCCTTGGTTATTTTGATTATATGGGGATTTTATAAATTAATTTACGGCTTTTTTCTCAAAAAATTATATCAAAACTACAGCGAATTAAAACAATTAGAATAAACAACATAAACATAACTTAAATACAATATAAAACAAAAAAAGCCCTGTTGAGGGCTTTTTTGTTGGTCTACAAGGACTCGAACCTTGAACGACTGAACCAAAATCAGTTGTGTTACCATTACACCATAGACCATGCTTTATTTGTGGGTGCAAATTTAGACTAAAATTAATATTTTGCAAATTATTTGACAAAGTTTTTTTTGTCTTTGTCAACTTTATGAAATTGTTAGCAAAAAACCGAAATTTCAAGCTAAAATTTAAATAAGTAAACATTATTTATTACATAATCACGTTTAAAAATTGTTACTTTGCGTTTTCAAAAATTAAAATCAAATTATGTTAAAATATAATTTTAAACATTGGAATTCAAATCTCGGTTGGTTTAGTTTTGCAGTAGGATTTGTTGTTTATGCCCTTACCGTAGAGCCCACTGTGAGCTTTTGGGATTGTGGAGAATACATTTCTACCTCATCAAAACTACAGGTAGGGCATCCACCCGGTGCTCCGTTATACCAAATTATTGGTGCAGTGATGTCATTATTTGCTATTGGTAATGAAAATATTGCTTTGATGGTTAATATGGTTTCAGTGCTCTCTAGTGCTTTCACTTTGCTCTTTATGTTCTGGAGCACCTCAATGATTTTTCAAAAAATTATACCAAACTATCATGAAGACGAATGGCAGGGCAAAGCCATTTTAGGAGCTTCTTTAATAGCCACCTTGTCTTTTTGTTTTACAGATAGTTTTTGGTTTAATGCTGTTGAGGCAGAAGTATATGCCATGGCATCCTTGTTCATATCAATTCTTTTATGGATGGGATTAAGATGGGAACGGGCTATGAACACACCGAGAGGTCATAGATGGTTAATAGCCATAGCCTTTATGGTGGGTTTATCATTTGGGGTTCACTTTATGGCTCTGTTAACCATACCATCTATTGGCTTGTTGTATTATTTTAAGCATTATCAAAACATTACAATCAAGAATTTTATTATTGCAAACATACTAGTTGTTTTGGTTTTGTTGGTAATTTTTAAACTATTATTGCCCTATACACTTTCTATTTTTGGTCTTACCGAAGTTTATGTGGTTAATTCTTTAGGCCTGCCATTTAACACAGGAACAATTATAGCAGCCATAATCTTATTTGCTATTTTATATGTTGGCCTTAAAAAGTCTCATGACAACAAAAATGTATTCATCAATACAGTTTTTTTGTGTATTACTTTTATTTTTATTGGTTTTTCTTCTTGGCTCATGTTGCCCATCAGAGCCAATGCCAAAACGGTAATTAATGAGAATAATCCATCTGATGCTCGAGAATTGTTGGCCTATTACAACAGAGAGCAATACCCAAGCTCTCCGTTATTTTACGGCCCTCAATTTACCGATATGTTTGCTGGAGCCCACCCAGAGAATCCTTTCAAAGATAAACCAAAAAATTACGAAAGAGATTATCAAAAAAAGAAATATGTCATCGTAAATGATTACAAAAATTCTGATTATAACAGTCACCCCGATCATATGGCTTTATTACCCAGAATGATACACGAGTCTAGTGCAGAAAATTACTTAAACTATACTGATGGTTTAGATTTTAGACTCAATCCAAAATTTGACTACATGCGTGAGTTAGAAAAATATGGCATTGATGTTGAAGAAATAACAGAACAAGATTATTTTGCTTTGGTTGGCAAAATAAAAGAAGACATGCAACAAACCATCAATGAGTTTAAACAAGGCTACAGATCTGGTCAGTATGATAATGAGGATTTAATTGTTTTTCTTAAAAAATATGGGTCTTATGTGCAAGTAGACAAGCCAAGTTTTTATCACAACATGTCGTTTATGATAGAATATCAGTTTGTATACATGTATTGGCGGTATTTAATGTGGAACTTTGTAGGCAGACAAAATGACAACCAAGGCAAATCTGACGATCAGGGCAATTGGCTTAGTGGTATTAAATTCATTGACGAATTTTTTGTGATTTCTCAAACAGATTTACCCGATGATCAGCTAAAAAACAAAGGCAGAAACACTTATTTTTTTATTCCTTTCTTGCTAGGATTGCTAGGTATTTGGTATCATTCTAAAAAAGAATGGAAAAGTTTTTATGTGTTGTTAGTCCTATTTTTATTTACAGGGCTTATCTTAAAAATATATTTAAACGAAAAACCTTTTGAACCCAGAGAACGAGACTATGCTTTGGTAGGTTCTTTTTATGTATTTGCAATTTGGATAGGCCTTGGCGTTTATGCATTAATGGATTTATTAAAAAAATTCGTTTCGCCAAAAATAATACTACCATTAGTGTTAACCATTACCTTTTTAGGCTCTCCCTTATTGTTAGCCACCCAAAATTGGGACGATCATGATAGATCAGGAAAGTACACAGCTTTGGCTAATGCAAAAGCTTATTTAGATTCTTGCGAACCCAATGCTATTTTGTATACCATTGGTGATAATGATACCTTTCCGCTATGGTACGCTCAAGAAATTGAAGGGTATCGAACCGATGTACGAATTGTAAACACCAGTTTACTACAAACAGATTGGTATATAGATCAGATGAAAGTGAAAGCTTACGACTCTGAGCCATTGCCAATCTCGTTAGACAAATCTTTGTATGTGGGAGATAAAAGAGATGTTTCTATTCATAGGGACATGATTGAAGACCGTTGGGATATCAAGCAATTTCTAGATTTTATAAAAGACGATTCTGAACGCTCTAAAGTTCAAATGCAGCAAGGTATTTTTATTAATTTCTATCCAACTAATAAAATTAGATTACAAGTAAACAAGGAACAAGTGATAAAAAACAAGGTGGTAAACCAAAAATATCATGATTCTATAGTTCCCTATATGGACATAGATATAGAAGGAAACTTGGTGAAAAACAGACTCATCATGCTAGACATCTTGGCAAACAATAATTGGGAAAGACCGATTTGTTTTACGGGAGGAAGTTTTGGCAACGATGATTACATATGGTTAAAAGATCATTTGCAATTGCAAGGTTTGGTTTATAAGCTAGTACCCATAAAAACTCCTCTAGACGAACGAACATCTGGCATGGATATGGGTTTTATAGATACAGAATCTATGTATGAAATAGTTAACAAATGGGATTGGGGCAATGGTGAGAGTCCAGACATTTATCATGATCCTGAAACCCGAAGAAATGCAGTAAGTTATCGTAATATTTTAACACGCTTGTCTGATCAGCTTATTATAGAAAAAGAGTTTAACAAGGCAGAAAAAATCTTAGATCTTACCATGCAAAAAGTACCATTAGCTTTTTATGGTCTATACAGCACAGTTACACCTCTAGTATACAATTACTATGAAATAAACAAAAAAGAGAAAGCAAGAGAAATTACCAAAGAACTCATTAAAAAGCATCAGCAAGAATTAAACTATCACATTAAAATGAGCCAACAAGAGCAACAACTATATTTTAGAGAAATAAGCAGAAAAGTGGTCATTTATAAAAGTTTATTTCAAATTGCCAACGAACACAATGACATGGCATTTTATGAAAAAGATTTTATAGTTTTTTCTGAACAGTTTCAGGCTTTGGATAAAAACTTAAGATTTAAACGCTTCGGGATAACTTTAAATTTAGATGAGTAAAAGGTTAAGGTTTTTTTCTACACCTTGGTTTTTTAAATGCTTTTACCCTGCTGCTGTTTGGGAGGTTAAAACTCAGCAAAAGTTTGTATACCTTACCTTTGATGATGGGCCAACAAACGAAGTTACTCCTTGGATATTAGAGACACTAAAGGTGTATGAGGCAAAAGCAACATTTTTTTGTGTTGGCGAAAACCTTTATAAGCACCCTTTGATTGCACAAAAAATAATATCAGAGAATCATCTATTAGCCAACCATAGCTATCATCACTTAAATGGATTTAAAAACTCAACACAAGATTACCTCAACAATATTGAATTGGCACAAAAGACCATACAAACCATCTTGCCAACTGCTACCAAAATAATGAGGCCACCTTATGGAAGATTAAAACTAAGTCAATACTGGGCATTAAAAAAAGAGGGTTACCAAGTGGTTATGTGGAGTTTCTTGACGTATGACTTTGACATTAATATTAATTGTGATGAGGTGCTTAATAAAATGAGCAAAAAGATTAAACCGGGAAGTATCATCGTTTTGCATGACAACTATAAGAGTTTTAATAATTTAAAACAATTACTTCCGAATTTATTAGCAATGTTATTTCAGGAGGGCTATGAGTTTAAAACTGTTCCTTTAGCGTAGATATTAACGTGTTGGCATCTATTTCTCCAGATTGTCTCCATACCATTTTGTTATCTTTATGGATAATGAAAGTTGGTACTGTTTTTATCCTAAGGGCATCTGCCAACTGTGGGTTTTTGTCTATATCAATTTTTATAACCTTGGCTTTATCACCCATCGCAGCTGCTACATCTTTCATTACGGCATGCATCTGTTCAGATTGTTCGCTCCAATCAGCATAAAAATCTATAAGCACCGGCACTGGTGAGTTGATTAAATCTCCAAATTTTGACATACGTAACTCTAAATTTTTGTAAAAGTATATATTTTGTAACCAATTTGATTCAAAATTTTGTAGAATTTTTTCTATATTTTGCTCTTAGGGCCTATTTAAACTGATAATTCCAATTTCTGGCCAAATACCAAATCTGCCAGGATAGGCATGAAACCCAAAACCTCTATTTACATATAAAATTTTATTTTGATGTTGATAAACACCTGCCCATTGTTTGTAAACATATTGCACAGGGCTCCATTTTAAGAAGTCATTTATTTCGAGTCCAAATTGCATGCCATGCGTATGGCCGCTAAGCGTTAGCTGAATATTTTGAGGATGATTTTTTACCTCATATTCCCAATGACTCGGGTCGTGACTCAAAAGTATTTTAAAACTTGAGTTGTTTAGGCCATCGATAGCAAGAGATAAATCGCCAGCTTTTTTAAAATTTTTGCCCCAATTTTCTACACCTACAATTACAATAGTATCCGTTTGATTGCTTAATTTTATGTGTTCATTTAGCAATAATTTGAAGCCAATTTTTTGATGTATGTTTTTGATGTCTTCAAAGTTTTTTTGTTTTGCAATGTCATTTCCTTTCCAATCTATATATTCTCCATAGTCATGATTCCCCAACACCGAAAATTTGCCATATTTTGGTGTTTTTATAGCTTTAAAAACCTCAATCCAAGGATCAAATTCATTAGCTAATGAATTAACTACGTCACCTGTAAACAATACTAAATCAAAATCTTGTTGATTAATTAAATTTATAGCTTCTATAATTTTGGCTTCTTCTTTAAGGCTACCGATATGAATATCCGAGAGATGAAGAATTTTTAGCCCATCAAAAGCTTGTGGCAGGTCATTAAAAACCAAATGATTTTTAAATACTTTAAAATTATACTTCCCAAAAAGCATTCCATAAGATAACATTAAAACAACTAGGATGCCCAAAAATGCTCCAAATTTACTCAGTGGTACCCACCTATTCGGCAAATTAAACTGACTAAAGTTATTGCTAACCCATGAAAAACTCGTCATGATTAATCTAAAAACATCTTCGGTAAACATCAAAAAGCTAAAAATAAATTTTGGCACATAAACCAAAAGGAATATTCCTGTAATTAATAGAGAAAAGTTGGTTTGCCCCACAGAGCGGTCAAACTTGCTAAAAGACCAAATAAAAAAAACTATAAAAATGGTTGAAAGAATTAGATAAACAGATTGAATCCAAGATGTTTTAAACAAAGTTCTAATTATTTGAAACGCATATAATTCTACAAGTAGAAAAAAACCTAATATTATTGCAATTCTTAACAGCATTTTTTTTTGCAAAGAAAATAATTTTAAGGGCTTCAATAACTGCTATATAATAATATTAACTAAAATTTAGGGTCTTTAAAATGACTTACAAAAATGGTTTATTTTTGACTGTAAATCAACTACACTTATTTTTTTTATAACTAATAACCCATTTAAGTTAAAACAAAAAACACTGAAAGGTTAGAATTACAAGAGCGAAAGGTTAATTGTATTAATAAAAATAGCAAAGTAGATTTTTTGGCAAAATATGTTCGTTCAGATTTTATAGCTGGTCAGCATATCATCAATGTTGAGGAACAAAACGTTATTTGGAACGTGGAGGTAGAAAATTTTATGTAAATGTAATATAGTTAAAATATAATCGTTTTAAACTGATTAACTATGAATCACCTGACATGGGGTATAAATTTTTAGGCTATTTTTATAATAAATCAATTAGTATAGGTTTTAATTATTTTAAGGATTATTAAAAAACATTTAACGCTCAATTGATCAAATAGTAAAGTTAATTTTTATATTTGCAAGCTGTTAACAAAACATGAATTACAAGTTATTATTCCTTCTTTTGATGTTCATAAACGTCAATTTTGCTCAAATACACGAAATAGGTCCTATGATATTAGGCACAAACTATGTAGGTGAAATTGGTAAAGATAATTTTATAAGACCCAATGATACTGGCTTTGGTATTTTGTATAGATGGAATAAAAGCCCTAGGCACTCCTACAGATTGCATTACAATTTTGCAAACTTATCAGCCGATGATACAAATGTAGACAGTGGAAGTAGAGCACAAAGAGGTTTAAACTTTAGCAATAGAATACATGAGATAGGTGTGGGTTTAGAATTTAATTTTAGAGATTTTGATTTACATCAAATTGGGTTTCAATACACCCCTTATGTTGCTTCAGGTTTAAATGCATTTAATTATAAAGAACAGTATTTTATAAACAACACCTTGTTTTTTGATGAAAACAAATGGTCTTACAGCATCCCGATGATTATTGGAATTAAATCTAAAGTCACCAGGTCATTAATACTAGGTTTTGAAATAGGAGCAAGGTATGCTTTTACTGATAATTTAGATGGTTCTAACCCCCAAAACGAACAGTTTTTAAACCAAAGATTTGGTAACATAAATTCTAATGATTGGTATGTATTTACCGGAGTTTATTTTACTTACACTTTTGGTAATAACCCCTGTTTTTGCCCTTACTAGATGAGTTTATTAGAACACATAGACAAAACAAAATTACCCAACCATATTGCAATCATCATGGATGGCAACGGTAGATGGGCCAAAAGCAAAGGCAAATTGCGTATTTTTGGGCATAAAAGCGGCAAAAACTCGGTTAGTAAGGTAACAGAAGCCTGTAGGAGACTCGAAATAAAATACCTCACCCTGTATGCTTTCTCAACTGAAAATTGGAACAGACCAACAGATGAAATTAATAAATTGTTTAGCCTGTTAGTGACTTCTCTAAAAAGCGAACTTCCTAAATTACTCAAAAACAATATTAAACTTAATGTGATTGGTGAAGTATATCGTTTACCAGAAAAAGCACAAAAAGAGTTGCAACATGTCATTGAGGCCACCAAAGACAATGCTGTACTCACCGTAACATTGGCCTTAAGTTATGGCTCTAGACAAGAGATTGTTGAGGCGGCAAAAGCCATTGCCTATAAAGTTAAAAATAATATAATTTTAGAAGACGATATTGATGAATTAACATTTAATCAACATCTTTACACCCACAATATGCCTGATGTAGATTTACTCATTAGAACCTCAGGAGAACACAGAATTAGCAACTTTTTATTATGGCAAGTGTGTTATGCTGAATTTTATTTTACAGAAATACATTGGCCAGATTTTACCGAAGAAAATTTGTATGAAGCAATTATTAGTTATCAAAAAAGAGAAAGAAGATTTGGACAAACAAGCGAACAATTGCATTCTTTTTAAGAATATTATTTCAATATTTTTAATTATTTTTTTGGGTACAACCTCATCATTGTATAGCCAATTGAATCCTGATTTTAACTCTGGAAGAGTTTATATACTAGGTGGTGTAACAGTTGCAGGAAAAACAACATTTAATGAGCAAACAATTGTTACTTATACCGGTTTAGAAAAAGGCCAACGACTTAAAATTCCTGGGGATGATATTTCTAGTGCCATCAAGAAGTTAGGTAAACTAGATTTGTTTAGAGATATTGATATTTTTTTGATAGAAACTAAGGGAGATACCATATTTTTAGAATTGGAGGTCTATGAATTGCCAAAACTAAATTTAGCGAAAGTAAATGGTGTAAAAAAAGGCAAAGCAGAAACTTTGATTACCGATAACAAACTAAAAAAGGGTATCACAGTTAATGACAACCTTATTACCACTACCAAAAACAACATTGAAGATAACTATAGAAAAAAAGGTTTTTACAATGCAAAAGCTTACATAACCACAACTCCTGACACCACAGAGGGTAATTTGGTTAATATGCTAATCAGGTTTGATCGTGGTAATAAAATTAAAATCAAAGAAATTCTTGTTGAAGGCAATACCAAACTTTCTGATAAAAAAATTAGAAAAGCCATGAAAAACACCAAAGTAAAATTGCCCGGAAGACTTTGGAAAGGATCTAAATTTATAAGAGATGACTACAAGCAAGATTTGGTAAATATTGTAGAGAAGTACAAAGAAAAAGGTTACCGTGATGCCCGTGTAGTTTGGGATACCGTAAAGTTTGATTTAGATAAAAACCTCATCAGCATCAAAATGCAAGTAGAAGAGGGCAATCAGTATCGTTTTGGGGACATTAAATTTTTGGGAAATACCATTTATTCAGATGAAACGCTCAACAGACTTTTGGGCATTAAAAAAGGAGAAGTTTACAATGGTGTCTTATTAGAAAAAAGAATTAACGACAAGAAAAGACCCGATGGAGAAGACATCACCAACTTGTATCAAAACAATGGTTATTTGTTTTCGCAAATAAATCCGGTAGAGGTGCGAACAGCCAATGACACCATCGATTTTGAAATCAGAATCCTTGAGGGTCCAATAGCTTATTTTAATAGAATCTCGGTGGTTGGAAATGACAAAACCAATGATCATGTAATTTTTAGAGAAATAAGAACAAGACCTGGGCAAAAATACAACAAACAAGAACTGGTAAGAACCATTAGAGAACTTGGTCAGCTAGGGTTTTTTGAACCAGAATCTATAGATCCTAAGTTTAAAAACGTTGATCCTGCAGCTGGTACAGTTGATATTGAATATAACCTAGTAGAAAGAGGCTCTAGCCAAATAGAATTGCAGGGAGGCTATGGTGCAGGCGGCTTTATAGGAACCCTCGGATTGTCTTTTAATAATTTTTCGTTAAGAAATATTTTTAACAAAAATGAATACAAACCCTTACCCATGGGAGATGGTCAGCGGATGTCTTTAAGGTTACAAGGCAGTACGTTTTTTCAAACCTACTCAGTTAACTTTGAAGAACCATGGCTAGGAGGTAGAAAACCAGTAAGATTTTCAACTTCAATCTCACACAGTAAACAATTCTTAGCCAATTTTGGTTTTGGTGGCGGTTTGGGCGGTCAGTTTGGTGGCATCAATCCTGGGTTTAATCAAAATTTGGTAGACAGAGATAGGTATTTTAACATCACATCAGTTACGTTCGGAATCGCCAAAAGACTGTCTGAGCCAGATGACTTTTTTATGCTATCTCAAGCCATTTCCTATCAGTATTTTGACTTAAAGAACTATAACACGGGCTTGTTTACCTTTGGGGATGGCCAGTCTAACAACATTGCCTATACCATAGCCCTTACCAGAAATAGCAAAGGGTTTAATCCTATTTATCCAACCTATGGCTCTGAGTTTACCATTTCGGGAAAATTTACACCACCGTATTCGTTGTTTAGTAAAGTAGATTTTGGTAATTTAGGCAACTTACCAGAATATAAATTAGTTTCTGAAAGTCAGGTTGTTTCAAACGGCATTGTATATCCTGCCGGAACACCACTCACAGCTAGTGGTTTGCCAGCCATAGACGAACAAGGACAAATAGATTTTACCAGAGCAGCTCCAGACCAAGCTAAGGTAGACCAAAAACGATTTAATTGGTTAGAGTTTTATAAAATCAAATTTAGAGGCGACTGGTTTGCTACTTTAGCTGGAAAACCATCTAATGCTCTTGTTTTAAGAGCCAATGTTGAGTTCGGATTTATGGGAGCATACAATAGTGATAGAGGTCTTGTACCTTTTGAACGATTTTTTGTTGGAGGCGATGGTTTAGCCAACTTCATCATGGATGGCAGAGAAATCATACAGTTGAGAGGATACGAAAATCAGGCCCTTACGCCCATCAATGAAAGAGACGGCAGAGTAACCAGAGATGGGGGTACCATTTATAATAAATATACGATGGAGTTGAGATACCCAATTACCTTAAAAGGGGCTGCCCAAATTTATGCTTTAAGTTTCTTGGAAGCTGGTTCATCTTGGAATAATTTTCAAGAATTTAACCCCTTTAGAATTCAAAGATCGGCCGGTATGGGTATTAGAGTTTTTATGCCAGCATTTGGTTTATTAGGGATAGATTTTGGTCACGGGTTTGATCCACCCATTGGAGGTACCCAAAAAAGTGGATGGCAAACACATTTTATCATTGGCCAACAATTTTAATTGAAAAAAATAGTTATATATTTACAACCAGATTTATGATTTTTAGTTCATTAATCTCAATCAGTTTATTATGATTTATTTTTTTAAAACAAGTTTTCAAAACATTCAAACCAAATTCAAAAACACTCATTTACAGTGGGTTGTTGTTGTATTGCTTTGTCATAGTTATTATTTTCATGCTCAAGCCAACAGGGGCATCAAGATTGCTTATATTGATATGGAATACATACTTGAAAACACCTCAAGTTATACCCAAGCCATTAGCATGATAGACCAAAAGGCTCAAAAGTGGAAAGAAGATATTGAATCTAAAGAAGGTGACATCAAAAGATTAAGAGGTGAATTAAAAACAGAACAAATCTTATTAACCCAAGAGCTGATTGACGAAAAAATTGAAGAAATTGAACTGCTTGAAGCAGAGTTAAACGACATACGACAAAAAAGATTTGGGCCCAATGGCGATTTTTTTGTTCAGAAAACTGTGCTGATAAAACCTATACAAGACCAAGTTTTTACCATAGTACAAGATATTGCTGAAGCCAGAAAATACGATTTCGTGTTTGATAAGGCTTCAGATCTAACTATGCTATTTGCAGCCAAAAGATTCGACATTAGTGATTTAGTCGTAAAGCAAATAACCCGTTCTGAAAAAAGAGAAAATTTGTCTAAAAAACAGTTAGAAAAATTAAAAGAAGACGAATTAAAAGAAGATGAAGAAGTTGCAAACCCTGCTCTGGCTGAGCGAAGAAAGCGACTTGAAGAAAAGAAAGCAGAGCGTGAACGCATGATAGAAGAAAGAAAATTAGCACAAGAGGCAAAGAAAAAAGAAGTATTACAAGCTAAAAATAAAAAGAGTGGCACAGTTTTAGATAATGATGATAAAGGCAACGAAAATACAGTTAAAGACACCAAAGCTGCCAAAACAGCCGAAGCAGTTTCTGAAAGAGAAGAAAAACTTAAAGAAGTGCAAGAGGCTAGAAAGCAAAGCCTAGAAGAAAGACAAAAAGCGATACAAGAACGCAAAGACGAATTAGAAAAAAGAAAAAAAGAATTACAAGATCAAAGAGCCAAAGCGCTTGAAGAACGAAACAATAAACTCAAAGAAAAACAAAATAGTAACAAAGAAGATTAAATTAAATTATGAACACAATGAAAACCACTAAATTATTGTTAGCTAGTTTAGCTTTCGTAGCATTTCAATTTGCCAACGCACAAAAAGTTGCTCATGTAGATGTGCAAGATATCATGTTGAATTATCCTGCTATGAAAAATGCTAATAAAGAGCTAGAGCAGTTGAGTAAAACTTACGAAAACGAAATGAAAACCATGGTTGAGACATTTCAAACTAAATTAAAAAAATACCAAGAAGAGTTTGAAACAAAAGATGAAAAAACCAATGAGGAAAGAGCCAAAGAGATGGAAGACATGGAAAAAAGAATCACTGATTACAGAACAACTGCTCAAAAAGATGTGCAAGACAAAGAAAAAGCTTTGATGCAACCACTTTATGAAACAGTTAAATCCTCTATACAAAAAGTTGGCAGAGCTTTAGGCTACCAATATGTGATGGATTCAAGTTCTATGTTATTATCTGATGGCCCTAATATTTCTTCAGATGTAAAAAAAGACCTAGGGTTTTAAACAAAAGCCATAACACATGGTGATAAAATAAAGTCACTACCCTAAAAGAGATCTTAATTTTAAGGTCTCTTTTTTTTGTTTTTATTTGTTTTTCTTATAAATAAATCATAGCATTACGTGTGTAATTTTTTTGGTAATGAATCTCAATTTAATAAAGATTTTTTTTGGGTTTATATTTAGTTGCTATTTGATAAGTCAACAGCCCTTTATAAGACAAATATCTTACAGAGAGGGCTTACCAACCCAAACCATTTATGACTTGTTTTCTAATAACATAGGTATCTTGTATTTAGGTACAGACAAGGGTTTGATGTCTTTTGATGGCATAAAGTTTATTACCTATCCTTATGAAGCTAGTTTAGCTATCTCAGTTAATAGCATTCAGCAAGATAGCAATGGCACAATTTGGTGTAAAAACTTTGCTAACGAAATTTTTTATTTAAAAAACGAAAAACTTTATCAAAAATCTATCATAAAACAAGTATTGCTCAAGGACCAGTCTAATTTGATAGACTATTTGGTTTATAAAAATCAGTTTTGGATAATTACTGAAAAAAATGTTTATTTAAGTATTAATGATGGTGCGTTTAAAAAGGTTTTAAGTATTAAAAAAGATGATATCACCAATAGTTTTACTTCTATTACTAGCAATTCAACCAATGAAGATGTATATGTCTTGAGTTTTGATTATGTTTATAAATTTTCAAACCAGAAACTACAAAAAATTACCAAGGTCATAGATTCTCAAAAAGAAGCTTTAGTGTACAAAAATCAATTATTTTATTGTGCAAAAGGCAAAATAAATGAATTGCATACGTTAGAAAGTAAAGTAAAAGATGATAATTTGCCAAATAACACTTACTTTAATAATTTAAGTTTGGCAGATGACCAACTTTGGTTATCAGCTTCAAATGGTTTGTATGTTTATAATGATATTGAAAACACCATAAAACTAAAATATCTAGAAAATAAATATGTTACAGATGTTGTTTTTGACAAAGAGGGTAATTATTGGATTAGCACCCTAAATGAAGGTTTATTTATGATTCCTGATAAACAAATTTACACCTTTAAACTCAATAATTTTTCAGAAAACACCTCTTATACTAGCATCTATAAGAATGATCACTATCTTTATATTGGTACTTCCCAAGGCAATCTTGTGGCGTTAGATCAAGAATTAAATATATTGAATCAACGCAATTTTAAAACTTCTGCCAATGTAGAATTTATCAAATCTATAAATAATAACATCTTTTGCACTTATGGGGCCTTTTCGGACGATTTAAGACAAAACTTAATTGATGATTATGTTGGCAAAGACATTGCAAAAATTGAAGAAGGTTATTATTTAGTTAGCAGTTATAATATGGCGGGGCTTTATATTGACACCTTGAGCCATTACCAGACCTATCATCAATTAAAGCAAAAACTAAATAGCTCTTCTTATCATAAAAACTTTAAGTTTTTGGAACTCAGAAAAAAACGTTCTAGAAGTTTACATTATGATTTATCTCAAAAGACCGCTTACATAGGCTACAGTGATGGCCTATATTTTTACGATAATCAATACAATGCAAGAGAGATACAATTTAATAAGCAACCTATCATTGCAGCTCAAATAATTAAAGATAAAAATAGTCAATTATGGATAGCCACCTCTCAAAACGGTTTGTTGTGCATGAAAGACAATCAAGTTATAAAACAATATAGCCTTAAAGACGGACTTTCGAGCAATCAATGTCTTCGGATTGAATCTCAAAACGATGGCATTTGGATACTGACTTCAAATGGAATGAATTTTTTGAGTTTTGTTGACTATAAAGTCAAAAATTTAAATCAAAACCTCAATTTTGCGGGTATACATATCAATGATTTTAAAAAACATAATACCCAACTTTGGTTTGCTACCAATCAGGGGATTTTTTATTTTGACGAATCGTTACTAAAAAAAACCATAAGACCCTATTTTTCATTTAAAAAAATAGTAGCAAACAATAAAACGTTGTCTAAAAATAACGTTAATCTAAAATACAATGAAAACAATATTGAATTTACATTACAAGGCATACATTTTAAAAGTTTAGGAGATTTTTCATACAAATATCGTTTGCTTCCAGTAGATACCACTTGGCAAAGCCAAAAAGCCATCAATAACAATATCAGATACTTATCCTTAAATCCTGGAAAATATCAACTACAAGCCAAGTTAGACTTTAAGGAGGGTACATCCAATATTTTAGAATACAACTTCAATATCCTAAAACCATTTTGGTTAAGAAATTGGTTTTTAATTCTCATGTCATTGTTGTTGTTATCTGTTTTTTATTTGGTATACAAATTGGCCTCAATAAGAGTGCAAAAACAGCAAGCCCTCAAAGAACAATTAGCCTTATCGCAACTCACCGCTTTGAGAAGCCAGATGAATCCGCACTTTTTGTTTAATATTTTGCAAGCTGTGCAAGGCCTTATTTATTCTAACCAAAAGAGCAAAGCCAGCGAATATTTAGGTACCTTTTCAGACTTAATCAGAAAAACCCTCGACATTTCAGACAAAGTTAGCATTAAACTTTCAGACGAATTAGAGGCTATTAATTTGTATGTTTCATTAGAAAAATCAAGGTTTGAAACAGACGATTTTAACTACAAAATTCAAGTAAACGCTGCCATAGATACCAACACAATCATGATTCCGTCTTTGATTATTCAGCCGTTTGTAGAAAATGCCATCAAGCATGGTTTGATGCACAAAGTTGGCACAAAAAATTTGCTCATGAAGATTGATGTAAATGAAGATTATTTGCTTTTTGACATTGAAGATAATGGTATTGGCAGAGAACATTCCTCCAAATTGAATAATGTTTTAAAAAAACACACGTCTTTTGCTACCAAAGCCATCAAAAATAGAATAGAATTGCTCAATAAAATGTCGACTAAACCAATTACCTTTGAGACAGTTGATAAAGCAAACAACAAAGGGACTATTGTGTTAATTAAAATTCCAATAATAACTATTCATGAAAGTAATAATAGTTGACGATGAATTAAATGCCAGATTGGCTTTGCAGGGGATTTTACAAGAAAATTTCCCTGACGTTATGATTTTAGATTTGTGTAAGAATATTCAAGAGGCTGTGAGGTCAATAGACAAAAACAAGCCCGATTTAGTTTTTTTAGACATCTCTATGCCAGGTTTTTCTGGCTTAGAATTGTTAGATTTTTTTGACGAATCTAAAGTTAATTTTCAAATCGTATTTGTTACTGCTCATGCTGAGTTTGCCTTAAATGCCTTCGAAAAAAATGCAATAGATTATTTGTTAAAACCCATCAGAATCACAGGTTTGGAGAGAGCCCTCAATAAAGCAAAATTAGCCTCAGAAAAATCGCCATTAACTGTGGATGAGACCCACAAAAAAATTGCTTTGCAAACCGGCGAAGGACTTCTATTTTTAGAACTCGAAAAAATTATTTACCTAAAAGCTGATGGTTCATATACTCATTTTTTTACCACAGACAACCAAAAAATTACCTTGTCTAAACGTTTAGCAGAATTTGAAAAACTTGAAACTTTAGGCAATTTTATGCGAATTCACAGAAGTCATATCGTCAACATCAACCAAATAGAAAAATTGCTTAAACAAGATGGCGGCACCTTAATCATGAGCAATGGTGCAGAACTCTCTATCTCAAATGACAAAAAACAAGCTTTAATGGCTATGTTTTTAGATAATAAATTGTAAAAAACAGGGTCTTTAAATTTTTTTTACACTTTTTAAAATGAAAAAATATTTTGTTTAACACTGCAAAACAATAAATTTAAAACTCAAAATACCTCAAGATTAGCTATGAGTTTTATAGAAAAAAGATTGGCCAGAAAACAAAACATTTTATGCAGTTTTTATCTTGGCATAAAAAAAACAAGCCCATCGCTGAGCTTGTTTTAGATAATACAAACAAATAATTTTATTTGATCAGTTTTTTATGAATTTCCTGACCGTTATTTAGTTTTACTGTTAATAAGTAAATGCCTTTTTGTAAAAATTCTAGCTGGTTGATGTTTAACTCATTCTCATTTGTAAAATTCTTAATCAAAATTTGTTTGCCAACAAAATCATATAAGCCATAAGACCCGCTTTCAAGGTTGTTTAAAGTAATTTGAAACTGATGGTTAAACGGATTGGGTTAAACGCTAAAAAAAAGGAGCTGTTCTAAAACAACTCCTTTTTAAAAAAAAGAAATAACTAACATTACATCACCGAAGACAACTTGATGGTTTGTCCGCAGTGGCTATCTTGAATTTTAAAAATTGCTTTGCCTTTTTTGCCGTTTTCTGCCCAAGACACTTCTTTACCCACATTGCAACTGATACTGGTTTTGCTGCCTTTATTAAGGCTCACAATGCCACTGCCCGTATGAATGGTGACTTTGTCTTTGGTGTCGTTAATTAAACTAAAACTTCCACCAAGGGCTTCAACAGAGGCTGAGGTATTGTATGAAGTTTTGGTGTTGGTTGAAAAACTACACAACATCAAGGCGATTGATAAGACTAAAATGATTTTTTTCATGATATGTTTTTTTAAATTTATATAAACTTACAAATTTGTGTACCCTCATTGTGTAGTTAGTTTGTAAAACAGCATTTTGGGTTGACGAAACTTGTTTTTTTTATTGACATGCAATTGACTACTTAGCTAATTTAGCTTTAAATGCCACTGTTTTTTCGCATGGTAAATAACCCCCAGGCATGCCAATATAAGACACAGGACCAGTTACTTTGCCATTAGCCGCATTATATTTGCCGTTTTCAAAAATTTCTACATAATACATCAAATCTGCTTTGCATTGCCCTTGTGGGTTTTTTCTAACAATAACTACTTGCAATTCTCTATGTGATTCTACTTGTTGACCATTTGGTAAAAACTTTTTCTTATTTACCCAGTCGTTGCCATGCACATACATATAATCGTGTGTCCAGCCTTTATTGATGGGTTCATATTTTTCTTTGTAGGTTTTTAGAGCTCTGTCTTGAATAAATTTTGAGTTCAATTTGCCCATTGAAGGCATTTCGTTGTTGGCGTTTTTCTTGCCTTCAACTTCGGAGTATATGCTGCTGATGCTTTCGCTTAATTCAGTCATAGCAGCTTTTAATTTTTCAATTACCTCATTTGAGTAAGCCCATTTTTTTAAATCTTCTTTGTTTTTTACATAAAAAAATCCGTATTCTACATAATATTTCCAATCGAAATCATCTTTTTTGAACCTTTCTATTGCACCTTTATAATTAGAAGGACTCATTAAGATAACCCCTGTCTCAATTTGAATTAAATCGCCATAACCTCTTCCTGAAAAATATAATTTTTTGATTCTTTTCAAACTTTCTGGATGAGCATAACCATCATTATTAACTGTATTTCTCCAAATAGTTGTATTTGACTCAGGAATCTCGTATTTAAATAAAATACATCCCGGCATGTCTTGTGCACCTTTGGCAGTACTTTTGTCTTTACAAAGTTCAAATTGAAATTTGTTTTTAGTAATGCCTCTTTTGGTTTGAGTATAATAAATACCATTTAAGCCAAATTCGTCAACTGTAAATTCGTCTGATATTTCTTTGTCGCCTATCATTGCACTGCTAGCTTTAGCATTGCTGGCGGTAGAATTGTTATTTGTGTTAGTTTGTTGCTCTTCTCCTGTTACAGCTTGTTTTAGTTTTTTGAGCAATTGTGCCTCAGCAGTTGGTGCAACAAGCAACATGAGGGTTAAGGCTAAGAAAATTGATTTAGTTTTTTTCATAATATAAAAATTTAAATTGTTTAATATTCATTCTAAAAATGGCCAATTATTTTGAGGCCATGTTGGGTTTCGGAAATATAAAATTCATGCGTAGCCGAGGCTGATTTAATTTTCATCACTTTTACTTTTTTGCCAAAAAAATCCATCTCCACCAAGTCTTTGTAATCAGTTTGAGCTATTGCGTTTTTTGATTCTTCAGAGTTTAAGATTAACATCAAATCAGAAGTTTTTTTGCCATCGATCGAAATGATGGTGTCCCACATCATAAGGTTATTATTCGATAATTCGTATTGTAATAAACTCCAATGCTCTTGATAATTTGTTATGGCATAAGCTGTTTTTTCTTTTGGCTGATGTTGGCAAGCCAAAAAAACAAAAACAAGGATTAAATTTACTGTGTATCGGATCATATATCGAGTTTATTGTTCTAAAAAATCTCCCTTTTTTGGTTATTCCTCAAAAGGGAGAAAGGAAAAAAACTACTACTTTACTTTATTATTTTTTGGTTATAAACCTCACCATTTGAAGTTTCAATTTGCAACACATATATTCCATTGCTATAGTGACCTAAATTATTGATGGTTATTTCACTGTTGTTGAGGTTGCTTTGATGTAAAATTTTACCGGTTAGGTCAACAATTTTTAAAACACCGTCTACTTTTCTAGACAGATTGATCGTGATATTATCTTTAAATGGTATTGGAAATACGTCAAAACTAGCTTGGTTAAAACCTTCTACAGATAGAGCAACGCAAGCATTATTTACTGCCGTAATAGATTCGCATCCTGTCGCGTTTCCGGAAATTGTAACCCAGTTGGTGTCAATAGCTAGTTTGTTACAAACAGTTGCTATAGCACAATTATTTAAGGTAGTATTATTTGATATAACGATGTATTCAGCTACAGCATTGTTGATGTTACCAAGAGCACTTATGTCTGTAAGACTGTTGCAATTGTATATTGCAAAACCAGTTCTTGTATTTGCAAGATTATCTCTAGTTAAATTTGTTAAGTTTTGTAAACCATCTAATGAAGTTAAACTTGAATTATTATTCATAAAAATATTGCCAAGAGTTCCTGAACTATTATTGTTTAATGCAGTTAGACCATTTAAGCCTGTCAAGTTAACTAATAATGGGTTGTTAGTTATGCTAATGTTTCCGTTGATTGTAGTAATATTTTGAAGTCCATTCAAAGAAGCTAGCGTATTACATTGAGAAATTGTTAAACCATTTGTAATTGATGTTATATTTGATAAACCACTCAAATTATTGATGTTTCCACCGTTTATTGTTAGAAGTCCATTAATTTCGGTACAATTTGGGTATTGAGCTACAAAAGCATTCACTTCGGCTTGTGTTGTAAAGGTTACATTACCGGGAGGGCATGTAGACGTAGGGACTTGTTTTGCAAACAAAGCGGTAATTTCGTTTTGATTTAAGGCTTTATTAAACACATATACTTCATCAATTTTTCCTGAAAAACCTTTTGCTGCTGCTGCCGAGCCATCAGCATTTGATCCGCCACCAATCACAAATCGATTATTGTATTTAAAAATTGCAGAACCACTCGTTGAAACTGTTGTGCCAATTTGGTTTCCATTTCTATAAATTTTTAATGTTTGAGCTGAAGCATCAAAAACAATAGTCATGTGATACCATAAACTGGTAAAAGTTGTATTAACATCTGAACCAAGATTAAAGCCTCCTGTACCATTTGCTGAAGTATTTACACCATAGGAAATATTACCCCTCAAAAAAAGAGAAGAAAATGCTTCAATTTGGGTGTTTAGGCCACTTAAACTTGGTACAGAGTTATACCACACCCAATAGCTCACAGAAAAGCTTTGATTTGGATTGCCATCTAATAATCCAAAAAAATTGGTAGCCATTAATGATTTGCCCCCATTAAATTGATAGCAGTTACTGTTGTTAATAGATCCTCCCGTTACACCGCCATTAAATACAAAATTTATGTCATTTCCAAGGCCATAACCTAAAAGATTGTAGGCACCACCACCAACAATAGCATTTTGCGTATTGGCATCAAATGGATAATATGCAATAAGGTTATCGGTTGTAATTTGACCAAAAAATATTTGGCTAAATAGAGCAATTAATAAAAGTAGTTTTGTTTTCATTTTAGTTTTATTTTTTTTTAAAACAAATGTCAAACAATACACCTCATATTTTTATCAGTCTTCATGAAACCTCAATTTGGCTTCACAGAAGTAGGCATTTTTT
>DAIRDG010000002.1:49330-94393 GCA_036796275.1 Flavobacterium sp.
TTTTTATCAGTCTTCATGAAACCTCAATTTGGCTTCACAGAAGTAGGCATTTTTTTTGTAAACAAAAGTTTAACATTTTTCTACATTTAAGTTCAATGTTAAAAATCATTTGTTATTGTAAGTAAGTTTGAAAATTTTAAGTTTTATTTTTTTAAACAGATTAAATGACCAGATAAATTATGTTTTCAAAGTAATTTAAAAAAATCTCCCCTCTAAGACAATTGCTCAAAGGGGAGAAAGGAAAAACTACTACTACTTTACTGTATTATTATTTAGCGATAAACACTTCTTTTATATCAAAGTGAAAGCAAATACTTTTAAAATTTTATTGCTTTCGAAATTTAATTAATTTAATCTGGCACAAAAATCCATTCACCATCTTCACCTCTCTGAATCCATTCGCCTCCAAAATCATCATGTTCAAAATTCGACTCGTCTTTTATTTCTATCACATAGTTAAGACCCACAATGTTGTCTTGTTTAGATAAGGTTATCTTATAATGAATGGCTTCCTGCATGCTGCCATCAATCCATGAAATAAATTGGCCATTTTCATTATTTTCAGTAGAGAATGGAGCTTTATTTTTCTGGGTTAATTCTTTTAATAAATATTCAAAAACAAGTGCTTGTTGCGTTTTATTTTTTGTGAAATCTAATTCTAGCATCAGCATGTCAAAAAACTCATTGCCATAAAATAAGGCCGTAATTTGATGTTTGATATCATTCTTTTCTAGTTCATACAAAACACCATCTTCATTATCGCTAATGATTTTAATTTCTTTTGGCAACACTTGCTCAATTTGATTTTTTGTGAGTAAAAATCTTAAATTTTTTAAATAGGCAAACGATGCCAAATCTGCCTCAACTTGTTCAGGTTGATTATTTTTTTTACAAGACATCATGCAAATGCAGAAAATACTTACAAAAAGAACTAATTTTTTCATGATTTTTTATTTAGTATTGATAAACATCTATGGAAATAAAATCTACGCCAGTTACCAGATCTACTTTTACACCCTCTAAAACCCAATTAACAGTATAATTTCCCTGCTGATTATAACCCGTTTCAAACTCATCACCAAAGGTGCTTTCTAACTGTCGTCTGATTATTAATAAATAGTCTTGCATTAATCCTTGGGAATCAACGTTTTTAAAATTTAAGTCATACACATAATAGGTCAAAAGATCTTCTACAAAGGCAAACGATACAAAATGTTTAACTTTTTCACGGTCTTCGGTTTCATAATTTGCTCTGCCCTCTGAGGCTCCCAAAAATTGATGAGGTGTGGTAACCATATGTGTACTGACTGCCTCCGTGGTGTAACCCACCAAAAGAACCTCAATAATTTCTAAATAGGTCTCTAAGGTTATAGATTGGTTCGTTATGCTTTTATCTGAAGTTTCTAATAAAACATTATTTTTGTTTTGACAACCAAACAACAAAACTAAAACCACAAAATATAATTTTTTCATATTTTTTGATACAAATAAAGCAGATTGTTTGTTCGTTCTTGCGAAAACTTTTTGTAAACCCAATAATAATTTGTGAAACTGCGTTTTAGGTTCACGAAACCAAAAAAGCTACCCAAAATATGAGTAGCTTTTTTAATTTGATTGTTTATAAAAAATTATTTTATAATCAGTTTTGCACTTGCTCCATTGGTTGTTTTAACAAAGTAAATACCACTTTGCAATCTTGGCAGGCTTAATTGAGTTGTTTCAGAAAAGTCTAAAATTTTACTGCCTTGCATATTGAATAAACTGCCCGAAACAGCTTCTGTGAAGTTTACAAAACCATTGGTAGAGGGGTTTGGATAAACAGCCAAAGTATTTTTAGCAAAACTATTGGCAGATAAAGAGGTGCCTAATACCGTTACCATGTCAAATCTTGAGGTGCCATTGGCTCCATAATTTGTATTTAACCTAGCTGCTCTGTAATCGTTTGTAGTAGGGTCAAAGGCACTTACAATTCTAAAATATAAAATAGCCTGATTGTTAACTTCCGAAATACTACTAAGGTTTACTGTTCTATTGTTCAACCACACTTCACCCGTACCAGTTTCTTGGGGTTCAAATGTCAATAATTCTGCATCTGTAAACGTTATTCCATTTAAAGAATATTGAACTTGCCAAGTATTGCTAGCAGTATTACTTAAACGCTGATCAAATGCGAAGATAATGTTTGAAAAACCTGTTGTTGATACTTGAAATTGTTTATCCCTTTGCTTGTTTTCTGCACCAAGTGCTGCATAAGTAGAAGTGTTCCAACCATAATTTGGTGGAGCAGTTGTGATGGGGTCTGTGGATCCACCATTTACAGTTCCTGAGGCAAATGAAGCAGTTACACCTCCAATTAAACTTGCCGTTCCTGTGCCAATGGCAGCACTTGGTGAAGTAGTTCCACCAGGTACGTCTGCTGTAGCAGGGCCATTAAAATTCCATTGGGTTAAAATAGTTTGTGCCTAAACGAGAGCAAATGCAAAAAGGGATAATCCTAAAATGTAAAGTTTGTTCATAATCATAGCGTTTTTTATTGATTGAGTTTAATAAACTTAATAAGGTTTATTTGAATAACATTTTTATGATATTTCAAATTAATTGATAATTAAAACAATTAATTTGGTAACCAAATAATAAAATACTTATCACAAATCCAATTAATTTTTCTGCAAAAGTAATTTGTAAGGTTTGTTGAGAGGTTAATTTATGGTTACTAAAACATGAACTATTTATTTTTTAAGTACTAGATTTAAAGTTTTTTTGGTTTATTTGCAATTCAATAATCATTTATGGCAAATCATCATTATGTCGTTATCATGGCAGGGGGCATTGGGTCTAGATTCTGGCCTTTTAGCACCAAAGATTATCCCAAACAGTTTCATGACATGTTGGGTTGCGGCAGAAGTTTATTACAAAAAACATACGATCGTTTTAATGCCATCATTCCCACTCAAAATATTTTTGTGCTCACCAACCGAAGTTATGCCGCTTTGGTTCAAGAGCAGTTATCTGAAATAAACCCCAATCAAATACTCCTAGAGCCTCAGATGCGAAACACGGCTCCTTGTATTTTGTATGCCTCTTTAAAAATTCAACAACTAAACAAACAGGCCATTTGCGTGGTAGCTCCAAGTGATCATTGGATAGAAGATGAAGACACCTTTAGAGCTCAAATTGCATTGAGCTTTGAGTTTTGCGAAAAAAACCCGGCACTACTCACCTTGGGGGTGCTACCTACATTTCCTAACACCGGCTATGGCTATATAGAATTTGAGAAGCAAGAGGGGGCAGATTTTAAGCAAGTCATTCAATTTAAAGAAAAACCTGACTATGAAGTGGCCAAAGAATACATTGCTAAAGGTAATTTTTTGTGGAATGCGGGTATTTTTATTTGGTCTGTAGAAACCATTTTAAACGAATTTAAGCAACATCAAGATCAAATGTTTAAAATTTTTGATGAAGGACGTGCACTCTGGAACACCGGTCAAGAGCAAGCCTTTATTGATGAAAATTTTCCGAAAGCAGCTAATATTTCTATAGATTATGCCATCTTAGAACAAGCCAGCAAAGTTTATGTGTTGCCCACCAAGTTTGATTGGAATGACTTAGGCACTTGGGGCTCGTTGTATGACAAATTAGAAAAAGATGAACAGCAAAACAATTTGCAAGACATCAGTGTAACGCTAGATAATTGCCACGGTAACATCATTAAAACCCAAAACATCAAAAGGATTATTGCCAAAGATTTAAAAGACTATATTATTGTAGAGTTTAACCACAATTTGTTGTTGATTCCACAAAAGGACGAACAGTTGCTCAAGGAATTATTAGAAAGGGAATAGCAACTTTATGGGTATTGGTTTTAAGATTTTTGATGCTCAGCCAAATAGGTTTGTCTCACTTTTTTGAAGAGATTAGACGAATACACAAAGTCTGTAACGGCTTCGTTGTCTGTAATAAATATATCTTTATTGCTTCCCTCCCAAGCCTTTAGGCCATCTTTTAAAAACACTATTTTCTGACCAATTTCCATCACCGAGTTCATGTCATGCGAATTAATCACTGTAGTCATATTGTATTCTAGGGTAATTTCTTGAATTAAATTATCTATTACAATGGCAGTTTTAGGATCTAAGCCAGAGTTTGGCTCATCACAAAACAGGTATTTAGGGTTGTTTACTATGGCTCTGGCAATGGCCACCCGTTTTTGCATACCACCCGAAATTTCGGATGGTTTTTTATGGTTGGCATTCACCAAATTAACCCGATTGATTACAAAATTTGTGCGTTCTAAGATCTCTTCGCTTGAGTTGTTGGTAAACATTTTGAGCGGAAAGGCTATGTTTTCTTCCACAGTCATGCTGTCAAACAAGGCACTGCCTTGAAACACCATGCCAATTTCGGTTCTTAAACTTCTTTTTTCTTCATGACTCAAGTCATTATAGACTCTGCCATCAAAGGCAATTTGTCCTTCGTATTCTTGATGAATGCCAAGCAAACACTTAAGCAAAACAGTTTTGCCTGAGCCACTTTGCCCGATAATTAAATTGGTTTTGCCGGTTTCAAAGCTGGTTGAAATGCCTTTTAATACTTGGGCTGTCCCAAATGATTTTTGGAGGTTGGTTACGGTTATCATTAGCCTAACATCATTTGAGTTAATACGTAGTTTACTAAAATAATTACAATGGAGGTCCACACAAACGAGGTGGTACTGGCTTTGCCTACCTCTAAGGCTCCTCCTTTCATATAATAGCCATGATAGGAGGGGATGGTAGCCAATAAAAAGGCAAAGGCAAAGGTTTTAACAAAGGCATAGACGATATGAAACGGAATAAACTCATCTTGCAAGCCCTGGGCAAACTGAGCAGACGAGGTGTAACCGCCATATACAGCAGCCATCCAACCACCAAAGATGCCTAAAAACATGCCTAAACCAATGAGAAACGGATACATGAGCATGGCAATCATCTTTGGAAACACCAAGTAGTTAAGCGAGTTTACACCCATCACCTCAAGGGCATCAATTTGTTCGGTAACACGCATAGATCCGATGCTAGAGGTGATAAACGACCCTACTTTTCCTGCCATGATGATGGAGATAAACGTGGGGGCAAATTCTAAAATCACAGATTGTCTGGTGGCAAAGCCAATCAGGTATTTTGGGATGAGCGGATTGGTAAGGTTTAGTGCGGTTTGAATGGATACAACCCCTCCCACAAAAAATGAGATAAAAGCCACAATTCCCAACGAGCTGATCACCAAATCGTCAATTTCTTTTAAGATGAGTTGCTTCATCATGGCTCCTTTGGTAGGTTTTTTAAAAACTTCTTGAATCATCAAAAAATACCTGCCAATGTGTGTAAACATTTTTATCATATAGCAAAAATAGAAAATAAAAAGTTGTAGTATATAATTTTTATAAAAAACAATCCTAAAGTTTAAAACTAGCCGTGACCGACATGGCAGCTTTGTGCAGCTTGTTTGAAGTTTTTGTTAAAATAACAGAGCGACATCAGAAGCTCTTGTTATTTTGATTACAAAAACACCAACAGGCCAACAAACTAAAATGAAGGGCACGAAACATAATTTCGGTTAAGTCCCAAGCGATTTGGCTTCAAAAAACTAATAAAATGTTTATTTTTGTGGGTTTAATCCTATATATTCGTTTGAAAAAAATTTTTAAATTTTTACTCAATACCATCCCTCGGCCTTGGTTGATTAAATTGAGTTATTTGGCTCGTCCTGTGCTTACTTTTTTGTTGCAAGGCAGCAAATTTATAGACCCAATTGATGGCAGAGGTTTTAGGCTATTTTTGCCTTATGGCTATGGCAAGCAACGCAATAATGTGTTGTCTCCCAGTACCTTATCATTAGAAAGGCACCGTTTGTTGTGGTTGTATTTAATGAATAAAACTAATTTTTTTGATGCAACTACCCGCATCAAGTTGCTTCATTTTGCCCCAGAGCAAGCGTTTTATCAACGGTTTAAAAATTTGAAACACGTAGATTATACCACCACCGATTTGGTGTCGCCTTTGGCAGATGTAAAAGCCGATATTTGCAATTTGCCCTTTGAAGATAACAGTTTTGATTGGATTTTTTGTAACCATGTGCTTGAGCATATTCCTGATGATAAGCAAGCTATGAAAGAGTTGTATCGGGTGATGAAACCGGGTGGGGTTGGCATTTTTCAGGTGCCTTTAGACACCAGTAGACAGCACACGTTTGAAGATGATACCATCACCAACCCAACCGAAAGGGCCAAAATTTTTGGACAATATGATCATGTGCGGGTGTATGGGCTAGATTTTTTTGAACGCCTAGCGGCAGTAGGCTTTCAAGTAAATGCCTTAGATTACACCGCTGCAATGACCTCAGAAAGTATTGTGAAATATGGCTTGGCAGCCGGTGAATTGATTCCGATTTGTGTAAAACAATCTTTGGTATAATCCTTGTAATAATTCACTTGAAGTGAATTTTAAGGGTTAGTTTTTTATCACAAACTGTTGTTAAATTATAGGAGATGAGGCCCTCTGTAAAACTTTTCTTAAATTTATTTTTAATAATTTTGTAAAACGATCAACTATCTATGACTTTAAAAACCTTTTATATGACAAAACTTTTCAAATTAGCTGTTATTTTTTTTACGTTGTTTCTCACAGTGTCCTGTGTTAGCAGACGTGCAGTGGTGGTGCAAGAAACCGTAGTGGTGCAACAACCTCCTATGTGGGCACCAATGGGCTTTGGCGATGCTCGTTTTTTGTTTATCCCCGACATGATGGTTTATTATGACATGCAATCGGGTATGTTTTTGTATCCGAGAGGTAATCGCTGGGTTGGCAATCAGTTTTTGCCTCGTCATTACAGCAATTTTGATTTGTTTAATACCCATGTGGTGGTTATAAACAATTATTATGGGCCAAGTCCGTATATGATGTTTAACCAACACCGCAGCATGTATCCGGTTGGTTTTAGAGGTAATCCGTATCAAACAATTGGCAGAAGAGAACAAGACACTAGGCAATATATAGCTGGCAGACGCAACAATACGGCTCAGTCAAGCAGAGGGCAAACCGCAGGCAATGGCAGACAAATGGCTAGTAATGTTGGGAGAAATGAAGCAGGCACTAGCAGAGGACAATCTAGCACGGTAGGCAGAGCTAACAATGCCACTAGAAACCAAAATGCTGACAATGCCACCGACCGAAACAACACCCGAGTAAACCAACAAGGCGGCAGAGGTGAGAATGCAACCACTCCAGAAACAACTAGCGGCAATAGCACGCAGGCCCCAAGCAGAAACAATACTGCCCCTGCTCCCAGCACCAGACAGCAATCTGCTCCGGCAAACCCTCGAAGCAATGCCGTTAGCCCTTCAAATAGCGTTAGAACAAACCCACAAGCTTTGCCAAACAACAGAATGTCTGGTCAGGATGCCAGAGCTGTTCAACAAAGAACAAAACAAATAAAAGCACAATCTGCACCTGCCCGAACTTCTACTTCACCTGCAACTTCGGGCAACAGAAGCACAAACACAACCACCAACAGAAGTGGAGGCAGAGGCGGTCGGTAACAATTTAATAATCCTCAATAAAAAAAGCCCCAAATAGTGTCTAACTTTTTGGGGCATGTTCATCATCAAAACTGGCTTTTTATTTTTTATTCTTTCAACAAGTTTTTCAAGTTGTTTGAAAACCATTGATTTGTTTTTAGTTGTTCTTCATACACCACAAACGCATACAATTGTGGCCGTGCTGCTATAAATTTTTTAATGGCTTCTAAGTCCATGAGCATCAAAGCGGTGGCATACGCATCGGCTTGGGCTGTAGACGGGGCCAAAACGGTAACACTCAAAACATTGGTGGTGGTAGCATTACCTGTTTTCGGATTGATGATGTGCACAAATTTTTGTCCGGTGAGGCTGTCTGTTTTTATTTTTCGGTAGTTACCCGAGGTGGCAAGGCCAAGGTCTGTGAGTTCAATTTTGGCAATGAGGTTCCGGTCTTCTGCATTTTCTTTGATTGGATTTTCGATGCCAGTTACCCAAGCTTGTTTTTTTTCTTGATTGTTGCCAAAGGCAAAGATTTCGCCTCCTACTTCTATAATGGCATTTTTGATGCCTTTACTTTTTAGATAGTCAGCCAAAACATCTACGGCATAGCCTTGGGCAATGGCATTAAAATCTAGGTAAATATGGGGGTTATTTTTGACCAACGTCTGGTTTACAAGCTTTGTTTTTTCAAGCCCAACCAATTTCATCAAACTGTCTAAGACTTTGGGGTTCATCTCCATTGTTATGCTTTGAGGACCAAATCCGTAGGCATTCACCAAAGTGCCTATGGTAGGGTCAAACAAGCCCTCGGTATCTTGATGAATCTCTTTGGAAAGGTTGAAGTTGCCAATAAAAAAATCATCTAGTTGCATATTGTGTTCTCCTTGGTTGATTCTACTGATAATAGAGGTGGGCTCATAGGTAGAAACAGACAAATCAAACTGACGTAAAATAGAGTCGATGGCTGATTTTTTGATGGTTTCATTTTTTGAGAAATACTTGATATAATAAGTTGTGCCTTGGGTTTCTCCATACACCATGAAGCTTTTTTCTTGGCATGACAACAATACAATAAGCCCTAGTAAACTAATTAATCTCCTGATAGCCTTCATAAAATATGGTATAATCTTGGTTTTGGTAAATTGGTGCTTCAAAATCTTGACTGTTGGCAATGCCTACTCCGGCATAAAACACCTTAGCCTTGAGTTTGTGGGCATGGTTTTTAAACGTTTCCATCCAAACCACATCAAAGTGATTTAAATCATCTGGATATTTTTTTACTTCAACCAATACAAAGTGCAGCGTGTTGGTGGGTTTGTCTACACACACAAATTGCGGATGTTTTTTGAGCTCGCTATTCACGGCAATAAACTCAAAGCCCTTGGTCTCTAAGTCTCTCCCCACATGGGTCATGGCAATTTGGTGTAGTTCTTTGGCGGTGTATTCATTCATAACGCAAAAGTATTAATAGTTTAGGTTATTTTGAGCTGATTTAACAAATTTTCATAATAATCAAAAGCGTTTAAAATTCTTGAACCATACCAACTAAACAATTCCCCGTCTACAAGCATCACCTGAGCATTGGGTAGCTGTTGTTTGAATGCAGTTATGTGTTTTTCTTTAAACGGATAAGGTTCAGATGACAATAAAATCAATTGAACGTGTAGCTCTTTGAGGCTGTCTAGATGAATTTCAGGGTATCTGCTGTTGGGCAATTCATAGGCGTTTTTAAATCCACATAAACAGAGCATATCATCAATAAAGGTGTTTTTACCAGCCACCATATAGGGGTTTGTCCAAATAAAGTAGGCCACAGTGATTGTTTTTTTGGGGATGGCTTGAAACAGTTCAAATCTGCGATTGATTTGTGTGGTTAGTGCCTTTGCGTAATCTGTTTTTTCAAACACCTGACCAAATTCTTCAATGATGCTGAGGTTGTCTTGGAGGGTATATATTTCTGTTACATACACTGGGCAAATGTTTGACAATGCCATCACCATGGCTTGGGTGTTTTCCTCTTTGTTGGCAATGACGATATCAGGTTGAAGTTGTTTTATGGCCTCAAGTTGTATTTGTTTGGTACCACCAACCACTTTTTTTGATTTCTTGAGATGGGAGGGATGCACACAAAATTTGGTGATGCCTATTAATTCATGTTCTAACCCAATATCTACCAAAAGTTCAGTGAGTGAAGGCACCAAAGAAATGATTCTTTTGGGAGGTGAATTAACTAAATTATACCCTATTTTTTGTTGGTAATATACTGTAGAATGGCTTTGCATAAGAGTTTAAAAAAACCCCTCTCTAAAAAGAAAGGGGTTATAATGATTATCCTCCAAAGTCATCAAATCTGATGTTGTCTGGGTCTAGTCCAAAATCTTCACCCATTTTCTGAACAGCTTGGTTCATCAATGGTGGGCCACAGAAATAGAGTTCAATATCTTCTGGGTTTTCGTGTTTAGACAAATAATTATCTATTACAATGTTGTGAATAAACCCAACAAAGCCATCGCCGTCGCCATCTAAACCATCTTTTACTTTCCAGTTATCTTCTGGTAAGGGTTCAGATAAGGCCATGTAGAATTTAAAGTTTGGAAAATCTTTTTCGAGAGCTCTAAAGTGTTCTACATAAAATAATTCTCTTTTAGAGCGTCCACCATACCAATAAGTTACCTTTCTTCCGGTTTTAACGGTACGGAACAAATGGTATAAGTGAGATCTCATAGGAGCCATACCGGCACCACCACCCACATAAAGCATTTCGGCTTCGGTTTCTGCAATAAAGAATTCACCATAAGGGCCTGAAACCACTACTTCATCTCCAGCTTTGCAATTAAAGATGTAAGAAGATGCAATCCCTGGGTTCACGTTCATCCAAGTGTTTTTGGCTCTGTCCCATGGTGGGGTAGCAATACGCACGTTGAGCATTATTTTTCTGCCTTCAGCAGGGTATGAAGCCATAGAATAAGCTCTTTCAACTACTTCATCATTTTTCATCACCAAATCCCACAATTGAAATTTATCCCACTCTGCCTTAAATTTGTCTGGCTCTCCTGGGTGTTCTTCCGGATGTGCCATGATGTCGATGTCTTTGTAGTTTACCACACATTTTGGGATTTCAATTTGAATGTATCCCCCTGCCTCATAATGCATGTCTTCGGGTAATTCTACAATAAATTCTTTGATAAATGAAGCCACGTTGTAGTTAGAATAAACCTTGGCATTAAATTTCTTGATACCAAACACTTCTTCAGGCACTTCGATGGTCATGTTGCCTTTTACTTTTACTTGGCATCCTAATCTCCAACCATCTTTGAGTTCTTTTCTTGAAAAGTGAGGTACTTCGGTAGGTAGTGCTTCACCACCACCTTCTAATACTCTACATTTGCATTGAACGCAAGTACCACCGCCACCACAGGCAGAGGGTAAAAATATTTTTGAGTTTCCTAAAGTAGTTAATAAGGTGTTACCAGAGGCTACTTCCACTTCGTTTTCACCATTAATAAATAGTTTAACGGGACCTGAAGCTACTAACTTTGATTTGGCAAATAAAATAATTCCAACCAATAACATGGTTAGTACTAAGAAAGCAATGATGGTGGTTACAATTACACCAGATGAAATTAATGCTGTCATATTATATGTTGTTATGAGGTTCATCATTATCTACTTTTTTTGCTGTTTCTAAAGCTTCTATTTCAGTAGTTTTTTCTTCAGTTTCTTCAACCGGATTTGAAATATTTATTTCAGAAACTTGAGCGTCTTTTGGTGCTGGTGCATCGTCTCCACCAGTGAGCATACCTCCAAACGACATAAAACCTATACCCATCAAGCCGGTTAAGATAAACGTCATACCCAAACCTCTAAATGCAGGAGGGATGTTTGAATATCTAATTTTTTCTCTGATGGCGGCAATGGCTAATATCGCTAAAAAGAAACCAAAACCTGATCCAAAACCATAAACAGCAGCTTGCCCAATGTTTGAAAACTCTTTCTGTTGCATAAATAATGAGCCACCTAAGATGGCACAGTTTACGGCAATTAAGGGTAAAAAGATCCCTAAAGAGTTATATAATTCGGGTAAAAATTTCTCAACAATCATTTCAACTAATTGCACCATGGTAGCAATGGTAGCAATAAATAAAATAAAAGTTAAGAAACTTAAATCATAATCTGCATATTCTGGTCCTAACCATGCTAAAGCTCCGGGTGCCAACAAGTATCTGTCTAACAAGAAGTTTAACGGAGCGGTAATCATTAATACAAAAACAACAGCAGCCCCTAAACCAACGGCTGTGGAAACTTTTTTAGAAACAGCCAAGTAAGAACACATACCTAAAAAGGTAGCAAAAACCATATTGTCTATAAAAACCGACTTAAAAAATATTTGTAATAATTCCATGGTTTAGTTATTTTCAATTAAACTTTTATTTCTAGAACGCTGAAAGGCAATGATGAGCCCAACGGTAATTAATGCCATAGGGGCCAATAGCATAAAACCATTGTTTTCGTAGCCGGTGGCATATAAACCTGTTTTTTCAACAGGATCACCTAAAACTGGAATACCAAATAATTTGCCAGATCCTAAAAGTTCTCTAAAGAAACCTACAACAATTAAAATTACGCCATACCCAGCAGCATTTCCGATACCATCTAGAAAAGATTTCCAAGGGGTGTTGCCTAAAGCAAATGCTTCAAACCTACCCATGATGATACAATTGGTAATGATAAGCCCAATAAATACCGATAATTTTTTGGCTAAGTCAGGTAAAACAGCTTTTAAGCTGAGGTCTACTATAATTACTAATGTGGCAATAACCACTAATTGTACAATAATTCTGATAGATGGAGGAATGATGTTTCTCATCAACGAAATAACAACATTACCAACGCTCAATACAAAGATTACAGAGATGGCCATGATAAGTGAGGCTTGTAATTCGGCGGTAATAGCCAACGCTGAGCATATCCCAAGCACTTGTACAGTAATTGGGTTATTATCTGCCAACGGGTCTTTGAGTAAGCCTACATTCTTTTTAGAAAATAAAGGTTCTTTTTCCATCAGTTTTTAGTTAAGTGAATTAAAATAAGGTAGATATGCAGTAATTCCTTTTCTGATCATATCAGACACACCATTACCAGTAATGGTAGCCCCAGAAAGTGCATCAACTGCATTGTCGTCTTTTCTGGCATTGTTTGGGTCGTTGTTTGATTTTGAAACGGCAACTCCTCTAAAGGTACCATTGTCGTCAAACAAACTTTCTCCTTGAAAATCGTCAGTAAAATAGCTTTCGGTGATGTTTGCACCTAAGCCAGGGGTTTCTGCCTTGTGGTCAAAGTAAACACCATAAATGGATTTTCTGTCTTCATTTAAAGCAATATAGCCCCAAATAGCATCCCATAAACCATTGCCTCTAACTGGCACAATGTATTTTTTTTGACCATCTTTTTCAGCTACAAACAAGGGCAATCTGGGTGTTTGTCCCTTTTTTGACTTATCCATTTCCTTTTTTAGATCAATTAAAAAAGCCTTATCATCTTCAACTACTTCAGAGCCCTCAATAACTAATTGATTTACTATAAATTCTTTGAATTTTTTTTCAGCACTGCCTCTGTTAATGCCATCTTCTGCACCAAGTTTTAGTGAGGTTAAAATATCAATCTGTGCCTTTATTTCATCATTTCTTTTTCTGTTTTCTTTGGTTATTTCGGCAAAGAAAGACAACAATCCTCCCACGATAACAACCATTAGGATGGCGAAAATAATGGTATAAGTACTACTATTTTTTTTATTTGACATGTCTTAAGCAGTTTTTAGTTTTAATCGTTTTAATCTTTTCTTCACATTTCCTTGAATCACATAATGATCAATAGTAGGAGCAAACACATTCATTAATAAAATGCCTAACATCACCCCTTCAGGGTAAGCAGGGTTAAATACCCTGATCAAGACGCTGATGAAGCCAATTAGGAATCCGTATATGATTTTTCCTTTTTCTGTTTGTGAAGCCGTTACTGGGTCTGTTGCCATATAAATGATACCAAAAGCAAGACCACCTACTATCAAGTGTTTCCAGAATTCAAAACTCATTAGGCTATAAAACTTACTGCCTTCAACAATTACTCCGCTGTCTACCAAACCATTAAAGATTAATCCCATGGCTAAAGCTCCAACAATGGCACTTAAAATAATTCTGAGACTTGCAACTCCCGAAAGAATTAAAATACCACCACCTAAAAGTATCATCAAAGTTGAAGTTTCACCCACAGAGCCTGGAATAATTCCAGAAAACATCTCCCATGTTGTGTAGGATGGCGTTTGATTTGCAGCTAAAGACCCAAGGATAGTTTCCCCTGAAATCATATCAACCCCGTTGGCTTTAGTAACACCATCTACAGCACCGTGCACCCAAACTTTATCACCAGACATCCAAGATGGATAGGCAAAAAACAAGAATGCTCTCACCGTAAGGGCTACATTTAAAATATTCATACCAGTGCCTCCAAAGATTTCTTTGGCAATGATAACCCCAAAGGCTACAGCAATAGCGAGCATCCAAAGTGGTGTATCTACTGGCACTATGAGGGGGATCAACATACCCGATACTAAATAACCCTCTTCAACTTCGTGTTTTTTGATGGTAGCAAAGATAAATTCTATACCCAAACCAACACCGTAAGACACAATAACCAAGGGTAATACGGTTAAGGCACCCAACATAAAATTATCCCAATTGATAAAACTACCAATCCAAGAAAATTCTGCAGGATAACCATTGATGGCACTGTAATGTTGATAACCAGCATTAAAAATACCAAATAATAAGCAAGGCACCATGGCAATGATCACGGTGTTCATAATTCTCTTTAAATCTGCAGCGTCTCTCACATGCACTCCATTGTGGGTGGTGAGATTTGGCATGTACAAGAAGGTATGCAAAGCATTAAAAGATTGTTCAAATTTAGTGCCTTGATACTTCAGTTTTAACTCATGTAATTTTTCTTTTAATCCCATAGTATTTGTATAATAATTTAACCAACTTCTTTCATCATCAAATCAAGACCAGATCTTACAATAGCCTGGTGTTCTTGTTTTGAAACACATATAAATTCTGTGAGGGCAAAATCCTCAGGTGCAACTTCATAAATCCCTAATTGCTCCATATTGTCTATGTCTTGCACTAAAATAGATTTGATGAGTTGAATAGGGTAAATATCTAACGGAAACACTTTTTCATACTCACCTGTTAGCACAAAACCTCTGTGCTCACCGTTTGAATTTGTGTTTAGGTCATATTGTTTATTTGGTGTGAGGAACGAAAACATTCCTGCCTTGTATACGCTAAATTTATTTGGTCTGGGTAAATTCCATCCAAAAAAGTCATAATCGTCACCTTCTGGGATTACTGTGATTTGTTGGTCATAAAACCTTAAGTGCTCAGAGGTTTTACCCGTAAGCACATCACCGCTGATGAATCTAAATTTGCCATCGGCTAAGTTGCCATTCAAAACATCAGACATTTTAGCACCATAAATGGCCTTTACATAATGGTTGCTATTGCATCCGGTACCTGTAAGGGCAATCATTTTTTCTTGATTAAACTTGCTAGTAACTAGAAGTTCCCCAATCATAGCCACCTCAAATACATTGAGTGTCCAAACCTTTTCACCTTTGTTAATGGGGTCTATTTTGTTGATTTGTGTAGACACCAAACCCACAGGATGTTTGCCAGTGCCGTGGTGAATTTCTACGCCATTGATGTTGGCTAAAGTTTGATTACCCTTAGCAATAGTTAAGTGAACTTTACCTGGGGTTAATTTTGTTAAGGCATCAAAACCAGCTTGCAAAAATTCTTTTTTCTCTTGCATTACAAATTCAACATCTGGAGCTAGTGGCCCTGAAGCTATTCCTGTAACAAATATAGATTTTGGTGTAGATGAAATTTCTGCAACTACATCATAAGGTCTTTGTTTGATTAGAGTAAATGCACCACTTTCTGCCAATAATGATTTTAGTTCATCAGCAGTTAAAGACGCCTGATTACTCACGTTGTGAACCAAAAAATCTTGTTTTTGGTCAGAAGCAATTTTAAGTTCTAAAATAACTCTCTTTTCGCCCCTAACAATTTCTAGTAAAGTACCACTGACAGGTGATACCACTTTTACGGCATCATCTTGTTTAAAATAATAAATTGGCTGACCAGCTTTTAGCGAGTCTCCTTCTTTAACAAGTAATTTGGGTGTTTTTCCGTGAAAATCTGTAGGGAAAATTGAGTAAACATCTGAACTAACGGTGTTTTTGAGTTCTTTTTGAGCAGAACCCTTAAGTTTGATGTCTAAACCTTTTTTAACAATAATGTCTTTGGACATAATAATTTAGTAAAAGTTATTAATAATTTTCAGTAATTTTTAAACGGTGCAAATTTAATTGTTTAAATTATATTTTTTAAAGATATTTTGAATGTTATATTTTTATTAATACAATTTAGATTCATTCTAAATAAATGATAACAATTTATTATACTTATTATGGTATTAAATTTGTAATTTTACTTTATAAAATAATTTTATGAAAAAAATTCTATTAATTTCATTGTTCGTATCTTTATCATGGTCGCAAGTTTTAGATGAAATAAATCCACCTTATCACATCAGGGGGGTATCTTTTCAACAAAACAACACTAATATAATACCGTTTATAAAACTTGGAGACCCGTTTCAGTTAGTCTTTGACGATTTGTATGGTGAAGAGTCAAATTATTATTACACTATCACACATTGCAATCACAATTGGACTAAGTCTGTATTGATGGTAAACGAATACATCAATGGATTAGATAACCAACTCATCACAGATTACGATAATTCATTCAATACATTACAAATTTACAATCATTTTAAACTAACATTTCCTAACAGATTCACAAAAGGATTTAAGGTGAGTGGTAATTATTTGTTAAAGATTTTTGACAAAAACAGAGACCTTGTTTTTTCTAAAAAATTCATCTTATTTGAAGATTTTGTTGGTGTACCTGTTCAAGTTAGAACGCCAAGAGAAGTTGCAGACATGAGTACCAAACAAAATTTAGAATTTTCAGTAATTCCCAATAATATGGTTTTGCAAGACCCCATCAAAAACATCAATATTTTGATTGTGCAAAACGGCATTTGGAAAACCGCAATTACCAATATTAAGCCCATGTTTACGGTTGGTAACAAATTAGAATACCGTTATGATAAAGAAACCCAATTTTGGGGTGGTAATGAATTTTTGTTTTATGAGAATAAAGACATCAGAAATGCTATAAACAATGTTAGAAGAATTTCATCTTCCAAAGGTGGATTATACAATACTTTTTTAATTACCAATCGATCTAGGGCCAATAGGCCGTATACGTTTTGGCCAGACATTAACGGTAATTTTTTGCCTAGAAATATCATGACTCGCGAAGACGACAACATAGAATCTGACTACACTTGGGTATACTTTTCTTTGGAAGCTCCGTTGCTTATGGATCAAAAAGATGTTTATGTAACAGGAATGTTTAATAATTATGACTTGTCCGAAGAATATAAAATGGAGTATAATCCTAAAAATGGCTTGTATGAAAAAGCTGTTTTGATGAAGCAAGGTTTTGTAAATTATCAGTATATTTTGGTAGATAGGCAAACCAAAAAAATTGATTACGAAAATGCTATTGACGGTAATTTTATCCAAACCGAAAATGATTATAACATCATTGTTTATTACCGAGCCAACAACGACAGATTTGACAGAGTTATTGGTAAAGGAGGAGCAAATTCTGTAGACATCATCAGGTAATCTTGAAAAACAATCATCAAAATAACTGTTTAAATTGTGGTCATCCTTTTGATGATACAGATAAATTTTGCTCTAACTGTGGTCAAAAATCTAAGCTCGAAAGACTCACAGTGAAGCTCTTTTTAGCCGAATTTTTTAATTCATTTTTTGGTATTGATTCAAAAATAAAACGCACCATACGCAAAACAATTACAAAACCGGGTATAGTTGCTAAAGATTTTATTGAAGGCAAGCGACAAGAATATATCAATCCCTTTAGATTTTATTTAGGCGTATCGATTATTTTCTTTCTGCTTACCGAATTTATTACTAGATACAATCATGACTATAATGACGAAAATTTAATAGAAAATCTCAATCAAGAGGGTGGAGCCGTGCAAATAAATTTGGGTAATCAAGATTCAAAAAATTTAGATTCTCTCGAGGCTACAAAAAAATTTAAATATGATAAAGAAGTCGACTTTAAACACCGCAGAGCATTTATTAGAACAATCAAGCGATTTAAAAGTGCCACAGATTTAGCCTCAGAATACCCTAACATCACTCACCAGCAAATTATAGATTCTATAGGTTGTGAGCCAACTAAATTCAATAAGTTTCTGATTGATAAAAGCAAAAAAACAACCAAGATATTTGAAACTAAAAATTTTTATGAAATTGGCTTATTCCTTCTGCAAAAGCTCCCTTTGATGTTGTTTTTTAGTTTGCCTTTTTATGCCCTAATTTTTAATTTATTTTACATCTCAAAAAAACTTTCCTTAGCAGAGCACATGGTTTTTACGTTTCAGTATGCGTCGTTAATTTTTTTGATTTTAACCCTGCTGTTGCTGTTTAAAACATTAACTGGTTTTGAGACACTTCAAGAATTTAGTTTTCCCTTTCTAATATTCATGTTTTACAGGTCGTTAAGAAATTTTTATCAGCAAAGCAGACTAAAGACTCTCTTCAAATTAGTCTTGATGTCGTTCTTTTTTTCAATTGTATCATTTTTAACAGTATTATTTATATTTTTTGTAGCATTTTTAATATATTAGCTCCATGATTACACAAGTAACAAAAGGCATAAAAATCTCTGTAAAGACTAGTTTTGAAGGCACTTACTTCAAGAACTACAAGATTCATTTTGCCTTTAGCTATCAGGTCACTATAGAAAATCAATCAAAAGATTTTGTGCAGGTGTATAGCAGACATTGGGAAATTTTTGATGCACTCAATCCCAAAGACGTGGTGATTGGTGAGGGTGTAGTTGGCCAAAAACCCATCATCAAACCAGGTGACTCTTACACTTATAAATCGGGCTGTTTATTAGCCTCCCCGCACGGTAGTATGAGAGGTTTCTATAGCCTTACTAATTTTTCTACCTCAAAAGCCTTCAGAGTCTTGGTGCCAAGCTTTAAGTTTCATGCCCCATTTGCATTAAATTAATCACTTCAAATGATGGCTTTGAATTGCTCTTTTTGCATTTTATCTATTTTAGGACCTCTCAAAAAAATATCAACTAAGTGCAATTTAGAACATCATTAGATTTGTCCAAAAGTAATTACCCCATTACTTATACCTCTAAAATTTTATTGCTTGGTTCTTGCTTTTCTGACAACATCGGTCAAAAATTTAACCACCACAATTTTAATGCAACGGCAAATCCTTTTGGGGTAATTTTTAATCCGTTGTCTTTGCAAAATATTTTAGAAAGGGTGGTGCATAAAAAAATGTTTACCCCAAATGATATCCATCAAAACCAAGATTTATTTTTTATTTTTGAGGTGCACTCCAAATTTTCAAACACCTCTTCACAAGACTTACTTCTTCAACTAAATGATGTGGTAGCAGAAACACACGAATTTCTCAAAACTGCCTCACATGTCTTTATAACCCTCGGATCGGCTTGGGTTTATGAGCATCTTAACTCTCAGTGCATCGTGGCCAATTGCCATAAAGTGCCTCAAAAGTTTTTTACCAAAAAGGTGCTGACTTATACCGAGATTTATGAAAGTTTACAAAAAATATCTTCTTTACTCACGGAAATCAATCCTAAGATTAATCAAATTTTTACCATTTCACCGGTCCGGCATTTAAAAGATGGGTTCGTAAACAACAATTGGTCTAAAGCGTTATTAATCGCGGCTTTGCATCAGTTTTTAGAGAATGAAAATGCTAAAGCAGTCTATTTTCCGAGTTATGAGCTAGTTTTAGATGATTTAAGAGATTACCGCTTTTTTGAAGCCGATATGATGCATCCCAACACCCTAGCCATAGATTACATTTGGCAAAAATTAATTGCGAGTTATACAGATGCAAATACTCAAGAGATTATGACCAAAATTGAAGCCATCAAAAAGGCTGAAAACCATAAACCCATTAATCCGGAAAGCCAAACACACCGTCAGTTTGTCAGTAATTTGCAAAAACAAAAAAATAACTTATTGACCCAATATCCCTTTTTGAATTTGTAAATTTTTAGAAACTAAATTTTAAATAAAAAATTGACAATGATTTTTTATTGCTCTAAATTTGCAAAACCAAACTAATGCACCTATGAACTTAGATTTGCTCATTGACAATATAACCAACCCTGCCTTATTGTTTTTTTTGTAGGCATCTTAGCGGTTCAACTAAAAAGCGATTTAGAGATTCCTCAAACCTCTGCCAAGTTCATATCTTTGTATTTGTTGTTTGCCATTGGTTTTAAGGGTGGACAAGAATTGGCACATACTGATTTTTCTCCCGAAATTTTATGGGGCATCTTGTTTGGGATACTCATATCTATTGTCATTCCTATTTATACGTTCTTCATCCTTAAAACCAAATTAAACATCGAAAATTCCGGAGCCGTTGCTGCAGCTTATGGTTCGGTAAGTGCCGTAACATTTGTAACGGCCATCAGTTTTTTAGAATTGCAAGACATTGTTTTTAATGGTCACATGGTGGCTATCATGGCCTTGATGGAAGCACCCGCTATTATTGTGGCAGTTATTTTAATCAGGTATTTTAGCAAAGATAACTCAAGCAGTGCCATCAGTTTAGGGAGCATAGCCAAACATTCCTTTACCAATGGCAGTGTGTTGCTCATTATTGGGAGTTTAGTCATTGGTTTTTTTACATCAGATCAACAAGCTATTGGCATCAAGCCTTTTACCAACGATTTGTTTAAAGGATTTTTGTCTATCTTCTTGTTAGACATGGGAATTAGCTGTGGCAAAAAACTCAAAGATTTTGTGAAATCTGGCTGGTTTACCATTGCCTTTGCTCTCTTGGTACCTCTAATTAACGGTGTTTTGGTTGCTTACATTACCTCTTTTTTTATGGATTGTGATGGAGACCGGTTGTTGTTGTCTATTTTGGCCGCCAGTGCTTCATACATTGCCGTGCCAGCTGCCATGCAAATTACGGTGCCTAAAGCTAACCCTGGCATATACATCCCTATGGCTTTGGGGGTCACCTTTCCGTTTAACATCACCATAGGCATGCCCATTTATTTTGCAATTATCAATATGACCTAAACTGCTAATTTCAAATAATTTATTTGATGATAGCAGCTCAAAAAACACACTGATGTTTCAAGATGGTTTAACGTAATGGCTTCCTTATTTTTCTGTTTTCAAGGATGAAACATGATTATGTTAAGTCGTGTATTTTCAAATTCATCTACAGTGTAATTTCAAAGTAATGTATAGTGTAATTTCAAAGTTAAGTATAGTGTAATTTCAAAGTTAGGTATAGTGTAATTTGAAAATTATAGTTATATTTGCATTATAATTCAACACCTTATGAGTTCAAAACGAAACATAAAAAAACAAATGGATTTTTATGCAAAGAAATATCCAATTTTGGTATTAACCGGACCTAGGCAATCTGGTAAGACAACCTTTTTAAAAAATCAATTTCCAGATTATAAATATGTTAATTTAGAAAATTTAGATAATCGAAACTATGCAATAAAAGATCCAAATGGCTTTTTGTTAGAGCATAATCAATATGTAATTTTTGATGAAGTGCAACGAGTACCTGAATTATTTTCATACTTACAAACCAAGGTAGACGAAGACCAACAAATGGGTCAGTATATTTTATCTGGTTCGCAAAATTTTCATTTGATGCATAACATTACACAGAGTTTGGCTGGTAGAGTTGCTTTGTTTAAACTTTTGCCGTTTGACAATCAAGAAATGAATCAGGCTAATTGGTTAAACGATGATTATGCGGTAAACCTGCAAAAAGGTTTTTATCCGGCTATTTATGACAGAGATATCCCTGCAAAATCTTTTTATAGCAATTATATTCAAACCTATGTTGAAAGAGATTTATCTGAACTCATTCAAATTAAAGACCTCAAACAATTTAGAAACTTTATTTCGCTTTGTGCAGCACGTGTTGGGCAATTGGTCAACTTAAATTCGTTAGCTAATGAATGTGGCATTTCACAGCCAACCGCCAAATCTTGGCTGTCGGTCTTAGAAACCAGTTATATTATTTATCAGTTGCAACCTTATTATACCAATTTTAATAAGCGAATTACAAAAAGTTCAAAATTATATTTTTATGATACCGGTTTGCTATGTTTTTTACTTAAAATAAACGATGCTTCTAGTTTAAAAGTAAGCACTCATAAAGGTAGTTTATTCGAAAACTATGTTATAAATGAATTTATGAAGCAAAATTACCATCACAATTTAATGGTTGATTTTTGGTTTTGGAGAGATGCCGTAGGGCATGAAGTAGATTTGATTTGGCAAAGTGATGAAAAACTTAATTTAGTTGAAATTAAAGCCACACAAACTATCATGCCAGATATGTTTAAGGGGCTAAATTATTTTGAAAAATGGGAACCTAACTTAACCGCATCAAAAACCATCGTACATACCGGATTGTTTAATCAAAACCGAACTGCCGGTAAAGTAGTTAGTTGGAAAACAATAGACAAAGAACTTGCCTAAGAGCGATTTCTTTAACCGGATTTTCAAATTTCACCAAAAAATTTTACAAAACATCATCCAATCAAAAAAAGCTAGTGCTATCGTAAGCTAATCCCCATTTTTTATTTTTCAAAAATTTAATACCCCACCGCAGCGTCATCGCCTCTGTGGTCGGCACCTGCTTGAAGTTTGCCATTTGGCAAAACCAAAATAGCGTCTACTTTGCCCAAGATTGGCATTTGAGTCTGGTTGATGACATATCCTTTTTTGGTAAGTTTTTTAAGTGTTTTGGGGTTAAATTGATTTGGCTCAAAAAACACTTCGTCTGGCAACCATTGATGATGAAACCTGGGGGCATCTACGGCAGCTTGCATGCTCAGGTTAAAATGGTAAACATTCAGGATAGTTTGCAATACGCTGGTAATGATGGTAGACCCTCCCGGAGTGCCCAATACCAGCCAAAGTTTGCCCTCTTTTTCTACAATTGTAGGGGTCATAGAGCTCAACATTCTTTTGCCGGGTTCAATTTTGTTAGCTTCGGCTCCCACCAACCCAAACATATTAGGAACGCCTGGTTTTGCCGAAAAATCGTCCATTTCATTATTCAGAAAAAATCCTAACGAGTCACAATAAATCTTTGAACCATAAGCATCATTGAGGGTGGTAGTGGCTGCAATGGCGTTGCCTTCTACATCAACTATAGAGTAATGGGTAGTTTCCATCGATTCAGCCAAAGCCACATCTCCTCGTTTTATGGCCTTGGAATTAGCTGCTTTTTTAAACGAAAAGTTTTGCATTCTTTGCTTCAGGTATGTTTTACTGAGCAAAGTTTCTGTGGGAATGGATACAAAATCTGGGTCTCCTAAATAGTAATTTCTGTCAGCATAAGCCCTGCGTTGGGCTTCCACCAACAGTTGAATATATTTTTCGCTATGGTATTGATAGTTTTTTATCGGATAGTCTTCAATCATTTTCAGGATTTGACCTAGGGTAATGCCCCCACTGCTGGGAGGAGCCATCGAAATAACTTTTAGGTTATGGTAATTAATGCTTACAGGGTCTCGCCATACGGCTTGATAATCTTTGAGGTCTTGGTGGGTGATGATAGCTCCTTTTTGCGATAAAAAATTGACCAATACATCAGCTACTTCGCCTTCATAAAACCCTTTGGCTCCGAGTTGTTGAATCACCTTTAAGGTATTGGCCAAGGCAGGATATTTAATGGTGTCTCCGGCCGCAAATACCTGTCCAAAAAAGGTATTTTCTCCGTTCACTTCCTTAAAAATTGGTCGAAATCTCTCGAGTCTTTCAGCCTGTTTAGGGGTAACTATCACGCCTTTTTGTGCCAAATCTATCACCGGTTGAATAACAGACTCCCAAGGCAACTTTCCAAATTGTTGATGCACTTCCCAAACCCCAGCCACGGTGCCGGGCACCCCGATAGCCAACCCACTGTGGGTGCTGAGTTTTGGGATTACTTGCCCTAAAGAATCCAAAAACATGGTTTCAAAGGCTTTTTGTGGTGCCTTTTCGCGGTAATCTATGCTGCCGGTGGCTCCTTTGGAGGTTCTATAAACCATAAAACCACCCCCACCAAAATTGCCTGCAAACGGATAGGCCACTGCCAAAGCCAATTCTGTGGCCACCATGGCATCAAAGGCATTGCCACCTTGTTTGAGAATCAACGTGCCAATTTCGCTAGCTTCTTGCCTGGCAGATACCACCACGGCATGTTCAGCTTCAAATCCTCCTGCCTGTTTTGGAGCCTTGCAGTTTATCAAAAATAAACTGAGTCCTAAAAAAAATAGCTTATGATTATTCATCTAAAAAATCTTTGGTGTAAGCCAGAATGTCTTTAAAAAACAACTTAAACTCAGCATTGATTTCGGCCTCCCAAAGGCTAAGTTCCTGGGTGGCATTTTTCATGTTCGATTTAAACTTTGACCGATAATCCATCTGATAAAAAATAGTTTGCATGCCCTCTAAGGTTTTATAAGATACCAGCCAATTATTTGCTATCATGTGCCGACTCATCCGCTGAATTTTATCGGGCAATAATTCCCAATGAGTTTGCAGTAAGATATAGAATGCTTGGACGTAATCTTCGAGGGGTTGAGGGTGATAATCTGCAAAATTTTTGGCCAAGCAATAATCATAATACATATCTGTAATCACCCCAGAATAATGACCATAAATGGGGTGCAACCGATGCTTGGTTTGCCTAAAGACAGGATGATTATCTGAAAAATAATCGATGGCTCTGTGCAACTCAACCCCTTTTTGAATGTTGTCTGAATGGGTTAAATAGGAGTTGCCCTTAAGCACATCGGCCATAAAATTTCCAATTTTAATTTCATCATGCTCTCTAGAAAGGTAGATGTGTGCTAAAAAATTCATTGGTCTAAATTAATATTTTTTTCAATTGGTTGTTTATATTTGTTGAAATTTCAAAAATTAATAAGCTTAATATTTAATACTAGCATCTTAATACTATCCAATGACACTCATCAAATCTATATCTGGCATCCGAGGCACCATAGGTGGCAAGCCCAACGATAATTTAACCCCACTTGATGCTGTAAAATTTGCAGCAGCTTATGGCACTTGGCTCAAGTCTCATTATGGCAACCAAAAAATAAAAGTTGTGATTGGCAGAGATGCCAGAATTTCGGGTCCTATGATACACGATTTGGTGATGCAAACCTTGGTTGGCTTGGGGATAGATTTGGTTAATTTAGGCCTTTCAACCACACCCACCGTAGAAATTGCAGTGCCTTTAGAAGAGGCTCAAGGAGGCATCATTCTCACAGCGTCTCATAATCCTAAGCAATGGAATGCCTTAAAGTTATTAAACGAAAAAGGGGAGTTTATTTCTGGGGAAGAAGGGACTTTGTTACTCGAAATTGCCGAAAAAGAAGATTTTTTGTTTGCAGAGGTGGATGATTTGGGTCAAATTTTTGAAAACGATGCCTATATGGATATTCATATCGATGAGGTTTTGAACTTGGAGTTGGTGCAAGTAGATTTAATTAAATCAAAAAAGTTTAAAGTAGTGGTTGATGGGGTAAATTCTTCTGGGGGTGTCATCATCCCAAAGCTATTAGAAGCCCTAAATGTGGAGGTGGTTAAATTATATTGCGAACCCAATGGTCATTTTCCGCACAATCCGGAGCCACTCAAAGAACATCTCACAGATATTTGTGCCTTGGTAGTGAAAGAACAAGCCCATTTGGGGATAGTAGTTGATCCTGATGTAGATAGACTAGCGTTTATTGACGAAAAAGGAGAGATGTTTGGTGAAGAATACACCTTGGTGGCGGTAGCAGACTACTTATTAAGCAAGCAACCTGGTAATACAGTATCCAACTTGTCTTCCTCTAGGGCTTTGAGAGATATTACCTTAAAACATGAAGGAAACTATGAGGCCAGTGCAGTAGGCGAAGTGAATGTTGTAGCAAAAATGAAAGCAACCAACACGGTGATTGGTGGTGAAGGCAATGGTGGCATCATCTATCCAGCATCACATTATGGCAGAGATGCCTTGGTAGGCGTGGCTTTGTTTTTGAGTCATTTGGCAGAAACCAACCAAACAGTTTCAGAGATCAAAGCGGGTTTGCCTCAATATTTTATGAGTAAAAATAAAATTGAATTAACCCCACAAATAAACGTTGACAAAGTTTTAAATACCATCATCAATCAATACCAATCAGAAAACATTACCACCATAGATGGGGTAAAAATTGACTTTGAAGACAGTTGGGTGCACCTCAGAAAATCTAATACCGAACCCATTATTAGAATCTATACCGAAGCCAAAACGCAAAAAGATGCAGATCATTTGGCGGTAAGATTTGTGAAGGAATTGCAAGAAGCGGCTGGGATTTGAAAAATTTTTTAAACAAAATTTTAATGCAAAAAATCTTAGGTTATTTAATGCTTGTTTTTTTGTTTAGTCATTGTGCTACTGTCGCTAAGCACAACAAAAAGTTAGAAAAACCATTGGCAGTTAAACAACTCAAAGAAGACATCCGGTTTGTTCAGAAAAAAATAGACAAGTTACACCCAAACAAAACGTTATACATTCAGGAGGAAGCCCTAAAAAACAGCTTTGATAGTTTGGTGGAGGTGATGAACAAACCCCTCAAGCCTAACGAGTTATATATGGCTTTGGCTCCTGTGGTGGCTCAAGTGAAACAAGGGCACATGAGCATGAGTTTAAGATTGCCTAAAACAAACAAAAAAGAACAAAAAAGATTAAGTCAGTTAGGCATGGGACCCCTGTCTCAAATTCCCATGGTATTTTGGAATCAAAATTTTTATCTCCAAAAAAATTTAACACAAGACAGCACCTTAATTATTGGTTCAAAAGTAGAAAAAATAAATGGCATCAGTCTCAAAGATTTGTATCAAAAATACCTGCCAACGTTTAGTTCAGATGGGTTTAATCAAACGTATTTTCCATATAAATTCATGCGTAGCTTTGCCGGATTATATCAATTAGAAATGGGGCTCAAAGACACGTTGCGGGTTGAGTTTTCTCACCAAGATTCTATTTATCACAAAAAAATTATCAGAAAACCCAAGGTTGCGTCACAAAAGATTGTAAAAGTTGTAGATACCTTACAAGTTAAACCAAGCAAAAGTGAACTAAAAGCCCTCAAAAAGAAGCAAAAATTGTTTTTGTATAACAAAGCCAATGGCACTTATCAGTATGATTATAAAATTTTAGGTAAAGATTCATCGGTTGCTTTACTAAAAATAAGCAGTTTTTCTTCGGGCAAATACCCTAAAATCTACAAACATGTTTTTAAGGATCTTCAAGAAAAATCTATTCAACATTTAATCATAGACCTCAGAGGCAACACCGGAGGTTTACTCAATAATGTTCATGCCCTCTACCGTTATTTATCAACCGAGCCCGTTAAGATGATTAACAAACCAACCGTAACCTCAAAAAACAGCCTCTCAACACCGTATTTTAATACAGCTCCTTGGTATACCTATCCGATAGCCGTGCCAGCGTATCCTTTTTTTTATGGTTTTCAGCATCTAAAAACCAAAAAAGAGGGAGATAATTATACTTACAGTTTAGCGTCAAATCAGTACAAAAAGCCTTATGCAGAGGCTTTTAAAGGCAGAGTTTATGTAATAGTTGATGGGGGGAGTTTCTCGGCCTCCTCTTTATTGTCTGCCAGAATTCAAGCCGACCAAAGAGGCCTTATTTTTGGTGAAGAAACAGGTGGAGCGTTTAACAGCACCGTGGCAGGTTTTATGAACAAATACAAATTGCCCAACAGTCGTTTGCCCTTTCGGCTAGGCATCATGAACATTGAATCTGTAAAACAAAGTGAAACCTTTGGCAGAGGCGTTATCCCAGATGTGCCTATCACATTATCTTTAGAAGATAAACTCAATAAGCAAGAGGTGTTTCTTGAAAAGGTCTTAAAATTTATAAATAATTAGCCGCATGAATGTTATAAATATCTAAAAATTCCAAGATATTTTTTTAAAATCGTATTCGTAAATAATTATTTTTATACATTTGTGTAATCGATTGCAGAGAATTAGATTTGTAGTTTTTATAATTTAAATAGAGTTATTTTTTTATAAATGACCGCTTAGCATGCTCTTTGAGAAATTAATTACAATTAGAATTATTTTATTAACAAAGAATTAATTTTTTTACATGTGAATTGGCTACAATTTTAAATGAAATAAAATTAAATTACTTAACTTAACAAATTAAATTTTTAGATGAAACTATTCGATCTATCGCATAAAAATGCCTTAATCACCGGAGGCACACACGGTTTAGGCTTAGCCATGGCAGAGGCTTTAGCTATGGCAGGGGCTCAGTTAATTATTACCGGCACCACACCTTCTAAAATGGAAGAGGCCATTAACTATTACCGAACCAAAGGTTATCAAGCCACAGGCTATCTTTTTGATGTAACCAACGAAATTGATGCTGCCAAACATATCGAACTCATTACTCAAGAAATTGGCGATATTCATATTTTGGTTAACAATGCTGGAATCATCAAAAGAGAGTTGGCTATTACGATGCCGGTTGCCGATTTTAGAAAAGTAATTGATGTAGATTTGGTTGGTCCTTTTATCATGTCGCAATTAGTAGCCAAACAAATGATAGAAAGGCGTGAAGGCAAAATAATCAACATTTGCTCTATGATGAGTGAATTGGGCAGAAACAGCGTGTCGGCTTATGCCGCTGCAAAAGGCGGATTAAAAATGCTTACACAAAATTTAGCCACCGAATGGGCCAAGTACAATATTCAAGTCAACGGTATTGGTCCCGGCTATTTTGCCACCTCACAAACCGAACCCATTAGAGTGGATGGACATCCGTTTAACGATTTTATCATCAACAGAACACCCGCAGCCCGTTGGGGAAATCCTGAAGATTTAGCAGGAGCAGCGGTTTTTTTGGCCTCAAAAGCCAGTGATTTTGTAAACGGTCAAGTGATTTATGTAGATGGAGGCATCCTCGCAACTATTGGTAAACCTTATAACGAAGCATAAACGATGAACAAACATTTTATTCACGACAATTTCCTTCTAGAAAATAAATACGCAGAGGAGCTTTACCACTCTTTTGCAAAAAATCAACCCATTATAGATTATCATAATCATTTGTCACCTAAACTAATAGCGGAAGATTATGTTTTTAAAAATCTAACAGAGGTTTGGATAAATGGCGACCATTATAAATGGCGTGCCATGAGAACCTTGGGTATCAACGAGAACTTTATTACCGGAAATGCTTCTGATAAAGATAAGTTTTTGCAATGGGGAAAAACGGTGCCCTATACCATGCGGAATCCTTTGTATCATTGGACACACCTAGAGCTAGCTCGTTATTTTGATGTGTATGATTTATTAAACGAAAAATCTGCCGAAAAAATTTATGATGAGGTATCGGCTAAACTAAATTCGCAAGCATATAGCACCAGAAATTTACTTAAAAAAGTGAATGCAGAGTTTGTTTGCACCACCGAAGATCCAACAGATGATTTAACCTATCATCAGCAATTAGCCTACAGCGATTTTTCTGTAAAAGTAAGTACCGCTTTTAGGCCAGATAAAGCCATTTTAATAGTTAGCGAAACTTATAATGAGTACATTCATACTTTGGAGAAGGCAGCTGATATGGCTATCAACAACTATAAAGATTTGTGCGAAGCTTTGAGCAAAAGAGTGCGTTATTTTAACGAACATGGTTGTAGAATTTCAGACCACGGACTCGACCAAATACCATTTGAAAACTTTACCGAAAGCGAAATCAACAACATTTTTGACAAAAGAAGAAAAAACCAACCGATTTCTCCTTCCGAAGAGGCCAAATTTCAAACAGCACTTGTATTATTTCTTTGTGAACAATACCATCAATATGGTTGGGTGCAACAATTTCATTTGGGTGCGTTGCGAAACAACAATGCCAGAATGCATCAAAAGTTAGGTCCAGATACGGGTTGGGATTCTATTGGAGATTTTTCGCAAGCCAAAAATTTATCGGCTTTGCTTAATGCTTTAGATAGCCAAGACAAACTCACCAAAACTATTTTATACAATTTAAACCCAGCCGATAACGAAGTATTAGCCACCATGATTGGCAATTTTAATGATGGCAGCATCAAAGGAAAAATTCAATTTGGCTCGGGTTGGTGGTTTTTAGACCAAAAAGATGGCATGACTAAACAACTCAACGCGTTGTCTAACATGAGTTTGATCAGTTGTTTTATTGGGATGCTTACTGATTCTAGAAGTTTTTTATCTTTTCCACGACACGAATATTTCCGCAGAATTCTTTGCAATTTATTGGGTGATGAAATCCACCGGGGCGAACTGCCAAACGACATGGCATGGATAGGCCAAATGGTGGCAGACATTAGTTATCATAACGCAAAAACATATTTTAATTTAAACAAGCATGTTTTACAAAACAAACAATTTGCCTTGGGAAGCAATTGATGCGGGCATCGACCGTCAAATTGTTGGGTATGATGACCATTTGATGATGGTAAACGTTCGGTTTAAAAAAGGAGCCATTGGTTATGTGCATCAACATCTCCATTCGCAAGTATCTTATGTAGCCGAGGGCATCTTTGAAGTTAACATTGCTAATCAAACCACTGTTTTATCCAAAGGTGATTCGTTTTTTGTACCTTGCAATGAAAAACATGGGGTGGTTTGTTTAACCGATGGCATTTTAGTAGATGTGTTTAGCCCAAAAAGAGATGATTTTATAAAATAATTCAACCAACAATAAATGAGTAAAGTAGCTACTTTTGGAGAGATTATGCTTCGTTTGTCAACAGAAAAATACCTTCGTTTTTCTCAATCCAAACAATTTTCGGCAACCTATGGCGGAGGCGAATTTAATGTGGCTGTTTCGTTAGCTAATTATGGTATTGATGCAGAATTTGTAACCCGTTTGCCCGAAAATGAAATCGGAGACTGCGCTTTAAGAGAAATGCGAAAAATGAAAGTAAATACCCCAAATGTTATTTTTGGAGGCGATAGATTAGGTATTTATTTCTTAGAAACAGGCTCGGGAAACAGAGGGAGTAATGTGGTTTACGACCGCTCTAACAGTGCTATTGCTAGTGTTAAAGTTGGTGCATTTAACTGGGAAAAAATTTTTGAAGGCAAATCGTGGTTTCATTTTAGTGGTATAACAGCAGCAATTTCCGAAAATGCTGCCACCGAATGTTTAAGAGCCATCAAAATAGCCAAACAACTCGGATTAAAAATATCATGCGATTTAAATTACCGTTCTAAATTATGGAAATACGGCAAGCAACCTAGTGAGGTAATGCCCGAAATGTTACGGTATTGTAACGTAATTTTAGGGGATATCGACACTGCAAACTTAATGCTTGGATTAGAAAAAGTAGATCCAGATTATACAGACGATTCATCCTTAACCACTTTTTACACCAATATTTTTGAGCATTGTCCTAATTTGGAGGTAATTGCAACTACTTTACGTTATTCTGTGAGTGCTTCGCATCAACGAATAGGCGGAGTTTTATACAACGGAAAAACAATTTATAAAGCAGCCGTTAAAGAAGTAACCCCGGTAGTAGATCGGGTTGGCACAGGCGATGCCTTTATGGGAGGTTTGTTATATAGTTTGATAGCTACACCCCATAATTTGCAAAGAAGTATCGATTTTGCTGTGGCAGCGTGTTGTTTAAAACATACTATAGTAGGGGATTATAATTTAGCTACATTGCAAGAAATAGAAAATATAGTAAACGGAGATTCTTCCGGAAAAGTTTCAAGATAATTTTAAAATTTACTTTCATGGCACAATTTACAAGGATACAAGTGGTACAAATGATGAAAGAAACCGGTTTGGTTCCTTTATTTTATCATCTAGAGGTTGAAGTTTGCAAAAAAGTGGTAAAAGCATGCTACGATGGTGGAGCACGACTTTTTGAGTTTACTGCACGAGGTGATTTTGCCCATGAAGTTTTTCGGGAATTAATAAAATATACAAACAAAGAAATGCCCGAAATGATTTTGGGAGTAGGCTCCATTACCGATGCTGCTGCAACTTCGTCATACCTACAAATGGGTGCTAATTTTATTGTTACACCAGTTTTTAGAGAAGATATTGCTATAGTTTGTAACCGAAGAAAAGTGCTTTGGTCTCCGGGTTGTGGCTCGTTATCAGAAATTGCAAAAGCCGAAGAAATGGGTTGCGAAGTGGTTAAATTATTTCCGGGTGATGTATATGGACCAAATTTCGTAAAAGGGGCTTTGGCACCTCAACCTTGGACATCGATAATGCCAACCGGAGGGGTAGCTCCAAACGAAGAAAGTTTAAAACAATGGTTTGATGCAGGCGTAATTTGCGTGGGCATGGGAAGCAAACTCATTAGTAAACAATTAATAGCCGATAAAGATTATGAAACCATAGCATCTGAAACCGAAAAAGTTTTAGCTTTAATTAAGTCTTTAAAATAAAAATTTCATTAAAATTAATATCAAATTTATTTCTTCAACAAAAACTAAGCATACCAATGAAATTTCATCCCAAAATTCTAATCCCTTTTTTGGTTTTTTTAACCTTCATTCAATGCCATGAAGTTTCAGATACCAAAACCTTAAAGCTAGGCCATGGTTTAGATGTAAATCATGCGGTGCATTTGGCTATGGTAAAAATGGGAGAAGATTTGGCAGAAATGTCTGATCAAAAAATTAAAATTGAAATTTATCCTAACCAACAATTAGGCTCCGAAAGAGAGTGTTTGGAATTATTACAAATTGGTAGTTTAGACATGACTAAGGTTTCGGTGGGTGTGCTAGAAAGTTTTGCTCCTAAAATGAAGGTTTTCGGATTACCTTTTTTGTTTGATAGTCGCGAACATTCCTTTAGTGTTTTAGATAGCGACATTGGGCAAGAATTATTGGACGATGGCCAAAAATATTGGTTAAAAGGTTTAGGCTATTACGATGCGGGCAGCAGAAGTTTTTATTCTAAAAACAAACCCATTAACAGCCCGGATGACCTGAAAGGTCTTAAAATAAGAGTCATGGAAAGTCCCACAGCCATCGAAATGATCAAACGATTCAAAGGTTCACCAACGCCTATTTCGTGGGGAGAACTATACACTTCCTTACAACAAGGGGTGGTGGATGGTGCCGAAAATAATCCGCCTAGTTTCTATTTGTCAAGACATTATGAAGTTTGTAAGTTTTATGCTTTAGATGAGCACACTGTTTTGCCGGATGTATTGGTGATGAGCACCCACACTTGGAACAGATTTACAAAAGAAGAACAACAATGGATTCAAAAAGCAGCTAAAAATTCTGTAGACCATCAACGAAAATTATGGTTGGCCTCAGAAAAAGAAGCTTTAGAGGAAATTAAAAAAGCAGGCGTAAACATTTCGTATCCAGATAAAGCATTGTTTAGAGAAAAAGTGCAACCTATGTATGAGCAAATGAAAAAAGATGAAGTGATGAAGGTGCTAATTGAAAAAATTCAAAAGCAAAAAAATAATCTTGAAAGATGAGACAAAAAATAGATAAAATCATCGAAACAGCCTTAGTTTTTCTTCTTGGCATTATGGTTATCAATGTGTTGTGGCAAGTTTTTTCGCGGTTTGTGTTAAACAACCCGAGTTCCTATACCGACGAACTAGCCAGATATTTAATGATATGGTTGGGCGTTTTAGGAGCTGCTTATGTTTCGGGTAAAAACGAACATGTAGCCATTACTATTTTACCACAGCAATTGACTGAAAAAAACCAAAAGAAACTCAAAAAATTTGTATTTGTTTTGGTGATGTTATTTGCCCTTTTTGCCCTAGTAATTGGCGGGTTAAGGTTGGTTTATATCACCTATGTTTTAGATCAACGTTCACCGGGTTTACAAATGCCTTTGGCAATTATTTATGGGGTGATTCCACTGAGTGGTTTGCTGATTTTGTACTATAAAATTTCTGACTTTTTAAACGTAAAATAAATGGACTTTTTACCCATCATTATACTTGTTTTTAGCTTTGTGTTTTTATTAAGCATCGGTACCCCTGTGGCTTGGAGTATTTCTATTTCTTCACTTTTAACCATGTTGGTAAGTATTCCATTTTTGCCTTCATTTACCACTGTTTCTCAACGAATAGCGGTTGGTTTAGACAGTTTTGCTCTCTTGGCCATACCCTTTTTTATTTTATCGGGGCAACTCATGAACAAAGGCGGCATAGCCTACAGACTCATTGCGTTTGCCAAAACACTTGTTGGGGCTTTGCCCGGTGGTTTAGCATTGATTAACGTGATTGGTGCCATGCTCATGGGAGCCATTGCCGGTAGTGCCATGGCATCAGCTTCTGCTATGGGAAGTATTTTAGGACCAGAAATGGAAAAAGAAGGCTATTCAAAAGAATTTGGAGCTGCTGTAAACATCACTTCCTCAACCTTAGGCTTGGTCATTCCACCAAGTAATGTGTTGATTGTTTATTCCTTAGCGAGTGGTGGGGTCTCTATTGCGGCACTTTTTTTAGCAGGTTATATTCCTGGAATTTTAACAGGACTGTTGTTAATGGTCTTGGCTTATTTTTGGGCCAAAAAGAAAAAATATAAAACAGGTGAAAGAAGTTCTATTAAACAAATTTTTAAAACTTTTTTAAATGCTTTGCCAAGTTTACTCTTGTTATTTATTGTTATTGGAGGTATTGTTACAGGAGCTTTTACAGCTACTGAAGCTTCGGCAGTTGCTGTTTTATACACTTTGATTTTAGGGTTTGTTTATAAAGAAATTAAAATAAAAGACATCAAAGGCATTTTACTAGAGTCTTCAATGACAACGGCAGTCGTAATGCTATTAATTGGTGCTTCCATGTGCATGTCGTGGGTGATGTCTTACGAAAACATTCCGCAAGATATCACTTCTGGCTTATTGTCTATTAGTGATAACCCAATCATTATTTTGTTGTTAATCAACCTTATTTTATTGTTTGTGGGTATATTCATGGACATGACTCCTGCTGTGTTAATATTTACGCCTATTTTTTTACCAATTGTCGAGAAATTGGGAATAGATCCTGTTCATTTTGGTATCATCATGGTGCTTAATTTGAGCATAGGTTTGTGTACACCACCTGTAGGTTCCGTTTTATTTGTTGGAGTAAGTGTAGCCAAAACGTCTATTCAAAAAGTGGTTAGACCATTGTTACCCCTTTTTATCATGATGATTATAGCCCTTTTATTAGTAACTTACATCCCTGCCTTGTCTATGTGGTTGCCTAAATTGTTTAATCTTTAAGCTGTTTAAATGCATGTAAGTCAGCAAAATAAAATTAAACTCAACCGAAAACACCATGCCCCAGAAAAGCCATATCCCATAAAAGTAGTGCAATTTGGAGAAGGCAATTTTTTGAGGGCTTTTGCCAATTATGCCATTCAAATCTTAAACGAAACTACCGATTTTAATGGAAGTGTTGTGGTTGTGCAACCTCGCGAAATCGATAAATTGTTTTCTCTAAATCAACAAGAAGGTTTGTTTACATTCTTTACTAATGGCATTAAAAACGGACAAAAAATTCAAGAAGTTAAGCTAATTACCAATGTGGTTAAATGGATTAACACCTACACTAATTTTAAGGAATACCTCCAATTGGCTCACATCGATTCGTTAGAATTTGTAATTTCAAACACTACCGAAGCTGGCATTGAATTTATTGAAACAGATACTTTAGAGATGCAACCCCCTAAATCTTTTCCGGCTAAACTTACCGTTTTGTTGTATGAAAGATTTAAGTATTTTAATGGTGATGCTTCAAAGGGTTTAGCCATTATACCTTGCGAATTAATTAATTATAACGCAGATACTTTAAAAGAAATCATTGTTAAATATGCAAATCTTTGGCAATTAGAATCAAGTTTTTTACAATGGTTAGAACATAGTTGCACTTTTCACAACACTTTGGTGGATCGCATTGTGCCAGGCTATCCAAGAAATGAAATTGAAACTTACAATCATCAATTAGATTATCATGATGATATTTTGGTCACTGCAGAGCCTTTTTTCTTGTGGGTAATAGAGGGTGACGAAAAATTAAAAGCTAAATTACCTTTTGAAAAAACAAATTTAGACGTAAAAATTGTAAAAGACATGCAACCTTACCGCACCAGAAAAGTGCGTATTTTGAATGGTGCCCACACGGCTATGGTGCCTTTTTCAATACTTTATGGCAATGAAACGGTGAAAGAAACCTTAGAAAATAGTTTTACAGGAAATTTTGTGTCACAAGTGATTTTTGAAGAAATCAATCCGACTTTAAATATGGATAAAACCGAGTTAAATCAATTTGCAGAAGAAGTTTTAGACCGTTTTAGAAATCCATTTATCAAACATTTATTGTCAGATATCGCTTTAAATAGTATTTCTAAATTTAAAGTCCGTGTGTTGCCAAGTATGCTAGAATACATAAAAATTAATCAAAAGTTACCACCTTATTTAACTTTTTCTATGGCTTGTACCATTCGTTTTTATAAAAAAGAATGGCAAGGCACCGTGTTGCCAATTAAGGATGCGTTTGATGTGGTTACTTTTTTCGAGAAATTATGGCAAACAAACAATTTTAATGAAGTGGTTACAAAAACATTAGCTAATTTGGATTTTTGGGAACAAGATTTAAACCAAGTAAATGGTTTAAATGAAGCTTTGGTTTTTGCTTTAACCGTAATAGAAACCAATGGCATTGAACAAGGTTTGAAGAATTTTTTGACAAAGTATTAATCGGTTTATCATGCAAAAAAAATTAATCAAGGTACATCCTTCAGACAATATTATCGTTGCCTTAACAGATTTAAGTGAAGGCGAACAAATAGCTTTTAACGGCATTCATGTGGTGCCAAAGAGCGATATAAAAGCCAAACATAAAATTGCTGAACAGGATTTTAAATTGGGTGATGCCATTTATATGTATGGTGTTTTGATAGGAAAAGCGAGTAGATTCATACAAAAATTTGAAGTGATAACTACTGAAAACGTAAAGCATCAAAGTGCTCAAGTTACCCAAAAAACAGAGACGATAGCGTGGCAAGCACCCAATGTAGAAAAATGGCAAAACAAAACATTTATGGGCTATCATAGGCCTGACGGTCAGGTGGGTACGAATAATGTTTGGTTATTTTTCCCTTTGGTGTTTTGTGAAAACAAAAATATCGAAAAATTAAAAGAAGTTTTTGAAGTTTTAGTACCAAAAAAACAAGATGCCTACAAGTTGCTCTTACAATCTTTGATGAAAGGTATTGATCATCCATTAAACACATCAGAACAAGAACAAAAACCAGCTTTTGATAATATAGAAGTTAAATTTATCACCCATCAAGGGGGTTGTGGTGGCATCAGACAAGATTCAGAAACTTTGGCTAAATTATTGGCAGGTTACATCAACAATCCAAATGTGGCAGGTGCAACCGTATTGAGTTTAGGTTGCCAAAACTTACAAGTAGAATTGTTCAAAAACACCTTAAAAAAAATAAATCCTAACTTGCAAAAAGAGGTCCTCATTTATGAGCAACAACAAATGGGAACTATAGATATTATGCTACAAACCATCATTAAAGAATCTTTTGAGGCCATCAAAACAGCCAACCAAATTAAGCGACAACCAGCACCGTTAGCCAAATTAACGATTGGTTTAGAATGTGGCGGATCTGATGGTTTTTCTGGTATTTCAGCTAACCCAGCCCTTGGTTATGTGTCAGATGTTTTAGTGGCTTTAGGTGGTAAGAGTATTCTGTCTGAATTTCCAGAATTATGCGGTGTAGAGCAAGAGTTGGTTAACAGGTGTGTGAGCGAAGATAAAGCCAAAAAGTTTTTGAATTTAATGAAAGCTTTTGAAAAATCGGTTGTAGCTGCAGGTTCGGGTTTTGATATGAATCCTTCACCTGGCAATATCAAAGACGGCTTGATAACAGATGCGATGAAGTCGGCAGGTGCGGCTAAAAAAGGCGGTACTTCTCCTGTTGTAGATGTTTTAGATTATGGCGAATACGTTTCAGAATCTGGGTTAAATTTGCTCAACACCCCTGGCAATGATGTAGAAAGTACCACGGGTATGGTAGGCTCAGGGGCTAATGTGGTTTTATTTACAACTGGTCTTGGCACGCCTACAGGCAATCCTATTGCACCAGTCATTAAAGTTTCATCTAATTCGGTTTTAGCACAAAAAATGAGCGACATCATCGACATAGATTGTGGCCCCGTGATTGCTGGAGAAAAAACTATTGAAGAAATGGGTGATTTGATTTTGGATTACCTCATTGAGGTTGCTAGTGGTCGTATTAACTCAAAAGCAGACGCTTTAGGTCAAGATGATTTTATTCCTTGGAAACGAGGGGTGTCATTGTAGGTTTTTTTTGGTTTAAATTAAAATGAGTTCTTTATTTTAGTAAAGTATCATCATTTGATGAAAAGTAAAATTTAGAAAATCATTCAGATGTAATCATGCATTCTCACATTTATATTTTTATGCTTATAAATTAAATGTTTTTGCAGATGAATATTTATATTTACAACCGTAAAAAAATAACTTCAACGCAATTCACATGACGCAAGACATACAAAAACCCAAAGGGTTTGTAAACAAAGCCTTAGATTTTATTGAAAAAAAAGGCAACAAATTACCCGATCCGGCAGTTTTATTTTTGGTGTTAATGATGCTCATTTGGGTGTTGTCGGCCATTTTTTCTAATGTTTCTTTTGCTGAAATCGATCCCAGAAACGGTGCTCCTATTCAAATTGTTAATTTGCTTACAGGAAGTTCCTTAGCCTCATTTTTAGCTAATATGGTGCCAACTTTTACCGGCTTTGCTCCTTTGGGTATTGTGCTTGTTGCCATGCTTGGGGTTGGCGTGGCAGAGCACTCAGGTTATATTAATGCCGGGTTGAAAGCTCTTTTAAGTTTTACCCCAAAAATCCTCTTAACCCCCATGCTCATTTTAGTAGCCATAGTATCGCATACTGCTACTGATGCTGGTTATGTCTTGGTAATTCCCATCGGAGGGGTTATTTTTTATGCCGCTGGCCGACACCCTTTGGCAGGGATAGCGGCTGCTTTTGCCGGAGTGTCTGGTGGATTTAGTGCCAACTTTATTCCCTCTGGCATAGACCCGTTGTTGCAAAGTTTTACGCAAGAGGCTGCTCAAATCATCAATCCGATGATAGAAGTGAATCCCCTTAACAATTGGTTTTTTACGTCTGCTTCCACTTTGTTAATTTTGCTTTTAGGATGGTTTTTAACAGATAAAATTATTGAACCCAGACTAAAAAACGTCGCTTTAGATGAGGATATAGAAGTTCAAACCAACATGGAAAAACTAAAATCTAAAGAAAAAATAGCTTTTTTATTTGCAACCATATCCATGCTATTGTTATTGGTTGGCTTATATTTTTGGGCAGCACCAGAAAACTCACCGTTAAGAAGTCCCGAAGGTAAAATTGAGGTGTTTTCTGCTCCACTCATGAGGTCTATAGTCCCTATTATTTTTGTAGTGTTTTTAGTTCCTGGAGTGTTATACGGTTATATTTCTGGGTTTTATACAGAATCTAAACAAGTTATTGCTGGCATGACCAAGTCTATAAGCGGCATGAGTTACTATATCGTGATGGCTTTTTTCTGTGCCTTGTTTATTGATGCTTTCAACAAGTCTAATTTAGGAGCATTATTGGCCATAAAAGGGTCTAATCTGTTGCAGGCCATGTCTTTGCCTGCAGGTGTTACTATCGTAGGGATCATACTTTTGGTGGCTTTTGTTAATTTGTTTGTAGGCTCAGCCTCTGCCAAATGGGCTTTGTTGGCTCCTATATTTGTACCGATGCTCATGCAATTAGGTATTTCGCCCGACCTTACCCAAGCGGCCTACAGGGTCGGTGATTCGGTGTCTAACATCGTGACTCCCTTAATGCCCTATTTTCCGTTGGTGGTGGTGTATTGTCAAAAATACGTGAAATCTACGGGCATTGGTACCCTTACTTCTATGATGATTCCTTATTCTATTGCCTTTATGGTAGCTTGGGTTTTATTTTTATTGGTATATTGGTATTTGGGCATTCCATTGGGCATTCAAGCGAGTTATGAATATGTGACTCCCTAACTGATTTTGAGTTGATTCACAAAATTTTCGACTAAGTAGGTTGTTTTTTGCCCGCATGTTTCCAACGATTGTGGGTCCAGAGATAATCTGAAGGGCTTTGTAAGATTTGCTTTTCTATTCGTCTGTAATAGTCATCCATAAGTTGATATTTTGGCACTGCATTGGGGTCCTCGGCCATCAACTCAAATTCTGCTTCGTAATAGCCACGTTTCACTTTTTGCACATTCATAAAAACCACCGGCATATTTAATTTTTTGGCAATGTCTTCAGCTCCTGTAAAAATAGGGACTTCAACGCCAAAAAATTCTGACCAATGTCTTTCTTGACCCAACATAGGCGATTGATCGCTCACAAAGCCAAAACTTTTTGGAAATTCGTCTTTATACTGCCGTTTGATGAGCTTGTAGGTATCGGTAGTTAAAACCAAATGGGCCCCAAACTTGGTTCTAATTTTATTTACCAACTGATTAAAATAGGGGTTGTTGAGCTTTTTGTAAACAATATAATTTTTTACCTTGGTGTAGTGATGCAATATGGTTGTCCACTCATAACTGCCATGATGCGAATATAAAATCATGATATTTTTGTGGCGTTTACCCAAACTCTCCACCAATTCTGGATTAGTCACTCTAAATCTGTTGATGATTTGTTTTTGATTGGCTGTGAGTGCTTTGTTGAGTTCTAAAAAATTATCTGAAAAATGTTGGTAGGTTTTCCAGAGTAATTGTTTTAAGGCATCATCTGTTACATTGGGGATGGCCATTTTGAGGTGTTTAATGACCATTTTTTTTCTATAACCAATAACATAGCAAATAATAAAAGCAACAAAATCGCTCAGGGCATACATGAATTTAAAGGGCAACCAAGACACCATCCATAAAAAAGGTAATGACACCCAATAACCAATTTTCTGCATTATTTTTTATGACAAAGATATTCTATTTTTTCAGTTTTCTAAAACTGGATTAATTGTAAGATAAATTGTAATTTTGAAAAAACTAATTTTATGATTTTTTGGCTCATTATCTTTGCTAACATTGCAGCAAGTTTTAAAGCATTTCAAGACGACTATTTTTTTAGGAAATATGAATTTCACATTCAAAGCATTAAAAGTGGAGAAAAATTCAGAATGCTTACCTCTGGGTTTTTGCATGTAGACATCCCACATTTGGCTTTTAACATGATTACGTTTTATTTTTTTGCTCCGTTTTTAACCAATCATTTAAATGATTTAGGATTTGTTGTCATATATTTTGGAAGCTTAGTGGGTGGCAGTTTATTGAGTTTATGGTATCACAATAATCAATCATATTACAGGGCTGTTGGGGCTTCCGGAGCGGTGTCTGGTGTTATTTTTGCTACCATCATGTTGTTTCCTGAGCTCAATTTATATTTATTTTTTATCCCAATTCCCATACCAGCTTATGTTTTTGGTATTGCTTATTTATTGTATTCTATTTATGGGATGAAAAACCAGCTTGGCAACATTGGGCATTCTGCCCACTTGGGTGGTGCCATAGCAGGTTTTGTGTTGGTAATTATTCAAAAACCAAGCCTCATCCTGCAAAATACGTTGATGTTTGTGTTGTTGTTGGTGCCTATTGTAGTGCTCTTGGTGATGTCTTTTAAGCAAAAGTCATAACACACCACCAAAAATTATTCTAAACCTATCCAGTCAATAAGCAAGCTAAAATCTTCTTCTTGTTTGTTGGCTATCAAAAAGCTCATTTGAGTAATTTGATCAAAATTAAAATTGGGTAAATTTAGTTTCCGACCTCTAAACTGAGGGTAAAAATTGTTTAAAAGTAATTTGATGGTTTGCCATTCTCCGTTGGTGTCAAATTTTTGCACATAAGATTCATACTGTGATGAATTTCCTTTAAGACGAAATTCGTATGATTTCTTATCACCTTTGATACGTAAAACAATCACTTGTTTATTTTCTGCTAAAACAATTTTTTTGTTGTGTTGCAAAGATGCAAATCCACCATTATTAGCCAAAGACACTTGACCTGAAAATTGCCCATAACCTTCATCAGTAATCACTAATTTGCTTTTAGAAACACCTCCCATCACACCATCATTCACCACATTCCAGTCTTTAAGATTGGTTTGTGGCGAAAAATTATAGATGGTCTCCATAGTTGATTTGGTTTGTAAACAAAGCAGGATGATTACAAAAAGTTTTGTCATGGTTGATTAAAATTACAGCAAAGATTTAAATAATTTTTTAAGCGAAGGATCGCTAGGTCTTGGGGCATCAGCATTTAAAATCTTGCCTTCTGGGTCCACCAACATAAATCTCGGGATTCCCATGACTCCGTATTCTTTAATAATTTCTGAGTTAAAAGCCGCATCAGCCATTAACTGAACACCACCTAAACTTTTATCAGCCACCATTTTTTTCCATTTTTCTTCATCTTTTGGTTGATCTACAGAGATACTTAAGAATACAATATTTGAACCTTCAAATTCATGCTCTATCGCTTTTAAATGCGGAATTTCTTGCAAACACGGCCCACACCAAGTTGCCCAAATGTCAATGTATACATACTTCCCCTTATAGTCACTCAGGCTAGAATTACCACCTTTAAAATTTTTGTAATTAAAATTAACCATGCTTTTGCCGTTATAAGCCATCGATTTTAGTTTAGATTCAAAATACATGGTCATTGATTTGTAATTTTGCTCTACAACTGCCAACATCATTTCGCGAAAAGCTTGACTCATTTTGTCATTGTTTAGCAAAGCTAAATCAGCATTTTTCTGCTTTTCGATGAAGGCATAAAATTTTTCTTTATCCAAATTCTCAAAATAAGGCTCTAAACTTCTCATGAGGTTAAAAATTTCTTTCACGGCTCTGTTTTCTTCAGCACCTTTTCCTCCAAAATTTAACTGAGTGTTAAAATCCTCAGCATCAGTCTGTATGGTTAAATCAAACTGGTTGTCTAAAAATAAAATAGCAGAATTTTTTCCACCGTCAGAAAGTCTCGCCAAGCCTTGGTTTGCTTCAAATTCGTGAATAAAAAAGCCATCGTCATTAACTGGGATTTTTGTTTCACCTAAAGAACTCCTAATAAAAAGAGTGTCTGAAACCCTGTTTTTAATTTTTACACTAATCGACATTTTTTCTTGGGCTGTTACTAAAAATCCAGAAAATAAAGTCAAAAACATTAAAATATTTTTCATCTTAAAAAATTTTGTTAAGTAATAATATGAATCAAATGTAATAAAACACCTTGCAAATTTTTCAAAAATTAAGCCAAAATTACAATTTGAACAAAAAGTTGATTTTGAATGAGACTAAAAAAACAATAAAGTTGTAAATTTGCAACTCAATTTCAAACAAAACATATGTATAGAAGTCACGATTGCGGTACTTTAAACGATAGTTACATCAACAATACGGTAACCCTTGCAGGTTGGGTGCAAACCATCAGAGATAAAGGATTTATGATTTGGGTTGATGTGAGAGACCGCTATGGCATAACGCAACTCATTTTTGATTTAGACAGAACCCCAAAAGATGTTTTTGAAACAGCCAAAAGTTTAGGCAGAGAATACGTGATTCAGGCCAAAGGCGTGGTGCTAGAGAGAGAAGCCAAAAACCCCAACATGCCCACGGGAAACATCGAAGTATTAGTGCAAGAATTGGTTATTTTAAACAGCTCTGTACTGCCACCGTTTACAATCGAAGACCAAACCGATGGGGGTGATGAGTTGCGGATGAAATACCGTTATTTAGACATTAGAAGAAATCCCGTAAAAAATAATTTGTTGTTCAGACACCAAGTGTCTATGGCGGTGCGAACCTATCTATCGGCTCAAGGATTTTGCGATATCGAAACACCTTATCTCATCAAATCTACCCCAGAAGGTGCCAGAGATTTTGTGGTGCCTAGCCGCATGAATCAAGGAGAGTTTTATGCCTTGCCACAATCGCCACAAACGTTTAAGCAACTTCTGATGGTGGGTGGCATGGACAAGTATTTTCAGATTGTAAAATGTTTTAGAGACGAAGATTTAAGAGCCGACAGACAGCCCGAATTTACGCAAATAGATTGTGAAATGGCTTTTGTAGAACAAGAAGACATCTTAAATACTTTTGAAGGATTAACCAAGCACTTGCTCAAGGAAATAAAAGGTTTGGAGGTAGAAAAATTTCCGAGGATGACCTATGATGAAGCCATGAAAACTTATGGCAATGACAAGCCAGATATCAGATTTGATATGAAGTTTGTTGAAATTGACAACCTCCCGGCAGGCTTCAATATTTTTGATGACGCCGAACTTGTTGTAGGCATCAAAGCCGATGGGTGTGCTAACTATACCCGAAAACAGATAGACGAGCTCACTGATTGGGTCAGAAGACCACAAATAGGAGCCCAAGGCTTGGTGTGGATAAAGTACCAAGAAGATGGCACTATAAAATCATCTGTAGATAAATTTTACAATGAAGACACCTTACAAATTTTGGCCAAAAAATTTGAGGCACAACCAGGCGATTTGATGCTCCTGATGTCTGGTGAAATGCATAAAACCAGAACACAACTAAGTGCCTTACGCATGGAATTGGCCAACAAACTTGGCTTAAGAAATTCTAATGAGTTTGCTCCGTTGTGGGTTGTAGATTTTCCGCTCCTAGAGTGGGATGAAGATACCCAAAGATACCATGCCATGCACCATCCGTTTACCTCACCAAAGCCTGAAGATTTGGCATTGCTAAGTACAAATCCGGGTAAGGTGAGAGCCAATGCTTATGATTTGGTTTTGAATGGCAACGAAATAGGTGGGGGGTCTATTAGAATTTTCGACAAAACATTACAGTCTCAAATGTTTGATTTACTGGGCTTTAGTAAAGAAGAAGCCGAAAAACAATTTGGGTTTTTAATGAATGCGTTTCAATACGGAGCACCACCTCACGGAGGCATAGCCTTTGGACTAGACAGGTTGGTGTCAATTTTGGGTGGCCAAGAAACCATCAGAGATTTTATTGCATTCCCCAAAAATAATTCTGGCAGAGATGTGATGATAGACGCTCCGGCAACCATCAATGAAAGTCAACTAAATGAGTTAGCACTTAAAGTTAATCTGATATGATGTGGGCCATTAGAATTTTATTGATGATTTTTTTTGGGATG
>DAIRDG010000002.1:94493-111081 GCA_036796275.1 Flavobacterium sp.
ATTAATATTAATTTTTATTTATTTATAATGAGTACAGGTACTGTAAAATTTTTCAATGAATCCAAAGGTTACGGATTTATTACTGACGAGTCAACTGGTAGAGACATCTTTGTGCATGCTTCTGGGATTAAATCTGAGAACCTCAAAGAAGGAGACCGTGTTAGCTTCGAAGAACAAGAAGGAAGAAAAGGTAAAGTTGCTGCTGAAGTAGTAGTGGTAGAATAATATATATTTATTTTAAATTACCAGAAGTGTTAACACCTCCTAATTCAGGAGGTGTTTTTTTATTTAAAAAATTACCTATTCTTGAAAGTCATTTTTAGTGACTATATAAAAGGATATAATAAGCCTTATTAGATAATAAAATTTTGTTTAATAAGATGAAAGACATGCCCTACGAACAAAAAATAAAAACTAAACATACAGATTAATCAGTCTTATTTTTTGATGACTTTAAATGAATTTTGCTGCTGATTGTTTACAAGCACTATAAAATACAAACCAGGGGTATATGGAGTCAAATCAATTGTTTTTGAGGAGTTTCCTGAAGTTATAATTTGACCAATTTGATTGTATACTTCGTATTGAAATGTAGTTGATTGTGTATAAAAGACTTCAACATAATCTGTGGTGACAGTCGGAAATATCACAACTTTTTGGAGGTCTGAATTTGAATTATCAACCGATAGATTTTGTAAATCCCAAGTGTCTGTTGCTGGAGGTCCGTTCCAAATAATAGTAGCCAAATACGGATTGTCTATAAACGGATTTCTGTTGCCCTGAATTTGTTCTAGTACATTGTTTCTATTTAGCTCATGCAGGCCAACGGGGTCTTCAGCATTCCATTCTAGTAAAATATTAACCATGTCGCCAAAAGTTGAATACGAGGTAGATCCAACGGCTACATTTGTTGGCAAACATTGGGTTGGATATCTAAGATACATATACATCATCATCCTGGCAATATCACCTTTCCATTCATCACCAGGATACCAAGTTCCTGACGATGGAATATAAGAAGATACCCCACTACCGGAGGCAAATTTATTATTACCGCGAGAGTTATTTCTGTTGTTATCTATCGGACGAAGACTATGAGCATCAGATCCTGCATTTTCAAATCCTAAATTTGGAGTACCTAAAGATCTTGGGTAAGTGTGCTCTCTAACCCATAAGCCAGCACATGAAGAGGTATGGCAGGTAGAGAGTTTTGATCTGGTACGGTCGGTACTAAAGGTATTATCATTATTTTCCCAGCCATAAATCAACAGTACATTTTCAGAATTGGTAGGTTCTAAGTCAGTTAGCCTCAAAACATCCCAGACATCTGTAGTGGAGTTTGAAGTGTAAGGCAATATATTGATGTGGGTTGTGATTATTAACTGAGATAATTCAGTTTTTAAATCATTATTATTTAAGTTAAAATCTATACCAGAATAATAAGGATGAATTTGAGCAAAAGACCAAAGGCTTATGGCAAATAGGAAACAAAATTTAAGGGCTTTTTTAGAATTTTTGGATACAAATTTATAAGAAATGGTGTCTTGTAGTGTAGTTTTTAAGTAAAAATGCATAGTAAAAAAAAATTTGCTAAAAATCTTTATTAAAAAGATCATTAGCATCATCAAACATGTTAAGAAATCAACAATTGTTATAACTTTAAGGAGTTTTCAACGCTTGGAAGCCATAATATAGCATATAAATGTTTAGCACATTGTTTACTAGCCTAATAAAATAGTTCTTAAGTATATTTTTCTAAAAAATATGATTGTGGAATGATTGAGCTTTAAAAAACTTAGCAAAAATATGTTTCCAGCGGTGGTTTCGGATAAATTTTTCTTGCTTTGCAGTTACAAATTTTGGTTTTTTTTCAAAAAATGCCCGCATATAACCTCTGAGGTAATATAGCAAATAGCCAAGTCTCTTTTTTTTGAAGGCGAGTTTTGTAGAGGCTATTAGGGTTAAAACAAAGCCGTAACCCAATTGATAAAATGCCACTCCCTGATTGATTGAATGTTGAGGTTTGTATAAAAACCCAGTAGGCTTGAGATGTTTTACTTTCAGATTGGTGTCAACCAATACTTGCCAACCGTGATATTTTAGCAACAATTCATCTAAGGTATCCCATCCCATCACGGGTTTTAGCCCACCAATTTGCTCTAAAGCCTCTTTTCTATAACATTTTAAGGCTCCTCGCACGTGGTCATGATTAGTGAGGTTTTCTAAAATCCATGCTTCATCCCTGTAGATGTAGGCCTGACCTCCAATCAAACCAATTCGCTCATTTTTCTCAAAATGTTTAATGATTTTATCAAGATACTGCGGAGGAAAAATTAAATCGGCATCAAATTTGGCTACATAGTCTGCAGATAAGTCGGAATGCTTTAGGCCCTCTAAAAATGCATTGATGACTTTGGTGCCAGGTGCATGTGAGGCCTCTGATTTGTTTTTAACGAGTTTAAAGTTAGCATGCTTTTTTGAAAATTCGTCAACCAGAAAGGCCGTATCATCCGTTGAATTGTCATCAACCACAATCACTTCAAAGTATTGGTAAGTTTGATTCGCTAATGAATCTAAGGTTTTTATTATGTACAAAGATTCATTGTAGGCAGGGATGATAAGGGCTATTTTGTGCATGGTTTTGTGTCTTGACCAATTTTTTAGTATTGGTAAGCAATGGCATTGATGTGCATGCCAGCCCCCACAGAGGCAAACAAAATATAATCTCCTTTATTAATTTGATGATTGGCTAATTCGCCATTTAAAATCATATCTAACAGCGTTGGCACCGTTGCAACACTAGAATTGCCAAGAGTTTGAATGTTCATGGGCATGATGTTTTCAGGTGTTTCAAGTTGATATAACTTATAAAATCTTTGCACAATGGCTTCATCCATTTTTTCGTTGGCTTGATGGATTAAGATTTTTGAAATTTTACCCACAGGCAAGCCTGTTTTATCCCAACATGCTTTCATGGCAAGTGGCACGTGGGTAAGTGAAAATTCATAAATCTTTCTCCCTAACATTTTAATGTATCGGGTGTTGGGGTCTAAGCTTTTGTTGTTTGAGGGTCCAAAGCCTAAATAATAGGTTTCATCAAAGGTGTGTGAGGCAGTTTGATGTGCCAATATGCCACCGGTTTCCTCAGAAAAACTTAAAACGGTTGCTCCAGCACCGTCGGCAAAAATCATACTGTCTCTGTCATGCTTGTCTACAACCCGCGATAGCGTTTCGGCACCAATCACCAAACAATTCTTAGCCATGCCAGCTTTCATAAAGGCATAGGCTTGAATCATCCCTTCTATCCAGCCAGGGCAGCCAAACAAAATGTCATAAGCCACACAACTATTGTTTTTTATTTTTAATAAATGCTTGACTCTGGTGGCAAGACCAGGAACGGTGTCAGATTGAATGGCATCTTTTTTAACATCCCCAAAATTGTGAGCCAAAATAATGAAATCTAAGGTTTCAGGGTCAATCTGTGCATTGGCAATAGCCTTTTCTGCTGCAAAAAAAGCTAAATCTGAGGTAGTATGTTCGGGTTGAGCATACCTTCTTTCGGCTATACCCGTAATTTCTTGAAATTTTTTGGCGATTTCTTCGTGGCTTTGCTGAAAAACCGACCCATCTTCGGTATAAAATTGCTGATGTGCAAATTCTAGGTTGGTGACGGTATTATGAGGAACGTAGCTGCCTGATCCGATTATCTTTATAGACATGTTAGTAGTTTTTAGGCAATATTATATTTTTTATCAATCAACTGTGAAACAAAAGTAGTAATTTGCTCAAAAACAAAAAACACTAATTGATTCTTTTTAGATTATTTCATCGGAATTTCCATCACCAAAAATTTTGAAGCTTCATGAGCTTTTATTTCTATTTCATCAGCATCCCAAATACCAAGGGCATCTCGGTGGTTTAGGGTTTCTCCATTTATGTCTATTTTGCCATCAATGTTCATAACATAAAAACCATTACCCGATTTTTTTTTGGCTAATTTTTTTGAAAATCCTTCATCAAATTTACTTAAATAAAACCAAGCATCTTGGTGAATCCAAACGCCCTCATCATCGGAGTTTGGTGATAAGATTTGAGCATAATCATTGTGTTGCAAACTTTGATCTAAGGTAATTTGCTGATAGCGAGGCTCAACGTTTCTAACATTTGGGAATAGCCAAATTTGAAACAACTTAGTTGACTTGTCATTATTTGGATTAAATTCACTGTGCTGAATACCCGTGCCTGCACTCATCACCTGCACATCGCCACTTTTGATGATTGAAGAATTGCCCATGCTATCTTTGTGTGCCAAATCACCCTCAAGCGGAATGGTGATGATTTCCATGTTGTCATGCGGATGGGTGCCAAAGCCCATGCCAGCCGCTACGGTGTCGTCATTTAACACCCGTAACACCCCGAATTGCACTTTTTCAGGATGAAACCATCCACCAAAACTAAAGCTATGATTGGCAACCAACCATCCATGATTGGCATGACCTCTCTCGGAGGCTTTGTGAAATATCGTTTTCATGTGATAAGATTAAATTGAGGGACAAATTTACAACTACCATCATGATATGAAACACAATTAGGGATTTGATTTTTAGTTTTATCAATAGTTTAAGAAAAATTTACCAGTTTAAGCCTTTAAAATCTAGCATACTTAAAAACTGTTTAAAAATCAGTTTATTTATTTCAACACATACCTTATGCCAACAAATCCTCTGATAAATAAATCATCAAAATCTATTTCGTAGAGCGGAGAAAACTCAATATTAAGACTCAAGTTTTTTAAGTTTTCAAATGGTTTAATGGCCACACCCAACGGCAAAACCACCCCATTGATGTTGTTTAGTGTAACACCTAATCCGAGATAGGCATCATAATTTTCTTTCCTCAAAAAGTTATAATTTACCACAATTTCGGGGGTAAAATTATCAACATTGGTACCCGAGTAAATTCGCATATCGGCCCATATTTTTTCATTAAACTCATAGCCTATCCCAATTTTTGCAAAAGTCTCGTTTTGAAAAAACGAAGCCGTGAGCTGACTAAACGCTTGAGAGGACAAAATAAAAAAGAAAACCAAACTGTAAAACCATTTTTTCATCAGATACTAATTTTTAAAGTTAAACTATTTCAAAGTTATAAAATTTATAAGATTGTGCCTAATATTTTTCATAAATGCTATTTTTACCAAAAATAAAAACATGCGTATCGATATCATATCTGTTGTCCCAGAATTACTTAATGGCTTTTTTGAACATTCTATTTTGCAACGAGCCATCAAAAACAAGTTGGTGGAAGTTAATATCCATAACCTCAGGCAATATGCCACCAACAAGCACAAAAACGTAGACGACTATCAATATGGAGGTGGAGCTGGCATGGTTTTGATGATAGAGCCTATTGACTTGTGTTTGCAAGATTTAAAGTCCAAAACAACCTATGACGAGATTATCTATTTGACCCCAGATGGGCAAACGTACAATCAGAAAATGGCCAACGAATTGTCGTTAAAACAAAATTTAATCTTGCTGTGCGGACACTACAAAGGCATCGATCAGCGGGTGAGAGACCACTTGATAACCCGCGAAGTTTCTGTAGGTGATTTTGTGTTGTCTGGTGGTGAAATTGGAGCAGCCCTCATGGCAGATAGCTTCATCAGACTAATACCTGGCGTGCTGAATGACGAAACATCGGCCTTAACCGATAGTTTTCAAGACAATCTTCTAGCCCCACCAGTTTACACCAGGCCAGCGTCTTATAAAGGTTGGGAAGTGCCTGAAGTCTTGTTGAGTGGCAACTTTAAGCACATTGACGATTGGAGACACCAAAAAGCCATCGAAAATACTGAAAACAAACGCCCAGATTTGTTGATGTAAAAATTAGAAATTTTAAATTCGCTATTGTTTTATTCGGTTAAATCAATTTTATATAGAATTATTTTCTTTTTTTATGCTTAAATTTTTTTAAATCAGAATTATATTCCATCTTTGCACAGTAATTACAGAATAATAATTAATCTATTAACAATGAAAAATTCTTTTAGCTTGATGAACCATATGATGATGCACATGATGATGTGCTGCTGTTATATGTTATCCTACCAAAAGAGTTGAACATGAGATAAACAATCCTCTTAAGTCCTTTTGGTAATTTCAAAAGGACTTTTTTTTTTAAAAATTTAATCAAACACAAAAAATTTATTATTATGAGCACAAACAAATTTTCTACCAATGCCCTCCATGCGGGCCATGATGTTTCAAAAACCCAAGGTACCAGAGCAGTACCAATTTACCAAAACACAGCTTATGTGTTTAACAATTCAGACCACGCAGCCAATTTATTTGGTTTAGCCGAATTTGGTTACATCTACACCAGATTAAACAACCCCACCAACGATGTGCTAGAACAAAGATTGGCAGCCCTCGAAGGCGGTATTGGTGCTGTGGTAACGGCCTCAGGCACTTCTGCAGTGGTCACTACTTTGCTCACCCTTTTAAGAGCTGGCGATCATATTGTAGCTTCTAATAGTTTGTATGGTGGCACCTACAACCTACTGAATGTAACGCTCCCAAGATTGGGCATCACCACCACTTTTGTAGACCCCTCTGATCCTAAAAACTTTGATACTGCGGTGCAACAAAACACCAGAGCTTTTTTTGTAGAAAGTATCGGGAATCCAAAATTAGATGTGTTAGATATAGAGGGCATTGCCACTTATTCTAAAGCAAATAAAGTGCCTTTTATAGTTGATAACACGGTGCCAACACCCTATTTATTAAAACCATTTGAGTATGGGGCAGACATCGTTATTCATTCGCTGACTAAATACATAGCCGGCAACGGCACATCCTTAGGCGGTGTGGTTATAGATGCAGGAACCTTTGACTGGGACAACGGGAAATTTCCAGAATTCACCGAGCCATCACTAGGATATCATGGGCTTAAATACTATGAAGCTCTGGGTAACTTGTCGTTTTTGGCCAAGCTAAGAATAGAAGGCCTCAGGGATTATGGGGCTGCCTTAAGTCCGTTTAACGCTTTTCAAATATTACAAGGCCTAGAAACCCTGGCTTTAAGAGTTGAAAAACACAGTCAAAATGCGTTAAAATTAGCAAAATGGCTCACTGAACAAGAGGAAGTGGCTTGGGTAAATTACCCAGGATTAGAAACGTCTAAATACAAACATTTGTCCGATAAATATTTAGCAAAAGGTCAAAGCGGATTAGTAACCTTTGGGTTAAAAGGCGGTTTTGATGCCGGCAAAATTGTAGCAGACAAAACCAACTTATTTTCGTTAGTAGCCAATTTTGGAGATTCAAAATCTGCGATTATTCACCCGGCTAGCACAACGCATCAGCAACTTTCGGAAGCAGAGCAAAATGCAACTGGTGTAACCACAGATTTAATCAGAATTTCGGTTGGTTTAGAAGATTTAGAAGATTTGAAATCAGATTTAAAAGAAGTTTTTGAGCAAATATTAGTCAAAGCATAACCTCAATTAACCATTTTAGGTTTGTAAATTAATGCTTAAAAACAAAGCAAATGTCTCACAAAAGTGACTTAAAAACCATCTCGATTGCTAATGTTAAACTGCAATCGGGATGTGTTTTAAACATCAATTTAAGCTATCAAGTATTTGGTCGGCCATTGCATCAAGCACCCGTCATATTGGTGAATCATGCCCTTACGGGTAATTCTCATGTGGCAGGTGAGCGGGGTTGGTGGCAAAGTTTAATAGGTTTTGATAAAACTATTTGCCTTCACCAATATACCGTGATTGCCTTTAACATCCCCGGGAATGGGTATTATGAAGGAAATTTAATTGATGATTACAAAGCCTTTTCAACCCACGACGTAGCAAACATATTTTGGCAAGGTTTAGACTTTTTAAAAATAAATCATCTTTTTGCAGCCATAGGAGGGAGCTTAGGCGGAGCAATTGCATGGGAAATGGCTTTTATAAGACCCCATGGGATACAAAATTTGATACCAATTGCTTGTTTTTATAAAGCTAACGATTGGCTTATTGCCCAAGTGCATGTGCAAGACCAAATTTTAAATAATTCGTCAAACCCCGTGCATGATGCCAGATTACATGCCATGTTACTCTATCGTCATCCGGAATCGTTGACTCAAAAATTTAAAACACAAAAACAAAACAGCACGTTATACCAAGTAGAATCATGGTTAAATCACCATGGCCAAAAACTCACCGCAAGATTTCAATTAGCAGCCTACAAGCTTATGAATTATTTGCTCAGAACAATTGGTGAACATCTAGAAGAAGCAGATTTGATAAATTTTGCCAAGATAACAACTACTCAGATTCATCAAATTGCCATCAATACCGATTTGTTTTTTGTGCCCATTGAGCAACAAAAAGTGCATGATATTTTAATTAACAACGGTGTAAATGCCAAAATAAATTATATCATCTCTCCACACGGACACGATGCTTTTTTAATAGAATACCAACAATTGAATGAATTTTTAACCCCTGTTTTTCAACCAAAAAACCAAACAGCCTCCATTTTAAATCAATAATTATGAATTTACACGATAAAAATTCAACACAATTTGAAATTAACCCTACATCACAAGCTATTGAAAATAAGTTTGTAGCTTATGAAAGTCAAACAAAAGTTGTTAACTTAGCCTTTATCGGTCATGGTTTGGTAGGTGGCACTCTCATCAATCAAATTAATGAGGCCTATGATACCTTGCTAAAAAAGAAAGGCATTGCCCTTAATATTTTTGCCATAGCCAACACGTCTTCTGTGCTATTTCAGCAAAAAAATCACAAAAATTGGCAGCAACAAAAACTAAGTCAAGGGGTTCCATACACGGTTCAAGACATTATCAACTATGCCAAATTACATCAATTACAAAACCTGATAGCATTAGATAACACCGCTAGTTTAGAATTTACAGATCATTATGAGACGCTCATCAAAGGCGGATTTCATCTTATTTCTTCCAACAAAATAGCCAATACCTTAGGTTTTGATTTTTATCAAAATCTCAGACAATTATTAGCCCAAAACCAAAAGCATTATTTGTATGAAACCAACGTTGGAGCAGGTTTACCATTAATTGAAACCATTAAGTTATTACATGTGTCGGGTGAGAATATCACTAAAATAAAAGGTGTTTTTTCGGGTTCGTTGAGTTATATTTTTAATCATTTTTCTATAGAAGACAAACCCTTTAGTGTGGTAGTAAAAGAAGCCATCGATTTGGGTTATACCGAACCAGACCCTAGAGAAGATTTGTGTGGGAATGATGTGGGCAGAAAATTATTAATTTTGGCCCGTGAACTCGAATTAATAAACGAATTTGAAGACATTAACATCCAGAATTTGATTCCGGAGCCAATCAGAAATTTGAATACAGTCACATTTTTGAACCAATTAAAAGATTTAGACGACTATTTTTCGGCTATTAAAAACCAATTAAAACCCAATGAAGTTTTACGGTATGTGGGCGAATTGTCTGGAGATTTGCAACAAGAAAAAGGTAACTTGGAAGTTAAGTTAGCCATCATCAACAAAAACTCTCCACTAGGTCAGCTCAAAGGATCTGATTCTTTTTTTGAGATTTATACTGATTCTTATGGAGCCAATCCTATCATCATACAAGGAGCGGGGGCAGGAGCTTCGGTAACCGCAAGAGGGGTTTTTGGTGACATTTTAAGATTAGCCGACAAAATTTAGGTTTTTTAAATTAATGATATCCAATCTTAGTGACTATAAGCACTAGGGTGATTAGATACATTGATAAAAAGGTATATTTATAAACGTAGTCTTGCTTATCTAAGGTTAAAAATAGCATCAAAAACAAAAAAGCCAAAAAACCGGTTTCTTTGATGGTAAGCCCTATTAACACCAATATTATCAGGATAGAAACATACTTAACTGCCTTATTTTTTAAGAACAATAACCCCACAAAAGCCAATTCTGACACAATAATAAGCCAAGAAAACAACTTAAACCAGGCCAATTGATTAGGGAAAAAATACCGAACATGGGCTTTGTTTACGGTTTCTATTGTAAGTAAATCAGTGAGTAATTGCTTATTGGTGTTCACATAAGTTGCATAAGCTTCAAACACTTTGAGTGGTTCAAAAAAATAACCACTCATAAACATGTAGTTCAAGTACTCACCACTGGTATATTCTTTTACAAAAAGCTTTTGTGTAACTGCCACCGCCATGATAAAAGACAGCATAAACTTTGATTGATTTTTAATAAAATCCTCTTCTTTTGTGGCTATAAAACTCAGAAACATTAAAACACTTAAGTAGAAGCCTAAAAATTTGTGATTGCCATGATAAAAATAATATAAATAGACCTCTAAAGCTAAAAATAAAGCAAAAAGCCCACTCATGATCAGGTATTTTTTGTGGGTTTTATCCAGAATTAATAACCCAATCCAAAACAAAATCATCAACGGTTTTTGATACGGAAAATAAAATAAAAATGCCCCGTTGATTAACAGATATACAAAAAACGCATAAAAAAAGATGATCCGATGATCAAGGTTTTTGAAGCTCAACATGGTGCTTTATTTTTTTGTAAATCACAGAATCTTGGGTTTTGAACTCGTAAATATTGATTGTTTTAGCGTTACATTCTTCAAAAAAATACTCAGTTAATTGTGTTTTGTAAACGTCTCTGGGGTAAAATAAATACCGATTCAAATAAAAATCACCAAATAAATTTTCTCGAAAAACATAAACTTTTCCATCCACAAATATTGGAGATTTTCCCGGTTGATAGGTGGTATACATGCCAAAAGCTCCACCTTTCCATGGGGTTAGCCCTTTGGTGCGATGATATATATGCACACCTAAAACAGCAAGCATCAAAACAGCAAGCACATAGTGTTTTAGTATGTTAATCCGCTTAAGCATAAAAAGAGGATTGAAAGTTGATGTCAGAATACTTTAAAAAATGTTGTCTTAAAGCTTGAAAACAAAACCAAATAATAATTGTGCATGACTCGGATATGCTCCTCCAGCAATATTTGTTTTACCCAATGCTTGAATTGACAACCCTAAGTTTTCAAAAAAATCTTTTCGGGTGTAATAAGGTTTATGCGAAACGGCTCCAAACCAAAAGTAAGTACCAAAACCATAAACGTAGTTTAATCGGTCTTCTTTTACAATATTTTGAATGTTGGGTGCAACACTATAGTAACCTACCCCTATGGTGAGAAATGGTTTAAAAACTTTGAGCAAACCTATACGCTGATTTTTGTCTAAACTAGCCAAATTATACTGCCCTAAAATATCAAAAGCGTAGTTTTGGCCAGCATCTGTGAGGTTGTTGTTGTTTACCCTTAATCCTTGGTTGTATTTATTGGTAGTAAAAGCAGCGTTTAATATAAATGAGTCGGTTAGGCCATATGAATAACCAATGTATAAGGGGTTACTAAAACTCCATCTTTCAGAATCAAATATCTTATAATTTGCCGAAAAATCATCATTAATTAAATTTACGCCTAACACCAGAGCATGTTCTCCTTTTTCAAAATGATATTGCGAAAATCCAAGTGTTGAATTTAAAAGAATACAAATTAAAACCAAAGCGTAATTTTTCATAAACAATTTTTTTGTAAAACTAAAAAAAAATGTCAATACACAAGTTTTATATTAATTTTTTTGCAGAAAAAATATATTTCTTAATATTAAATCACAAAATGTGTTTTTATCTTTAAAAATCTTGTCTTAAAAATTAAACTTTACATTTAATTGATTAAAAAACTACGCAGATAGTCCAAAGGCGTTTTTTACTTTATCTACATAATCTAACTGTTCCCATGTAAATAAATCTACGTTGTATTCCACTTTTTTACCATCAGGCGATACAAATGTTTTTAAAACTTTCTTTGGTGTTCTGCCCATGTGTCCATAAGCTGCCGTTTCGCTATAGATTGGGTTTCTGAGTTGTAATCGTTGTTCTATAAAATAAGGTCTCATGTCAAACAACTGGCCTACAATTTTTGAGATGTCTCCGTCTGATAAACTCACTTTGGCTGTGCCATAAGTATTGACGTGTATGCTGGTGGGCTCGGCCACTCCAATGGCATAAGAAACCTGCACCAATACTTCGTCACACAAGCCTGCGGCCACTAAATTTTTGGCAATATGCCTGGTGGCATAAGCCCCGCTGCGGTCAACCTTACTTGGGTCTTTGCCCGAGAAAGCACCCCCACCGTGAGCTCCTTTGCCACCGTAGGTGTCTACGATTATTTTTCTGCCCGTTAGCCCCGTATCACCATGTGGCCCCCCAATCACAAATTTCCCGGTTGGGTTGATGTGGTATTTAATAGCATCGTTAAACAAATGAGCATATTGCGGATACTTGGCTTTTACGCGGGGTATTAATATGGAGATTAAATCAGATTTTATTTTTTCTAACATCTTGGGCTCAGTGTCAAACTCGTCATGCTGGGTAGAAATAACAATGGCAACAATTTTTTGCGGCTTATTGTTGTCAGAATATTCAAGCGTTACTTGCGATTTGGCATCTGGTCTTAAATAGGTAATTTCATTATTTTCTCGTCTCAAAGCAGCCAATTCTATCAATAACGCGTGAGATAAATCTAATGCCAAGGGCATGTAATTATTTGTTTCGTTGGTGGCATAACCAAACATCATGCCTTGGTCGCCTGCTCCTTGATCCTCCTTGTTTTGCTTGTCTACACCTTGATTGATGTCCGAAGATTGCTCATGAATGGCAGACAAAATACCACATGAATTAGCATCAAACATGTATTCGCTTTTGTTGTAGCCAATCTTGGCAATCACTTCTCTAGCTATTTGTTGCACATCTAGGTAAGTGTTAGATTTTACTTCCCCGGCCAAGATCACCTGACCAGTGGTTACCAAGGTTTCGCAAGCCACTTTTGAATCTGGATCAAAAGCTAAAAAATTATCGATTAAAGCATCACTAATTTGGTCTGCAATTTTATCTGGGTGGCCTTCGCTCACGGATTCTGAAGTAAATAAATAGGGCATAATTTAAATTTTAAATGAAATTAAATTGCTTAAAATTTAGACTAAAATGCCGATTGCAATTGCGTGAATGAACACTGTTTTAGCATTTTTTCATGAGGTTGCAATCAGACAAATTTATCCTCCAAATTTTAAAATGCAAATATAAGCACTTTATTTCTGTTTTAAAAAATCAAAAAATTCAAAGATTTGTTAAAAAAAACACAGCGTTGTTTTCCAAATAAGCGGGTGAAATTTTTATCATGGTTCCCATAATAAAAACTATTTTTTCAATCATTCAGTGCTTTATTCTTTAATTAATTTCTTCTCTAAATAGGACGTTTAGACACAAAAATCAAATAAGTCATAAATATTATCTTAACATCATAATTTTATAATCTGTAGTAAGGCTAGTTATCTAAAGAATTTATACCACGTAGGTCGCTACTTTGTTTAACACATCTGTTAACCCATTCACATTTTTCCCTTTGCCAGAGGCAAAAAATGGTTGGCCACCGCCGTTTCCATCTATCAAAACACCTAGTTCCTTGATGATTTGCCCGGCATTTAAGCTCTTACTCTCAACTAATTCTTTCGAAATATAACAATGAATATTGGGAGCATCATCTTCTACAGAAGCCAAAAACACAAAAGAATTTGGCCTATGCATGCCCAAGGCTTGTGCTAAGTTTTTGGTGTTGCCCATAGATAAATTCACCTGCTTGGCTAAAAAGTTTATGCCATTTGTCACTACAAATTCTTGCAATAATGAAGTTTTTAAACTGTCTACTTTTTCTTTTTGTAGTTGCTCTAATTGTTTTCTCAACAAGGCGTTGTCTTCTTGCAAACTGACTACTGATTTTACCACATCTTGTGGGTTTTTTAGAGTTGCTTTGAGGTTTGTTAAGATAGTTTCCTGATTTTTATAAAAATCTCTAACCGCTTCACCCGTAATGGCTTCCACACGTCTGATGCCTGCTGCCACGGCTCCTTCAGAAATTATTTTAAAATGCCATACTTCAGCGGTATTTTTTACGTGAATGCCACCACACAATTCTTTGCTTTCGCCAAATGCAATCATCCGAACATCCTCGCCATATTTTTCGCCAAACAAAGCCATCGCTCCTTGCTCAAGGGCTTTTTGTATCGGGATGTTTCTGTATTCTTGCAGTTGCAGTTGTGCTGCTATTTGGGCATTGACACTAGCTTCTACATGATGTAATTCGTCTTCGGTGAGTTTTGCAAAATGAGAAAAATCAAAACGCAAATAGTTCGGATGCACCAAAGAGCCTTTTTGTTCTACATGTGTACCTAAAATTTGCCGTAAGGCCAAATGCATCAAATGGGTTGCGGTGTGGTTTTTGGCAGTTGAGTTTCTTAAACCGGTATCTACTTTGGCTAAAAAATTATCGGCTAAATTTTCTGGCAGTTGTTTGGTGAAATGAATAATCAGGTTGTTTTCTTTTTTGGTGTCTAAAACGGCTATGGTTTCCTCATTGGCCACATTTGTGCTCTTAAGCACTCCCTGATCTCCCACTTGTCCGCCGCCTTCCGGATAAAACGGCGTTTTATCTAACACCAATTGGTACATAACCCCTTCTTTTTTGGAGTCTACTTTGCGGTATTTCAACACCTTTACGGGCTGTTCGGTAGTATCATAGCCTACAAATTCTGGAACTGTTTCGGCATCAACGGTTACCCAATCACCAGCTGAAACCTCAGAAGCAACCCTCGATCTGTTTTTTTGTTTTTGCAATTCAACCTCAAAGGTTGCTTCGTTGTAAGTGAGCCCTTTTTCTTTTAAAATAAGAGCCGTTAAATCTTTTGGAAACCCATAAGTGTCATACAACTCAAAAACCTTTTCACCAGAAACCTCTTGCCCAGGGCTTTCGGCAACTATTTTATCTAATAATAACAACCCTTGGTCTAAGGTTCTTAAAAATGAGGTTTCCTCTTCTTTGATGACTTGGGTCACCAAGTGCTGTTGCGATTTTATTTCGGGGAAAAAAGCCCCCATTTGCTCAGACAACACCGCCACCAATTGGTAAATAAACGGTTCTTTGGTGTCTAAAAAGGTAAATCCATATCGGATGGCTCTTCGCAAAATTCGTCTGATCACATAGCCAGCTCCGTTGTTAGCAGGCAACTGCCCATCTGCAATTGCAAAAGCTACTGCTCGCACGTGGTCTACCACCACTCTGATGGCAATGTTGATTTTATGTTGACTCTCTGAAATTTGTTCACCGTTGTTTGACGCATAAGATAAACCTGTAATTTTCTCTAGCTTTTGGATGAGAGGTGAGAAAACATCCGTATCATAATTGGAGGTTTTGCCTTGCATGGCCATGCACAAACGCTCAAATCCCATGCCGGTGTCTACGTGCTGAGCGGCCAATTTTTCTAATGATCCGTTGGCCTTGCGGTTAAATTCCATAAACACATTGTTCCAAATCTCTACCACTTGTGGGTGGTCTGCATTCACCAAGTCTCTGCCCGAAACGTTGGCTCGCTCTGCGTCTGACCTCAAATCGATGTGAATTTCTGAACAAGGCCCACACGGACCCTGATCGCCCATTTCCCAAAAATTATCTTTTTTATTCCCAAAAATAATGCGGTCTTCTGCCACATATTGTGTCCAAATATCAAAAGCTTCCTGATCAAAAGGCACTTGGTCTGCTTGATCGCCTTCAAATACCGATACATACAAACGATCTTTGTCTAGCTTTAAAACTTCGGTTAAGTATTCCCAAGCCCATGCAATGGCCTCTTTTTTAAAATAATCACCAAAAGACCAATTGCCAAGCATTTCAAACATGGTGTGGTGGTAGGTGTCAAAACCTACATCTTCCAAATCATTGTGTTTGCCAGATACCCGTAAGCATTTTTGGGTGTCGGCCACCCGCTTGTGTTGAGGCATTTTGTTGCCTAAAAAATATTCTTTAAACTGTGCCATCCCAGAGTTGTTAAACATCAACGTGGGGTCGTCTTTTAAAACTATCGGAGCCGAAGGCACTATGACATGCTGTTTGCTTTTAAAAAAATCTAAAAATGATTGTCGAATATCTTGAGAGGTCATGCTGTAAAATTTTGGCAAAAATACAATAATTATCGGATGTGCAAACGCAGGAATGGAAAGTTGAATGGTTATAGTATTAAGACGGGAGTATTGCGTATTGAGATTTTTTTTTGCTGTATATTGTTGTAAAGTATTAAGACGGGAGTATTAAGTATTAAGAGCTTTTTTTGCTGTATATTGTTGTAAAGTATTAAGACGGGAGTATTAAGTATTAAGAGCTTTTTTTGCTGTATATTGTTGTAAAGTATTAAGACCGGAGTATTAAGTATTAAGACGTTCTTTTTTACTGTAAATTGTAAATTCAATAATTAAAAAAATCATTCAATAATTTAATATTGATTAATCCGCTTATTGGCTTATTGACTAATTGACTAATTGGCACATTCGCTAATTGATAAATTGATTAAAAAACAATTTTTACTATATTTGCAATCAACTTAAATTATATGGCTAAAAAACAAAAATTTTATTTTGATCCTAATACCCTTTCTTATAAGAAGATTGAA
>DAIRDG010000003.1:0-102185 GCA_036796275.1 Flavobacterium sp.
TAGACCTCAAACCGTTGTTTTTATTATATTGATAGGCATAGGGAGTTTGGCTTTGTAAAGCATTTACAAAGAAAATAAACCAATAACTATAAAACCAAAACAATAACTTCATTAGGATATTTTAACAACACAAAGATGATAAAGTTTTTTTTAAATCTAATACCGTTTGTTAACCCAAAACAGGGTTTGGTTAATTGACATCCAATTTATTAAATACAATTATTCAGATTTGTAACTGAATATAACCTAAAATTTTTAACAATGAAAAAAATAATCTTACTAATATTAATGTGTGTGTTTATAAACGCTCAAAATCAAAACAAAGCATTTGCAGAATTTGGTTCGGGCAGTTATGCTACCTACAAGTCAAATGATGGTAAGTTAGAAAAAGTTACCAAGCAATGGCCTGTTCAAATCAATATGGGTTCTAACAACGATTTTGATGGCAACACCATGATAGAATCGGTTGTGGTTTCAAAAATGGGTGTTATTAAAGAAAACTTTGTTGCAGATATTCCCGAAAACCCTGTTTATTTTGGGTTTAAAGATTTTAGAATTTCTGTTTTTGGAGATAAAATATACTATTACACCTACACACCCGATAATGCAACCATTAGTTTTATTTTAAGCAAAAGTGGTTCGGTAAATAACTACAATAATGAAAAACAATTTTTAGAAAGTGCTATCAAACAAGCCTTTATTAATCAGCAATCAGCCAAAGGTAAGGTATTAGAGACTAAAGCTGCAAACGAGCAAAAATTATTGGCTGAAAGCAGTTTGAAAGGAAAAGACATCAAAAAAATTGAGATTGTTTTAAAAGACGTGCCTAAAGACATGGGGATGCGAAGCATCGTAAAATTTGGTTTAAGAGCTACTGCTGCTGATGGTAAAGTTTATAGCACTCCAAATTTAGGTGGCTATACGCCATGGACAGATTTTGAGGTAAAAACTTCGGAAGGTGTTTATACTGACGATCAAATTCAAGTGCATGATGATGCAAAATTATTAATCAATGACGTATTAACCTTTAAAGCAAGTTCAAAATATCAACCAACTATTTCGGCTTCAGAAACTATTCCACTCAATTATGCTTTTAATACCCTTGATATGGTGTTTGTAAGCAAAGAAGGTTTAGAAATTAAACGAAGAAAAGCTGGGGTTTTAAATGAATCTCAATACAATAGTTTTGATGGTACTTCTATAGATATTAAAGTTCAAAAAGCAACCTCAAAAAGCAATCAAAAACCTATTTACAAAATTGAAATCATTAACGTGCACGATGGTAAAGTTTTAGAAAGGTTAAAAGTGTCTGAAAATACAACAGTTAACATACAAATCTCTGGAATTTATGGAGACTATGGCACCGATAGAAACAGCAAAAATGACACCCGAATGGCGGGTAATGGCAAAGATGGTGGTAATGGTGGTCAGGCTACTATTTATAGGTCTGCAGATGCCAACAGTGCTCAAATAAATGTGGTTGCCAATGCGGGTAAAGGCGGCAAGGGTGGAACGGGCTCTATAAGTTTATACAACGGTACATCAGGAAAAGATGGTAAACCGGGATCTGTTTCTACAAAAACTTTGTCAGGTTCTTTAAGCTGGTAAGTTAAAGCTCATTAAAACTAAATATAAACTACAAATTTTAATATTATGAAAAACAAAAATTTTTTTACAGTAATTGCTTTTTTAAGCATGGGTGTTTTGTTTGCACAAGCAGACTTAGGATATATTAATGGTAAATATTTTGCATCCGACGGCTTTGAATTTGAGAATGCGATGCGAATGAAGAAAAAGCAAAAAGAAGACATTGAACTTTCTTTTTTTGGAGAAGTAGGAGGAAGGTTAGAAAACAAATTGGTCGTTAAATGGAAAGGTGGTACTTTAGATTTATTTTTAGACGAAAAACTATATAACAAAAAACAAGTTGTTTGGTTTAAAGGAGGCGGTAACAGCTTTATTGAGTTAGAAAAAGGAGTCTTTGCAGTGGCAGACGAAGCAGGGAAAAGAATTGGTGATGTTTTGGCAAAAGACAAAAGTAAGTTTAACGACTTTGACATGGATACGGCACTAGCTTTGATTGAGAACATGACTAGCGAATTAAATGATGAAGCTACTCAAAAAGAAAAACAAAAGTTTATGAAAACTCACAAGGCATATGCCGAAAACATAGGTAAAGTAGTTTTTTCAGAAAATTTAAGGTTATTTTCAGATGCATTTGTAAGATCTCAGCCAGAAGACCCTGCTAAGTTTATTAAATCGCAAGTCATAGGAAAGTACATCGCCTATCAGGCTTATTTTAATGATAAACCAGCTCAAAAATATGGTGCTTCTGCAGAGTTAAATATTGAATATGAATTTGAAGGGCAAAAACTCGATAGAAAATCACAGTCGAAAAAAAGCAGAGGATGGGCCAGTTTACCAAGAGTTGATGCCTTTGATGAATTTACCATGAAACAAGGTAGATTATTAGTAGGTGATTCTACTATAGATTATGTGATGGCTCAAACTATTTTGAATGCCAGAGGTAAGTTGCAATATGGCAAATCCTATAATTTAAAAATTACCATTTATGCCTATAAAGATGGAGCTAATGTGGCCAAATTGGCCGAAGGCACCATTGCCTTGAAATTTGAACCTGAAAGTGAAAAAACCCTTAATACTTGGGAAGAATGGATTGAGGAAAAAATGTAAGTTTTGCTTATTTGATTAAAACCCTGTTGATTCTACAACAGGGTTTTAAATTTATTTTGCACGATAACTATTACTTTCGTTAACCCAAAATACGGTTTCGTTAACTCGCTTTCATTCAACTATTGGTAAAAGTTATTTTTGTTTGCAACTCTAAAATAATCAATTATGAAAACAAAACTACTTTTTATCCTAATGCTTGGATTTTTGTTCAATCCCAAGTAAATATTAACGAAAATTTTGACTCAGGTAATTTCCCTAGTGGGTGGACAGCTTCAGGGTTTACTCTATTTAACACAAGCAATGCCTGTAGTGGCACCCATGCATTAATTGCCAATTTACCTAATGCCGGTAATCAAGGCCAAATTCTCACGCCTTTTTTTGTGTCAGATGGCAATCCATTACAAGTGTCTATGACTTACCGAGCTCAAAACGCGGCATTTAATGGTGGCATTAGAATTTATTATCAAATTCAAGGTAGTCCGGATTATATTCAAATTGCTTTTTTTAACGGATTGGGAATACCTTGCAATACCCTTTCGGGTCTATTAAACCCTAATGCATTGCCTGCAGGAACCAGCTATAGGTTGATTTATTTTATTGTAAATCCTGGGGGAAGTAATGTAGCTATATTTGATGATATCTTGGCTTTCCAAGACCCGTCGCTATGGGCACTTGTATCTACAGAATATACGTTTGATAACACTTATAATAACATCCTCGGAAGCAACCCGTTTAGCTCTGCAAATACTTCTTTTGGTAGTGATACCACCTTCGGAATTGATACTGATTATGCTTTACAATGGAAGCATTTGGTTGTAACTTATGATGGTATTAATGTAAGAATGTATGTTGATGGGGTCTTAGTAGGCACAAGAGCACATACTTTAAATACGGGTAATTCACCTTTTATACTTGGCAATGATAGCAATTCGCCCACCGCTATAGATGATTTAAAAATTTATAATTTTGTGCTTGATCAAGACCAAATTACAAATTTATATAACAATAACACCCTTAGTAATTCTAGTTTTGAAAACAGCCAAAAAAAATTAACTCTTTGGCCAAATCCTGCCAAAGATATTATAGACATTGAGACTACAGCGAATATTAAAACCATACAAATTTTCAGTATGTCAGGTCAATTGGTTTTTCAATCTAATGAAAAAAGAAATAACATCAATCATTTAAATCAAGGCGTCTATATGGTTAAAATTATTGATGCAGAAAATAACCAAACTAATATGAAACTCATTAAAAACTAAGTTTTATTTTATAAAAGAGGGGTTGTTAAGAAAAATGATTTTAAAATAAATCACTTTTTACTTGACAACCCCTTTGTTGTGGTTGTATATTTGCAACTTTTAGCCTCTAACCTAAAACCCTAAAAATCATTATGAAATTATCACATTTCAATTTTCATTTACCGCCCGAATTGTTGGCTGAATTTCCTACAGAAAATAGAGACGAGTCTCGCTTGATGGTTATTCATCGCAAAACGGGGTTAATTGAGCATAAATTATTTAAAGATGTTATAGATTATTTTGACGAAGGCGATGTGATGATCATGAACAATACCAAGGTTTTTCCGGCCAGACTCTATGGTAACAAAGAAAAAACTGGGGCTCAAATTGAAGTGTTTTTACTCAGAGAACTCAATGCAGAACAACGCCTATGGGATGTTTTGGTAGACCCTGCCAGAAAAATTAGAATTGGCAACAAATTATATTTTGGTGATGATGATTCATTGGTGGCAGAAGTTATTGACAACACTACTTCTAGAGGACGAACCCTCAGATTTTTATATGATGGGTCTTACCAAGAATTTAGATTTAAACTCAGAGAATTGGGCAAAACGCCTATTCCTAAGTATATTAGAAGAGAAGAAGTAGAAGAAGATGAAGAGCGTTACCAAACGGTATATGCCAAAGTGGAAGGTGCAGTGGCTGCCCCAACGGCGGGTTTGCATTTTTCTAAACAATTGCTCAAGCGATTAGAAATAAAAGGCATCAACTTTGCCGAAATAACCCTTCACGTAGGCTTAGGCACCTTTAATCCGGTTGAAGTTGAAGACCTCTCTAAACACAAAATGGACTCTGAAGAAATGTTTATTTCTCAAGAAACTTGCGATACGGTGAATAGCGGCATCAAAAACAAAAAACAAGTTTGTGTGGTGGGCACCACCTCTATGCGAGCTATAGAAACCACAGTGTCTTCTTTGGGCACACTTAACCCGTTTATAGGCTGGACCAACAAATTTATTTATCCACCCTACGATTTTAGCATTGCTACTAGCATGATTACCAATTTTCATACCCCAAAATCAACTCTCTTGATGATGATTTCAGCTTTTTGTGGTCATGATTTAATGAAAAAAGCCTATGATGAAGCCGTGAAAGAAAAATACAGATTTTACTCTTATGGCGATGCCATGTTAATTTTATAAAAACCTAAAAAATCTCGTTGCAAAGCGAGATTTTTTTTGACTAAGGCTTAATCCTAAAATTGATAGACTGCTCCTACAGAGATAAGTTGTTTTAATTGAATTCTTGGACCAATAGTTACCTGCTGTCCATCAATGTTTTTGGTGGCCTGCACATCGTCATCATACATGATATGGAATCCAATGGTAGCTCTCACGTATTCGTTTACAACCATCACAAGCTCGGTTTGCAAATCTACATCAATGTTGCCAAAATTGATTAGGTAATCTGAATACAAACTCAAGCGGGTGTCTAATTCCATGTTTTTATAAACTTCTATTTTCCATTGCGAATTTAATAAAATACCAAATTCGTTTCGGCTTCTGTGACCCTTTTGCAAAACATTTCCCTCTTCATCAAGAATAGCTCTTTGTACGCCAAAAGCTCCTCTGTCTGCTAATACTTGATCTAACACAAAGGTTGTTTTGAGGGTCATGGGTGAGCCGTAAAAACTAAAATTTAAATCTTTTCGGTTATACTCACTACCAACCCCAAAAAACAAAAATCCAGGGGCCATGAGTCTGGAAATAGGATTTTCGGTATTCGGATAATTAAAACCATCGGTAAACTGGGTGTTGAATCTAAATCTGCCAGAATAAAACCAATTAGACTGTGGTTCTTTTCTATAACCTAAATTTGATTGCACAGAAAAAACATCATCTGTTTTTCTGAGCTCTCTTTCAGATTGCTTGTTAACCCCATAGCGAACAATCATTTCGTTGTTCCAAAAAAGATTGTCTTTTTTATAATTACGCACAAACTGAGCTCTAAACAAGGCAGCTATGTTATTTACCCCCCCTGAATTCCAGTTAGTGAACGATGCTTGACTAAAATCTAGGCCTAATTGATTGGTATTGGTCCAAAAAATACTGTCTTTAGTGGTTTGTATTTGTGCATTCAAAAACATAAAAGAAGTAAAAATGAGGATTGTTTTAAATAGTTTCTCAAAGATTTTCATGCAAAATGCTTTTTATTAATTTAGCCAAATTTTCGGAATCAAACTTACAAAATATTTGTAGTTCTAAAACGGTGCCATGTTCAATAAAATTGTCTGGCACCCCAAGCTTATGAACTTTTTTATTGATTTCGAGTTCGTTTAGTAAGGCAATGATGGCATCGCCAAAACCCCCTTCGGTGGTGCCATCTTCTAGGGTTATAAAACTAGTATAGGTGTTTAAAATTTCGGCTAAGGCCAGTTTATTTAGCGGTTTTAGGCACAAAACATGATATAATGATACTTTGCCTTCATAATTTCTACTTAAGTCTATGGCCTCTTGGGCTAAATGAGCCGTAAAACCTGTAGTTAAGATGGCTATCTTGGTGCCTTTTTGCAAACACTCAACCAAGCTTAAATCTATGTTTTGAAACGGGATATTCCAGTTTTCTGTGAGTCCGTAACCTCTCGGGTACCTTATGGCAACTGGCCCATTGTTTTGTTGTGTAACGGCATACATGATTTGCCTTAGTTGGGTTTCATTTCTCGGAGCTATTATTTGGATGCTTGGAATACATCTCAAAAAAGCAATGTCAAATACACCATGATGGGTGGCACCATCTTGGCCAACCAAACCAGCCCTATCGATACAAAAAATAACGGGTAGGTTTTGTATGCACACATCGTGAATAATTTGGTCATAGGCTCTTTGCAAAAACGTGGAGTAAATAACACAAAAAACTTTAAGGTTTTGGGTGGCCAAGCCTGCGGCAAAAGTCACCGCATGTTGTTCTGCAATGCCAACATCAAAGGCTCTCTCTGGAAACAAGTTTATCATTTCGTTCAAAGAACTTCCGGTGGGCATGGCTGGTGTAATGGCCACTATTTTAGTGTCATTTTGAGCTAATTGCACTAACGTTTTGCCAAAAACATCCTGAAATTTTGCATGTTTTCTGTTTTCTTTGACAATGATATCACCTGTAAGATGATTAAATTTGCCTGGAGCATGATACAATACCTGATCGTCTTCAGCTTGTTTAAGCCCTTTGCCTTTGGTGGTTACTACATGGAGTAATTTTGGACCTTTGATGGTTTTTAGCTTTTCTATGTTGGCTATTAATACCTCAAGATTATGCCCGTCTATTGGACCAAAGTAGCTAAAATTTAAGGCTTCAAACAAGTTTTGTTCTGCTTTGTGTTGGTTTGTTTTTAGGTTAGTTAAATAACTTTTGAGAGCTCCCACGCTTGGGTCTATCCCTATGGCATTGTCATTTAAAATCACCAGCAAATCAGTGTCAGATACCCCCGCATGATTTAGGGCTTCAAATGCCATACCCCCAACAATGGAGGCATCTCCAATTACAGCCACAACCTGATGATGGGTGTTGTTTATTTGATTGGCCATGGCAATGCCTAGTGCAGCCGAAATAGACGTTGAAGCATGCCCCACACCAAAGGTGTCATACTCGCTTTCGTCTCTTTTTGGAAACCCCGAAAGACCTCCAAACTGCCTGTTTGTTTCAAACAAGTCTTTGCGTTTGGTTAATATTTTATGCACATAAGCCTGATGACCCACATCCCAAACCAATAAGTCTTGTGGGGTGTTTAAACAATAATGCAAGGCCAAAGTTAGCTCTACAACCCCCAAACTTGCACCTAAATGGCCCTCTTTGGTGGCAACTACCTCAATAATAAATGTTCTGAGATCTTGTGCTAATTGATTCAACTCTAAAACACTAAGTTGCTTTAAATCTTTTGGCTCATATATTTTATCTAAAATTTTATAGGGTTTGTTCATATCATTAATCCGTATAAATGGGTAATTCTAGCAGCATGGTGGTACCTTTATTAATTTCAGAGTGAATAACTTTTACCGTGCCTTTATGATAAGTTTCCACTATGCGTTTAATTAATGAAAGTCCCAACCCCCAACCTCTTTTTTTGGTGGTATACCCAGGGTCAAATATCTTTTTATAGTTCTTTTTTTCGATGCCTTTGCCGGTATCGGTTACAAACACCTGAACCACTTTGTCTAACACGATCATTGTTACCTCAAGATGTCCAGCCCCCCTCATGGCATCTACTGCATTTTTGTAGAGATTCTCCATGGTCCAGCTATGCAAAACGGCATTCACCATCACCTCAACATCATGTTCGGGGAAATTGGTTTTAAGCGTCATTTGTTTTGATAACCGTGGTTGCAAATAGTCTATAGTTTCTTTGGTGATGGCTACTATGTTTTCTTTTTCTAGTTTGGGTTCAGATCCTATTTTTGAAAACCGGTTGGTAATGGTTTGCAAGCGATTGATGTCTTTTTCTATTTCTTGTATAGCTTCCGGATTGATGTTTTCTAATTTAAGAATCTCTAACCAGCCTATCAAAGAAGATAATGGTGTGCCAATTTGATGTGCAGTTTCTTTGGCCATGCCAGCCCATAATTTGTTTTGTATGGCCATTTGTGTTGAGTTGTAGTAGCTATAAATAACTAAAACAAAGAGCACAATGATTAAAAACAAAGCTAAGGGATAAAACTTTAATTTTTTTAGTAAGTCAGAATTGCCATAATACAAGTATCTTATTTCGTTATCTGAAATTTCAAATTTGATGGGCTGATTGTCATTCTTGATCTTTAAAAAAAAGTTTCTAAGTTTTACAGAATCTGTTTCAATTTCGTTGCTGATGTTGTTAAAATCTATGATATTATCGTTTTCATCTGTCAGAAACAACGGCAACCTATAATTACTTTGTATGATACTGAGAGGTAAATCTAAATCTTCATTGAGCATTTCGGCTTTATCTAAAGATGAATAGGCCTTAGAAAATAACTCCATTTTGAGCCGTTCTTCTTGCTTAAAGATTTGAAAAAATAAATAGGTATTCCACAAAATAATACTCACCACAACCAATGACGACCCTAAAAGTACAGATCTGGTTAGGGGATTATTTTGAAAGAAATTAACTCTAATTGTCATCTTGTAAAAATACGTAATTTTTTATAGGTTGATGGTTATTTGTTTTTGATGATTGCACCTCTTTATAATGTAATCAAAAACATCATTTATTGTTTTCATCAAAGCCACCTAAATTAATCTGGTTTTGTAATCAAATTGATGGACAATCGCTTTGCCTTATTACCTCTTGTCTTAAATAGAGGGTAAAAATAAATATTTATTTTGCAGTTTTTGTCATTAAACTAAAACTAGTTTAAATAAAAATTGTTGCTGTTTTTGGCAATTTATCTTATGATATTTGTAAAATGTTTACTTTTACTTAAAAAATTTACCTCTTGCAAAATATCATCACTTATTTTGAACAACTAAACCCTGTTTTAGCAGCTTTTTATGCCACCACTTTCACTTGGTTTCTCACGGCACTAGGAGCATCTGTTGTCTTTTTGTTTAAAAACATGAACAGAATGGTTTTAGACGGCATGCTTGGCTTTACGGGTGGGGTGATGATAGCGGCTAGTTTTTTCGGGTTGTTATTACCCGCCATCAACATGTCTGAAGGAGAAGGTCTTAGCAAAGGCATCCCAGTGAGCATTGGTTTTGTGCTTGGGGCTTTATTTTTATTTACATTAGATAAAGTATTACCTCATTTACACATCAACTTTAAAGAAACAGAAGGCATCAAAACGCCATTTCAGAAATCAACTTTATTGGTTTTAGCCATCACTTTGCACAACATTCCCGAAGGATTGGCCATTGGTGTATTGTTTGGGGCAGCCGCTGCAGGTGTGCCAGAAGCCACGGTGTCTGGTGCAGTTATTTTAACCATTGCCATTGCCATACAAAATTTGCCAGAAGGAATTGCTGTTACCATGCCCCTTAAACGCATGGGGCTTAGCAGACGCAAAAGTTTTTTTTATGGGCAAAGTTCCGCTTTGGTAGAGCCCATAGCCGGTGTAATAGGTGCTTTGGCTGTTGGTTTTTTTATGCCTATACTACCTTATGCACTGGCCTTTGCTGCGGGTGCCATGATTTTTGTGGTGATAGAAGAAGTGGTGCCAGAAACCCAACAATCTAATCATACCGATATTGCTACCTTAAGTTTTATTCTGGGTTTTGTGGTAATGATGCTGCTCGATGTAGGTTTGGGTTAATTCCCTAGCAGCATTTTGTACTTCAAATAATTAATAACAAATGACTTGATAGGTTTACTTTAACGAACTCTTAGAAGTTTTATTTTTAAAAAAATACCGAAATAGATTACTTTTACATTTAAAATTTTCATCCTATGAACCAAATAAATGATTACATAAAAGACAACAAAGACAGATTGATTAACGAACTGATAGAATTATTAAAAATACCCTCGGTGAGTGCAGATGCCGCTTATTCTCAAGATGTGATAAACACTGCCGAGGCCGTTAAAAAAAGTCTAGAAGATGCCGGTTGTGATCTTGTAGAAATGTGCGATACCCCTGGCTATCCTATCGTGTATGCCGAAAAAATAATAGACCCTCAGTTACCCACCGTATTGGTGTATGGGCATTATGACGTGCAACCGCCAGACCCCTTAGATTTATGGACTTCGCCACCCTTTGAGCCGGTGATTAAAACAACACCTATTCACCCAGAGGGAGCCATTTTTGCTCGTGGAGCATGTGATGACAAAGGACAAATGTATATGCACGTGAAGGCTTTTGAATTTATGGTAAAAACCAACAATTTGCCTTGTAATGTAAAATTTATGATAGAGGGTGAAGAAGAAGTTGGCTCAAAATCATTGAGTTGGTTTGTAAGCCAAAACCAAGAAAAATTAGCTAATGATGTTATTTTGATTTCTGATACCGGTATGATTTCTAATCAACAACCCTCCATTACCACTGGCTTAAGAGGTTTGAGCTATGTAGAAGTAGAAGTAACAGGGCCAAACCGCGATTTGCACTCGGGCTTGTATGGCGGTGCGGTTGCCAATCCGATAAATATTTTGGCTAAAATGATTGCCAGTTTACATGACGAAAACAATAGAATCACCATTCCCGGATTTTATGACAAAGTAGAAGAATTATCTGCCGAAGAAAGAGCCGAAATGGCCAAAGCCCCTTTTAGTTTAGACAAATATAAAGAAGCCCTCAACATTGATGATGTGCATGGCGAAGCGGGTTATGTAACCAACGAACGCAATGCCATTCGGCCAACGCTTGATGTAAACGGTATTTGGGGAGGTTATACCGGTGAAGGAGCCAAAACAGTGATTGCCAGCAAGGCTTATGCAAAAATTTCGATGCGTTTGGTGCCCCATCAAGATTGGGAAGAGATTACTGACTTGTTTCAAAAACATTTTGAAAGCATTGCCCCAACATCCGTAAAAGTAAAAGTTACCCCACATCATGGGGGGCAAGGCTATGTAACACCTATAGACAGCATTGGTTATCAGGCTGCCAACAAGGCCTATACCCAAACTTTTGGCAAAACAGCTATTCCTGTGCGGTCGGGAGGAAGCATCCCCATTGTTTCGCTGTTTGAACAAGAACTAAACTCTAAAACAATCTTGATGGGATTTGGTCTAGACAGCGATGCCATTCATTCGCCCAATGAGCATTTTGGGGTGTTTAATTACCTGAAAGGCATAGAAACCATTCCGTGGTTTTATCATTATTTTGTTGAGTTGAAAAAATAACTTACCTATTGATAGTTTAGCGGTTTTAAGAAACCTCTAAACTATCATGCTCAACTGCACCCGCTTTCTAACCTCATCAACTTCTAGTACTTTTACCTGCACGTGTTGGTGAAGTTTTACGACTTCGTTTACATCAGACACAAACCCCGCTTTGAGTTGGGAGATGTGCACCAGTCCACTTTCTTTGATGCCAACGTCTACAAAACACCCAAAAGCTGTGATGTTGTTCACAATACCTGGCAACACCATGCCTTGTTTGAGGTCTCCAATCTTTTGAATATGTGGGTCGAATTCAAAAATTTTGGCAGTTTGTCTGGGGTCTAAACCCGGTTTTTCTAATTCTTTTAAAATATCTTTGATGCCTAAAATTCCGATGGTTTGGTTGATGTAATTTTCTGGTAAAATGGTTTTAATTTTTTCTTTATTGCCTATCAATGTCTCTAATGATAGGTTGAGGTCCTTGGCCATTTTTTCTACAATTTCGTAGGCTTCCGGGTGCACCGCAGAATTGTCTAAAGGATTTTTACCTGCTTTTATTCGCACAAAAGCAGCCGCTTGTTGGTAGGCTTTGGCACCCAATCTTGGCACTTTCATCAAGGCTTTTCGATTTTCAAATGCTCCGTTTTCGGTTCTAAATTGCACTATGTTTTCTGCCATTTTTTCACCGATGCCACTCACATAACTCAACAATGATTTGCTGGCAGTATTCAGGTTGATGCCCACAGCATTTACACATTTTACCACGGTAAGGTCTAATTCTTCTTTTAGTTTAACTTGGTTAACATCATGTTGGTATTGGCCTACTCCAATAGATTTTGGGTCAATTTTTACCAACTCAGCCAAAGGGTCTGTGAGTCTTCTGCCAATAGACACGGCACCTCTCACGGTAACATCATAGGTAGGAAATTCTTCACGGGCAATTTTACTAGCCGAATACACTGAAGCCCCAGCTTCTGAAACCACAAACACTTGTATAGATTTGTCAAAAGGGATTTTCTTTACAAAAAATTCGGTTTCTCTGCTGGCAGTGCCATTGCCTATAGCAATAGCGTCTATTTGATAGGCATTGACCATTGATTTTATTTTTTTGGAGGCCATCGCCAAATCTTTTTGAGGTGGATGCGGAAAAATAGTTTCGTTATATAGCAAATCGCCTTTTTCATCTAGGCAAACCACTTTGCAACCTGAGGCATAACCAGGGTCGATGGCTAAAACGCGTTTTTCACCTAAGGGTGAAGCCAACAACAATTGCCGCAGATTTTCAGAAAACACTTGGATGGCAATGGCGTCTGCTTTTTCGATGGCTTGGTTTAAAATTTCGGTGGCTATGGCAGGTTGCAATAAACGTTTATAACTATCATCTATTGCCAATTGCAAATGATGAGCCGCTTCATCATCTCGTTTGATGATTGTTTTGTCTATGTGCTCTAACACAATTTGCTCATCAGTTTCGTTTAAGCTAATTTTATATTTAATCATGCCTTCGTTATGGGCTCTCATCATGGCCAATAATCTATGAGAAGGTGCTTTGCACAAAGGCTCTGACCATTCAAAATATTGTTGGTATTTTTGAGCTTTGGGGTCATCTTTTAGGGTTTTTACCACTTTTGTCTCTATAAATGCACTTTTAACCATCATGCGTCTCAAGAGGTTTCTAACCACTATGTTCTCATTAATCCATTCTGCAATAATATCTCTGGCTCCTTGCAAAGCCTCGTCTTCATTTTGCACCTTGTCATTAAGGTATTGAGTAGCTATGTAATCTATGTTTGCTTGTCTTTGGTCTAAAATAATTTTGGCCAAAGGCTCTAAGCCTTTTTCTTTGGCTGCATCGGCTTTGGTTTTTTTGCGTTTTTTGTAGGGTAAATAAAGGTCTTCTAGGGCTTGTACTTCAAAACATTCCTCAATTTTTTGTTTTAGCTCGGGGGTTAGGGCTCCTTGTTCTTCAATTGATTTTAGAATTCCTGTTTTTCGTTTAATAATTTCTTCAAATTGTTTGTTGAGTTTAAAAATCTGCTCAATTTGCACCTCATCCAAATTGCCTGTTTTGTCTTTTCTATATCTGGCAATAAATGGAATGGTGCAGTCTTCTGCCAATAAGCTTACGGTGGCCTCTATGCTTTTTGGTGCTATTTTTGAGTGAGAGTGGATGTATTGGGTGTTAGTCATTTTTTAGAGATCTTAAAAATTATCTTTTATTTAAAGTAAATTACAAGACAAAACCCTGCAAATTTGAACAGTTAACTATTCGCATTTAGCAAGGTTTTAAAGTTTTATTGAATTAAAAAACAGAAATGTGTTATTTTGTTTTTTTAACTTTTACACGTTCTGCTTCAAGAATAGCATTATAAGCATTCACTATTTTGCCGGTTTTAGACAAGGATGCAAAAGGCACTTTTTTGAAAGGCTCTCCAGGCAGCTCAACTTCTCTGTTAATAGACACCCCAGAGTCTAACATAATTTGTTTTACTTGGGCTGCCGTAAGGTGTGGGTAATAACTTCTAATTAAAGCTGCTACGCCGGCTGCATTTGGACTTGCCATAGAGGTGCCTTGTTGAAATTTATAGGTGTTATTTGGATAAGTGGCATAAATTTGCATCCCAGGGGCAAAAATATCTACGTTGTTTTTACCATAATTAGAAAAGGGAGCAACCAATTTTTCGTCTAAATAATGATTGAGTGCACCGATGCTCAAAAAATTATTGGCAAACTCTACTCGATTGATGTTGTCGTCCGGGAAGTTGCCAACTTTATCAATATCTGCACTATCATTGCCTGCTGCATGCACTATGAGCACATCTTTAGAAGCGGCATATTTTATGGCTTCATCTACCCATTCTCTATTGGGCGAATAGGGTTTCCCAAAACTCCCATTGATGATTTTGGCTCCGTTGTCTACAGCATATCTTATCGACAAAGCAATGTCTTTATCATACTCATCGCCATCTGGCACTGCTCTTATGCACATAATTTCAACGGCTTCTGCTACACCATCACCCCCAAGGCCATTGCCTCTTAGTTGAGCAATAATCCCAGACACGTGAGTGCCATGCTCGGCCTCTTCTATCACCGGACCTGCTACTACAGGGTTTCCGTAGTTTCTATCGTTAATGTCTTGTGGGTTGTCTCCAACAACTGCTCTGCCATTAAATTCTTTGTTGAAATGATAATTCAAACGGGTATAAACATACTTTTTATATTCACCTAATTCCTCTTCAACTTTAAATTCTGGATTGGAAGATAATATTTGAACCATCATCATTTTGGCATTGCCCAAATCGGCTTGGGTGGTCAATATTTTTTGAACTTCTTCGAGGGTATAGTCTGCTTTACCCAAGTGGTCTGACACTAATTTGTGGGTATTAAATAACATGTCTACCTGAAATTTTTGTCCGTTTAGTTCTTTTACCTTGCTGTCAAACTCTTTTTTATAGGTTTTGTGGTTTGGGTCTGACTCTGGGGTCACTTTTAGCAATCTGGTAACCTCCATGTTCTCATAAAGGGCATCTCCTAAAAAATTCCAGCCATGCACATCATCTATATAACCATTGTTATCATCGTCTATACCGTTATTGGGTATTTCTTTTGTGTTTATCCAAATTCTACCCGACAAGTCGGGATGTTTTTCATCTATGCCAGAGTCTATTACCGCTACAATGATTTTTGTAGGAGTTTTGCCTCTTAATAATTCATTATAAGCACGATCTACACTCATGCCTGGGATGGTGTCTTTTTGCACATCTAGATGACTCCATCTTTGCAATTCTTGTTCGGTAAGTTCTGCTTTTTTGCTAGAAACCCCCATCATGGTTATGACACCTTTAGGGGGTGTTTTTGGGGTTGTTGAGGCTGACTTGCAACCTACTAATACTAAAACACCAAGGCTAAAAATTAGGCTATAAAATTTCATAATATTATAAATTTAAAATGTCTTGTATTGAAAATACTTCTTTTAGTCTTACTCCTCTTTCGGTTTCTTGCACCGTGATTATGGGGTTATGAACATCATGTTCTAAAAACAAATACCAGCCCTCTTGGGCAGCTAAATTTAAAAATTTTTCTTTTTCGGGCAAGGTTAGCAATGGTCTTGTGTCATAACCAATCACATAAGGCAACGGAATATGCCCTGCTGTAGGCAACAAATCGGCCATAAAACATATTTTTTTGCCCATATAATCAATCATCGGGATCATCATTTTATCCGTGTGACCAACCGCATAAAACAAGCCAAAATTTAAGGGCGTTTTAGCTACAAAATCTGACTGGTTGGGCTCTAAAAAATTAAGTTGTCCGCTCTCTTGCATGGGCAAAATATTTTCTTTGAGAAACGAGGCTTTTTCGCGGGCATTGGGTTTGGTTGCCCACTCCCAATGGTCTTGGTTGGTCCAGAATTTGGCATTTTTAAAAGCCACTTCATAGCCAGTTTTGTCTTTGTTCCATTGCACACTGCCACCACAATGGTCAAAGTGCAGGTGGGTCATAAACACATCGGTGATGTCATCTTGATGAAAACCATATTTTTGTAACGATTTTTCTAAACTATGGTCACCCCACAAGGCATAATACCCAAAAAATTTATCAGACTGTTTATTGCCCATGCCGTTGTCTATTAAAATCAATCGGTTGCCGTCTTCTATCAGGAGGCATCTAGAGGCTATGTCTATGAGGTTATTGCTGTCTGCAGGGTTAGTTTTGTTCCAAATGGTTTTGGGCACCACCCCAAACATGGCACCACCGTCTAGCTTAAAATTTCCGGCTTCTATGGGGTATAGTTTCATTTCATTAAATTTTTTGGTTTTTTGTTAAAATGTTACATAACTGTTTTTTCTTTCAAAATCTTCTATAAATAATACCCATAAAAATAGTCTTAAATATCATAAGATTGTTACAAAACGCAATTAATTATTGCTTAAAAAATCTATCAAGTAATTGCACAGTAGAGCTATCATGTGCTTCGGCTTTCTTGGCATTGATGTCTTTGAGGATATTGTTTGCCAATTGTTTGCCAAGTTCAACTCCCCATTGATCATAACTATAAACATTCCAAATGATGCCTTGCACAAAAATTTTGTGCTCATACAGGGCAATTAAACTGCCTAAGGTTTTGGGGGTAAGTTTTTTGATTAAAATGGTATTGGTGGGTTTGTTACCCAAAAATTCTTTATGTGGCACCAAGGCTTCATAATCTTTTGATGGCGTTCCTTTATCAACAAATTCCTGCACAACTTGTTCTTGCGATTTACCCATCAAGAGGGCTTCTGTTTGAGCAAAGAAGTTAGACATAAGTTTGTCATGATGATCCTGATTGCCATGTAAGGAATGCACAAAGCCAATAAAATCTGCCGGAATAAGTTTTGTGCCTTGATGAATTAATTGAAAAAATGCATGTTGAGAATTGGTGCCTGGCTCTCCCCAAACAATATTTCCGGTTTGATAATTTACCGGATGGCCATTTCTGTCCACACTTTTTCCGTTACTTTCCATGATGGCTTGTTGCAAATAGGGAGCCAGTTTTTGAAGGTATTGGTTGTAAGGGATAATGGCCTCGGTTTCTGCTTGATAAAAATTATTATACCACACAGACAATAGAGCTAAAACAACAGGGATGTTATCCTGAAAAGGGGTGTTTTCAAAATGCAAATCCATTTGATGAGCTCCTTCCATTAAAGCTTCATAATGATCATAACCAACAGCCAAAGCTATTGATAAGCCAACGGCACTCCACAAAGAAAATCTGCCGCCTACCCAATCCCACATCGGAAAAATATTTTGCGAAGCAATGCCAAAAGCGGTAACCTTTTCAATATTTGTGGAAACGGCTACAAAGTGTTTGGTCACATCTGCTTGGGTAGCATTTTGCAAAAACCATTGTCTTACGGTTTCTGCATTAGAAAGTGTTTCTTGAGTTGTAAACGTTTTTGAAACAATCACAAAAAGCGTTGTTTCGGGGTTTAAGTTTTTGATGGTTTCTTGCACATGGTCACCATCTACATTAGAGATAAAATGTACTTGCAAATGGTTTTTATAAAACTTTAGGGCTTCAACTACCATGGCAGGACCTAAATCTGACCCACCAATGCCAATGTTTACTACATCGGTAATGGGTAAATTGCTGTAGCCGAGGTGTTCTTTATTGACAACTTTGTCAACAAATTTTTTAAGGTTGGTTTTCACAGCCTCAATCTCGGCAATAATTTCTACCCCTTGATGGATTAATTTTTCGTTTTTAGGTTTTCTAAGGGCTGTGTGCAACACCGCTCTTTGCTCCGTTTGATTGATTAATTCACCCGAAAAATAGGCTTTTATGGCAGCCGGCAAATCGCATTCATAAGCCAAATCTAATAACAGTTTTTGCGTTTTATTGTTGATTAAGTTTTTAGAATAATCAACAAAAAAATCTTGCCAAGACAAGCTAAACTCCTCTGCTCTTTGCGGGTTGTTGGCAAAATCTGTTTTTAGGCAAAAGTCTTGTTGTTCAAAATGATGCTCTCTAATGGCAGTCCATGCCTTAGTTTCTGTAGGGTTCATGTTTGGTAAACTCATAAGGTATTTTATTATAAAATAATGTCTTGTTTTGTCTTTTTGGTAGCTACGCTATCTATTTTTTGTTTGATAGGTTCTATTTGTTGTAAAAATTTTTCTTTCAATGGCTTGTCGAGCGGAATGGTATTGGGTAAATTTTCTTTAAAAGGATCTACTTCTTTGCCGTTTTTCCAGAATCTATAGCACACATGTGGCCCTGTAGCCAAACCAGTGCTACCTACTAAGCCAATTACTTGCCCTTGTTGTACAGACTGACCTTTCCTGACTAAAATTTTAGACATGTGCAGATATTGAGTTGCGTAGGTTTTGTCGTGCTTTACTTTCACAAAGTTACCATTTCCGGTGGTGTACCCTGCCGCTTCTACAACCCCAGCCGCTGTTGATTTTATGGGGGTGCCATGTGGAGCAGCATAATCGGTGCCGTTATGAGGTTTCCATGTAAGTTGCACGGGGTGAAATCTTTTGGGGGAGAATTTTGATGATATCCTGAAGAAATCTAACGGTGCTTTTAAAAACATATTTTTAAGGGCTTTGCCTTCTTCGTCATAAAAATCAGTTTTGGTGGAAAGGGTATCAGCCTTAAACGGAAACGCATAATGTCGTTTGTTTTTATACTCAAAAAAACAACCATCAATAGATTCTACACCATCATAAAGGGTATCGTTTATAAACCTTTCGGTAACAGTAAGACCATAAGCACTGCCTTTTTTTATTTTAAAGAAATCTATGGAATATTCATATATTTTTGCTAATTGTCTTGTTAATGCTGGCGGCAATTGGTTGGTTTTAAATGATTCTGACAAGGAGGTTTCTATGACATCTGCCAGGGTTCTTTGCTTAAAAGACACCGGTTTTTCTTTGTTGTAAAAAGTTATTTGTTCGCCAAATTCAATTACAGAATACTGAATTCGGTTGTGTTCATAAACCAAATATTGAAGTTCGTAAGGCATTTTTTTACTTTTGAGCAACAAAACAGGCTTGCCAATTCTTATGTTGTAATAATTAAATGAATCTCTTACTTTGTCTAATACCTGCTGAACACTAAAGTCGCCCAAGTTATTTTTGTTGAGGATTTTGTATAAATTATCTCCTTTTCTGAAGGTATCATGGTGCACCAAAAAGTCATTCAATACAAAACCAAAGGCTTCTTTTATCTTAGTGTCTGAGGTTGTGTCTTCTAAAATATTATCAAAATCAGATTTTTTCTGACAACCAATCATAAGCAAAAGAACAAATATAACAATCTTAAATTTCAACATTTTCTATGGCTTCATATTCAAAAACTCCCCAATCATTAATTTCTTGTTGACTCCACAAAGCAGGGAAAAATATTCTTTTTTGATATTTTGGCAACATGTATTTTTTCCAATCACTTCCACCTGTGGCTTGTCCGTTGCTATGGGTGCTTTCTATATATTTTTTGGCTGCTTTATAATGGGCCATTACCCAGCTAACATTAATGGTGTAATCTAAGTGCCTTAGCGAATTTTTTAGGGTTTCCGATGGTTGGTTTTGTGAGCTGAGCTGATGAAATAAGGCATTGATGTTATGCGTCTTGTGTTTGTTAATAGCCTCTATAAATTGCGAATGGTATTTTTTTTCAAATTGCTCTATTAAGTAGGTTTTTTTTCCGGTTTTGTAATCGGTGCCTGCCGCTTGCCAATACAACAACTGAATGATTTCTTGGGGGCTCATTTGTGCGTGATATTGATTGCGGTATCTAACATCTATGAGGTTGATAACATCTGTCATGGCAAATTCTATGAGCCTGTATTGAGCACTCTGAAAACCACTGGCAGGGGTAAGGGTAAGCCTAAATTTGTTGTATTGTTCTACGCACATGCCATCTTGCATGATGCTAAAAGAATTGGTGAGCAGATCAAAATACCGGCTCATGCGATTGATTTTATCTTCAAAAAATGCAGGTTCAATGGTGGTGCATTCAAACAACTGCTCTGATTCCCACAAAATCATTTTAAAAATAAGCTCATTTACTTGATGATACATGATAAAAACCATTTCATCTGGCAATGTGGTTCTTTGTGTTTGCAAATTAAGCAAGGCATCTGTTTGTATATAATCCCAATATGTTATGGGTTTAGACCACAAAAGCCCTTGCAAATGCACATCAAGATTTTGGTTTATGTTGTCAAATTTACTTTTAAGTGACTCTAAATGATTATCAGTTTGTTCTGCCATTATTTTTTTGATTTTCTCACCATAAAAGGATGCTTTAGGCCTTTAAACCTCTCGATGTCTGCATGCAAAGCACCAACAGCCAAATCGGCTTTCATTTTTATGGGTAATTTATTTTTATCTGCACTAACCCACACGGTTAAGCTTTCTTGCTCTTTAAAAACCCTTCCAGCCTGCACAAAAGGTCTGAACTTTAGAGCTGGCACCATACCAAATTTTGTTTTTACATCTTCTTTGCCTAAAAATTTGAGTTGAAATTTAAAAATTTCACCATCAAAAAACATATCAATGTCTATAATCTCATTTGTTTTGAGTTTATCTACATTTGGATGGTTTCTTAAGTAATAAAACGAAGATAAAATATCTTGCGTGTTTGTGGTAGTTTGATAAACTTCTTCGGTATTGTTCTTAAAGTCTTTTACTAACACGGTGTTTTTGGCATGATCAAAAAAACCAACTTGGTCTTTGGTATAGCCACCTTCATTTATTTTTCTTACATATTTGTAAGGCTTGTTAGATTTGATATCAAAAACGCTCTGATAGTCATCTTCAACCTTAAAAAACAATTTAGTAAGACCCGTAGTATAACCATAACCTTTGGCGTGATAAGCTTTTTGGTTATTATAAGTAACTTCTTTGAGGCTAATTTCTGCTTTGCCGGCATTTATAAAATTTTCGTAATGCATTCTAAACTCAAACCACTCACCAGAAGTGTATGAACTAAAACTAGCGGAGCTATCTTCAAATTGAAACGAAGATAAAATGAGGATGGCTAAAATTAAAGTGGCGTTTTTCATAAGGCGTATTTTATTTGTTTTGTTGATTTTTTTACATCTATAAAACAAAATACAATATTCGTTCCAAATGTATAAAAACAAAAAGTCCAATCAAAATGATTGGACTTTTTTTAAAAAGCTTACTAACCTAAACTTTTAAAATTATGAAAAAATTACAGACTAGTTTATTCAACAATTTGCTTTACAAAAATATGAGAAAATTTACATAAAATTCAAAAAAATCATTTTTTATTGAATTTTTAACTAATCTAAGGTGGTTTTAGGCAATTTTATTAACGTAATGTTAAATTTTATGTTTTTTTTAAATATTGAATTAATCATCTCTTGCCATTTATTTTTAATATTGTATTAATAAAACACGCAACCATTTTTAAATTATAACATCATTATTGCATTATGTGTTATTTATTTGCTGTTTTATTTTAGATTAGTATAAAATTATTGATAATGCTTAAGCGATTATGTTTTGTGGTTTTAATTACTACACTTTTTGTGCAGTGTAGCCCAGAAGAGGACCGCATTAGATTTGAGATAATGCCATTTTTAAACATTGAGTTTCCAGAAACATTAGAATTTGGCGAAACGTATGACATTGTTTACACTTACAAAAGACCCACTAGTTGTCATGGACACGATGGTATTATTTTTAATGCTCAGGGTAATATGCGTATATTGCACATACAAAACATTGTTTTGTTAAGAGACGATTGTGAAGCAATAGAAAATCAGATTTTAGAGCGAACGTTTAAATTACAAGTATCTCAACAAGAAGATTATATTTTTAAGTATTACGTAGGCAAGGATGATGAAGAGAATTTATTATACGAACAAATAACAGTGCCAGTAGAATAAAAACTAACATAATTAACTTTGGAAGACCTCATAAATGGATGTAGAAAATATAATGCCAAAGCCCAATCTGAACTTTATAGACTGTTGTCTCCTAAGTTATACGGACTTTGCATGAGGTATTCTGCAAACCAGTTTGAAGCGGAAGATAATTTACAAGAAACGTTCATTATAATTTTTGAAAAAATAAAACAATATACCGGTAGTGGTAGTTTTGAAGGTTGGTGCAAAAAAATAGCTGTAAATCAGTGTTTACAATCTTTTAGAAAGCAACAACAAGCAGCATTGCAAATGGCATACATAGAACAACTGCCAGAAGAAGTTGATGAGGAAATAAGCGATGAAGTAGCAGTGCCTAAGGAGTTTTTGCTAGAGGCCGTGCAAGATTTGCCTCAAAAATATAGATTAGTTTTTAATTTATATGTGTTTGAAGGCTATTCGCACAATCAAATAGCTGACGCCTTAAATATAGGAGTGGGTGGGTCTAAGTCAAATTTGTCTAGAGCCCGAAAAATATTAAAAAATAAAATTGAATCTTTCTTGGCTGTATCAAAAATTAGCTAGAAAAGTAAATAAAACAATGAAAAATAACCTCGATAAATTATTTAAAACAGAATTAGATGACTTTGAACAAGCCCCAAATCCGGAGGTTTGGCATCAAATTCAAAAAAAATTAGTAGTTCCCAAAACTACTAAATCTTATTTAAATTGGCTTATCCCAAGCGGATTAGCCGCTGGTCTTGCTTTGTTTTTGTTTTTATATCAAACCAAAAAAACAACCCAAAAAGAAGACAAAAAAGTGGTGGTTGACGAAAAAATTGAAAAAATCAATCCGCAACAAAACCCTGATAAATTAATTTCCGTAGATACTATAAACCAAGTACAAGTTATTATGCTGGATGCTGAAACTAAACAAAACAAAAACAATAATGGCAACTCTAAAGATAATAATTTTGTTGATGCTCTTAAGAATAATACGGCATCTTCTGATAAAGAAGAACAAAAGAGCATTAATGAAAATGCAGTGTTATCAGAAAAACCAACTTCAAACAAACCCATATTAAAAACTTTTAATAAAATTTTAGAAAAAAATTCAACTGCTAACGTTGCAAAAAATACCAAGAAAAATAGCACGACATCAACCCCAGAAGAAAAAACAGTTACTGAAAAAGATACCACCAATAACAATCAAGTGGCCAATCTTGATTTAAACGACAATAAAGGAGCTACAAACAAACTAGCAACTGATAAGCCAAATGAAAACGAAGTAAATTTTCATGAAAAAATTTCTGCTATCTCAACAATAACAGATACTACTAAAAATAAAAACATTAACCCATTAATAAAAACATCAGAGATTACCCAAAACACATTGACTAATGAACCCCATAATGAGTTGGAAAAATTGGAAGAATTGCTAGAAAAAGAAAACATTACTAACTCAAAATTAAATAGGTGGCAACTCACTTCCAATGTTGCCCCTATTTTTATGGGTTCCTTGTCAGGTGGATCACCAATCGGGAATCAGTTTATCAATAATAATAAAGATTACCAAACTACCATGAGTTATGGTGTAGGGGTGCAATTTGCTATAAACGAAAAAATAAAATTAAGAACCGGGCTAAACAATGTGCAACTTAGTTATAACACCAATGATGTGTTGTTTTTTACTGATTTGCAAGGAGGTGTGTTTTTAAACAATGTGTCTTTTACCAACAACATTGACTTGTCTAACATGGTAATTGTCTCAAGATTTGACCAAGCGGCACTCAACAGTTATGGATTTAGCAACATTAATGGCAATTTGGGGTCAATAAACCAAGAAATGGGCTTTTTTGAAGTCCCCATGGAATTGAGTTACCAAATGAATGAGAGCAAAAAATTTAAAGTACACTTTATTGGTGGGTTTAGCACCTTGTTTTTGAATCGAAATCTTGTTTCGTTGCAAGACGTTAACGGCATGATGGAATTAGGAACAGCAAACAACATCAACAGCATGCACTGGAGTACCAATGTTGGGTTTGGTTTTCAATATGTGTTTTCAAAAAACTGGTCTTTTCAATCAGAGCCCATGCTCAAGTATCAGTTTAATACCTTTGATAGTTCGGCCAACTTTACCCCTTTTTGGTTAGGGGTGCAAACGGGCTTACATTATAAATTCTAAAACATAAAAGAGGGATTTATGTTTTTAGTTTGGTTGGTTTTGTCTTTTGTATTACATCAGACACTACCCGAAAAGAGCACCTGGTTAGTGCTCTTTTTGTTTTTATAAAAACCCCAATTCTAACTTGGCTTCTTCGCTCATCAAGTCTTTGCTCCAAGGTGGATCAAATGTAATTTCTACTTCGCAGCTTTTTACAATGTCTATAGACTTCACCTTTTCTTCTACCTCTTGTGGCAAGGTTTCTGCCACCGGGCAATTAGGAGACGTAAGTGTCATTAATATCTTTACATCGTTATCTTCATTTATCATCACATCATAAATTAAACCTAACTCATATATATCAACAGGTATTTCTGGGTCATAAATACCTTTGAGGGTTTTTACGATATCTTCTCCCAAATTTTGGGTATCATTATAATCTTCCATGTGTTTTTTGTTTAGTTTTTGTTCTGATAGGCCAATGCAAACAGTTTAATTTGCTTAATCATAGAGACTAATCCATTGGCTCTGGTTGGGCTCAAGTGTTCTTTGAGGCCTATTTGATCTATAAAATCTGTTGGAGCTTCTAATATTTCTTGCGGAGATTTCTCTGAATAGACTCTGATTAACAACGCTATGATGCCTTTGGTTAAAATAGCATCGCTGTCTGCTAAATAAGTCACCTGACCCTCATGAAAATCTGCATGCAACCATACTTTAGACTGGCATCCTTTGATGATGTTTTCGTCTTTTTTTTGTTCTTCAGGAAAGGCTTTTAAAGATTTTCCGAGTTCAATGATATATTCATATCGCTGCATCCAATCATCAAAAAATGAAAATTCTTCTATAATTTCTTGTTGTGTAGCTTTGATGTTCATTGTTATTTTAGTTTTTGCAAGGTTCTCTTTTTTTAAGACAGCATCATGATTGATTTTTGTAGAGCCTCCACAAAGATATCTATTTCTTCTTTGGTGTTGTAAAATGCAAAACTAGCTCTTACGGTACCCGGAATATTCAAAAAATCCATGATCGGCTGTGTGCAATGATGCCCTGTTCTCACGGCTATGCCCATTTTGTCTAACAACACCCCAATGTCATACGGATGAATACCTTGTACATTAAATGAGATAACAGAGGTTTTTTGCGACAAATCTTTAGGCCCATAAATGGTGAGTTGAGGAATGGCACTTAGCTTTTCTGTGGCATAATCTAACAAGGCTTGTTCTGCCTCTTGTATATTTTGAAACCCTACTGTTTGCATAAAGGTGATGGCTCTTCCGAGGGCAATGCCACCGGCTATGTTGGGAGTTCCTGCTTCGTGTTTATGTGGTAAGGCGGCGTAGGTGGTTTTTTTAAACGTAACTTCTGCAATCATTTCGCCACCTCCCTGAAATGGAGGCAACTTGTTGAGCCATTCTTCTTTGCCATAAAGCACACCTACTCCGGTTGGCCCACAAACTTTATGCCCCGAAAAGACATAAAAATCACAATCTAAAGCTTGCACATCTGGTTGCAAGTGAGGAGTTGCTTGAGCTCCATCTACCAAAACAGCAGCCCCAACTTTGTGTGCCAAGGTTATCATTTCTTTTATCGGATTGATGGTACCTAAAGCATTTGAAATATGATTAAATGACACTAATTTGGTTTTTGCTGACAGCAGGTTTTCAAAATCAAGCAATGAAAGTTGGCCCTCAAGCGTCATCGGAATTACTTTTAGCGTTGCCCCAGTTCTGTCGCAGAGCATTTGCCATGGCACAATGTTGCTGTGATGTTCTAATGCCGATATTAGCACCTCGTCATCTTTATCTATAAAGGAGGTCATCCCAAAAGCAATCATGTTAATGGCATGGGTGGTGCCACTGGTAAAGATAATCTCGTGGCTGTGCTTGGCATGAAGATGCTGCTGAATAATTTCTCTTGAAACTTCATAAGCATCGGTTGCTTTTTGACTTAAATGATGCACACCTCGGTGAATGTTGGCATTAAATATTTCGTAATATTCTCTTTCACAATCTATCACCACTTGCGGTTTTTGGCTAGTAGCTGCATTGTCAAAATAAACCAAAGGCTTGCCGTTAACGGTTTGGTTGAGTATGGGAAATTGAGCTCTAACAGAATTCATTTTTTTGTGTTTTTTGTTGCAAAGCATCACTAAAAGATGCTTCAACTTATTTTTGATATTTTATTTAACCTCAACCATTCAAAAACCAAAATAGATTAATAGCCAATATTAACCCCAAGTTTGCCTGCTATCAATTTGGTAATTCTGGTTTTTAGGGTTGGAATTTTTACAGAATCTAACACTTCGTTAGAAAACGCATACATCAACAAGCCCTTGGCCACTGGCTTAGGAATGCCTCTTTGCTGCATATAGAACAAGGCTGTTTCGTCTAATTGCCCTATGGTGCAACCATGCGAACATTTTACGTCATCTGCAAAAATTTCTAACTGTGGTTTGGCATTAACGGTGGCCTTGTTGCTGAGCAATAAATTATTATTTTGCTGAAAAGCATCGGTTTTTTGAGCTTCTTTTTCAACATAAATTTTACCATTAAAGACTCCAGTAGATTGATCTGCATAAATGCCTTTGTAGTTTTGATGACTCTGGCAATTGGGTTGTGCATGTTGCACCAAGGTATAATGATCTGTGTGTTGTTTGTTGTCTAATATGGTAATGCCTTTGAGGTTGCTTTGTATACGCTCTCCTTGATGATAAAAATTAAGGTTGTTTCTGGTAATTTTTCCACCAAACGAAAAAGTGTGCACCGAGGCTATGCTTTCTTGTTTTTGAGCAATATAAGTGTTGTCTATGAGGGTGGATTCTGCAGCGTCATTTTGCACTTTATAATAATCTAAAATGGCTCTTTTTTGCGTAAAAATTTCTGTTACACTGTTGGTCATCACCGCATTTTGATGCAAAGATTGATGTCTCTCGATAATTTGCACATGGGCATTTTCTCCAACAACAATCAAGTTTCTGGGTTGCAACATGTTGGTGGCTTCAGACCCGGTAGAAAAAAATAAAATTTCAATAGGTTTGTCTACTATTTTGCCTTTGGGCACATTGATGTAGGCACCTTCTTGAGCAAATGCCGTGTTAAGTGACGTTAAACCATCATTTTTGTTGGCTATTTTGTGATAATAATTATCTAAAACTAGTTGGTATTTTGGTTTTTCTAAAACCGAAGACATCAAACAAATATCTAAGCCATCATGGGTGGTTTGCGATAAAAACGAATTGAATTTTCCGTCTACAAACACCAGTTTATACGTGTCTATATCATGCAAAAAATAAGGCTTTACATCTTTTAATTCAATGTGATTATCTTTTGTAGGAAATAGATCAAAATCGTGTTTTAGCACAGCATTTAACGATGTATACTTCCATGCCTCATCTTTTTTGGTTGGAAAACCATTTTTTTCAAAATAGTTAAAACTTTCGTTTCTTATTTTATGTAGTTTAGAATCTAAGTCGCAGCTTTCTTCTAAAGTCATAAATGAGGCGTATATTTTGTCTTTTAATTCCATTTTTTTTTTATTTGAGATAATTAATTTAACTCAGCTTTTATCCAATCATAACCTTTTTCTTCTAATTCGAGGGCCAAGTTTTTATCACCAGTTTTCACAATTTTGCCATCCATGAGCACATGCACATAATCTGGCACAATGTAGTCTAGTAATCTCTGATAGTGGGTAATCACCAATACGGCATTGTTCTCATTCTTTAGTTTGTTTACCCCATTGGCCACAATTCTCAAAGCATCAATGTCAAGTCCAGAATCTGTTTCGTCTAAAATGGCGAGTTTAGGCTCTAACATGGCCATTTGAAAAATTTCGTTACGCTTTTTTTCTCCTCCCGAAAAGCCTTCATTCAACGAACGAGACAAAAACATGCGATCTATTTCGAGTAATTCTGATTTTTCTCTAATTTTTTTAAGCATTTCATTAGCTGGCATTTCCTCAAGACCTTGTGCTTTTCTGGTTTCGTTGATAGAGGTTTTGATGAAATTTGTTACTGAAACACCCGGAATTTCTATCGGATATTGAAATGACAAAAAGATGCCTTGATGGGCCCTTTCTTCGGGCGACAAATCTTCGATATTTTGGTTTTCAAAAAAAATCTCTCCTTCGGTAACTTCATAATCTTCTTTCCCAGCAATAACCGCTGATAAGGTAGATTTGCCAGAACCATTGGGTCCCATGATAGCATGCACTTCTCCAGGTTTTATTTCTAAATTTAATCCTTTGAGAATTTGTTTGTCTTCAATAGACGCTTTCAGGTTTTGTATTTTTAGCATGGTAAGTTTATAGTTTATTGATTGAAAAAGTCAATCTTATGATTAATGTTTCTTTTTTTGTTATCCTACACTGCCTTCCAAAGATATTTCTAGAAGTTTTTGGGCTTCAACGGCAAACTCCATCGGAAGTTTATTCAACACTTCTTTGCTAAAACCATTCACAATGAGGGCAATGGCTTTTTCGGTGTTAATGCCTCTTTGGTTGCAATAAAAAATTTGGTCTTCACCAATTTTACTTGTGGTTGCTTCGTGCTCAATTTTGGCAGAGGCATTTTTATTTTCTATGTAAGGGAATGTGTGTGCTCCACAATCATTGCCCATCAACAAAGAATCGCACTGCGAAAAGTTTCGAGCATTTTCGGCTCTAGCACTTATTTGAACCAAGCCTCTGTAGCTGTTTTGAGATTTTCCGGCCGAAATACCTTTAGAAATAATGGTACTTTTGGTGTTTTTTCCCAAGTGTATCATTTTGGTGCCGGTGTCTGCCTGCTGATACTGGTTGGTAACGGCTATAGAATAAAATTCACCAATAGAATGATCGCCTTTTAATACACAAGACGGATATTTCCAAGTGATAGCACTGCCAGTTTCAACTTGAGTCCAAGAGATTTTAGCATGGTTTTCGCACAAACCTCTTTTGGTTACAAAATTATACACCCCGCCTTTGCCTTCTTTATCGCCAGGATACCAATTTTGCACGGTAGAATATTTTATCTCTGCATGATCTAGGGCTATGAGTTCAACAACGGCTGCATGCAATTGGTTTTCATCTCTCATGGGGGCCGTACAACCCTCTAAATAAGACACATAGCTGCTTTCGTCTGCAATCACCAAAGTTCTTTCAAACTGCCCTGTGCCTGCCTGATTGATTCTAAAATAGGTAGACAACTCCATAGGGCATCTTACCCCTTTGGGGATATAACAAAAGCTACCGTCTGAAAACACCGCAGAATTTAGGGCGGCATAAAAGTTGTCTTTGGGTGGCACTACGCTGCCCAGGTATCTTTGCACTAATGCCGGATGTTCTTTAATAGCCTCGGAGATTGAACAAAAAATAATGCCTTTTTCTGCTAAGGTTTTTTTAAAAGTGGTGGCTACCGAAACAGAATCCATCACAATGTCTACGGCTACGCCGGCTAATTTTTTCTGCTCGTCTAAAGAGATGCCAAGTTTCTTAAACGTTTCTAACAACTCAGGGTCAACTTCGTCTAAACTATCATATTTAGGGGTAGATTTTGGGGCAGAATAATACGAAATAGCCTGAAAATCAGGTTTGGTGTATCGCACATTAGCCCACTCGGGCTCTGCCATGGTTTGCCAATATCTAAAGGCTTCTAATCGCCAATTGGTCATCCACTCGGGCTCTTCCTTCTTGGCAGATAAAGCCCTGACAACGTCTTCGTTTAAACCAATAGGAAATGTATCAGATTCTATATTGGTATAAAATCCGTATTCATATTCTTTGGTTTGTAAGTCTTCTTTTAGGTTTTCTTCGGTATATTTACTCATAGTTTACCCCTTATTTCGCTTTGGCGAATATGCCTATCAAGGGTTTATAGGATTTTAAGCATTACAAAAATTTTAAACTAAACGATAACCAAAATCTTGAGGCTTGTTGAGCAAAAAAGTTTGGTTTTTATAACGAAAAACTTTCTCCACAGCCACAAGTTCTGTTGGCATTAGGGTTGTTAAACACAAAGCCTTTGCCATTGAGGCCCCCTGAAAACTCAAGCACAGTGCCTGCCAAATACAAAAAACTTTTTTTATCAACGGCAATTTTGATGCTATTGTCTTCAAAAACCTTGTCTGTTTCGGCTATCTGATGGTCAAATTTTAAATCATATGACAATCCAGAACAACCGCCACTTTTTACACCCACTCTTACAAAATCTTTGTGGGCATCAAAGCCGTCTTCTCGCATAAGTTCTACGACTTTGTTTTTTGCTGATTCGGATACTTTTATCATCTCTATTTTGATTTTGTCTAAATAAACACTGCAAAGATAAAACAAAAAAATGTTAATATAATGTTTGTAACAGATTTATAACATTTGATTTTAAAAAAAATTTTATGCAACTATGATGATTAAATGTTTGAAATTCATCTAAGTAGATTACAAAAGTTTAATCAATTTGGTCTGAAAGTTTTTTGAAAAGAAGGGTTTCTTTTACCAGCTCAGCATATTCTGACACCACATGCTGATTGATGTATGGCTCTTGTGCAATGTGAAACCAAATTGGCACACCAGAAAATTCTTGAATAATGGCTTCATTTTCGTGGTTAGAGTCACCACTTACTACTAATCCGATGACTTCGAATCCTTTGTTTTTTAAAATCTCAAGGGTCATCAGTGTATGATTAATGGTGCCTAAATAATTTTTGGTTACCACCACTACTTTTGATGTTTGGGGGATGATGTCTATGATTAGTTTTTGGTTATTTAAGGGCACCAAAATGCCTCCTGCACCTTCTACAACCAATAGTTTATTGGTTTTTGGTGTTTTAATTTTGTTTATATCGATGCTTTTGTTTTCGAGCTTGGCAGCCACATGAGGCGACACCGGAGCTTCAAATTCATACACACACGGATGAATCTCGGCCAAGTGATTATTTAGCACCTCTACGGTCTTTTTATCTTCACCTTCTATGGTGCCGCTTTGCACGGGCTTCCAATAAGCGGCTTCAAAGGCTTTGACTAATATTGCCGAAACAAGGGTTTTACCAACGTTGGTGTCTGTGCCCGTAACAAAAAAAGTTGTGTTCATTAATTAAAATTATATTTTTAAAAAGCTTTAAAGAAGTTCACTTAAACAATAAATTAATTTTTTGATGTCTTCATGGGTGTTATAACTGTGCAAGCAAACCCTCATGCGTTCTTTGCCCAAGGGCACTGTAGGAGACAAAATTGGCTTAATTCCAAACCCCTTGTCTTGCAATGCTTGTGCTATTTTTTTTACTTTGATAACATCCTCAATAAGCACACATTGGATGGCCGATGTTGAGGGGATGAGTTTTATTTTTTGGTATTTTGCTGCTTCTGAAACAAAAAAATTGATGTTGTCTTTGAGTTTTTGTATTTCATTTTCAGATGTTTTTAATAACACATAAGCTTCACTAATTGAACTTACTTGGTGTGCGTTGGGAGCCGTAGTATAGATAAAACTTCTAGAAAAATTTATTAAATATTCTATTAACTTTTGCGAGCCAACCACCGCTGCTCCATGAACTCCTAGGGCTTTGCCAAAGGTGAAAATTCTGGCAAAAACCGCTTGGTGTAGCTGTAGTGTTTGCAACAAACCCGTTTGATACAAGCCCAAAGCATGGGCTTCGTCAACAACCAAATAAGCGTGATGTTTTTTGCAAATTGCTATGAGCTCTGTAAAATTTGGACTGTCGCCATCCATCGAAAACACACTTTCGGTTATCACATAAATATCATCAAAATCGGCTTTAAATTTTTGAATTTTTTGTGCTAAATCTTCACTATCCAAATGCCTAAATTTATAGGTAGTGGCATAACTCAGTTTTAAACCTTCTTTTATAGAGGCATGCACCAACTCATCACACAACACCAAGTCGTTTTTTTGAGGCACACAGCCCAAAAAACCTGTGTTGGCTGCATATCCAGATTGGTAAAGCAAAGCCCCTTCAGATTGATGATAGTTTGCTATAAACTGCTCTAGTGCTATAACATCCGGATGATTACCTGAAATTAACCGCGATCCGGAAGATCCGTTAAGACTATCAACATTTTGAAAATGTGTTTGGATGTTGTTTTTTAATGTTTTATTGCTGGCAAACCCCAAATAGTCATTACTAAAAAAATCTATATCATAAGGCAAAAGATCTAAGCTTCTGAGTGTGCCATCTTGAGCTCTGTGGTTTAATTTTTGGAATAACTTTATTGAAATCATATCATAAAAAATAAGGCACGAGTAATCTCATGCCTTTGGTTTTTGGGGCTAAAAATTACTAACAGTAAGTATTAAAAGCATCCATGAGGTTTTCTGCAATCATTTCTGCAGGACGGCCTTCTATGTGATGTCTTTCGAGCATGTGCACCAATTCTCCATCTTTAAACAAGGCAATGCAAGGCGATGAAGGTGGGTAAGGAAACATGTGCTCTCTGGCTTTGTCTACCGCTTCTCTGTCTACACCCGCAAAGGCTGTAAGCAATTGCGTAGGTTTTTTGGCGTTTTGAACACTCATTTTAGCCGCAGGTCTGGCATTTCTGGCAGCACAACCACACACGGAGTTCACAACCAATAAAGATGTTCCCTCTTTTTTTAGGGCTTGCTCAACGTCTGAGGCATCATATAATTCGGTAAAACCAGCTTCTGTAAGCTCGGCTTTCATGGGTTTAACTATTTCTTCTGGATACATAACTTTAATTTTTATGCAAAATTACAAAAAAAATAAGTGACTCATTTTTTAACAAACAATTTAATTTGTAAATTTTAGTTAAAAATTCTGATGTTAGACCCCGATCTTTCCACCCGATAGCGTCTAAGTGGCCACCTTAAATCTGGGTTAACAGGCAGGCCGGTATATATATTATAGCGTTCGTTATCACAAGGGCATTCTAATTCTACACCCACTAATTGCATGGTAGAACAGCCATCCAAAAACTGATTAGGACAAGCCATATCATAAGCCTCTATGCTGCTGCCGGTGTTAAACACCACCAAACCCCTGATGCCAACACCCTCTTGATTTACCACAATGGCATTGCCAGCAAACTCAAGAGGTGCATATAAAGGTAAGCTGGTATTGATGTTGAACTGAAACGCAAAATTGGGCAAAAATGGGTTGTTGTCGTTAAATGAATTTTCGGAACAAGCCCACATGCAAAACAAAATGATAAGGATTGATTTTTTCATTGAATGCTTTCTATATTTTTTGTTTCAAATAATTTTCTTTAATTTTGCCAAAGATAAATTTAGATAATTAATTAATCAAACGATAATAAAGAAATCCCATGATTTTGGGATTTTTTCTGTTATGATATAAATGTATAACGTATGAGTCAGGTATCTTATTACACTCCAGAAGGATTTAAAAAACTGAAGGATGAGCTTGAATTTTTAAAAAGCATCGAAAGACCAAAGGCTTCACAAGCAATTGCAGAAGCCCGAGATAAAGGAGATTTATCTGAAAATGCCGAGTATGACGCTGCCAAAGAAGCCCAAGGCATGCTTGAAATGCGGATTTCAAAAATGGAAGAATTAATGGCCAATGCCAGATTAATTGACGAATCGCAATTAGACAGCTCTAAAGTATTGGTGTTGTCTACCGTCAAAATCAAGAACACAGCCAACAACATGCAAATGACCTACACTTTGGTTGCCGAAAGCGAAGCCGATCTAAAATCGGGAAAAATTTCGGTTACCTCACCCATTGGCAAGGGACTTTTAGGAAAATCGGTAGGTGAAATTGCAGCCGTGCAAGTGCCCAATGGCACCATGACTTTTGAAGTATTAGAAATTACAAGAAACTAATTTATGCCTAGTTTGTTTACCAAAATCGTAAACGGTGAAATTCCGTGTTATAAAGTAGCTGAAACTGCAGATTTTTTGGCTTTTTTAGATATAAACCCCAATGCCAAGGGGCACACCCTTTGCATCCCCAAAAAAGAAATAGACCAACTTTTCCAATTAGATGATCAGTTGTATTTAGGGCTTTTGGCCTTTAGCAAAAAAGTAGCCCTGGCTTTGCAAAAAACCGTGCCTTGCAAGAGAATTGGCATGAGTGCTATTGGCTTAGAAGTACCCCATGTGCACATCCATTTAATTCCGTTAAACGACATGGCAGATATCCAATTTATCAAAAAAGTCTCTTTTACATCCGATGAATTAAAAGCCTTAGCCGATCAAATTAGCCACGCAATTGAGCTTTAAGCAGATAATATGTTAGTAGATCCAGTTGCTATAAGGCAAATTAGTTCGGTTTCTGCATTGGGCGATTCTGAAGCAACTATCCTAAACAACCTCAGGCAAGGATTACCGTTGTTTAAAAAACAAGCTTTTTTAGCTCAGGAATTTTGGGTCTCGGCCATTGAGCCTGCCGTTTTAGACAATATTGATGAGTTAAAAGATCTCAATAAAAATTATAAAGACCTAGACCCCTCTGTTTTGTATGCCTTGTTTGCTGCTATCAACTGTTTGGCTAAAACCAATTGGCGCAACAAAACCACCGTGGGGTTAAACTTAGCGAGCTCACGTGGTGCCACTCACTTGTTTGAAACCACCTACCAGCATTTTTTAGAAACGTCTTATTGCAAATCTAACACTAGCCCGACTACCACTTTAGGTAATTTGTCGTCTTGGGTGTCACATCACTTGGGCTTACAAGGGCCTGAGTTTTCTCATTCTATTACTTGCTCCTCTGGTTTGCATGCCTTATTAAACGGCATTGCTTGGCTAAATGCCGGCATGAGTAAGCAATTTATGGTTGGGGCCACAGAGGCTCCACTCACAGCTTTTACAATAGCCCAACTTGAAGGACTTAAAATTTATTCTAAAGAAAACCATCCGCAAGCTTGCAAAGCCTTTGATTCATCAAAAACTAAAAACACGTTGGTTTTGGGTGAAGGTGCTGTTGTGTTGGCTTTAGATAAACAACAACTTGCGTCAGATGTTAAGATTATCAATATTGGCTTTGCTACAGAGCCCATCAAGCATCACACAGCCATATCTGCAGAGGGCAGTTGTTTTATAAAATCAATGCAGATGGCCTTAGAAGGATTAAATATCTCAGAAATTGATGCTATTATCACTCACAGTCCTGGAACTTTAAAAGGCGATTTGGCCGAATGGGAAGCCCTCAAACAAGTGTTCGGAAATCAAATTCCGTTGCTGACTAACAACAAGCATTTGCTAGGACACACCTTTGCCCCATCGGGCTTGTTTAGCGTTCAAATGGCTTATTTGATGCTAAAACATCAAGAAGTTTTTCCGGTAGATTATCTCGATATTGTTGCCGAAAAGAGAAAACTCCAAAAAATAATGGTGAATGCCGTTGGTTTTGGGGGCAATGCCGTGAGCGTGGTTTTGGGAGTTTAAAACAGTTTAAATCCCTAACTAATCACCGCACCATTGGCAACCGTTGCCTCATGCGGACTCACAAACACTAAGTTGTTTTGGGCATCGTTGGTCATTAATATCATGCCTTGGCTTTCGATGCCTCTGAGTTTTCTGGGGGCCAAATTTGCCAACACGGTGACTTGCTTGCCAATGATGTTTTCTGGAGCAAAGTGTTCGGCTATGCCCGACACAATGGTTCTTTGGTCTATCCCGGTGTCTACCAACAGCTTTAATAATTTATCTGCTTTTTCAACTTTTTCGGCCTGTAAGATGGTGCCAACGCGGATGTCTAGTTTCATAAAATCATCAAAATTGCACAGTTCTTTTTGGGGACTTATGGTGGTTTGGGTTTCCATGTTGTCTAGTTTGGTTTGTTTTAGTTTATTAATTTGAGCGTCAATCTGTTCATCTTCAATTTTAGCAAACAGTAAAGTGGGCTCATTAATTTGATGATTTGCTTCAATTAATTTTTCACCATTTGAAATGGCTTGCCAAGTTTTTAGCTCGTTTAATTGCAGGGTGTTTTGAAGTTTTTGGGCCGTGTGAGGCAAAAATGGCTCACATAATGTTGCCAAGGCTGAGGCTATTTGCAAAGCAATGTATAACTGAGTTTGCACTCTTTCGGGGTTTGTTTTGTAAATTTTCCAAGGCTCTTCGTCTGCCAAATATTTATTGCCTATTCGAGCCAAATTCATCATTTCTTGCTGACCTTCCCTAAATTTGTAGCGTTCTATTTTGCTGGCAATTAACTTCGGATAAGCTTTTAATTCTGACAACACAACCTCATCTACCGCCAAAAAATCATGGGGTTGTGGCACCAAGCCGTTATAGTATTTGTGCGTTAGCACCACCACCCGGTTGATGAAATTGCCAAAAATGGCCACCAATTCGTTGTTGTTTTTGGCCTGAAAATCTTTCCAAGTAAAATCGTTGTCTTTAGTTTCGGGGGCATTGGCCGTGAGGCAATACCTAAGCACATCTTGCTGACCCTCAAAATCTATGAGGTATTCGTGCAACCAAACGGCCCAATTTTTTGAGGTAGATAATTTTTGCCCTTCGAGGTTCAAAAACTCATTAGCTGGCACGTTGTCTGGCAAAATATATTCTCCTTGGGCTTTTAGTATGGCCGGAAAGATAATGCAATGAAAAACGATGTTGTCTTTACCAATAAAGTGTACTAGCTTGGTGTCTTGGTCTTTCCAATAGGGTTGCCAATCTTTACCAGTTTGTTGGCTCCAATCTTTGGTGGCCGAAATATAACCTATGGGGGCATCAAACCATACATAAAGTTTTTTGCCAATGGCTCCTTCAACGGGCACATCTATGCCCCAATCTAAATCTCGGGTCACGGCTCTGGGTTTTAGGCCATCGTCTAACCAAGATTTCACTTGCCCGTAAACGTTGGGTTTCCAGTCGTTTTTTTTACCTTCAAGGATCCATGCTCGCAAAAACTGATCGTAGTCTTGCAAGGGCAAAAACCAATGGTTGGTTTGCTTTAAGGTGGGTTTACTCCCAGTGATGGAAGATTTGGGGTCTATCAGGTCGGTGGCATTGAGTGAGGTGCCACAGCTTTCGCATTGGTCTCCGTATGCTTCAGTATGCCCACACTTGGGGCAAGTGCCAATCACAAACCTATCGGCCAAAAACTGCTGGGCCTCATCGTCGTATAATTGCTCGGTGGTTTCTTCTATAAATTGGTTGTTGTCATATAATTTTCTAAAAAACTCAGACGCCGTTTGGTGATGAATATTGCTTGAGGTTCGGGAATATACATCAAACGAAATGCCAAAATCTTCAAAAGATTGTTTGATGATTTGATGGTATTTGTCTATCACCGCTTGGGGGGTAATGCCCTCTTTTTTGGCTTTCATCGAGATAGCCACCCCATGCTCATCGCTACCGCAAACATAAATAACCTCTCTGTTTTGCAGCCTTAAATAGCGAGCATAAATATCGGCAGGGATATAAACTCCGGCCAAATGCCCAATGTGAATGGGCCCGTTGGTGTAGGGCAATGCAGCGGTAATGGTATAGCGTTTGGGTTGGGTCATTGTAAAAAATTTTTTGCAAAAATAACGTATTCTCGCAAAAAAAAGACATTTGAAGGGTGATATTAAGTGAAATGAAATCAAAACCTCAATCAAACAAAAATTTTCTTCTGCCTCTCACACCAACCTATTCAGCTCCAACTTTAATTTATCATGTTTTAAACGTTAAATTATGTTAAAAACTTTGGAAACTATTTTTGTTATAAAAGTTTTCTGCATAGCTTTGCCCAAAATTTTAACACTTTGGAACAATCCATTATTGAAAAGTCTTCAGAACTGTTTTTAACCTTGGGGTTTAAGACCGTTACCATGGATGATATTGCACAAGAAATGGGTATGTCTAAAAAAACACTCTACCAATATTTTAATAACAAATACGATTTGGTTTACCAAAGCTCAAGGTATTTATACCATCAAATTTCAGATGGCATAGATTTGGTGTGCAGCAACAGCCAAAATCCAATACACGAGCTTTTTGAAATCAAAGAATTGGTGATGAAGAGATTAAAAGACGAAAATGCCTCACCTATTTTTCAATTACAAAAATTTTATCCCAAAATCTATCAGGAGCTCACAGCCCTTGAGTTTCAAAAAATTCAAACCTGCATGTCACAAAACATGAACAAAGGCATCCAAATGGGCCTATACAGAGAAGATTTACAACAAGAATTTTTAATTCGTATTTACTTTAAGGGCATGTTGTTGCTTAGAGACGAAGAAGTGTTTCCAAAAGAACAATTTAAAATTACGGTTTTAGAGTCTTCTTTTCTAGAATTTTTTTTAAGAGCCATCACCACTCCCAACGGACTAGCATTATTAAACGACATATTATCTAAACCCCATGACTAAAAAACTAACTTTAATATTCCTGATGGCCATTTTACTGGGCCATGCCCAAAATGGAACATCTTATAAGATGTCTTTGCAAGAAGCCATTGCTTTTGCGTTAGAAAACAATTTAATGGCCAAGAAATCTGGCCGTGAACTAGAAAAAGCCAAACTCAAAAAATGGGAAACCACTGCCATGGGTTTGCCTCAAATCAATGCAGGTTTAGATTATCAGAACAACCTGGTAATTCAGCGAAACGTAGTACCTGCCGAATTTTTTGGCGGTAATCCGGGAGAGTTTGTAGATGTGGCCTTTGGCACCAAACACGTGATGATTGGCCGGGTAACCCTGAGTCAGTTAATCTTTGATGGCTCTTATTTAGTGGCTTTGCAAGCAGCCAAATCTTACCTCAAGTTTTTTGAAGAGTCTCAAAATAAAACTACTCAAAACCTCAAACAACAAATTATTCAGGACTACACCAATGTGTTACTATTGCAAAAAAGCATCGAAGTCTTGCAAAAAAATAAAACGTCTTTAGAACAAAACTTGTTTGAAACTCAAGAATTTTACAAAAACGGATTTGTAGAAGAAGAAAACGTAGAGCAAATTCAAATCACCTTGGCCACCATCAGCAACAGCTTAAATAATACCCAACGGGTGCTTACAATAAGTGAGCAGATTCTTAAAATCAATTTAGGCTTAGAAACCAACGATGCACTAGAGCTCACAGACAACCTAGAGCAACTCACCCAAAACAACTACAACCTCAACGTGCTTACCAAAAACTTCGACCAAACCTCCAACACCGATTATAAATTAGGAGAGCTCAACCAAGAGCAAATGCGACTTTTGATGATGCAAGAAAGAAACAAAAACTACCCAACGCTTTATGGCAATGTAAATTTTGGTTACAATGCCTTTAGCAATGAGTTTAGTTTCTTAAATGCCGATCAGCGGTGGCTTAACTTTAGCAGCATCAACCTGGGGCTCAATGTGCCTATTTTTAGCAGTTTTGGTCGTCGTAGCAAACTAAAACAAGCCAAACTAGATTATGTGCAAGCCTCAGACGAGCTCAAAAACTTAAGCAAAGTTTTAGACTTGCAATTTCAGCAAACCAAAAGCGAATATGAGTTTAGCTTAGAAGAGTATGCCACCAGCAAATCTAATCTTAAACTGGCCGAACGCATCGAAAACAAACAACAAATCAAATTTAAAGAAGGGCTTTCAACAAGTTTTGAATTCACCGAAGCACAAAGACAACTCTACAGTGCCCAACAACTCTACATCCAATCAATGATCAACGTAATAAACAAAAAAGCAGCCTTAGACAACCTATTAGGAAACTAAAAAAACATCAACCATGAAAAAATTCATCAGCATCATATTCATTTTAGCCATAGTGGCTTGCGATAAATCTAAAAAAGAGTCAACCGCCGAAAAAGAACTCAAAAAATTGCAAACCGAACGCATCAAAATTCAAGAGCAACTAGACAAGCTCAATCTTGAACTCAGCAGCATCGACAAAAAAATTGCCGAATTAGACACCATCAAAAAAAATCCGTTAGTAAAAACATTGGTGCTGTCAGACACCATTTTTAGACACTACATAGAACTGCAAGGCAACGTAAAAACCAATGAAAACATCTTGGTATATCCAGAATTTCAGGGCACTCTCACTAGCCTTAATGTAAAAATAGGACAAAACGTTAGCAAAGGGCAAGTCTTGGCCCGCATAGACGATGGTGGCCTGAGTGCACAACTAGCTCAAGCTGAAACCCAATACGCCTTGGCCAAAACCACCTTCGAGAGACAAGAAAACCTCTGGAATCAAAAACTAGGCTCCGAAATGCAGTATCTGCAAGCCAAAACCAACATGGAAAGTCAGCAAAAAATCATCAACCAAATAAAAGCCCAACTCAACAAAACCCTTGTAAGAGCCCCATTTTCTGGCACCGTAGACGAGGTAAACGTAGAAAGAGGCCAAGTGGTGGCCCCGGGCACCCCACTTTTTAGAGTGGTGAGCCTCAAAGACATGTTTGTATCGGCCAACGTACCCGAAAACTACCTTAGCAGCCTCAAACTCAACGCCCCGGTAGACATTCAAATTGCTTCAATAGGCAAAACATACCAGGGGAAAATACGCGTTATTGGCAAAAACATCAACCCCAACAACCGCACCATCCCCATAGAAATTGCCCTGCCAACCAACGAGCAACTCCTCAGGCCCAACCAAGTAGCCACCATCAAAATAGAAGACTACCGCAACCCCAACGCCTTGGTGATACTAGACACCCACCTTAACCAAAAACCAAATGGCGATTTTGTGGCCTTTGTGATTGCTCAAAAAACCAAAAACGAAGCCACGGTAAAAGAAGTTAACCTACAATTAGGCAAAACCCAAAACAACCAAATAGAAATTATCTCAGGCCTAGAGCCCGGCAACGAACTCGTGATAGAAGGTATCAAAAACATCAAAGACAAAACAGCGGTAACCATCATTAATAAGTAGCCAATGGCTTGGGCAAAAATAATCCGTGTTCCCGCTTTCCGCTATATCTTTTTTGAGGAAGCCAAAAAAGCTCCCTCAAAAAAGGATGCCGCTGCAATCGGGGCTAGGCCCAATATCATCAGGCTTCTAGTCAACCACATCATTTCTAAACCAACAAATTAGAAACCCATGAACAACCAAATAAAAAAATACTTTAGCATCTCCAACTGGGCCATCGACAACCGCATGACCGTTTATGTTATCATCCTGATCATCACCATCGGCGGACTCTTGGCCTACTATACCATGCCCCGAGAAAGCTTTCCGGAGATTAAAGAAACCAAAATATACGTGAGTAGCGTAAACCCCGGCAACTCGGCCGAAGACATCGAAAAACTCATCACCAAACCCCTCGAAGAAGAATTTAACAACATCAGCGGGGTCATCAGTATCACCTCTAACACCCTAGATGACTACTCTTCTATCATGGTAGAATTTGACGAAGATGTTTCGGTAGAAAACGCCAAACAAAAGGTAAAAGACAAAGTAGACATGGTGAAGTCCGACACCGATTGGCCCGTGATAGACGGAGCCGGCAAAGTGGAACCCAATGTGTTTGACCTCAACATAGCCGAAGAATTTCCCATTCTCAACATCAACATCACAGGCAACTACACCCTTATAGAGCTCAAAGAATACGCAGAATACCTCCAAGAACGCATCGAAATGTTGTCTCAAATAAAAGAAGCAGCCATTCGAGGGGTAGACGATAGAGAAGTAGAAATAGCGGTAGACATGTATAAAATGAATGCCGCCATTGTGAGTTTTGATGATGTAATTAACGCCATCAAATACGAAAACAAAACCATTTCTGGTGGGTCTGTAAGCAATGGGCTTACCACCAAAAATATCAGGGTGATTGGCGAAATCAACAACCCCAATGAATTAGAAGACGTTATTGTAAAAAAACAAGACGGCATTGTTTACCTTAAAGACATTGCAACAGTAACCTTTAAAGAAAAACAAAAAACCACCTTTGCCCGTAGTTATGGCGAACCCGTTGTGATGCTTGATGTAAAAAAACGCAGTGGCAAAAACATGGTGGAGGCTGTAGATGGTATTTATCAAATCATCGAAAAAGCTCAAAAAAACTATTTGCCGGCCGGTTTAGAAATCACCTATGCCAACGATCAATCTACTAGAACATTAGCACAAGTAGACGACTTGGTAAACAACATCATTTTTGGGGTTTTGTTAGTGGTAGGAGTCCTGATGTTTTTCTTAGGGCTACGCAACGCCTTGTTTGTAGGGGTGGCCATTCCGTTGTCTATGTTTATGTCGCTCATGATTTTATCTATGTTTGGCATTACCCTCAATACCATGGTGTTGTTTGCCTTGGTGATGGGCTTGGGCATGCTGGTTGACAACGGGATAGTGGTAGTAGAAAACGTGTATTCCTTATATGCCAAAGGCATCCCTCTAAAAGAGGCTGCTAAAGAAGGCGTAGGCGAAATTGCTTGGCCCATTATTGCCTCTACAGCAACCACCTTGGCCGCCTTTTTCCCGCTTGGTTTGTGGCCCGGCACCATGGGTAAATTTATGGTTTATTTCCCTATGACGCTCTCTGTTGTTTTGTTTTCATCCTTGTTTGTGGCTCTTATCATCAATGCCATGCTTACCTCAAGATTTATGAAACTGCAAGAAAATCAACTCACCAAAACCAACCTCATAAAAATAAGTTTATTGCTTGGTATCGTAGGAATTTTTATGCTTGTCATGGGGTTTGTGTTTAAACTCGGCTTGTTGAGAGGACTGGGTAATCTGAGTCTCTTTTTTGCCATCATGCTTTGGTTGTACAAATATTATTTAATCAGGGCTCAATACTTTTTTCAAAACATCATTCTCACTTGGCTCGAAAACAAATACCGCAACTTTATAACCCTAGCCCTGAGTGGCAGAAAAGCCTTTTTGTATATTCTTATTACATTTGGTATCCTAATTACCTCCTTTATTGCCGTAGGAATCGCTAAACCCAATGTGTTGTTTTTTCCCGAAAACGAACCCAATCAAATCATGGTTTACATAGAATTTCCTGAGGGTACAGACATTAAACGCACCAACGAATTTACCCAACTCTTAGAAAACAAAGTTTATGAGGTAGCCAATCAGTATTTAGACGAAGGGTCAAATTTTATGGTGGAATCTGCCATTGCCCAAGTGGGGGTTGGCTCAGGTAACCCACAAACTGAAGGTGGTGCCACTAATGAAATGCCACACAGAGGCAAAATCACTTTTTCAATGAAAGAGTTTAAGTACCGTAAAGGCAAAAAAAGTAGTGATGTTTTAGAGGAAGTTAGAAAAGCCGTGCAAGGCTATGCCGGAGTTTCTGTAATTGTAGAAAAAGAACAAAACGGTCCACCTGCAGGTTATCCTATAAACATTGAAATTTCTGGAGAAGATTATATGCAAATGCTCGCAGAAGCAGAACGTATGCGTGATTTTATCAATGAAAAAAACATTGCTGGTATAGAAGAGCTCAAAATAGAAGTGAACAGAAACAAGCCCTCTACCAAAGTTGCCGTAGATAAAAACATGGCTGGTAAAATGGGTGTGTCTACAGCCTCTGTGGGGCAAACCCTCAGAAGAGCAGTCTTTGGAGAAAAAACTTCCACCTACAAATATGGTAAAGACGATTATGAAATTAACGTGCGTTTGCAAGAAGACCAACGCAACAACGAAAACATCATATACAATCAACCCATTACTTTTAGAGACCAATCAACAGGTAAGTTGGTGCAAGTGCCAATTTCTGCATTAATTAACAGAGAAAATACCACGAGTTTTAACACCATCAAACGGAAAAACCTCAAAAGAGTAATCACTATCTATTCTAATGTGATTGGTGGTTATAACGGCAATATATTGGTGCAAAAAATTCAAAAAGAGCTAGAAGAATTCAACATCAACGAAGAATTAACTTTTAAATTTACTGGAGAGCAAGAAAAACAAGCCGAAAACATGAGTTTTTTAATCAAAGCATTGCTCATTGCCTTGGGCGGCATTATCTTGATTTTGGTTGCTCAGTTTAACTCGGTTTCTAAACCCATCATCATCATGGTGTCGGTGTTGTTAAGTTTTGGAGGCGTTTTCTATGGCATGGTTTTGTTTAAAAACGACTTTGTAATCATCATGACCATGATGGGGATTATATCTTTGGCAGGGATTGTGGTAAATAATGCCATTGTACTGATAGATTATACCCAATTGCTCATCGACAGAAAATTAGCTTCTAAAGGTCTAGATGCTGATGGCTTATTAAGCCTTGAAGAATACCGACAGGCCATTATAGATGGGGGCTCCTCAAGACTCAGACCCGTTTTGCTGACCGCCATTACCACTGTTTTAGGACTCATCCCATTGGCTATTGGACTCAACATTGATTTCTTTGGCATGTTTACCGATTATAGTCCTAATATTTACTTAGGAGGAGATAACGTTATCTTCTGGGGGCCCTTAGCGAAAACCGTAATCTACGGACTTATTTTTGCTACCTTCTTAACGCTAGTTATTGTGCCATCAATGTTTTTTGTGTTGCACAAAGGCAAAATAAAAGTGAAAACAAAACGCAAGAAAAAATTAGCTTAACGAGCATAAAAAAACCCCAACTTGATATTTAGTTGGGGTTTTTTATGTTTTATAACAAGCCAGAGCGTTTGAGCAGTGCCTCTGGTTTGGGTTCTTGTCCTCTAAATTTTTTATAAAGCTCCATGGGGTGCTCTGTGCCTCCTTTAGACAAAACGTGGTCTCTAAACTTTTTGGCCACCTCTTTGTTAAAGATCCCTTTTTCCTGAAAATAAGCAAAGGCATCTGCATCTAATACTTCGGCCCATTTGTAGCTATAATAACCCGCAGAATAGCCTCCAGCAAAAATATGCGAAAACGAACTACTCATGAGCGTTTGAGGCACATCTGGATATATGGCAGTTGGCTTCATGGCTTCAACTTCAAAGGCTTTTACGTTGGCAATGTCTTCTTTTTTGCTGTGGTATGCCATATCTAGCAAGCCTAAACTTAATTGTCTTAAGGTAAACAAGCCTTGCATAAACTGGGCACTTTCTTTTATTTTTTCAATGTATTCCTGCGGAATCACTTCACCGGTTTGGTAGTGCTTGGCAAATAATTTTAGAGCCTCTGGCTCATAGCACCAGTTTTCCATGATCTGGCTTGGCAACTCTACAAAATCCCAATATACTGAGGTGCCCGAAACACTTGGGTAAGTAGTATTAGCCAATATGCCATGCAAACCATGACCAAACTCGTGAAACAAGGTAGTTACTTCATTAAAGGTGAGCAAAGAGGGCTTGCTATCGGTGGGTGGTGTAAAGTTACACACATTGGCTACTTGAGGTCTGTAATTTACTTCATTTTGTTGGTATTGAGATCTAAAAGCGGTCATCCAAGCTCCTTGTCTTTTGCCTTTTCTGGGATGAAAATCGGCATAAAAAACAGCTAAAAACTTACCGTCTTGATCAAATACTTCGTAGGTTTGAACATCCGGATGATATACTTGGATGTCGTTTACTTGCTTAAAGGTGATGCCCCATAATTTGTTGGCAATGTCAAAAGCTCCATTTAATACATTATCTAATTTAAAATAAGGCCTCAAGGCTTCATCATCTAAATTAAATAGTTTTTGCTTCAGTTTTTCTGAATAAAAAGAAGCGTCCCAGCTCTGAAAGTCTTGTAGCCCATCTGTAGCACTGGCAAAGGCTTTTAATTGGTCATATTCTTTTTGAGCCGCTGGTTTGGCCTTGCTTAATAAGTCATTTAAAAATCCATATACTTTTTCGCTGGTCTTTGCCATGCGTTCCTCAAGCACAAAATCGGCATGGGTTTTATAGCCCAACAAATTAGCCCGTTGATGTCTTAGGGCAACTAGTTCTTTAATATTGTTTTCATTGTTAAATTCGTTGCTTTGAAATCCTTTGCTCCCAGAGGCTAAAAACAATTCTTTTCTGAGGTCTCTGTCTTTAAGGTATTTCATGGCTGGCCCATAGCTCGGAAAGTGCAAGGTGAAAACCCAACCTTCTATGCCTCTGTCTTTGGCTGCTTTTTTGGCCATTTCTTTGTTGTTGTCAGGCAGGCCGTCTAAGCGTTTTTCATCGGTAATTTGCAAGAAATAATTGTTGGTTTCTGCCAACACATTTTGCCCAAATTTAAGGCTCAACAAAGATAGTTTTTCGTTTACTTGTCTGAGTTCAGCTTTTTTGGCATCGTCTAGCAATGCTCCGTTTCTTACAAAGCTTTTGTAGGTTTTTTCTAAAACCATCAATTGCTCTGGAGTTAATTTTAATTGATTCTTTTTTTGATGCAATTGATTGATGCGACTAAACAAAGCTTGGTTGAGCGAAATATCATTGGCATAAGCCGTGAATATAGGTGACATTTCTTGAGCCAATTTTTGCAGTTCGTCTGTAGTCTCGGCACTGTTTAGGTTATTAAAAACACTTCTAATTCTGCTTAGTTGCTGGCCACTGTATTCCAATGCCATGATGGTATTTTCAAACGTTGGGGCAGATTTGTTGTTGGTAATTTGATTAATTTCTGCTTTGGCTTGCGTTATGGCCAGCTCAAAAGCAGGTTTGTAATCTTCTACATTTATTTGGTTAAAAGGCGGCGTGCCGTGTTTGGTTTCAAAAGGTTTGGTTAAAATGTTCATTGGTTTTGAATCTGGTGTTTGAGACATTTTTTGTGCATTGACTATTAAAATTGTGCAAAGCGAAAGTAAGATGATTTTCTTCATATTTTTAAAATTTTTCAATAATATGAAAATATAAGAAGAAAATTGTATAAATTATTTGAATGTCCGTTTTCTTACCTAAGCTCCAGTAATTGCTGCTACCACCATTCTGTCAAATAATTTCTCTCCGAAGTACCTTCTGTTTAATTTATATACAAATTCATTTAAGTAGGACTGCAAGTATTTTCCTTTTATTTTATGATAGTTTCCTAGTAAATTTCGTTTAGCATTACTAATAAAGATATGCACCCAACGCAATGTTTCCTTGGTAGATTCTTTAGTTGATTTTTCTGTCACATGCATTTCAACATAGTTTGCTATATCCACGTAAGAAGTACTTTTATCTGTGAAAACAATTGATTTTTCATTAAAAGAACTTGCTACAAATTCTGTTACTTCATTTGACTGATGATTTTCAAGAACTTTGGCTTTAAAGTATCTTACTTGATTTGATTTTTTACCTGTTTCCAAATCCTCTAAAGGGGTGCTTTCAGCACTTACCAAAACGTTTTGTTTTCCTGCAGCTCCACGTCCACGTTTACCTTGATTTTGTTCAATTTCAGTGGATGCCACTGTAAAATAACCTTCGTCCATTTCAATCATTCCTTCCAAAGTATATCGTGCATCACGATTACCCATGGCTTTTCGTAGTTTATGTACCATAGACCAAACAGGTTCGTAACGCTTTAATCCTAATTGTCGCTGGATTTCTTTAGCCGAGAAACCTTTCTTGGTAGTACTCATCAAAAACATAGCACGATACCAAACAAGAAAAGAAAGATTAGAATTTTCCATTATAGTTCCACTTCGAAGCGAAGTTCGGAAACGACAAGATTTACATTCATAACATTCCTTGTCTTTCTTCCAATAATGATTGGTGTTTTTGCACTTTTTGCATACTACTCCTTGTTTGTCTCGCTCAGATTTAAAGTGTTCACGACAAGTTTTTTCGTCTCCAAAATGGGCAGTAAAAGTAAACATGGTCATGGCTAATCAAATTTAATATATATACAAAGATAATAAATTAGGTGTAATTAAGGATATTCAATTAAATTATTTTAAAATTAGAATTCTTTACACTTAATAGGTGAATTTTTGTCAAAATTCAATCTAACGGGCAAGTATTATACTTATATAAAATGATAAAATTTTACTTACAGTTAATTTTTTAAGAAAAGAGGCTATCCAAAATTTTTCGAACAGCCTCAAAAAAAACTACTAAATAGTATTATAAATCTACTTATATAAAGGATGGTTCTTCAACAATAAAATATTAAACCAAAATTGTGATTGAGATTATCAATATTTTGGATGTCTTATTCATGAAAAGCTTAATTTTTCATGATTTTATGAGTGGATGTTTTTTCACCACTTGAAACTTTTATAAAGTAAACACCAGTTTTGAATCCTTCAAATGACACTTTAATGCTGTATTCATTAGTTTTTTGATTTATTACTAATTGTCCTAATTGGTTATAAACTTCTATCTGTTCAATAGAATCTATAGAAGCTATATTAACAAAATCATTGGTTGGATTTGGATAAAATAAAACATTTGGTAGTGGAATGTTCTGACTACTCAATGCTATTTGTTTATCAAAATATAAATTGCGTCCAAACGAGCCATTAATATGCGTACCTGTAAAAATTAAATAGGATTCATTATTTGTGTTTAATTCACGAATAACAGATGATTTAAAACCAGAAAATGGATTTATGCCCGCGTCTGAAACATCATCCCAGTCTCCAATAGTTGAACCTGTCGACGTAAAAATTCTGTTAGCCCTTATAGGACCGTCATTGTCAACTCTATTGAAACAGCCTTTTATAGTTGTTATATTATTTTCAAATCTAACAAACATGTCTGGATGTGTTAAACTTATATTTGCAGTTCCAGTATTTGTCGTAAATTGATGTGTAAATTCATTGTCATTAAGTCGTCGGTAGAAACTTAAGTCATACTTACCAGTACTTCCAACTGTTCGCGTTGAGCATGCAACCAATACATTATCATTAGCAATTGCAAGTCTAGATGCGGTAATTTTTGGATTGATAGATTCCCTATTACTGCCTAATTGAACTATTAAGGTTGCTGCCCATGAAGCGGGGTCGTTAAAATTAGTGTTTATAATACTGATTAGATTTAATGTGGTTTGACCAACCCCAATACCATAGCAAGATCCATTTAAACCATAAGCAAAGTCAACCATGTTTAAACGTATAAGACTTTCTGATTCATCAACCCAGTCAAGACCGAACGAACCAGCTGTACTTCTTGCTGATCGCACAAAATCATTTGTTGTTTTTTTATAAATAGCAAAAACTCTCTGAGCTGCGGTATTAATTGGATAATTTCTATCAAGCGAAAAATCAATAACCTCAGTTGAAACAACTTGAGCAGTCACTGGCTCATTCACTGCGGTTTTCCATCTAATGACTTGAAATACATTGGTTGATGTTAAAAAATATGCTAAAATATAGTTATCACCACTACCATGAATTGAAACCAATTGTAGTTTGAGTATAGGTGCTGTTATTATTTGTGACCTAAACAACTCCCATGAGTCTCCTTGGTTAATTGATCGATATATATAAATAATATGGGTTGTGTCAAAACTTTCGTAATGAGAAGTGTAGATATGTCCTAAATTATCGACTGCACTGCCAACCCCACCATCAACAAAGCCGTCATGTATTAGAACATCAGTCGCCCATTGGACTTGATTATCAGTCTCCTTTTTTCTTGGTGTATCATGATTCGTTGAAATTAAGCCATTGATATCTACATTTTCAATTATTTCAGGTAATTTTCCATTGTTTTCTAATGGTTTATATAAATTTCCGATCTCAGGGTTAATCTGCATCCAAGCATTTTTTATCGCCATTCGATTAGCATTAATTATATCGGGCGTTTCATTTTCTAGTTCCCTTTCCTTTTCATAAAGGTTCTTTAGTTCGTGATTCATAAAATGACTATAATCTCTTGAAATATTACCATCATTTTGAGTAAAAGCTATTTTACAAGTGATTAAAATTAGAATTAATAAAACATGTTTCATGATTTTGATTTTAAGATTAATATTGGTTTTGAATTTTTTTTCTTAAGTTTTGTATATAATTTTTGGATTTTTCTAATAACATTGACATGGCTCAGACATTGAATACCTCTGAATAATCTCTGAAATTGTATTTTCTCTATTATCTTCATTTTTAATTTTTAAAGCTTCTAAATGTTCATCTCTCATATCAAGATACATCAAGGTTTGCTTTTTGGCACATTCTTTTTGACATTTTAGATCATTAATTATTCTCGTATCACCGTTATTTTTTTTCAATTCATTAATGTTTTTTTCTAATTCTAAAAAAGCTATAAAAGATCCTTTTATCAACATATTATAATAAGTTTGATGATAGGCTTGACTATTGCTTTCATTCATTTTGACCATATCGTTCATATCGCTTGATTTGGTAAAATTTATGATTTGATCTATTTGCTCTATTGCAACTGTTTCTAAGTCATTATAGAGCATTTCCTTGATATTTTTTATGGTAGGGTCTAATTCATTTTTTATGGCATTTTTATAATTTTCAAATCCAGAAAAGTTATCCGAAAATTCATCTATATTTTGCAAGATTTGATCTTTCATTTCATGACCAAAAGCTTTGTATGAAGTAGGGTCAAATGATACATTCACAGCTTCATTAAAGGTCATATAAACACTAATTTTATTGTTTTTGAAACCCACCAGCATATAGGTTTGTTGGTTATCATCGGCCAAGAATCCCAGACCCATAAATCCTATAACGGCATTGTTTTTTTTGGTGTTGATGTGCAAACCTAGTGGACATGCCATGTAAAAATAAATTGTTTGCCCTTTTTCGTCTTTTCCTTTAAATTCTAATGCTCTAAATACATTATTGTTTCATATTTGTTTGTTGACTCCGGTGTATGAAGAATTTTTAAAAAATCTTTTTACTTCTTCATTGGACATGCCCGTGTTATTTTGACCAGAAAATTTCATTCAAAACTTGCCTTCAGCGCTTTTCATGAAATTGTAAAAATCTAATTGATGAGTCAAAATTTGATCTAACTCGCTGTCTTCAGCATTTTCAGTGAATTGTTTAAAGCTTTCCCAAGGTATCCAAGTGGTAGCATTTTGCGTATTCAGATAGTAAAATCCTTTAATTTTTACTTCATTTGTATTGGCTTCAAAACCAATTTTTCTATCAAAACTTTGTGTAGTTTTGGGATTAAACTTTTCATTTACTTTTTCACCAATTATCTTAAATGAATAATCATTTAGGTTTATAGCCCCAAATTGAAAGCAATTCATGGTAGAATCTATCTCATTTTCTACTAGATTATGCTGCTTATTTTTGAGGTTTTGTGCACAAATAGCAATTGTAAATAGAATAAAGTACAGGTTGATTATTGATTTCATCTTATAAGTTTTTAAGCCATTCTTTATATTTCTCTCCTAAAAGCGGAACAGCTTCCTCTTTTCCGTTGATGGCATTCATTAAGCCCATAATCCATAAAAAGACGATAAAAAAGAAACCGAAAAAACTAATTAGCCATCCTAAAAAAGGAATAATACTTAAAATACTGATAGCAAGACCTGTGAGCGCAATCCCTAAACTTTGTTTGATGTGAAATTGTGCAAACGCATGTTTTTTTTCACTATTCATTACAAAAGCAATAATAAGCCCGATGATGGTTATGTAGGCAATTAATGCTATGTCTTTTCCTTGTTGTGGTGTGTTATTTTCCATACTAGATAAATTATTTGTTATTGGTTAAATTGATTTATAATCATTAAGGTTTATCTCATAGTAGTTGAAGCTGTACTCTAAAAGTTCTAAAACACCAAATGCACTTTGCGAATGAGTAACCCATTGGTTTTTATTTAAAACATTCAAAAAATCAAAATGATAACTCAACTTGCTGTCACCTTCTAAACGGGTAAATCCATATAATTGACGGCTATTGAGGTTTATTTGATTGGTGGTATAAATAGTTTCTTGAGAGTTTTCTTGGGTATATTTTAAAGTAAAACCTTGACTTTCAATAATCGGCAAAACACCCTCTAGATTTTTGGTTATTTTTAAGTTGTTTAATGGATTAAGCACATTTAGTAAGTTATTATTATTTGTTTTTTCTACCGATGCCAAACATTTTACTTTTTTACCAAACTCATCAGTTGCAAATATTTGATACTTTCCATTTGGATAAGAAATTACAGCTTCTATCATATCGTCTTGTGGCATGTAAAGAATAAGATTTTCTTCTCTGTTTACATAAAACCAAAAATCTGTTTTCCCCTCATCATGTTCTAATGTATAGATGAGCACTTCATTAAAAACTAAAATTTGATTTTGATAATTTTCAATCTCCGTAAACAAATTTTCGGTGGGGGTATTTGTAATATCACTTGTAATGTTTCTAACGTTTGATGGTGTTTTTTTACAAGCCATAATAATTGTTAATCCTATAAAATACTTGATGAGCTTCATTAGTTGACCTTAAAAAATATAGTAAGCGGTTGAATTTTCCCTTTAATTTTGTTTGATTGTGCTTCAATAATGATTTCATAATTACCCGGAGGCATGGCCGAAATATTGTTCATATCATTTGTTTGCAAAGTGCTTAGGATTGATATAAAATCAAACGTTTCAACGGGCATCCACATATCTCCAGGAAAAAAAGGAATAGGTTGACGATTGATTTCACCAACAACTTTTCCATTTAATTTGACCATGGTTTTAAAACTGATAAGAACTACCTCTTTCTTTTGGTCTTTTAGTGATAAACCATTAGCTGTAAATTGAAATAAAATAGGGTTTTCATTATTTCTAAAAGTGGCATATAAGTCAACGGCATAATTATTTTTTAATTCAATGCCTATTTCTGATTTGCCATTTATAGAAAAGCTACCTTCCACAGATTGCGCAGAAATTGAAAAATAAGATAAAATTAGTGCGATTGTTAAAGTTAATTTTTTCATTTTTAATTTTTAATTATCTTCAGATTAGTAACATTTTGATCTATTTTTGATTCAACAGATAGAATATAGATGCCATTTGATAGGTTTGAGAAATCTAATTGATTGTTTTTTAATTTTAGCTGATTTATTTTTACACCTAAAATGGAGTAAACATGTACATTAAAATTTGAAATATCTTGAAGTTCTAAATATAGCAAGCCTTTAACAGGGTTTGGAAAAGCCCTAACGATTTGTTTGTTATTAACTTCTGTTATCCCTAAAGAATTTTGAACAGTAAAAAGATGAAGAATAGATTCTTTTATGCTTTGGTTAGTAACACTAAGAGTTCTATTAAAAACTTCTCCTGTTACACCTATTAAAGTTCCTTCGGTCATAACACCAGCATTAAACTGACTAACAACTAATTGTTGTGCTGTGGAGCAGACTCCTAACAACAATAAAATGGGGAAGAATATTTTTTTCATTTATTATTTTTTTAAATTAATATTAATCTTCATACTCAATAACAATTGATCTGATAGCGAGTGAATTAGTTGATGGCCAAGCACCATCAATAGTTGAAATCTTTAATTGATAAGTATTTTGTTGATTATTTATAAAAGTATCTATGATTGTTGATTGTTGTGATTGCCAAGAAGCCGATTGGCTAAAGTCATTGGTGTTTAAAGCATTTGATATGCTTGGTGCAAAAAAACCGTTTTGATTAAAACGCTCAATTCTAATTCTTAAACCTTGAGATACATTATCTGTATAGTATACTCTAATTCTTTTAACTGTGCATCCATGAGGTAAATTTAAGGGATAGTATAGTTCAGTATTTGTTTCGATGCCTGAATTATTCCATAAGCCTTGAATAAAATTATAGTTAAACCCATTTTGCAAAAAAGCCCTGCCAGAAATGCTGTAATATTTTGTTTTAGGTGTTTTTCTTCTTAAAACACCGGTTTCAGAAACTTCTAGTAATTCTGGTTCAGAACCTGACAATCCGGCAAGACGTAATTGATTGCCTTCTAAGTACATTGTACCTCCATTGTTGGTAAAAAAAACAATTCTATTACTCACTTCATCAATTGAGATTCCATGTGAATCTTTTTTCAGTCCTTTTGCTGTAATTGCACTATTAGCTACGGGTACAGATTTAAAGGTTTCTGAACCTAAAATTTCCCAACCCTCTTGCGGTGTATTGATGTCAACCTGAAACGTAAATGTTTTACTCCAGTCCAAATTCATAAAAACACCTTGAGTTGCAGTTCCTTCACCAACCACAGCTGAAACAAAACCTTGTGCATTGGTAGTTACGTTATGCGTTTCTGAATAAACAATATTGGCATTTATAGCAGCTCCATCATATAGGCCAAAAGCCAATTGCACATTGGTGTTTTCTAAAGGTGAGCCATCATTGTTGTTCACTATTCCAGACCAGTTAAAACTTTGTGCCTGAATTGTTTGTATTGCTATAAATAGTAATAATAGATGTAATAAATTTTTCATTTTGTTAAATTTTTTATTTTTTAATAATTTTTCTTGTTTCTATGATATTAGATCGAATATCAGTGATTTTTAACAAATAAACACCATTTGATAAATGGCTGATATCGTATTGGTTGATGTTTATTTGTTTGATGTTTTGTTTTTGACCTAATATTGAATAACACGCCACAGATACTTCTGCATCAGATGTAACCGTAAAATAATTGGCAGTTGGATTGGGATAGATTTTTATACTGGCTAAAACTTGGTTTTGAGATGCAACATTTAAGTTACTTGTAGCTATGCGATAGGTTCTGTATGTATTGATGTTACTACCAAATCGTCCAGTAAAATAAATATAACCATCATATTCTATCACCCATTCTGGATCAGACCCATTGATACCGGGGTTAATATCTGCAATTAAACTAACTTGATCATTTTCGTCTAACATAAAAAGTTCATTCCCATATACATTCGAAAATCCTGAAAAGAATAATTTATTATTCGTTTTGATTAAATTAGCACTTGATACATTACTAAAATCTTGTGGGTTAGTTACCATTATTGTCCCACTCTCTGTGCCATCAGTTTTCCAAATTTGATTGCCATTTGTTCCGTCAGATTGCAGAAAGTAGAGAAAGCCATTATATTCAATTAAACTTTGTGGTCCTGAGTTTAAATTGCCTGGGCTAACATCTTTCACCATTTGTGTTGACGAGGCAGTTCCATTAGTTTTCCAAATCTCTCGGCCATTTATGCCATCATTGGCGGTAAAAAATATGGTATTTCCTACTTTTGTAAATCTCATAGGAGCTCCACCTGCATTTACAACTGTATTGTTTTGATTGATATCTTTAAACAAGTTTGTTGATGAGGCCGAACCTAAAGTTGTCCATAATTCAAAGCCTGTTTGCTCTTGAAAGCCTGTAAAATATATTTTACCATCTATATTTCTGGCATGACTAAACTGGTTATAGTTATTAAATGTGCTGTTATTGCCTTGGTATAAATCAATGATTAAATCGGTTGTTGCACCAGTTGTTCCAAATATAGCCCAACCATCTTGATTAGTATGTCCACCAAAGATTAAAGTGGTTTCATCTTTTTTTGCATAAGAACTTATATGAACATTATTAATCACTTTGCCATCAAAAGTATTGATGATCGGTACTTCACTATTTGGAAAGCTTGTCATTCGCCAAAATCGCCAAAAGTTTTGATTACCACCAATTCGTGAAACAAATAAAATGAAACCATTGCATTTGATATAACCAGTAGGGTTAAAAATTTGTGAATTAGTTATATGAACTTCAGTGCCTTGTGGCGTGCCATTGGTTCGCCATACAATGTTTGGTGTTTGGGCAGAATGGAAATACAGATAGCCATCAATGACATAAAGTGGAGAAAAATTTGGATTGGATGAACCTGCTCCTGAAATGATATCTTTCAATAATTGTGTACCTGCTGCTGTGCCATCTGTAACCCAAAGTTCTGTGCCAAACTCGGGCGTAAAATAGTTAAACAACAATTTATTATTTAAAATAACAGGTTCACCACTAAAAGCACGCGGTAAAAATTCTTCAACTTGTGCAAAACTGATTGAAGAAATGAATGAGAAGATAATGATTATATTTTTCATGATTTAAAGTTTTTCTTTGATGATCATTTGTGCTACGTCCACCGCTTTGGCTTTGTTGGTTGCTTCATCACCTAAATAGACTGCTAATTGGAATTGCAACCCTTTATAAAACACACTGAGGTTTTTGTCTTTATTGTTCCACAGCGCATAATCGCCAACATTAGTTACTATATCATAGCTAACACCACTGCCGAGAGAACTACCTAAGCCTGATGCCATGTTTGCTTGTTCTTGGGTCATTTTGCCTTCTTTTACTTGTTCTGCCATGCGTTCTTTCATGACTTTTTCTGCATTAGCTAACTCTTCTTGAGTGGGGGTTCTGTAGCTGTTTTTAAAATTTTCGAGAGAAGTTACTTTTACCCAACGCAATTCAACTCTATCTGTTTCAGGAAACTTCATTTTACCAACGTGTGGCACATCCATTTCTTTTTGTCTGCCTTTATCCCATTCATAGGTTAAATCGTGTGTGTCTGGGTTTTCAAAAGTTTTTCTGTAATTAACTTCTGCTTCAGATGGCTCATAACCGAAAGCTTTCGCAGCCATTTGAAGAGTTAACAATTGGTCTAATTTCCCTGACCACGCATTGCTTTTTGAATCCAAAGTTTGGTCTATGGCACTGTTCACCTCTTTTGAGTTATTGTTTTTTGAGTCGTTTTTGCAGGCTGTGATAGCCACAACAAGTATTAATAATAGTAAAAGTTTGTTTTTCATGGTATTTATTATTTAAATATTTTTGATTTTTCTATGCCTAAGACTGTAATCATAGGATTGATTAATTCAGCATTCAACTTGATGACTTTCCAACTTTCAGGATTTTCAGCCGCCATATAATCACCACCTTTTCCGATGGCTTCAAACATGATGTTCTTTTGATTCATTTTTTTAATGGTTAAATGGCCTTCAAAAGGTATCCCAAAACCCAGAGAACCCTCCGATGATGCTAAATTCATGCCTGTTAAAATAGCTTGCATCTTGTCATCCTCTGTTAAATGAAGATGAGCAAAGGGTATTTTTAATGGTACCTTAAAATCTAGAGGTACTTTTTGAATATTGATTTGAACGGCTTTGCCTTCCTCTCCAAAAATCTGAAAGTGAATTTCTAAAAAATTATTGTTTTGTTTCGCTATGACATTACACGTCAAACTTTCATTTTTATCAAAAAACGATACGCCATCTGCTGTATAATTCACTTTTGCTTGGCTGTTTTCTAATGTATAATCATCGGGTAATTCAACACTTTCACCGCTTTGACTTTTCATTAATTGTTCAAAGGCTTTGGTTGTGCTTGATTTTTTGTTTTCTGATTGACAGGAAATGATTGCTGTTAGAATTAACAATAATGATAATATGTTTTTTAATGCTTTTTTCATGTTTTGTTAACTTTATTAGTTATTTTCTTAATCATCTGACAAAATTTCAACTAGTTTTACTGAATGATAAATTCCACTCTTCTGTTCATCGCTTTCTCAGAGGCGTTACTATTTTTATTTAATGGTTGGGTTTGTCCCTTTCCATCAGTTAATAATCGGTTAGTGTCTATGCCAAATTCATTGACTAGTGCTCTCTTGACCGATGAAGCTCTTTTTTGAGACAATGTCATGTTGTTTTGTGCATTACCGTCACTATCCGTATGGCCAACAATTTTGATGTTTCCATTTTGTTGTTGAATAGAAGCTGCAATTTCTTTCAAAACATGATAAGAAGTTGGTTTGATGATATCAGAGTTCACATCAAAATGAATGTTTTGGGTGATGAATGTTTTTTTAGCTTTAAATTCTTTGGCAGGTTGAGGGAATCCTGTGGCAACTCTTACATTTGATATATAATAACCGCTTATCCATAAATTGTTAGATAAAAGAAGCGTGTAATTTTCATTGGATGGTAATGCATTTGGTAAATCTATTAGCAAATCTTGATTTATATACATTTTTACATGAGGCCCATTTCTTGAAATAGACACCCGATGTACTTGATTTGGTTTCCAGTAATTTTTCTTTAAATCTTGGTAGATTCTGTCGCTATTATCAATACCAGCAGTATATCCGTATTCTCTAAAAACATCTAAGTATAGTAAATCACCTTTTGGTTTTAAATCCAATTTTATTTGGGGTGATCTATCAAAATAAAAACTATATTCATTGATGTTTAATCCTTTTTCTTTCACGAAAATATTTATTATGCCTCCTTCGTTTTCGGATACTTCCTCATCTACAAAAAAGTCATATTCTAATGTAAATTGATTTGGCAAGGTTTTTAATCCCTTGGGTTGTGAAGTTCCTTTTCTAGGCATATAATACCAATTGCCGTTAGCCACAGCTGAACTAACAATCATTCCTTTGTGTTTTTCTTCCCATTCATCCCAGGTTACTTTGTTCCATTGGTTTAATCCGTTTGAGAAATCATCAAAAAACAGAACATTTTCACCAGGTATAAAATCAAAATTTTTAAAGGCAGAGTAATTGGTATTGCCTTCTTTATCTGTTTTGGTATTGATGGGGTCAAAAGTTACCGATTTGCTTGAAGCTGATTTTTTTTGATCAGATTTTTTTTGTTTCTTATCTTTTTTCTTAAAAATATTTCCTATACCTTCTTCAATTTTATTAAGTGTTTTGTCAACAGTTTCGTCAGCCTTGTTTTCAACCCGATTTGTTGTACTGCTTTTTGTTCGCTCTTTAATACGTTCACCAATGCCTGTTTGAGCATGAATTAAATTTAAGTTTAATAAAACGATGAGCATTAAAATTTTGTGTTTCATTTTGTCATTATTTTGATTTATACTTCTTAGTGCTCAATTTTTAAAAAAGTAAACATTAGCATAAAAAAATTATATTTGTGAAGTTTACTTTTAATAAAAAGCAACACTAATGAACAAAGAGCAAAAGATTATAGAACAATTAAAAGCTAAAAATCATCAAACTATAAGTCAGGTTTATGAGCAAAACAAATCCAGTTTTATACTTTTTGCAAAAAAATATCAGATCAATGATGATGATATTGTTGATATTTATCAAGAAGCCATAATTGCTTTATGCGAAAATGCTTCGAAAGGACTTTTAGATCATTTGAAAGCTAGTTTGACAACCTATTTATTTGGGATTGGAAAATTTTTAATTTTTAAATTAATTAAAAAAAACAAACAATTAACGATAACCGACCAAGATATCATTGAACCTATTTTTTATGATACGTTTGATGAAGACCAATCTTCAATGCAAGTTAATGCATTACAAAGTGCTATAAAAAAATTAGGACCTCAGTGTCAGCAAGTACTAAGAATGTTTTATTATGAAGAAAAAAAATTAGAAACCATCATGTTAGAACTAAATTACTCTAATAAAGATGTATTGAAAAGTCAAAAATCAAGATGCCTTAAACAACTTAAAGAATTAATTAAAAATGACTGATAATAAAGAACTTATTGAAAAATATTTTGAAAATCAATTAACCAAAGAAGATCTTTTGGTTTTTGAACATTTGATAAAAACTGATGCCGATTTTCAGGCTGATTTTAATTTTGAAAAGCAATTAAAAACAGCCCTAACACTGAATGAAAGAATCGACCTAAAACAATTACTTATTGGAATAGAGGACAACAAAGTTAAATCTATTGGGAAATCATTCCCCTACAAATGGCTAGGGGTGGCAGCAACAATAATTATTGCTTTCGGAGCAATGATGCTGCTCATAAACAACAAGCCATCAGACGAAAAGTTATATTTATCTTTTTTTGAAAGTTACCCAAACACTGTAAGCCCTACTGTGAGAGGAGAGGTTACGTCAAATTTAATTTCTATTGCTTTTTATCATTATGATAATGAAAACTATGAAGAGGCTATTAAGCTATTTGATGAAATTTATAAAACAGAATTATCAGATTATGCCTTGTTTTACAAAGGTTTAAGTCAAATGGAATTACAAAAAATTAACGATGCCATAATAACCTTTAAAACTTTTGATTTTAGTTCAAAAAGTGAATATAATGAAAAAATTTCTTGGTATTTGGCTTTGTGTTACATAAAAAGTGAACAAAAAGAAAAGGCTATACCTTTATTAAAAAATATTACAAACTCAGATAATCAATTTAAAAAATCGGCTTCAGAGCTTTTAGATTTATTAAAGTAAAATTTTTTATAAAATATGAATCCAGCAATTAAAATAATAAAACCCCCAAAGAAATAGTAAATGGAGTAGTCTTTATAAACTACATTATTTTTGCCATTGAGTACAAAACCAGCCCAAAAATACGGATGATTTTTTAGAGGATATTTTTCAACAAATGCTCTTTTGGCTAAAGAGAGTGCCTCTGATTTTTGATGACCTTTTTTCAAATGGTTATAAAAAAGGGCCATTAAATCGGCTGTTTCTCTGTCTGGCACCTCCCAATAACTCACCACCGAACTTTTTACACCAGAAAAAGTCAACGCTCTCGATAAACTCATGATACCGTCTCCGTTAATCAATTTGCCATTACCAGTATTACAAGCACTGAGCACAACCAAATCTAAAGGGATATTTAAATGATAAAAATCTTTAAAATAAAGGGGTTCATCGTCACTAAATAATATACTTGATGTTTCAAAATTAATATCATCTAGTTTGGCATGCATCGCCAAATGATAAACATGATGTGAATCAACATTTTTTAAAAAATCGTTTACTGTAGCTTCACTTATTTTTTCCCCTTTTGTTATCTCAGTTATCTTATCTATTTCTTTTTGTGCATTGTTTAATTGCACGTTGCCATTTTTAGAATTTGAATAATCTGCTGCTAAACTTAAGGTTTTATTCTTTGTGTTTTTAAGGTCATAAATACGGCCGCCATACCAAATAGGCAAAGAAAAATTATAATGAATCGTTTTATCAAACACCCAAGGGATGTTTTTGTCATTCAATAAAGTTTCAAAGGGTAAATAATTCACAAAACTTTGCGGAATGATGTTGAGGTGCTTTTCATGAATGCCTTCGCAAAGTAGTTGAAATAATTTTTTTGAATTTTGATTGTAGCTTTTTGAAGGATTTTTGATTTTAGATAAATAATCTTTTACTTCAACTTGAACAGCTTCAATGTCGCCAATTAAAGTGATATCAATATTGTTTTTAGTAATGATTAAACGATATACCCTTTCTTTTGCCACATAATATTTAACTATATTTTCATTTTTATTAAGTTTGTTTTGCAGTCTTTCTATAGAAAAATCTTCATATACCGATGAAAAGTTTTTTAAACCAATTTTAATTTTTACGTTAACCTCATTTACTTCGTTTTCAATTTTTTCTTTTTCTTTTAATAGGTTATCATTTAGCTCAAATAAAAGTTGTTCATCTAACCTTTCTATTTTTGCTAAATGCTTATTTTTTGCGAGATATAATTTTTTTAATTCCGAATTATTAATGATAACTTGATTTTGAAATTGATTGAAGAGTTGGTGAGAGGCGTTTTTTTCTAAAGCCTCAATGCACATTTTTTGTTTTGCCTTATTATTTTCGTATTTATATTTTGATAAGAATAATAAGGTTTCATTAACATTATTTTCATAACTCAAAAGTCCTTCACTATTGTCTATACTTTTATGATTGTGGGCAAACATTTTTAGGGCAGAAAAAACTAAAGATTCGGCTTTATCCAAATGTTCCAAATTTTTATCAGATTGATAAGCTTGGCAATATAAATATGAAGCCGTTGAAAAAATATTGACGATATATGGCGAATTGAAATCTTTATAATCTTCTCTATTTAGATTTTTAATATCAATTTTTTTATCCATTAAGTTTTCCGTTAAAAGAGGAAATAGTTTGTCTAAAAGATTTACGACTTCTTTATCTTTTTTGAGTTTTGATAAATTGATAGCTCTTATGATTTTTAGAGAATAGTATGAACTATATTTTAAATTTGGCTTTATTTTATTTTCCAATAAATCTAACGTTTGTATGCTAGATTCATATTGTTTTAGTTCTTTTTGAGCATTTGAGATTTTTGATAAGGCCAACATTTGATAATGCGGAAACTCTGGGTGGTTTAAACTAATGCTATAAAACTGATTGGCTAAATCTAAAGCTTTTGAATAAGACCTATAATTAAATAAATAGAAATCAACCAAATTACTAAAGGCAGATAAATAATAATTATTCTTTTCATGTGTCATGTCAGTATTTTCCGAAATATGTTTGGAAAATAATTCTAATTTTTTGAGGGCATTAATAGAATCATTTTTCAGTAACAAATGATGAATTTCATATTTTTTAAAAACAATATCTTTAAAGTCTTTTGTTCTGATGTCAGTAAAAGTTATGGTATCTAAAAATTCTCTTTTAGCTTGGTCAAATATTTGAAAGTTTTTAACAAATTTTTGGTTGTTTGAAAAATACAATGAGTTGTTGTAGGCCGTTATCAGGTCGTTTTGATTAACTTTATGAGGATATTTTTGCCCAATTTTGATGCCAATTTCTGTGTAATGAAGGAGTAAGTCATTTTTATAAATTTCTGAATATGAATACGCCAATTCTAAGTTTACAAGCATATACAACTCTGGATTTGCCTGCAAAGGCTTTTGGTAATTGTCTAATAAATATTCAAAGAAATAGATGGCATCTTTGTATTTTTCTAAAACCATATAGTTGATACCTATGGCTGCAAAGATATCATCATAGTAATCTTCAGAAACTTGCTTAAAATACTTTGATTGAATTAAACTTTCGGCAAAATCTATTTTGTATTGTGGCTCTAACAATTCATTATAAATAGTTTGATTGACGAATGAATCAATTTCTGTTTTGGGGTTATACTTACTTCTGATTAATTCATTCTCAAAAAAATCTGATTGTGATTGTCTTATTATTTGATTTTTTTCAGCAAATTTAGCTCTAGACTCGTCACTTTTTTTTTCGCTACATGCCGTTAAAAATGTTAACATTAATAAGTAGATGTAACTAGTTTTCATTTGTAATTTTTTTATCTAAAACTTCAACTCTTCAGATGATTTCTCTACGGCTTTTTTCAAGCCTTCTTTGTAAGCAATAATTTTATCTAACACCTGTTTATCATGACTCCCGATGATTTGTGCAGCTAAAATACCTGCATTTTTAGCTCCATTTAAGGCTACTGTTGCCACGGGCACCCCGCCTGGCATTTGCAAAATAGACAACACCGAATCCCAACCATCTATAGAGTTGCTAGATTTTACGGGCACACCAATCACAGGCAGGGGCGACATACTGGCTACCATACCCGGCAAATGAGCAGCACCGCCAGCACCAGCAATAATAACACTTATACCTCTTTGATGAGCATGTTGACTAAAATCAAATAATTTTTCGGGGGTTCTGTGAGCAGAAACAATATCCACTTCGGTTTCAATGTTAAACCCCTTGAGGACATCAATGGCTTCTTGCATAACAGGCAGGTCAGATTTTGACCCCATGATGATGGCTACTTTCATGCTATATTGTTTTAAATGGTAAACCTTACATTTCAGTTTTAAAAAATTTTATTCACTTACCACCTTAATGGTATTCTTCACTTGCTCGGCTACTCTTCTGGCTTCATTCAACTCTTCATTCACGATGGTCACATGCCCCATTTTTCTGAATGGCCTGGTTTGTTTTTTACCATAAATATGGGGCGTTACTCCTTTTAAACCTAGTATTTCTTCTATATTTTTATAAACTACCTCTCCCGAAAAACCTTCGGCACCCACCAGATTTACCATGACGCCCGCCACTTTGTTTTCTGTATTGCCCAAGGGCAAGCCTAAAATGGCTCTGACATGATTTTCAAACTGCGAGGTGTAACTTGCCTCTATAGAATAATGCCCCGAATTGTGCGGTCTAGGGGCCACTTCATTGACTAAAATTTGATCCTCCTTTGTTAAAAACATCTCCACAGCCAACAGACCCACATGATCAAAAACTTCAGATACTTTTAAGGCAATTGCTTGTGCTTTTAAGGCAATTATATGGTCAATTCTAGCTGGGCAAATCACATATTCTACCTGATTGGCTTCTGGGTGAAATTCCATCTCAACCACCGGATAGGTTTTTACTTCTCCCTGACTAGACCTCACCACAATCACTGCCAACTCGTTTTTAAAAGGTATCATTTCCTCCACCAAACAAGCCGTGTTGGGCAAGCTTTCTAGATCGGCTAATGACTTTAATACTTTTACCCCATAGCCATCATAACCAAACCGGTCTTGTTTCCAAACACACGGAAACAAGATGTTGCCATCTGTTGCCTCTATGACTAAGTCTCTTAAATCATCAAAAACTTTGGCATTAGCCGATGGAATTTGATGATTCACATAATTGGTTTTTTGCGTAATTTTACTCTGAATGCTTCTGAGTGTTTTGGCACTCGGATACACTTTTTTGCCTTCTTTTTCTAGCTGTTCTAAAGCATCCAAGTTCACATTTTCAATTTCAATGGTCAGGATGTCCACTTTTTGTCCGAAGTTATACACCGTGTGGTAATCTAGCAAATCTCCTACCTCAAAATAATGTGCTCCAAACTGGGCAGGAGCCTCTTTGCTAGGGTCTAATACATAGGTTTGTAAATCAAACTTTCGGGTTTCTGCTATCAGCATTTTGCCTAATTGTCCGCCACCTAAGATGCCTAATTTGAAATTTGAGGAAAAGTAATTCATTTTATAAATGGACTAGTTAAGCCACAAATATAAATAATTTTAAGTCGCTATTTCCCGCTTTCCGCTATATCTTTTTTTAAAAACCAAGATTTGCTAAGCTATGTCTGAGCTCATAAAATCGCTCAACAAAGCCAACCAAATCTAAAGGTTTTTCAAAAAAAGGATGCCGCTTCAATCGGGGCGATTAGGTTTAACTACTTTTTTAAAGTGGTTAAATCTTAATCAAAACAATTTAGAATATCTCAAACACAAGCCTTGTAACACCAATTTATTGTAGATTTTTTACTGTTAACCACAGAATTTTATTAAATTTGTGTTCAAAAAAACTGTATTTTGATACAACTACACAACAAATCGTTTGAAATTTTTATTACCAACGAAGAAATTTCATTTGCCATAGATCAATTGGCAAAGCAAATCAATGACGATTTTCAGGACGAAACGCCCTTGTTTTTAGGTGTGTTGAATGGTTCGTTTTTGTTTGCCTCCGAGCTCATTCAACGGTATGAACACCCTTGCGAAGTTAGTTTTGTAAAGTTGGCCTCTTATCAAGGTACTCAAACAACCGAAAACGTTCAAGAATTAATAGGCCTCAACGAATCTATAGCAGGCAAATCGGTTATTATACTCGAAGATATTGTGGACACGGGTAATACCTTAGAGGCTCTCAAAAAAACCCTAAAAGACCTTGGAGCCAAACGCCTAAAAATTGCCACCCTGTTTTTTAAACCAGAGGCCTACAAAAAAGACATCAAAATAGATTATATCGGCATCAGAATTCCGAATAAATTTATTGTAGGTTTTGGACTAGATTATGATGGGCTCGGCAGAAATTTAAAAGACGTTTACCAATTAAGCTAAAACTATGGATAAATTTAGAGGAGAAGCATTTAAAGAAGTACACATTCATTCTAGCTTAAAAAAGCGATATGCTATTTCTAATTATGGCAGATTTATGTCTTTTTATCATGATTTCTCTGACGGGAGCATTCTAAAATGCCACAAGGTGAATGGTTTTAGAATTTTTAAATACAAAGTCAAAAACCAAGATGGCAGCATTAAAAACAAACACGTAATGCTCTATAAACTAGTGGCAGAAAATTTTGTGCCTAATGATAGTTTGTATCACTTGCACGTAATTCACCTCAATTACAACACCCAAGATGATCATTACAGCAACCTGAAATGGGTGAGCGAAGACGACAAAAAAAAGCACAATTACAAGAATCCGAAACGCATAAAAAGCTTTAAGGCCTTAGTTGAGCATAACAAAAAAAGAGATGGCTTAAAACTAACGTCTACGCATGTGCTTAGAATAAAGAAAATTTTAAACAATCCTAATCGCAAATATTCTATCAGTAAATTAGCCAAAGATTTTAACGTGAGTACCATGCAAATTTACAGAATTAAAAATGGTGAAAACTGGCAACATTTAGATCAATATATTACAAACAACACATTATGATAAACATTGTATTATTTGGCAAACCCGGAGCTGGCAAAGGCACACAGGCCGACTTTTTAAAAGCACAATTTAATCTGATTCACCTATCTACCGGAGATATTTTTAGATTCAACATCAAAAACAACACCTCCTTAGGGCAACTAGCCAAAAACTATATGGACAAAGGCGATTTGGTGCCCGATGAAGTTACCATCAAGATGCTGCAAAGCGAAGTAGACAAACATCCTCAGGCGGCTGGGTTTTTGTTTGATGGATTTCCGAGAACCATTGCTCAAGCTGAAGCCTTAGATGCCTTTTTGGATACCAAAAACCAAAAAATTACAGCCACCGTTGCCCTTGAAGCCAATGACGATATTTTGGTGCAAAGACTTTTAGAAAGAGGCAAAACCTCTGGAAGACCAGACGATCAAGACGAAGAAAAAATTAGAAATCGGTATACCGAATACAACCAAAAAACAGCCCCCTTGATGGATTACTACAAGGCACAAAATAAATTTTATGCAGTAGATGGTATTGGCAGTATTCAGGAAGTAACCCAAAGACTAGTAGCCGTTTTTGAGGCTATTTTGTAAATTAAAACTATCATTCTTAGCATAAAAAACATAAAGCATAATTTTGCTATCAATTTTGTTTGGTTAACTTTGTAACATGAATTTAGCGTTTTACATCAACGAATTATTATACCGTTATCCTTGCGTGATTGTGCCAGATTTTGGGGCATTTATTACCGAGAACTACAGTGCATTTATTGATGAAGAAAGCCAATCTATATACCCGCCAGGCAGCAGAGTTTTCTTTAATGTCTATATTAAATCAAATGATGGCTTGTTGAGTAATTACCTGACAGAAAAACAAATTGGTACTTTTGAAGAAGCCAACCAAATCATTGCCAATGAAGTAGCACAATGGAAAAAGCAGTTGGGCAATCAGCAAACTTTGGTATTAGATCAAATTGGAAGTTTGTGCTATAATGAACAAAATGCCATGGTGTTTACGCCACAAAAAACCAATTTTTACAAAGGTAGTTTTGGGTTACAAGCCGTTTCTTTACCTACAGAAATAACAACCGTTGAGCAAAATGTTCTGCTATCTACCGAAGAAATCTCTTTGGCTAAGCCTGTTGCATTATTTACAGAAAAAACCCAGGATAACCCGGTTATTTCATTAGAAGAAAACCTTGAAAAAAACCAAAATAAAAAATCCTTAGTTTGGTTAAAATACGCTGCGGTTTTGGCCATTAGTTTAACACTTGTTGGCTATTTTGGACAAGACTATTACCAAAAATACATTACGCAAGAAACTTTGGTTGTGCAGCAAACCGTTGAAGAAAAACTTCAAAAAACCATACAAGAGGCTTCGTTTTTCTTACCCAATGAGGCTGATACCCTAATTTTGAAAGCCAAACAAGAAACTGAAACAACCTCGATAAAAAATTATCACATTGTAGGTGGAGCTTTCAAAAACAAAGAAAATGCCTTGAGAGCAGTAGAAACTTTCAAAAGCCAAGGGTTTGACTCAAGGGTGGGTGCAGAAAACAAATTTGGTATGACTCATGCCCTATACGGTAGTTATCATTTGCAACAAGAAGCCGAAGCCGATTTGCAAAAAATAAAGCAAAACTTCAATCCCGATGCTTGGCTTTTGGTGATGCCATTTTAGTATTTTTCTACTTTTACATCTGCCTTATTTTGAATTTTAACCTTACAATAAAAGGTTAATGTTTTTGTTAACCCCCATTGTTCTTATACCTTTGCAAAAAAAATTTAATGGAAACTAAACATCCTAAAGATTCTGAAACCATTATGACTGATGTGGTTTTGCCTGGAGAAACCAACCCACTTAACAATTTGTTTGGGGGGGAATTACTCGCCCGCATGGATAGAGCAGCAAGCATCACCGCTCGGAGACATTCTAGACGCACTTGCGTTACAGCCTCTGTAAACCATGTGGCATTTAATAAAGCCATTCCGCTTGGTAGTGTGGTAACCGTTGAAGCCAAAGTTTCAAGAGCCTTTAAGACCTCTATGGAAATCTTTTTAGATGTTTGGATAGAAGACAGGGTGTCTGGCAGCAAAACCAAAGCCAACGAAGGCATCTATACTTTTGTAGCAGTTGATGACACTGGTGCACCCGTTGAAATCCCGGCCATTGAACCCCAAACACCCCTAGAAAAAAGTAGATTTGATGCTGCACTTCGCAGAAAACAATTGAGTTTATTATTAGCCGGCAAAATTAAACCAGAAGAGGCCACAGAATTAAGGGCCTTGTTTATAAAATAATCTCATAATACTATTTGAAGCATAAATATTTTAGCTCAAATTTTATGGCCTATTTTTATCATCATATTACATTGATATGAAATTAGTTAAGTAATTGCCGTGGAATTTTTTGGTTTGAAAATTTATTTTGTCTAATTATTTGTTAAAAACTTTAAACAAAGGCACTAACCCCCTACCTTTGGTTAAAAATAATTTAAAAAACTATAAAAATGAAATTAATTAAATCATTGACATTATTGTCGATAACAGGCCTAATGATCACCTCATGTGGTGAAAACAAAAAAGAAGAAGCAGTGGTTGAAGAACCAGTAATTGAAGAAGTTGTTGAAACTCCAAACATTGTTGGGGTAGCTTCTTCAAATGCAGATTTTAGTACTTTGGTTGCAGCTGTAGCTGCTGCTGAGCTAGTAGAAACATTAAGTGGCGAAGGCCCATTTACTGTGTTTGCTCCAACAAATGCAGCTTTTGAAAAATTACCAGCTGGCACTGTAGAAACCTTATTATTGCCAGAAAGCAATGCTACCTTAACTTCTGTGCTTACCTATCATGTGGTGGCAGGCAAGTTTGAAGCTGCTGCAGTGGTTGAAGCTATCAACGGCAACAATGGTAAATTTGAAGTTACTACCGTGCAAGGTGATAAAATTACGTTGAGTTTATCTGGAAGCAATGTGGTATTAACAGATGCTAACGGTGCTACTTCAACAGTAGTTATTGCTGATGTTGCTGCTTCAAATGGTGTAATTCACGCTATTGACACTGTGGTGATGCCAAAGAAATAATTGTTGATTCCCTTTCTGAAAAAGTCGTTATTTTTAACGGCTTTTTTTTTGCTCAAAACATTCGTTTTTATGAGGAACTTATTAATTTTTTATGCTGTAAAAATCAACGTTTCAAATTTCTAATCCTATTTTCTTTCTTTAAATGCTAATATGGCTTGGTAAGGTTTTAAAGTAATTAGTGGTTTGATTAAAATAGGTTCTTTTTTTTCAACAATTTCAAATTGTTCAACTAATGCCATAATCGCCAAAGTCATTTCATACATCGCAAAATTATTGCCAATACACATTCTGGGGCCCGCCCCAAATGGGTAATAGTTTTTTGAAAATTTGAGGTTTTCGTCTAAAAATCGTTCTGGCATGAAGGCTTCAGCATTATCCCACAAATCAGGATGACGATGTATTTCATAAACAGAAAACAGCAAATTAGACCCTTTTGGCAAGTGCATCCCGTTAAAGTTTTCTTCTTCTATATTCACCCGGTCTATAAAATAAGCTGGTGGGTATAACCGCATAGATTCTTGAATCACGAGTTTGGTATAAGTGGCGTTTTTTATCCAATGCATCAAATCGGAAGACTCTCTTTTCAAAGTTTTAACCTCTTCTAAAATTTTGGTTTGAGCTTCAGGGTGTCTGGCTAATAATTCGCTAGTAAACGTGAGGGCATTAGACGTGGTTTCGTGGCCTGCGGCAAATAAAATTAATATTTCGTCTACCAATTGTTTTTCATCCATACTTGTGCCGTCTTCATATTTGGCATACAATAACATATCTAGTAAATCATTGTGTTTGGTGTTGCTTTGTTTTCTTTCTTCAACCAATCTTCTTAAGATGTTTCTTGAATTTTGGGTTAGGTCTAAATATTTTTTTGTTTTGCCAGACAAATTAAACCACCAAACTAAAAACGGCTGCCTTAACTCTTGCACTAACATTTGTTGGGTTGCCTCAGTGGTGTGTTGCAGGGAGGCAATGTCTTCTTCAGAAATATTGATGTTAAAAATAGATTTAACAACTGTTTGAAACGCCAAATCATTAAAAATTGGAAAAACATCTATGGGCTCATTGGTTTTGATATTTTTGAGCTCCTCTAAGATGGTTTGCTGAATGGTGTTAATTAACAACATGAGCTGACTTTTATGAAAGGCCGGTTGTATTAATTTGCGTTGGGTTTGCCAATGCTCTCCTTCGGCTGTAAGCAATCCTTTTCCGATATACTTGGCCAAATCTTTGGTTTGGATGTAAGATTTGGTGTAGTTTTTTTGGTTTTTTTGCAAGGCGTGTTGCAACAATTTGGCATCTCTACAAAACAATACAGATTTCCCTAACCCAATATTTAATCTAAAAATATCCCCTAATTGCTTAAAATTTTTAGCATGAAATGGCAAGGGGTTTTTTAGAATGTTATTGGCATGATTTAAAAACTTAAAAAAAGAAACTTCCGGAATAGGTTTGGTTATGCTCATGTTAATTGATTTCTCTTGTTTTTAGATTTAAATTTTTTGTGATTTTTGTAGTTGATTGGTCAACCAAAGTTCGGCCTCGGTCACTTGAGCACACACAACATAAGGAACCGGTTGTTTTTGAAATTTAAAAATTGCTTTTAGTACATTTCTAATGAGTAAATTTGGAACAATATAAGCTGTGCCTAAACAATAACTTTTCATGAGCTCTAAGTTTTCTTTTATCCAATCTGCTTGCATTTTTTGATAAGTTGTGCCGGGCATTAAGGCTTTTGTGGCGTCAAAAAGGATTACGAGGTTTTGTTTTTGAGCATAAATATGTTTTAGTTCGTCTAGATAATTTGTAAAATTTTCTGGGCTTGGGGCTTCACCTGTAAAAACAACTTTTACCTGAGGGAAGTTGTCTGTGAAAATTTCTGCATATTTTGTCATGGCTTGCTTCTATGTGTGATATTCAAATTTACAGCTTAATTTTTCGATTGGTTAAGCTATTTACAAATAATTATTAAATATTTATCTAGTTTAAAAATTGCTGATTAGGTTTGTAGAAAAGCTATGTGATTTGTCTTATAATGATTAAACAATTTAAGACGATAGCCTAACAAAAAATACAATTATGGAAAACGACAGTGAAATCAATGCCATTGAAATCAACAAGATTTGGTATAATCTTGAAGATTTGGAACAGTTTGCTTGGAAAAAACTGCTTAATGGCTCTCTTAAAAAAAGAAATGGTTTTAGAAACCTGTGTTTAGGAACGCTTAATTCAAATTCGGAACCTGCATTAAGAATGGTGGTAAACAGAAAAGTGGACGAAACTAACAAATTAGTTTTTTTTCATACCGATACCCGATCAAGAAAATTTGAAGATTTGCAAAATAACGCAACCGTATCGTTGCTTTTTTATGATGCTCGTCAAAAAATTCAAATCGCTATCAAGGCACAAGCAAGTATACATCACAATGATGCCATCTCTAGCGAGCGTTGGCAATTTACAAGCCCGCATGGCAAACTTGCTTATATGACAATAAACCCACCAAACACCACAAGTGAAAAGCCTACCACCGGTTGTCTTGATCAATTTGCACAGCAAAAACCTACAGAGGTAGAAAGTGAAATTTATAAACAAAATTTTGCCGTTATAGCCTGCCAAGCTTATGCTTTAGAGTTTCTTTACTTAGGATATCAAGGCAATTATAAAGCTAATTTTTTTTACACCAATGGTCAACTAGAACAAGCACATTGGGCAGTACCCTGATGTATTAGTCATATAATTTTATTGGCTTGATAAACTAAAAATAAAAAATCCGTTAGCGGTTGCTAACGGATTTTATTTTTAAAATTATGTTTTGTTAGTTGATTACTATATCATCTATGTGCATATTGGTTGTAATAGCAGGACTAAAGCTGTAACCTCCAGTATACTCAAAAATAACAAATCCGTTACCCATTAAGGCAGCAGGGAAGTTATATACTCCACTGTTTACAAAGGGCAATGAATTTGAGCCTGTATTTCCTGTTGCAAGGGTAAAATTACTGGTAATATCTACCAAGGTAGCATTGCTTAAGGGCGTAAACGGAATATAGTCTGTAGAATAATATACTCTAAGCACATTACCGTTATTAAACCTATCTTGGGTTTTAAAGGAAATATTATTGGCTGGGCCAAAATCAACAGGCACTATAAAATATGCTTTATTTAAGGGGTTTTGTTGAGCAGCATTGCTGTTAAAAGCCGACATTTGTAGGTATCTATTACCTGAAAAAGATTCTGTTCTCCACAATCTTGAGCCATCTGTACTAAAACATAGATAATCTGAAAAATTTGAGAAGTTATTTCCAAAACTTTCAAACGTTTCGTTTAAGCTACTCACAAAAGAAAAGCTAAATATTCTAGGGTCGTTTAGTTTAATATCGTTGATGCTTCTGGGCAAAAATTGATATGTGCCGTTAAATTGAGTTAAAACCCCTCTTACCTTACCACTTGTTAAAGGTATTTTTTTGCCTGAAAAATTTGAAAACATACTAACTCTTAAAACAATTGAATTACCATTGGCATCAACCAAATCATGGTTTGTGGCACTCCCTATGCTGTTAAGTGTAGGGTCATAAAAAGATTTCCCTAAAGAGGATGGTGCAAATTGTACTCCATCAAGTTCAATTAACTTATTAAGATTGCCGGTGTTTAAAATCTGACTAATGCTATTAGATTCTATTACAATATCATCTTCGTTTATTTTATCACAACTTTTTTGAATCACATTTTGGTATTCAAACAAGTTGAGTCTTGATAATCCGGCCGGGAAACTAGGATTGATGTTATCATTACCGATAACCATAGTATTTTGATCAACCGATATAAATCTGTTTTTGAGATTCACATATACTTTTCTGCCTGGCTCATAATCTGCGTATAAGGTAACTTGGTCTACTGGTATAGAAAACCCTATTTGGTTATCTGTAGATACCATAGATATGGACTTAAAGAAGTTGCCCCCTTCGTCACTAGACGTTACGTATGCTTCAATAATGTCATCATCAAGATAAAGCGTTGGGGTTGAAGTAGCTGTAGCTCTAATTTCAGCCACGGTTTTTGTTACGGTTTTAGAAACACAAGCGGCTTCTAAAGGTTCTGCATAATCTCTATCAATACACGATATTGTTAGAGAAAGCGAAGTAATAATTACTAAAATTTTTGTTTTCATATTAATTTTTTTTGTTTGGTTTTGTTTAAAAAACTGCATAGTATGTAGCCTAAAAACCAACCTTATTGTTATTGTTCATTGTTTTCAAAAATGAGAATTCTGCTAATTTGTATGGTTGAAGTAGGGCCTGTTAATTTACTTCCGTTATACTTAAATGCAATTCTAATGGTACCTTCATTGGCAATGCTTACTATGTTTGACGTAACAAAAGGATCTGTAGCAGTGCCAGAATTTACAGGAATATTCAACGCTAATGGCTCCCAAGTTGCTTCATTTACATTAGCTGGGTTACCATCATAATTGGTAGAAAACAAAACCTGTAGCACATTGCCGTTAAAAAATCTGCTTCTAAATTCTACCTGAATAGCTTCGTTTTTTGAATTACTAAAATCTAATGGGGGAGAAATTAACCAAGCTTCATCATTTGGTGCCTGAGCTGCATTAGAATCAAACGAATTGAATTCTACATAACGTTGTTCGTTGGTGTTGAAAATAAAATTTCTTCTCACATTCCAAACCCTAGTGCCAAGGGTATTAAAATTTTGCCAACCGGGTCTGTTAAAGGCCACTTCATTTTGTGCCGTCCCAAAATTTGGCAAATCGTTCCCTTGAAGGTTAATGAACGTTTTTGCAAACTCCGGAATAGCAAAATCATCTACACTGGTGCAACTAGAAATTGTTACAATAGATAATAAAATAAGAAAGTTTTTTATAGATTTCATCAGTTTAAAAATTATAAGTTAAGTTCACAAAGAAGTTTCTTCCGAATGAATAAAAGTATCTTGGTCCAAAAGTTCTGGTGTTGGCAATTAAATTACCATTTTCATCTAAATGCGGTTGGGCATCTTGAGATAGAGCTTCGAAAGTTGCCTTTCTAGCTTGTTCAAAACCTCCTGTGCGGTAGCGTTTGCCCAAAGCGTTGTTTAAGGAAGCGAACAAGCCAATGGTATTTCTGTTTTTATTGCTCACTCTCCAAGATTTCCCCCCTCTGATGTTCATCACATACATGTCTTCTAAGCGTTCTTGTCTGAGTAAATCTCTTACAGATTCTTCGGTGGCACCTTCATAACCAAGCCCAGTGTCAGGATCTATAATAAAACTCTCTGTTCTAAGTAAGGCAGACACATTTAAAAAACGATGAGTCATGATGTTCATGTCGGCTCCTATCCACCAAAATTTAGGGTTTCTGTATTCTAAACCTATAGAGTAAGCTCTTTCTGGTGCACTAAAGGCTCTGTAGTTTTTAAGGAAGGCTGTGCCAAAATCGGTAAAGCCTTGCTCAATGTTATCTTGGTTGTCTCCTGTAACAATGTTATCTGAGTTTAAAGCAACATTTGGGTTGTTTCCATATAAATATTCTGCAATGTTGGCAGCCCCCCTTAGAGCTATGGTTTGTGATAAATTATATTCAAAACCAAATTCAATACCTCTGTTTACGCGTTGAATACCCGTTACAATTTCTTGCACAAAACCAAGACCTTGACCACCTTCTTGATAAAAGAACGACACTTGGGTGGCATTGTTTATCTCATTATAGTAAGCCGTAATTCTAGATTTTAGTTTTGGAGCTCTGATGATGTAGCTTACATCTACACTGCTTATTTCTTCATTTTCAACACCTGGTGTAATCACATTGTTGAGTCGGGCATTAGAAAACACATTTCTTAGCACTGGTGCTTTGGTCATGTGTGCGGCATTTACATCTATTAAATGTCTGCCACTCAATTTATAAGTCATCCCGCCCTTAAACCCATAATTGGTAAACTCCGCGGTTTCGCTTCTGCCAAAAGAATTATCAGCATATACGGGGTTTCTAAACAAACCTTCTCTTTGGTATTGAGTGGTAGAAAAACTTTGGGCTAAATAAAAATCTACTTTGTTGTACTTAAATACAAACTGCGTAAACGCATCCAAAATATTTGCTCTCAAGAAATTATTATATCTAAATTTATCTCCTTCACCTACTTGTCTGTTAGGGTTATTGATGTCAGAATCTTGAAAACCATCTGGTTGAAAGGGGTCAAAATCATTATAAAAGGCCCCTCCCATGAGGTCAGTGAGCTCTCTAAACTGATGCGATTTTAGATTTCTATAATTAACGCTTGCCGTCATCGAGATGTTATCAGAAACTTGTGAGTTTAGAATAGAATTTGCCGAAAACTGGGTGTCTTGATTCACATCTTCAAACAAGACGTAAACACTTCTACCGTCTGAAGTACTTCTGTTAGCATTATACATTCTATCCCAATTAATTTGAGCATTGGCTTTAAAAAAATCTTGTTGGGCTCTAAAGTTTTCTAAATTTGGACCTGTTGCGGTATTATAATTTAAATAATAACTTGGCATATTTCTCCAATAACCTGGGTCTGGGTTTAATGCATTCTGAAAATCTAGTCTAGAATCGGCAAATCTTCCTGATTGATACGCTATATTGGTATTTAAATTGGTTCTGCTGTTAAACTTCCAATAGTGGCTTAAAATAGCAAACGGTTCGTTGATACTTCTCACACGGGCATTTCTTTTTTTACCATCCTGAAAGCCCCAAAAGCTGTTGTAAGTTTCACCCATCAAGTCATTGATTTCAGCGGTGTTAAAAGAATTTCTACCTCTTGAGTTTTCTGCAATTACCGAAGTTAAATTGATGCTATGTTGAGCATTAATTTTTTTCTCAACACTGGCCAAAAAGGAATTCCCTAGGTAGTCAGTTCCAGGGAAGTTTGCCTCTTGAGCCCATCTTCTAGAACCAGAAAAGGTATAGGCCCAACCATCAGCATTCATCCCAGAGGAATGGGTAAACATGGCTCGGTAAGTGTAATTAGTATTGGCGACTGCCATATTGGCTCTACTTCCTTTTCTATAAAAAGACGCTCGGGTATTGATGTTTTGAGTTCCTAAAATAGACCCAAAGACATAATCATTAGGGCCAGAACCCATAGTTAATTCTTGGTTTCTGGTAGCATCATTAAGCCCCCCCCAATTGTTCCATTGAGGTCTGCCAGTAGCAATTTTATTCATTAATATGCCATTTACCATTGTAGTTGCTAATTCGTTATCTAAACCACGAATTCTAAACCAACCTAAATTCCAATTAAAAGCGGCTGCTTGACTATAAGCATCTCTTGAGGCTTGTAACAAACCTGCGGTGTTGTCTGCCCCACCAAAATCTTCACTCAAATCATTTTCAGATAAAGAAATTACATTGATGGCTAAATCGTCTGCTACGTCAAAAATTAAAATGATGGTGCCTAAATCATAGGCTTCACCATCATTAACTTCAATTTCTAACAACTGATTAAGATAGCCTTGTGAAGTGATACTCACAAAGTGAATTCCGGCAGGAATATTTGGGAAAAAGAATTTTCCTTCTGTGTTTGTTAATTGCATTAAGGAGGTGTTTTGAATAGTTACTACAGTGCTCCCTAATGGTTTTTGTGTTTTGGAATCTACAACCGTCCCTTGTAATGTTGAAGTTTGTGCATGAGATAACATCAAAACAAAAAAGAAAAGAACTCTTAAGAGGTTTTTTTGTGTCATTTTTTTATGATTTTTTTTAAATGTTAAAAAATTATTAACGGCACAAATTTAATTAAATAAATAATAATATTTAATTTTGGCTTTATTTTTGAAAGTTAAAATTTAAAATTTAAAATTCACATAACATTAGATTGCATTTTGTATGACAATTTCTAAAAAAACTTATTAATATTTGCAAAAAACTTTTTTAAAATCATGAAACAATTAATATGTCTCTTTTTGCTTGCTTTGGTTACTAACATGACTGCACAACAAAGAAAATTTCAAATTCATACCATTGCCTTTTACAATGTAGAAAACTTATTTGATACCATCAAAGACCCCAAGATAAATGATGAAGAATACTTGCCAAAAAATGGCTGGACTAGCAGTAACTATAAACAAAAACTTACCAACCTCGAAAAGGTGATACATCAAATCGGAGTAAGTGATCAACAATCTAATAGCCCTGTAATTATTGGGGTTTGCGAAATTGAAAACCGTGGTGTTTTAGAAGATTTAATAGCCATGCCCAAATTGGCTGTTAAAGATTATGGCATCATTCATTTTGATTCACCAGACGGCAGAGGTATAGATGTGGGTTTGCTATACCAAAAAAAGCACTTTACCCCAACCAGTTACATCAACATTCCGCTGAAAATTAAAAGAAATGATGATCCTGAAAAATGGCTCAGAACCCGAGAGGCTTTATTGGTGACTGGTTTGCTTGATGGGGAAGAAATTAATTTTATAGTAAATCACTGGCCATCAAGATCTGGGGGTGAAAAACGCAGTAGTCCTTATAGAGAAGCTGCTGGTGCTCTCAATAAAAGAATAATAGATTCATTATATGCCATAAACCCAGAAGCAAAAGTAGTGATGATGGGTGACTTGAATGATGGCCCCTTTAACAACAGTTTGAAAAAATATTTAGGCACAGTGGGGGAAAAAGAACAATTGAGACTTGGTGGTACTTTTAATCCTATGGAAGAGATGTCTAAACGTGGCATTGGCACCTTGGCCTACAGAGACGCATGGGATTTGTTTGATCAAATGGTTGTAACCGAGCCCTTGGTAAGGGACGATTATTCATCATGGCGTTTCTGGAAAGCCATGGTTTATAACAAACCATTTTTATCGCAACCCGATGGCAGATATAAAGGCTATCCGCTAAGAAACAGCAATGGGGTGCCGGGCTACAGTGATCACTTTCCGGTATACACTTATTTAATTAGAGAAAAACCATAGATGATAGCTCCATTTAATTTAAATGATTGGATTGCCAACAACCAAGACTTGCTGAAACCTCCTGTCGGCAATAAAAACCTTTATCCGTTGTCAGATGATTATATTGTGATGGTGGTAGGCGGGCCTAATGCCCGTAAAGATTTTCATTATAACGAAACTGAAGAATTGTTTTATCAATTAGAAGGTCATATAACTGTCTATATTCAAGAAGCTGGCCTCAAAAAAGCCATTGAAATTAAGGCAGGAGACCTGTTTTTATTGCCTGCCAAAACACCCCACTCTCCCGTAAGATCAGCAAATTCTGTTGGCTTGGTGATTGAGCGGGTAAGAGAAGGCAAAGGTTATCAAGATGGTTTAATTTGGCACTGCGAAAACTGTAATCATCTGTTGCATGAAGTCTTTTTTGAACTCAATAACATCGAAGAAGATTTCTTGCCTCATTTTAAGCATTTTTATCAATCTGAAATACTCAGAACTTGTGATAATTGCGGTACAGTGATGCCAACAGACCCTAAATATTCAGAAAAAAAATAACTTTCTATTGACCACAAAAAAATATTATTTTGCTTCAGACCAACACTTGGGTGCTCCTACAAAAGACGCCAGTAAACCACGTGAGCAAAAATTTTTAGCGTGGTTACAACACATTGAAACCGATTGCCACACCTTGTTTTTAGTGGGTGATTTGTTTGATTTTTGGTTTGAATACAAAACAGTAGTCCCCAAAGGATTTGTGAGAATATTGGGCCAATTGGCCAAAATGAGAGATGCAGGCATCATGATTCATTATTTTGTGGGAAATCATGATTTGTGGATGACCAATTATTTTGAAGAAGAGCTCAACATACCCGTTTATCATCAACCCAAACTATTTGAACTGCATCAAAAAAAGTTTTTTATTGGGCATGGAGATGGTTTAGGCCCCGGAGATTTGGGCTACAAACGCATGAAAAAAGTGTTTACCAACCCCTTGGCCAAATGGTTTTTTAGATGGTTACATCCAGATATAGGCGTAAAGTTGGCTCAATATTTGTCTACCAAAAACAAGTTGATTTCTGGAGCCGATGATGTGAAATTTTTAGGCAAAGACAATGAATGGCTTTTTTTGTATGCCCAAAAGAAATATCAAGAAAACCCATGTGATTATTATATTTTTGGACATCGCCATTTGCCTTTAAATTTGCCAATTAATGAACAAGCTACTTATTTTAACCTTGGTGATTGGGTAGAATATTATACGTATGGCGTCTTTGATGGAATTAATTTTGAATTAAAAAAATGGGAATAAAAACATATACATTGATTTCTTGGAGTTTCATTTGTATGATGCTTAATTCGGTGTTTGCACAAAATTATACCCCCGTAGACACCAATAATCTTCAAGACAGAACCTTGAGTGCTGTAAAGTTTAAAGATAACAGTTTACTGTTTATAAAAGACATTGACGCCAATTATCCTAAAAAAACAAGCAAAATCATTACAAAAGATTATCAAGAATTTGCCACCGAATTTACTAAGAAGATTGAAAAAGGTGATTTTTTACTTAACTCCCCATTTGAGGAGCATGTAAGAAAGATATTGGATGAAATTTTAATTAAAAACAACATCAATCCGCAATCGATTAATTTGTTAATCTCTAAAAATTCTTCGCTCAACGCATTTTGCCTAATAGACAACACCTTTGTAATTAACTTTGGGGTTTTTTATTGGTTAGATAACGACTCTCAATTGGCTTCTATTTTGTGCCACGAATTGGCTCATAACCGATTAAAACATTCACTAAATACTATCCTTACCAATATAGAAGCAGACCAAAATCAGGTGCATAAAGACCTGAAAAACAGCGTTTCTAAAAGCCGCTATAACAAAGCAGACAAAGCTTTTGAGGTGCTCAAAAATTTGGTTTATCAACGTGGAGAACTCTCTAAAAAAAGAGAATATGAAGCCGATTCATTAGGGTTTTTGTTTTATAAAAACACGGGGTACAAAACCAATAATTATCCGAAGGCTTTAGAAATGATGATTAAATATGACACCATTAAACCTCAGGGTCTATCGGCAGCTATTTATAGAAAATTATTTGATTTACCTCAACAACCATTTAAGGAATCTTGGACAAAATCAGATAGTTTTGAAGCATATAATTATGATTTATATAAAGAAAAACTCGACCTAAAAGCCATGTCTACACATCCGGAGGCGGAAGAAAGAATTAGCTATCTAAAATCTATTTTCCCTGAAATTGGCTCAGAAAACCCTAGGGAAGACAACAATCCCACAGAAGCATTTAAACAATTAGAAAAATTGGCCGCTATGGAGATGATACCTCAACTAATTTACTCCGAAGATTACGGATTGGCATTGTATCTTAGCTTGTTGAGAATTCAGCGAGCATATGAAACTGACTACCACAAAAAATGGATTGGGGTGTTGTTTCAAAAAATTTATGACGCACGAAAAGCCTATAAGCTCAACAGGTATATAGAACAAATAAACCCCAAAAAACACGACGAGAGTTATCAGTATTTTTTAAATTTTGTGTGGAACCTCAACCTCACTGAAATTGAAACCATCTACAAACACTATCAAACTATAAATTGATTCTCTCTAATCTAATTTGGTTATAAACCTCATTTTTGTTCATTTCGTTTAATAAAATATAGCCTTCTTTAGCCACATACGGATAAATAAAATTATCTTTTGAGCTCAAGTTGATATTTTCTTGGGTGTATTTGCCCTCAATAATTTTGTTGATGTATAACTTTAAGACTTTTTGATTGTCTTCATCTTTTACTTTGTCATAATAAAAAAACACAACATCATTGCCGTTGTTTAAATATTGAGAAAATAAATAATTAGACGCCTCATTTTTTGATTTGTTCTTAGAAAGCACTTGTTGCGAGGTAATCTTGAAATCTTTGTTGAAGTTTACATAAATTAAATCTGTAGTTTTGGGGATGTAACCTTTAAAAAAATTCTCAGCAATTTTAAATTTTTCAAATAAAATTCCCACGCTTCCATCGTTTGTAAAATACATATCTCTAACAGCCATAAAGTATTTTAACGGAAAGTATCCTTTTTTATTTACTTTTAAGTCTTTAGAAAAATCTGTATAGTAAGCTTTGTTTACAGTTACTTTGTGATCTTGGTCTACAACCAATCTGTAAAACCCAATTTGCTCATTCGATTTGTCTAAAAGTTTACCCACCATTACCGTTTTGCCGTTAAATGTTTTTTCTGCATCTACATAAAAAAACGAATTATAATAACGATTAAGCGTTAGGGCCTCTTGGTTATTGATTTGATCTAGATTAAACTCCAATAACTTTTTACCTGTTTTCATACAAATTTTAATGAGTTTTTTGCCTTCTTCTTTACGGCCATTTTTTGAGTAAACAATAATCAGTAAATAATCTTCATTGGCTTGAAGCAACCTGCTAAATTGAAGTTTTTTGGACTTCTCATCAAATTTGTTATACTCATACTTCCAAACTTCTTGCTTGTTTTTGTCAAACTTAATGTAGCGGTTATCTCTTATCGTTTTTTTGTATTCTTTGTATTCGTATACCAAAAAAGTGCTGTCGGCTAGCTCAACAAGATTTGAATGATGATTGAAACCTTGTGATTTTCGCTCTGTTTTGGTGTCATTTTTTAAAGATCCGTAAGTTTGATTCTCTGGACATTTTTCAAACCCATTCAATCCAAAACAATTTTCTTCATAATCTGAAAGCGTGTTGGTCTTGAGATTTATTTTTATAGCCTTGGGCACCTCTGTTTTATTATAAGTTAATAAATTTAACCATGGGTCTATTTCAGGAAATAAAACCAACTCGTTTTTATGATTTACCAAACCTCTATAATTTAGGGTATATTCAGAAGCTTCCCACTCATTTGACAACATTTTGTTGAGGTTTTTATCCATCAAAACAATTTCAAATTTTCGGGTTTTTTTACTGTTAAAGCCTTTATCAAACATCACAAAATAACCAAACAAATTTTGTTTGTGATCATAAACTGATTTAAATCCTTTAAATTTTCCGGTAGACAATTTTGCAATATCATTTATTTGTGCGTTACCAAGTAATGATGCTATTAAAAATAATAGTAAACAAGTTTTTTTCATTGGTGAAATTTTTATTTTTATGTTGTTTTAAAATCTAATGGTAGTCTCATGTTTTAGATCTTAGACTATCAAAAGTGTTCTAATTTATGTGATATAATTTAATCACTGAACAGTAAACGGTTAAAAAATTTGATTTTCAACTATTTTCAAAATTTTTGGTTTGTTATTTAGTTTTTTACTCCATTTAGTATTTTTTAATCCCTTTTTTTGAAACTTACTTTTTCACATAACTATTATTCTCTCTATCAACATCGGCCATTAAACCAGAGGCATCAAGGATAATTTTTGCAATCTTATCTAAAGATTCATCAATAGTTAATTGATATTCTGGTTTTCCCCAATGCCATCCTTGTTGAGTAATCCATGCCCACTCAGAGTTTGGGTTTTCTTTGTGCCAACGCATCAACGGGTTTGGAATGTAATATTGTTTAAAGGTGCCATCTGTAAACTCTACCAAAACATCTAAAGGCATTGGCATTCTGCCTTTTCTTTGCAGGGTTACCAAGGTTTTATTGTCTTTAGCTGTTACGTTTTTAATGCCATAGTCTACGGTGTTGGTGGTTTGCGTCCAGTCTACCAAATACCAATCTAAATTTGCTCCAGAAACCCGTTCGGCAGTTCGTTTAAAATCATTGGGGGTAGGATGCGTAAATTGAAAGTCATGGTAAAATCTTTTGAGCGTTTTCATCAGATTTTCTGTGCCAATCACATAGCCTAATTGAGCCAAAAACACCACCCCTTTGCTATAAGAGGTAATACCATACAGTCTATTTTCGTCATAGCGGTCGGCATGGGTGGTTTGTGGTTGCTCTCTGCCGGTATTTACCATAAAAAAATAGTTGTTATAACTGCTCTGAAACGGTATTTTGTCTTTTTGGTTTGGGTTTGGCATCACGGCTTCCATAGCCAGTTCCGAAATAAAGGTGGTAAAACCCTCATCCATCCACTCGTGTTTAGATTCGTTGGTTGCCAACACATGCTGAAACCAACTATGAGCCAGTTCATGGGCTGTTACTCCAACCAAGCTAGGCAATGATCTGTTGCCTGTAATGAGTGTAAGCATGGCATACTCCATACCACCATCTCCACCTTGTACTACACTATATTGTTTGTAAGGATAGGGACCAATAGCTTGGTTAAAAAACTTTAGCAGTTGGTTGGTTTTTTCTGGCAATTGTTTCCAATTGTCAACATTTGGGCCGTATTTTTTGTATAAAAAATGTAAGTCAACTTGGTTTTCTCCTACAATTTTAACATGCTCATAATCGGGGTCTGCAGCCCATGTAAAATCATGGACTTTTGGAGCTACAAAATGCCACGTAAGGAATTTGGTTTTTTTGGTGTGTTTTACTTCAACACCAGCCTCTTGATATCCGTGACCAATTTGGTTGGCATTTTGCAAATAGCCAGAGGCACCTATAGTATAATTTTTGTCGATGGTGATTTTAACGTCAAAATCTCCCCAAACCCCATGAAATTCTCTCCCTACATAGGGGTCTGCATGCCAGCCTTCAAAATCAAATTCGCAAATTTTTGGGTACCATTGTGCCATCGATAGGGCGACGCCTTCGGCTGATTCTCTGCCTGCTCGCCTGATGCTTTTGGGTACTTGTCCCAAAAAATCTAGAGTGAAAACAGTGCTTGAATTTGGCAATAACGGTTTTTGTAGCGTGACTTGCATGATGGTTTCATCTACAGAAAATTTGCAGTCTAATCCTTCTTGTTTAAAATTTGAAATGTTTAGAAACCCTGTTTCATTTGGTTTTAGTTCTGCAATCAAACTTTGTTTTACTTCCTGATTGTCTTTCTTAAACGTTCTAATCATTCTTCTGTCCGGGTCTTTGATGGTAGATAAACGAACATCCATTTCGCTCCCTGGCTGAAAAGCATTATAATATAAATGATAAAAAACTTGATGAAGGGTGTCATTGGAATGGTTGGTGTATTCTAATCTTTGTTTGCCTTTGTATTGAAAAGTCTTAACATCCATATCAACTTCCATTTGATATTTCACGGCTTGTTGCCAATAGCCTTTGTTTGGGTTGTTTTGTGCTGTGAGTAGTAATCCGGCAAATAAAATTAAAAGGTATTTCATGTAGAGTAGCATTAAAAACGTAAATATATTGGCTTTTGTTGAAATAAATAAAAAAATTATTGAAAATTAAATTGAATTAATCCCAATCAAAAAGGTTTGTGACAAAGGTTATGCCAATACCATAAAAAAGACCAGAATAATCTCTAATACGACCAAACTCGGTATTGCCAATAGGCAATCTATAACCTGCTCTAAAAGTAAGATACATTGGCAAGATACTTTCTGCTTGGTTTAATCTTAATTGGTATTCTAGGCCTGGCGTCAACGAAAAAAAGCTGTTGCCTCCAAAGTTTTCAAATTCAAGGTCATCTATCCCAACTTCTACAATGCGGTCTCTATCGTTTAGGGATGAAAAAGACCATACCAAATTTATAAACGACTTAAGATTATAATTTTTTTCCTTAAAAAATGCATTTTTAAAAACAAGCCCAACATCTGCATTTACCACTTGAGGGTTGATTAAATCAAAATTGGTGGGATTAAATTTTTTCCAATGAGCCCCCATATAAAATCCCACTTCATAAACTTCTGCAACAATTTTTGAAAAGTTTAATGAAAACCCCAAATTACTTTGATTAAAAATGCGGTTGTCTTGAATGATTATGTCTAGGTAATCTTCAGAAAACATTAAATCCTCTTCGGGGGTTTTAGCCAAACTAACAAAACAAGACAATACAACTAATGTAAAATGAATAAAAAGTTTGATCATGAGTTTATCATCATAGAATAATTAATGTGTAGCAAGATACAAATAATTATAAAACACTAAAACCACATCCAAAATAAGATGTGGTTTTATTAAAAGCTGTCTAGCTACAAAATTAACTCGCTTGCAACAAATGAATGATTTCTTGTCCGTATTTCATGCGTTTAAGGTCACCAAAACCTTTAATGTTAACCAAGTCTTCGGTGTTTTGTGGTTTCATTTTTACAATTCTCAACAATTCGTTATTCTGACAAATCATATACTGTGGCAATTTAAGCTGGGTGGCTTTTTGTTGTCTCCATTGTTTGAGGCTTTCGAACAACTTGTTTTCACTTTCAGATAAGGCAACCGCACTGCTGATGGATGGGTAAGTTACATTAGTCGTTGTAACTTTTTGAACTCCCTGAGGTGTTTCAAAAAAAACTAAAACCGACCAGTATTCATTGATTCCTGTGATAAAGTTAGTTGAGGTTTTAAGAATGTTTTTGTCGCTTAAAAATGCATTCAACTGATTTTGGTCTTCTGCCAAATACTCTTTTTGAATTCTGATTTTAAAATGTTTTACTTGCATGGCTGATATAATTTTAGGTGGTTGATAATTTATTTTTACTTTGCAGATTTGCTGCCCAACAATAATATTTGATCTATCAACACCTCCGTAAGGTATTGCTTTTTGCCCTCTTTATCTTCCCAAGAGCGGTTGCTTAGCTTCCCTTCTACAGCAATTTCTTTGCCTTTGTCTACATATTTTTCAATGATCTCAGCAGTTTTGCCCCAGGCACTCACCCGGTGCCAAGTGGTTTGTTCTACTTTTTCACCCTTTTGATTGACGTAAGTTTCATTAGTAGCCAAAGAGAGGTTGGCTAGCTTTTTACCGTCAAAATTTTTGATTTCTGGGGTTTGACCCACGTGTCCGATTAACTGTACTTTGTTTTTCATGGCGTATAAAATTTAAAAAATTAATATTAAAATGTTACTTAGTTACTCATCAATAAAATGCTACTGGCTTGAACCTCCGTAAGGTATTGCTTTTTGCCCTCTTTATCTTCCCAAGAGCGGTTGCTTAGCTTCCCTTCTACAGCAATTTCTTTGCCTTTGTCTACATATTTTTCAATGATCTCAGCAGTTTTGCCCCAGGCACTCACCCGGTGCCAAGTGGTTTGTTCTACTTTTTCACCCTTTTGATTGACGTAAGTTTCATTAGTAGCCAAAGAGAGGTTGGCTAGCTTTTTACCGTCAAAATTTTTGATTTCTGGGGTTTGACCCACGTGTCCGATTAACTGTACTTTGTTTTTCATGGCGTATAAAATTTAAAAAGTTAAAATTTGTTTTGTTGATTTTCAACGATGCAAAGATGCAACGGGCTACAAAAACTAGTCGGTTGTTAACTATTTAAATACGTTTGTAAGTGTTTGTAAACGGATATGTTGCTGAAAACAAACGATTTGTGTAAATTTGAAAATTCAAGAAAAAATTACAAAATGCTATTGATAAAACAAATTATGTTGCACATAGTCCCAAACTTTTGGTGGCAACAAAGGCATCACATTTTTGTTGGCTTTAATTTGTTGTCTGATGGCTGTGGAAGATATTTCGATAATTGGGGCCTCAATTTTTTTGACTTTAGGATGGGTTAAAAACTGATTATGTTTTTCTGTGGGGTTGATTCTCGGGTACACATACAAGGTGTGATAGTCCAAGATATACTGATAATTTTTCCATTTGTGCAAGGTGTTTAGATTGTCTTCACCCATGATTAATGAAAATTGATGCTCAGGGTATTTTTCTGATAAATGCACTAAAGTGTTAACAGTATAATTAGGTTGAGGCAACCCAAATTCTATGTTGGAGGCTCTCAGTTTGTGATAATCTTCTAAAGCCAAATTTACCATATGCAATCTTTGGTAATCATCTAACAAGGTTTGTTTGTTTTTGTGCGGATTATGTGGCGTTAATACCAACCAAATTTGCTGAAAATCAGCATTTTCTTGCAAATGATTGGCAATAATTAAATGCCCAATGTGAATGGGATTAAACGATCCGAAAAATAAACCAATGTGCATTATGCAAAAAATATAAAAACAAAGATAAATAACCTGAAAAAATAAAAAGATATTGAAAGTTAATTTTTGTCAAACTTTTTTTAACGCAATTATTAGTTTTGATAATTATACTATCTTTACGGCTTAAACGTTTTATCATAAAAAAATTATGTCTTGTACTAGTTGTTCAACAAAAACCGACGAAAATGGCATTCCCTTAGGCTGTGGAAACAAGGGAACTTGTGCAACAGGTAGTTGTAACAAGCTTACTGTTTTTGATTGGCTTAGCAACATGACTTTGCCAAGCGGAGATACCCCATATAACATTGTAGAAATAAACTTTAAGAACGGGAGAAAAGATTTTTTTAAAAACACCGAATCGCTTACCTTGCATATGGGTGATGTAGTTGCCGTAGAAGGCTCCCCTGGGCACGACATTGGCATCGTTACCCTAACGGGTGAATTAGTGAAAGTGCAAATGAAAAAGAAAAAAGTTGACCCGAACTCAGAAGACATTAAAAAAATATACCGAAAAGCTACTCAAAAAGATTTAGATATTTGGCAAGCTTCAAGAAAAAAAGAAGAAGCCATTCAGGTTAAAGCCAGAGAGTTGGCTATTTCTTTAAAACTTGAAATGAAGATCTCTGATGTTGAGTTACAAGGCGATGGCACCAAAGCCACCTTTTATTATACCGCTAATGACCGCGTAGACTTTAGGCAATTGATTAAAGATTATGCCAAAGAATTTGGTCTAAGAATAGAAATGAAACAAGTAGGTTTTAGGCAAGAAGCTAGCAGGCTTGGAGGCATCGGCTCATGTGGCAGAGAGTTATGTTGTTCTACTTGGCTCACAGACTTTAGAAGCGTAAACACCTCTGCAGCCAGATATCAGCAGTTGTCATTAAACCCCCAAAAATTGGCAGGCCAATGTGGTAAACTAAAATGTTGTTTAAATTATGAGTTAGACACCTACTTAGATGCCCTTAAAGAAATGCCTAGCATAGAAACCGTTTTGCATACCGAAAAAGGACAAGCCGTTTGTCAAAAAATCGACATTTTTAAAGGCCTTTTGTGGTTTTCATACAAATATGACTTTAGCAATTGGTTAATTTTGAGTCAGAAAAGCGTAAATGAAATCTTACAATTAAACGCCAAAAAGCAAAAAGTTAATGGGCTTGAAGATTATATCATTGAACCCAAAGAAACCAAAACCATCGAATATAACAATGCCATGGGGCAAGAGAGCATCTCTAGATTTGATAGCCCAAAGAAGCCAAAAAACAACAGAAACCGCAGGCATAAAAATCAGAACAACAAGCCTAAATCATGAAAACTATAACGTCTCTTGTTTTTTTGGCCCTAACCTTTTTATTACTTAGTTGCGATAAAAACAGGTTGTTTGAATCATATCAATCTGTAGACGGCTCATGGCACAAAGACTCTGTTTTTAGCTTTATATGGGAACAAACAGACCAAAAACCAGTTAATTTGTTTTTGATGGTAAGAAACAACCATGATTATGAGTTTAATAATTTGTTTATTATCTCAAAAATTAAATTCCCTAACAACCGTGTTTTAGTAGATACCTTAGAGTATGCCATAGCCAATGCAGATGGCAGTTTTATAGACAAACAATATAGCCACATTATAGAAAATAAACTCTTTATTAAAGAAAACTATAAGCTTCAACCAGGCACCTACGAAATCACAATAGAACAAGCCAATAGAAAAATTGGAGCTGTAGAACCTCTAGAAAAGCTCAATGGCATCATTGATGTAGGCATTAGAGTAGAACAATATAACAATAAATAATAAATATATGTCTAACAACCCCTCTTTAGGCAATACAAAATCTCCCGTAAAAACATTTTGGAAATCTTACGGCATATTTATTATCATCATTTCTTTATATTTTATACTAACTTCGCTAGGTTTGTTAGGTGAAATGCCCTCATTTGATGAGCTAGAAAATCCTGATAGTAATTTAGCTACCGAAATATACAGTGCTGATGATGTGTTATTAGGAAAATATTTTAACGAAAACCGAAGCCCTATCAAGTTTGATGATTTGCCCAAACACCTTGTTGATGCATTGGTAGCCACAGAAGACGAAAGATTTTACAAACATTCTGGCATAGACGCTAGAGGTACCATGAGGGCGGTTGTTAATTTGGGTAGAAAAGGCGGTGCCAGCACCATCACCCAACAATTAGCAAAGCTCTTATTTCATGGCGAAGGGTCAAAAAACATCTTGGTAAGAGGCCATCAAAAAATTAAAGAATGGATCATTGCCACTAGATTAGAAAGACACTACACCAAAAATGAGATCCTTACCATGTATCTTAACAAAGCCGACTTTGTGAATTCTGCCGTGGGTATTCGCTCTGCTGCAAAGACTTATTTTTCGAAAGAACCCATAGAACTCAATATTCAAGAAGCTTCCTTATTAGTGGGTATGCTTAAAAACCCATCATACTTTAACCCCACCAGAGAAAGCAGAAATGAATTGGTGCTAAACAGACGCAACACCGTGTTGGCACAAATGGTTAGAAACAAATATTTAGAAAAATCTGCCAAAGATTCTTTATCTGAAACACCTATAGAATTAGATTTTAAGAGAGAAGATCACAACTCGGGTTTAGGAACCTATTTTAGAGAGTTTCTAAAAATAAAACTCAAAGATTGGGTAGATAAAAACCCCAAGCCAGACGGTAGCAAATACAATATTTATGGAGATGGACTTAAAGTTTTTACAACCATCGATTCAAAAATGCAACAATATGCTGAGGAAGCAGTTGAAGAGCACCTCAAAAACTTGCAAAAAGAATTTTTTAAGGCCAACAAAAACAATAAACTAGCCCCCTTTGCCAAAATCACAAAACAGCAAGCTGATATTTTAATAGAACATTCTATGAAAAACTCTGTGAGATGGAGACAAATGGCTAATGAGGGCAAAGATGAAGAGAAAATAAGAAAGTCATTTGACATCCCAACAGAAATGACTATTTTTTCATGGAAAGGTGAGATAGACACCGTCATGAAACCATTGGATTCTATTGTTTACTACAAACATTTTTTTAATACCGGACTGGTGTCTGTAGAACCTCAAACAGGTTATGTGAAAGCTTGGGTAGGTGGGATAAACTACAAGCATTTTAAGTTTGATCATGCTGGCTTGGCCAAAAGACAAGTAGGTTCTGCCTTTAAACCTTTTGTGTATGCCACAGCCATAGAACAACTCAACATGTCGCCTTGCGATACCATCACAGACTCACCCTTTACCATCCCAAAAGGCAGACATAACGTAGGGACCAGTTGGAGTCCAAAAAATTCTGATGGCAGATACCGCGGATTGGTTACCCTAAAAGATGCCTTAGCTTCCTCTATCAATACCATTTCGGCCAGACTTATAGACAAAGTTGGCCCAAGAGCAGTTATAGACCTCACAGAACGGTTGGGTATAACAGAAAACATCCCCGAACAACCTGCTATTTGCTTGGGAGCCGTTGAAATTACCGTTGAACAAATGGTAGCAGCCATGGGTACTTTTGCCAATCAAGGCGTGCATAGCAAAACACAATTTATTACTAGAATTGAAGATAAAAATGGCAATGTAATTTATGATTACATTCCAGACTCAAAAGATGTGATGAGCCAAGATGTGGCCTATGCTACCCTCAAACTCATGGAAGGGGTTACAGAACATGGCACCAGTAAACGCTTAAGATTTGGCGGAGGTGGTGTGGCCACTTACCCCTATAGATTCACTAATACCATAGCCGGCAAAACAGGCACCACCCAAAATAATTCTGATGGTTGGTTTATCGGTATAGTGCCAAATTTGGTTACAGGTGTTTGGGTAGGTTGCGAAGACAGAGCAGCCCATTTTAGAGACACCGGAAGAGGTCAGGGAGCAACTATGGCCTTGCCCATTTGGGGGCTCTATATGCACAAATGCTATCAAAACACCAACTTAACCGTTTCTAAAGAGCCTTTTCTAGAACCCAAAGACATCACCATCAGAGTAGATTGCTATGGAGCCCGAAGAGACAGCACCGAACTAGACCAAAATTTCTCGGAGTTTAACTTTTTTTAACGTTGTAGTTGAATTTTATGTTGGGGTATTGGTACTTTAATAAAAGTCTAATACCCTAATTTTACTCTAACTCTGCTTAAAACTTCTTTGGCAACTTCTTGAGCTTTTTGGGCACCTGCCAAAAGTTCTTTTTCTACCAAATCAAGGTTGTTCATGTAATACTGATACTGCTGTCTTTCGGTTTCAAATGTTTGTAAGATAAGTTCTAAAAGCTCTTTTTTAGCATGACCATACCCGTAATTGCCACCCAAATAATTTTGTTTCATCACTTCGGTTTGTGATGGGCTTGCCAATATTTTATATAATGCAAACACATGACAAATTTCATAATCTTTTGGTTGCTCTAGGGGTGTGCTATCAGTAGGAATACTCATAATTTGTTTTTTGAGTGTTTTATCGTCCCAAAAAATATTGATGTAATTATCTCTAGATTTGCTCATTTTATGGCCATCAATCCCCGGAATATACATGGTTTCTTCTTGCACTTTGGCTTCTGGCAAAACAAAGGTTTCACCCATTTGGTGGTTAAATCTTGAAGCCACATCTCTAGTTATTTCTAGGTGTTGCAACTGATCTTTGCCAACAGGCACTACCTCTGCATCATATAACAAAATATCTGCAGCCATCAGCATAGGGTAGGTGAACAAACCAGCATTTACGTCGTCTAGTCGGTCTGATTTATCTTTAAAACTATGTGCTAAAGTAAGCCTTTGATACGGAAAAAAACAACTCAAATACCAACTCAACTCAGCAGTTTGAGGCACATCAGACTGTCTGTAAAAAACAACTTTGTCGGTGTCTAGACCACAAGCCAACCAAGTAGCCGCCACGCTGTAGGTGCTTTCTTTTAAAAACTTAGCATCTTTTATTTGCGTAATAGAGTGCAGGTCGGCAATAAATAAAAACGAAGTGTTCCCTTCTGTGTTTGCCATTTCAATAGCTGGCTTAATGGCTCCTAAAATGTTTCCTAAATGCGGGGTTCCGGTACTTTGAATACCCGTAAGAATTCTTGACATGGGTGTAAAATTTTTGCAAAAATATGGATTTCAACCCAACAAAAACATTCACAGTTAGTATATTTGTGCATATTAAAACAAAAACAGAACGAATTTTTAAATAAAACATCAAATTCATGAAAACAATAAACGATTTTAATTTTAGTGGAGAAACCGCACTGATAAGAGTAGATTTTAATGTGCCGCTAAATGATAGTTATCAAGTAACTGACACCAACAGAATTGAAGCTGCAAAGCCAACCATACAAAAAATTTTAAATGATGGTGGCAAAGTGGTTTTGATGTCGCATTTAGGCAGACCAAAAGGCAAAGAAGACCAATACTCCCTTAAGCACATTGTGCCTACTTGCGAAGGTGTTTTGGGAGCTACTGTTCATTTTGTGGATGATTGTATAGGCTCAAAAGCCGAAGAAGCAGTTATTAACTTACCTTTTGGTGAAATTTTATTGCTAGAGAACTTGAGGTTTTATGATGAAGAAACCAAAGGTGATTTGGCGTTTTCTCAAAGTTTATCAAAACTTGGGTCTTTTTATGTAAATGACGCTTTTGGCACAGCACACAGAGCCCATGCTTCAACCACGGTGGTAGCTCAATTTTTTAAAAATAAAAAATGTTTTGGAGCCCTCATGGCTAAAGAAATAGACAGTATAGACAAGGTGCTAAACAATAGCCAAAAGCCCGTAACGGCTATTTTAGGAGGCTCAAAAGTGTCTTCAAAAATTACCATCATAGAAAATATTTTAGACAAAATAGACCACATGATTATTGGTGGAGGTATGACGTATACTTTCATAAAAGCCCTAGGTGGCCACATTGGAGACTCTATTTGTGAAAATGACAAGCTAGATTTGGCTCTGGAAATTATGGAAAAGGCCAAAGCCAAAGGCGTACAAATTCACATACCAGTAGATGTATTAGCTGCCGATGCCTTCAGTGAAAATGCCAACACTCAATTGGTAGATGTTACCAAAATACCCGATGGATGGCAAGGGTTAGATGTAGGAGCCAAAACATTGCAACACTTTGAAGCCGTTTTAATGGAATCTAAAACCATTTTATGGAATGGCCCATTAGGTGTATTTGAAATGCCCCCTTTTGCAAATGGTACCATAGCCATTGGTGAGATGATTGCAAAAGCTACAGAAAACGGAGCCTTTTCACTTGTAGGTGGTGGTGATTCTGTGTCTGCAGTAAAACAATTTGGCTTGTCTGAAAAAATGAGCTATGTGTCTACTGGAGGAGGAGCCATGTTAGAAAGTTTAGAAGGTAAAGAGTTGCCAGGCATTGAAGCCATTAACCACTAATTTTTAAAATATTTGTAGAATTTTTTTGTAAAAAATAAGAAAAAGGGTTTAATTTTCGTTAAACCCTTTATTTTTAGACTATTTTTTGATGAAAATTATTTTTTTTAAATTAGTTTTGAACAATTGTTTATAAAGTATCCTGTTATGATAAAATATATTTTAGCCCTCTTCCTCTTCTATTTTTCTTCCTCTTCTATTTTTGTGAGTGCACAAATCAGTGAAAGCAATCAATCAAGTAACTCAAAAACAGATTCAATCTTAAAACTTGAAAACCCACGGCAATTTTTCTTAGACTCTATAAAAAATAGTTTTAGAGATCATCAATATGCAGCCATGTTAGAAAACAAATGGCTAAGTGATTATAATGCAGATGATTTATTTAAAGAAATGATTAGTGATATTGAAAACATGGATTCTTTATCTGATGTAGACATCAATCTTCCTACCGAGACACTCAAAGAACGCTTGGAGATCCTAAATGCTAAATCAGCTTTTGACATAGAATACAATCAGGTTTTAGAAAGTGTCATTAAATTTTATTTGCATAAAAGAAAAACTTCGATGGAAAGATTTTTAGGACTTTCTAATTATTACTTTCCAATTTATGAAGAAATATTGGCTAAACATAACGTTCCGCTCGAAATAAAATATCTTTCAATTGTAGAGTCTGCCTTAAACCCCAAAGCGGTTTCTAGAGTTGGTGCCACAGGATTATGGCAATTTATGTATGGAACCGGGAAAGAATATGGCCTAAAAATAGACACTTATGTAGACGAAAGAAGTGATTTGTTGCTTTCTACCAATGCTGCTTGCGAATACATGAAACGCTCTTATAAATTATTTGGCGATTGGGATTTGGTTTTGGCCTCTTACAATGCAGGTCCTGGTAATGTTTCAAAAGCCATTCGTAGATCTGGTGGCAAAAAAAATTATTGGAATATCCGTCCTTTTTTGCCCAAAGAAACACAAGGATATGTACCTGCTTTTATAGCCACCATGTATGTGATGGAATTTCATAAGGAACACGGATTAACTCCCATCAAACCAAAAATGGCTTTGCCTATGACAGACACTGTTTTGGTAAAAAACAAATTGAGTTTTAAACAAATTTCAGACTTACTCGATATTTCTGAAGAGGAACTGTCTTATTGGAATCCGTCATACAAGAGAAACATCATCCCAAACATTCAAGGGAATAATTATTACTTAAGACTTCCTGTTGAATTAATAGGTAAGTTTGTTTCAAACGAGCAAAAAATTTATGCTTTTGCCAATTTTGATTTCAATTTAAAAGAACAACCTTTTCAGCAAGGCCTGGGAACCAAGCAAACCGAGAGTTTTGCAACCACCCACACAACCATCAAATACCACAAAGTAAGAAAAGGAGAAACGCTTTCTGGAGTTGCCAAAAAGTATGGTGTTAGCATGACAGAACTTAAACAATTGAATGGCCTTAGAACCAATTCTCTTAAGTATGGTCAAAATCTAAAAATTCAAAAAGAAGTAAAAGCACCAATTGCAAAACCTGAACAAGTGATTGCTCAAACTAAAAAACCTAAAGCTGAACCCAAAGAAATTTTGGATTCTGAAACAGTATCTAAAGAAAATAAAGACGACAAAGAAATCTTAAAAAAAGAAGTTGCAATAGATGACAAAGATCGTGTTGAAGAAGTTGCCTTGCATGAAATTCAATATACAATTAAAAAGGGTGATGATTTGTCTTCACTTTCAATAAGGTTTAACACACCACTTAAGCAAATAAGAGAATGGAATAAATTGTATTCTTATGAAATTAAACCTAGCGATGTGATAACTCTTTTCCTTGATGATGCAACAAACACCAAATATAACAACGAGCTTTTGGTAGAAAAAAACATGCCAGAAAAGTTTATGCCAATGCCTAAACAAGGGTTTTCAGAAAGATATTACACCGTAAGAAAGGGTGATACCCTTTACAAAATATCAAGAGAAATTGGCGTAAAAGTTAGCGACCTCAAAAAATGGAATCAATTAGACGGAGACGACATTAAAGTAGGGACTAAACTTAAAATTAAGGCATAGTTTTTGTGCAATTACCATAAAAAAATTATGAAGTTACCTCACCTATTGTTTTGTGGTTTGTTTATATTTTTATGGTCTTGTAACCAGCAAGAAACCAAAAATCTGGCCAAAGAATCCTCAGGAAAAATAAATTATATCTCTGTTTTTATAGATAATCAGTTGTGGAAAGGCGAAGTTGGAGACTCTCTTAGAGCCAAGTTTGCCTCTGCTGTTGATGGTTTGCCTATGGAAGAACCTTTATATTCCATGAAGCAATATGACGTTAAAATGTTTGAAGGCTTTATGACCAATAGCCGTTTAATCATATTTGTGGAAAAAACAAATAAAAAGGATTTTAAAATTATTGAAAACAAATATGCCAAACCTCAAAAACTAGCCTACATTCAGGGGACTAACGTTCAAGAGATTATTGAGGTTATTGAGCAAAGCAAGGAGGTTGTTTTAAGAAAATTTAAACAACAAGAATTGGCAGAAAACCAAAGAAGAATCAAAAAATCACTGCTAAAAAATGATGTCATCAGCCAAAAATTTGATATCAATTTAATGGTTTCTTCGGCTTATAATTTGATTATAAACGAAGAAAAGTTTATTTGGTTAAGAAAAGAATTGCCTGCTGGTAATAGCAGTCTGCTAGTGTATGAAGTACCGCTACAAAACTATTTTCAAAACTACTATAACCCCGTAGATGAGGTAATTAAAATGAGAGATTCTGTGGGCCAAAAACACATTGAAGGCAAACTAAAAGACACCTACATGATTACCGAAGAGTCTTATGCCCCCTATCAATTTAAGATTTCTATGCAAGGCAAAAATACCTTTGAAACCAAAGGCATTTGGGTGCTTAAAGATGATTTTATGTCGGGGCCTTTTATTCATTATGCTATCATAGACGAACCCAACAACAGAGTTTTATGTTTAGAAGGTTTTTGCTATAATCCGCAAGCCTCCAAAAGAGATTTGATGTTTGAACTAGAAGCCATGATAAAGTCTATTAAGTTTAACAATTGATGCAAGTATCCCTTCAAACCAAATCTTTTTTAGACCTTTCCGTTCAAGAATTATATGATGTTTTGGCCCTGAGAAGTGAGGTGTTTGTGGTAGAGCAAAATTGTGTGTACCAAGATATCGACCAAAAAGATCAAAAAGCTTTGCACGTATTAATGACTCACAATGGGGCTCTTGTAGGCTATGCCAGATTGTTTGCTCCGCTAGCATACTTTAAAAACGCCTCTATTGGCCGAGTGATTATCAAATCAACTTACAGACATCACCAATTAGGCAAACAATTAATGCAATATGCCATACAAGCCATCAAAACAAATTATCAAACAGATTTAATTGAGATTTCTGCTCAATGCTACTTGATTAAGTTTTATGAAGACTTGGGTTTTTTAACCGTTGGAGACTCTTATTTAGAAGACGATATTCCGCACATCAAAATGGTTAAAACCAATTAAAAACCTAAGGCTTTCTCAACACTATTTACGCTGCTTTCAGGAGCTAAACAACTGCCATTTGCACACAAATAAAACAGAGTTTGGTTGGTTGTTGGTCTATTAAATAAAGGAATATCCAAAGGTGTAGCACTATAAAAAACAATCAGCTTGTGCAGATGTTTTTTCTGAAAGTAATCAAAATGTGTTTTGGCATTTGATCCAATAATGATTAATTCTTTCGGCGGGTGCTCAAGGTGCCATTGTTCTATTAACCAATGCGAATAAGCCGTTGGATAATCTATTTGTTCTACTACTTTTTGAGTCATGGTTTGGCTCACTTTGCTGTAATATTCATTAAAATATAACAAACCCAATAACCTTAAATTTTGTGCCATGATGGCGTTTGAAGATGGTATTACATTATCTTCAATGTCAAAATGTGTTTGCCATTGATTAGCTGCATTTTGTTGAAATTTAAAAAACTGTTTGTTGGCATCATAAAACAAATCTAACACCTGATTGGTGAGCATTTTGGCAAAATTGAGTACTTCTGGGTCTGCCTCTATTTGAAACCATTTAATGAGAGCTTGTATTAAAAAAGCATAATCTTCTAAAAACGCTGGGATAAAAGTTTGTTTGTTTTTGTAAATTCTAAACAACTGCTCACCATGCCACAACTGATGTCTCAAAAACTGAAGGTTTTTTTTGGCAAGGGTCAAATATGCTTCATCTCCTAGAGCCAAATAGGCATCTAAAAGCCCCACCGCTGCCATGGCATTCCAAGAAGTAATTAGCTTGTCATCGAGTCTTGGTTGGGGTCTTTGGCTTCTGTGGTTTTTTAGTATGCTTAGCCAAGCAGTTTGTTTTTCTGCTAGTGTTTTTGGTGTCCATCCCAACCTGTTTGATAACGATTCATCATCTTCCTGCTGAATTAAAACATAATGATTGTGCTCCCAATAACCAAAATCATTGATGTTATAAACCACTGCAAATGCTTCAAAATCGTCTTGGAGTAATGCTTTTAGCTCATCTTTAGTCCAAACATAAAAAGCCCCTTCTTCTAAATCCCCACGCTCGTTATAACTATCGGCATCCCAAGAGGCATAAAATAACCCTTCGGGCGTAAGCCAATGATTGGTCATAAAATCAATTGTTTTTTTTATGACCGATTTGTAGAGCGGGTTTTTTGTAGTGATATAATTTTTAGCATAAACAGACAGCAAAAGAGCATTGTCATAAAGCATTTTTTCAAAATGAGGCACATGCCATTTTACATCTACCGCATAGCGAGAAAACCCACCGTCAACCACATCAAACAAGCCTCCCCAAGCCATTCTGCACAAGGTGGTTTCTAGATGTTTTTTAAAAAAAGTATCTTGCGTAGTTTGCACAAACACGCTTAGAAACTCTAAGTTTGTTGGCATCATAAACTTTGGGGCTCTGCTATATCCCCCATAGGTGGTGTCACAGCTTTTGGCCCAATTAGTCATCCATTTTTCCCAAGGTAAATTGTGGTGTTTTGTTTCACTTAAAGCCAGTTGGGTTGTCAAAAGGCCATCTTCCAGACTGTTTGCATAAGATATCACCTTTTCGGGCTGATTCGCATAAAGATCATGTAATTGTGTAAGCACCTTTATCCAGTCGTCTTTTCTAACATAAGTAGCTCCCCAAATGGGTCTGCCATCGGGCAAGCACACCATGTTGAGTGGCCATCCGCCTTGCCCATTCATCATTTGCAAAGATTTCATATACAAGGCATCAATGTCGGGTCTTTCTTCTCTGTCTACTTTGATGTTTATAAAAAATTGGTTTTGAACATTGGCTACTTCCTCAGACTCAAAACAATCATGCTCCATGACATGACACCAATGACAAGCAGCATAACCAATGCTTACCAAGAGGAGTTTATTGTCATTTTGAGCCAAATTTAAAGCTGCTTGGTTATAGGGCATCCAATGCACCGGATTGTTGGCATGCTGAAGTAAATAAGGACTGTTTTCTAGGTGAAGTAAATTCATAGGAGAGGCTAAATTGCATTACAAATTTAGCGATATCTGGGATGTTATGAAAATTTTATTAACTTTATATCCGCTAAAAATTTTACTTTTAAAGCAAATATTTTTTTAATGAATACATATGTTTTTGGTGATATCCATGGAGCTGACAAAGCTTTATCAGATTTAATAGACGCAATGCCTCTCAAAGCTCATGATCATTTGATTTTTTTAGGAGATTATGTGGATGGTTGGAGTGGAAGTTACTTAACCATTGAGTATTTACTAAAATTAAAAGACCTTTATAAATGCACTTTTATTAGAGGTAATCACGATGAATTGTTTCTAGATTATCTCAAAACCAATCAATACAACAACATGTGGTTGATGCATGGCGGACAATCAACTTTAGATGCTTATGAAAATATTAGCGATGTCAACAAATCTAAGCACATTGATTTTTTAGAAAACCTCACCAATTATTATTTAGACGAAAAAAACAGGTTGTTTTTGCATGCGGGATTCACTAATCAAAAAGGGGTAAAATACGAACATTTTAGCAAGCTTTTTTATTGGGACAGAACCCTCTGGGAATTGGCTCTTGCTACCGATGCCAAGCTCGATGAAAATGATTTGTATTATCCTGAGAGGCTCAAAATTTACCCAGAAGTTTACATTGGTCACACGCCTACTACCCGCATTAATAGCACAATGCCCGTCATAAAACATCGCATCATCAACATGGATACCGGAGCCGCCTTTAAAGGGCCCTTATCTGCCATGAATGTTGACACTAAAGAATTATATCAAAGTAAATCAGTATATTTGTTGTATCCTGCCGAAAACGGAAGAAATTAATTATATTTGTAACATAAAATTATCCCTATGAAAAAATTTTTACTCGCCATTGTTGTCTTTATCAATTTTACTTATGCTCAAGACTTCCCTAAAAATGAAGTAAAGTATAACATCTTTAATACTTTATTGGTGAAATCAGTTGAGGTAGGTTATGAAAGATTAATAGATTTTCATCAGTCTGTTGAGTTTGTCATGTTATTTAATGACCGCATGAATTATCAGAGAGAAAACTCAAACAGGAGCTTTAATACCAATAGCTTCAAAATTGGCTACAATTATTATTTTGGCACCTATCATGCTTGCTCTGGCTTGTATGCCAATCCGTTTGTGAAATTTAGATTTGGTGATTTTCAAGAAACTGGTCAACCAGACGTAAACATGAATGCATTTTTACTTGGCTTGGGTGCTGGCTACAAATGGAATACCAATGATAAGTTTGTGTTTGGCCCTTTCTTTGATATTGCCAGAAACTTTGGCGAAGAAGCTTCTAATCGCTTTCAAGGCATTGAGTTTAATACGGGGGTTTACATAGGTTACAGATTTTAAACTGTTATGCTGCTTGTTTTTAGAGAGCTGAATACTTTAGAAGACATGCTCCTTCAGTATGACCTTATCAAGGTGATGTATCCTGACTATTCTAAGGATGATTACCATCAAATGCTCTTAGAAATGTTACCAAACAATTACTTTCAGTTGGTGGCATCACTGCATGGAGAGCCACAAGGTTTGTTAGGTTTTTGGATCAACACCAAGCTTTGGTCTGGCAAATACATCGAAATAGATCATTTTATCATTGCTCCACAAAATCGCTCTTCGGGTATTGGTAAGCAAATGCTAGATTATATGATGCTAAAAGCCCAAAAGCTTGATTGCAAATTGGTGACTTTAGATTGTTATACCACCAACTTTGAGGCACAAAAATTCTTTTTCAACAACGGATTTATCCCAAAGGGATTTCATTTTATCAGAAAAGTTTAAACCACTTCACCAAAAAAATAGTCAATTATTAAGTTAAAGTTTATATTTGGATAAATTTTTTGGGATGAAGTTTTTAATGTATCCGTTTTGGTTGTTATGGAGAATTTGGTTTTATGTGTTGGTTATTGTGCCAATCATTTTATTGTCTCCAATACTAATCATCACCATAGCCAAAGAATCATGGTATAAACACTTTTTTAAAATTGCTCAACTATGGGCCTATATCATTTTATATGGCATGGGGTTTTTGCCTAAAGTAAAAAAACCACAACCTATAAACACCTGTCAAAGTTATATGTTGGTAGCCAATCACACCTCTATGCTAGATATTATGTTGATGTTGGTGAGTGTAAATAATCCGTTTGTGTTTGTGGGTAAAAAAGAATTGGCCAAATATCCTGTATTTGGATTTTTTTATAAACGCACCTGTATTTTGGTAGACCGCTCAAACAGCAAAAGCCGACATGCCGTGTATGCAAGAGCTCAAAAAAGACTATCCCAAGGTCTGAGTATTTGTATATTCCCGGAGGGCAAAGTGCCCGATGATGAGAGCATCGTGTTAGACGAATTTAAAGACGGGGCTTTTAGAATGGCTATAGAATACCAAATTCCTATACTCCCTATAGTTTTTCCGGACAATAAAAAAAGATTTTCATACACTTTTTTTAGCGGAAGTATAGGCAAAACAAGAGCTTTTATTTTTGAGCCTATCCCAACCACAAACTTGGTGTTAGAGGACAAAACGGCATTAAAAAATAAGGTGTATCAGTTAATATATGGAAGTCTTATCAATATTAATTAATAGTCCTTTTTTATTTTGCATTTAAAGTAGCATTTTTAAAACAAAAAATATATTATGACACAAGAGCAGCTAGATGTTTTTTTTATGCAGAAAGCTTTGCAACAAGCTCAAGAAGCCTTTGCAAAAGAAGAGGTGCCCGTGGGTGTAGTTGTGGTGGCAGAAGGTCAAATTATTGCCCGAGGGCACAACCTCACCGAGCAACTTAATGACGTAACTGCCCATGCAGAAATGCAAGCCATTACGGCAGCTGCCAATTTTTTAGGCGGCAAATACCTTAAAAAATGTACCCTTTATGTTACCTTAGAACCTTGTGCCATGTGTGCGGGTGCCTTGTATTGGAGCCAAATAGACCGACTAGTTTATGGGGCCTTGGATGACAAAAGAGGCTTTGCTGCTCTTGGGGTACCCTTGCATCCAAAAACACAAGTTACCCATGGGGTTTTAGCCGCTGAATGTCGTGATTTGTTGTTAAGCTTTTTTGAGAAAAAAAGACACTAAAAAATTTCTTATTCCTCTAAGGCTTATACAATGAGCCTGTTACAAAAAAAAACCTTTGCAAAGTTGCAAAGGTTTCTTGTCTTGTGGTCCCACCTGGGCTCGAACCAGGGACCACCTGATTATGAGTCAGGTGCTCTAACCAACTGAGCTATAGGACCAAAATTGGAT
>DAIRDG010000004.1:0-87292 GCA_036796275.1 Flavobacterium sp.
TTGTTGACTCAAAGTTTTCAGAAAACTCTGTAACGTCATCGCAAAATGTTGTAAAGTTTGGCCCTTGCAACCACACACTCTGGTCAGTTGAAGAACATATAGACTTAACATAAAACTGATAAGTGGTTGCAGAGGTTAATCCGCTAACAGAAACGGTTGAAATACCTGCTGCCAAACTTCCACTGTCTACTAAGCCAACTGGACCACTACCAGCTTGACCCTCAGTTCTAACTTCCCATTGATAACCATCAGCAGGATTAGATGTTGAAAGTGTCCAATTTAGGTTAACACTGCCATTCGTTAAGGCTGATATATTTAAATTAGTAGGTGGCAAACAAGAAGCAACCGAAAAATTATCTACAAAAACATCGTAGTCAGTGTTTGGTGTATTTGTTGTGCCTGAACTTGCGTAAAAAGCAAAAATTACATTTGCAGAGTTTACAGATGAAATATCAAAAACAGCAGTTGTTCCGTTAACAGGGGGTGTGTTTGCCTCGTTGTATAACTCAACTGTTTGCCAAGTTGCTCCGTTATCTGTAGACATCATAAATCTCAACTCATCATCTGGTCCCATATTACCACCGTTACCACTAATTGCACTAGCAGAGTTGTAATTTGTGGCAGCAACATCAAAAAACACACTATAACCACCTGCTGATAAATCAAATGTTGGAGATATAAGCCAACCTTGTCTGTTAGTGGTATAAATATTAAACCTAGCAGAGCTAGCATTTGCGGTTCCAGCAGTATTAAGCCAGTTATTGCCCCACCAATAATTATTTGCATTTCCACCTGTAGGACCAGTAGCTGGAGTTCCGTTATCTGCTCTAAACCAACAGTTTGGAATTGGCGAAGAACTAGTCGTAAATGAATTGAAATTTTCTAGTGTAGGAGGAACAAAAGCACTGCACAATGTGGTAAATGATGTAGAGGTCCATGCACTAAAAGAACCACCACAATTTGAACGTATGTAGAATTGGTGGTTTGTTTGCGAAGCCAATCCAGTAAAATCGGCTTGTGTTTCTGTAGAAGCTATTGTGCCACTTTGCACTAAGCCTGTTGACCCGCTACCCGGTAAACCAGAGGTTCTAAGCTCCCACTCATAATCATCTGTAGGATTAGAGGTGGAAAGCGACCAAGAAACTGTTGCAGAATTGGAGGTAAGGTTTGTTGTAGCTTGTAAAGCAGGTGAAATACAAGACTGTAATGTCCAACTAAACGTGGTGCCAACCACTGGTGGTGTTACGCTTGTACTAAAGACACAACCAGATGTATTAGCAGTGCCTTGAACAGTTGTATTCCAGTTAGTAGTTGTTTGACGATTATTGAAATCTGCATTTGTAACACCACTCAAACCAACCTGAGCAGTAAATGTTGATGCATTAAAGGTCATGGTGCCGTAAACAAAATCGACAACATTTGTGGTTTCATGAAGCCTTATTTGAAAATTAAGACTCATATTACTATTAGCAGCTCCAAATCTTCTGTAGTTTAACCATTGTACCACGCATACTCTGTTTGGAGCGTCACCAATTGTTTGTAATCTAATTGATGCCCCTGCTTGTGCTTGTAAATCGAGAGCAAAAGGAGCAACCCGATTTCGGAGGTGTGTTGGAGTAGCAGTAGATGTTGCACTAAGCGCTGTGTATGCACTTAAACTATTAATATTTACAGCTGGTGTTAACAATGAACTACCAAAAGAAATCCATCCATTGGCATTTATTGCCAAACGATTGTAAACTTGCCCATTGTAAGTAAAATCAAAACCAATAGGTAAACCAACACCCGTTGTTAATGTTCCACCCAATGGTACCGCAGGATCAACAAATCTTTGATCATCAGTTGTTTCATTTCCAAGAGATAAACCACCCGTGATAGGTGTAAACGTCCCCGCTACTTGGGTAAACCCATAATTAGTAGCTACTTGGGCGTTAGTTTGTGTATAAAAAAACAACACAAAAAACAAAAAAGTAAAATTTCTCATATATTAATATTAAGTTAAGAAAAAGCAAATTTAATAATAAAAATGAATTTACAAAAATATCAACCGTTAAAATCAAGTATTTAAGAATAATTATATCGATATTTTAATTTTTATCGGTTTTTTAAAATAATTTAAAAAAAACTAACTTAAAATATGATTATTTTTAAATTAAGTTCATAAAATTTATTAAATAAAAAAACCTTGACAAAATCAAGGTTTATGAATACAAAAATACAAATATTTATATTTTTTAATGTATTTAAAATTATTTTGATTCCAAATAAGTCATCAATTCTTGAGACACTCCCATGTTTGAAAACCCACCATCGTTATACAAGTTTTGTAGGGTAACTCGTTTGGTTAAATCTGAAAATAAGGTAACGGTATAGTTAGCGCAATCTAGGGCTGTGGCATTGCCTAGAGGCGACATTTTTTCGGCATAACTGATAAACCCATCAAAACCTTTTACGCCTTGCCCTGCAGTGGTTGGCGTTGGCGATTGTGAAATGGTATTTACACGAACTTTTTTATCTCTGCCAAAAAAGTAACCAAAGCTTCTGGCAATAGATTCTAAATAGGCCTTATTGTCTGCCATGTCATTATAATCAGGAAATACCCGTTGAGCAGCCATGTATGATAAGGCTACTATACTCCCCCATTCGTTCATGGCATCTTTTTTATACAAAACTTGCATCACCCGATGAAATGATAAGGCTGATACGTCTAATCCTTTGTGGGTAAAATCATAATTAGATTCGGTGTAGGGAATTCCTTTTCTAACATTAATAGACATGCCAATAGAATGCAAAACAAAATCTATCTTACCGCCTAAGATTTCCATGGCTTTGTTTACTAAATTTTCTAAATCTTCTTGATTAGTAGCATCCGCTGGCACTATTTGGCTGTTTGTTTTTTCTGCCAATTGATTAATGGTTCCCATTCTCATAGCAATAGGAGCATTGGTTAGCACAAACGTGCCGCCTTCATCGTGTACCCGCTCTGCAGTTTTCCATGCAATAGAGTTTTCATCTAACGCCCCAAAAATAATTCCTTTTTTCCCTTTTAATAAATTATACATATGTAGTGGTTTTAATTAAACAAAGATACATTTTTATAATGATTGAAAAAATCATATTGCTAATAACGATTTGGCATGGCTGATAGCTGTTTCAGATATTTGTGCACCAGAAATCATTTGTGCAATTTCGTTTAACCTGTCTTGGGGTGATAATTCAAACAATTCTGTGGCAGTTTCATTATTTTGTGTAGTTTTTTGTACTTTATAATGGGTTTGCCCTTTTGCGGCAATTTGTGGCAAATGTGTGATGGAAATCACTTGCATGTTCCGACTCATCTCTAGCATCATTTGAGCCATCTTTTGAGCAATATCGCCAGAAACTCCTGTATCTATTTCATCAAAAATAATGGTGGGCAACTTGGTATGCTGTGCCAATATTGACTTCATTGACAGCATTATTCTAGACAATTCGCCCCCAGAAGCTACTTTTTTAAGTTCGGTAAACGGCATGCCTTGGTTGGTGGTGACCATAAACGCAAGTTGACTGCATCCACTTTGGTTGAGTTTTTGATTTTTTGACAACTTGAGGTCAAATTTGGTTTGCTGCATGCCCAAATCAAATAACAATTCTTCGAGTTTTTTGGTAAGTTTATCACAGTAATCTAGCCTGTTTTGATGCAAGGCCTCTGCCCTATGCCACAAATCAAGCTCTATGGTTTTTAAGTCGTTTTTAAGCAAATTAATGTTTTGCTCTAATGTTTCAGAATCCTGGTTTTCTTCAACTAGTTTGTTTTGTATCATCAACAACTCTTCTGTAGAATTTACCTGATGCTTTTGCATGAGTCTATTTAATTGTTGAGATTTTTGCTGTAAAATCAACAATCTATTTGGATCTAAAGAAATTGTTTCTACGTGTTTTTGAATATCATAGTCAATATCTGTTGTTTCAATAATAACTGAGTTAAGTCGTTCGAGCAATTGGGCATATTTATCTGAAAAAACTGATATTTTTGATAAACTCTGATTAATTAATTTCAATTGATGTTGAATACCCATGGTTTCATCATTCATCAGTTGAGTAGAAGCATTTAGCTGCTCTAAAATTAGTTCTGCGTTTTCTAAGGCAAGTAATTCTTCTTCTAATTCTGGTAAATTAACATCCTGCAAATTAGCTTCAAGCAGTTCATTGAGCATAAAAATTTGATAATCTTTTTGCTGCAACACTGTTGCTAATTGCGCTTGAAGGGTTTGTAAAGATTTTTGTTTGTTTAAATAATCTTGGTATTGTTTTTTATATTCACTCAACAAATCAAGATTATTAGCATAACTATCTAAAAAATAAAACTGAGCCTCCAAGGAGAGCAATCCTAGGGTTTGATGTTGTGAATGAACATCGATTAAATAATCATTTAACTGTTGCAAAACCTCCAAAACAACGGGGGTATCATTGATAAAAGCTCTAGATTTGCCAGAAGACATCACCTCTCTTCTTATGATGGTTTGGGCAGAATAGTCTAAATCATGTTGATTAAAAAAATCCTCTAGCTTATATTTAGACAAATCAAATACGGCTTCAATGACGCACTTCTTGTTGGGGTCTTTTACAACACTAGAATCTGCTCTCTTTCCCATAATCATGGCCAATGCCCCAAGGATAATAGATTTTCCAGAGCCGGTTTCGCCTGTAATTACAGAAAAGCCTTCGTTAACTTGAATACTCAGCTGATTGATGAGGGCATAATTGCTAATGTCTAGTGTTTTTAACATTTACTTGCTAGGCTAATTGAAAGTGTAAAGTTAAAAAAATTAGCTTAATTGCATCAAAGTTTATTTTAAATTATTCCATCTAGAAGCGTTGATGGGTGAAGCATTGTTGAGTACTTCTTTGAGGTCTGAGATATTCATAGGAAAGCCACCAGAAAATATTTGTTGAATTTCGTCGGCTTTGGCTTCAAAGAAAATTCTGATTAAATAAGAATTTGGTCTAACTTTTTGTATTTCGCACAAGTCAATAATGGCTTTTTTGATATTTTCTTTGCCCTCTTTTTCGTTGTCTATCATGCCATCTAATCCCACTGCATGATAAGCATGCCATCCGAGTCTGATGGGGTTAAAGGTGTTGGAAATTAAATCAGTAATCAAAATAAATCGGTTGTTATTACCATCGGCTTGTGTCCATCCTCTAATCCCGGTGCCTTGTGCTTGAATGGTGATATTGTTGGCAATTTCAAAATATTTTGTGCCGGCTAGGGGTTCAAACGTATCAGCATCTACGCCAATGATGATATAAGCATAATAAGCCAAAACAGAAATGAGATTTGAATCAAAGATGTTTGGATCAAAATTCATCATTTGGAACTCAACATATTCAAAAGAAAAATCCAAATCGTTAATGTTGATTACCGGAGACAAATACGAGGTGTTAAAAATTGGTCTAGAATATTGCACTTGTATTGAAGCTGTGTAGCGAGAGTTGTTATCAAATTCTGATACATTAATAAAGATACCACAATCTATCCGTTCTCGTTGGCTGGTGTTATTATCTGTCCATTTAGTTTTATTCATAAAATCGAACACAGCGGTTTGTAAAGTTCTAAAAACGTTGGTATTAGCATTGGTTACCCGATCAAAATTTATTTGAACTTCACAGTTTAGCTCTTGGGCATTAATAGACAAAAAAGCAAATAATAATATGAATAAATATCTAAACATTAAGACAAATTTAATTGTGTAAAAATAACGATTTTAGTTTAAAATAATTGTAAGACTATAAAATAATTATAATTTGCTATTGGCAATTAAATGTTTTAAGATGTCTTTAGCCACTTCATTTTTTGATTTCAATTCAAATGCAGTGATGTTTTTTTGCTTATCGATGAGTGTAATCTTGTTGGTGTCAGCACCAAAACCAGCTCCGGGGTCATTCAATGAATTTAAAACAATAAAATCAAGATTTTTTTGAATCACTTTATTATAGGCATTGTCAATTTCATTTTGCGTTTCTAAGGCAAAACCAACAAGCAGTTGATCTTTTTTTTGTTCACCCAAGGTTTTGAGGATGTCTTTTGTTTTGGTAAGTGCTATGTGCCACTCGTTATCAGATTTCTTAATTTTTTGTTGGGCTATTTGTATGGGTTTATAATCTGCCACTGCAGCAGCCATGATCACAATGTCTTGTTTATCAAATGCGGCAAGGCATGCCTCATACATTTGATCTGAGGTGGTTACTTTAATAACATTGATGCCATGATGAGCTATGTTAAGTGACGTAGGACCAGAAATTAATGTTACGTCTGCTCCTAGCTTGTAGGCTTGTTCTGCCAAAGCATAACCCGTTTTGCCTGACGAATGATTGCCTATAAACCTTACCGGATCGATGGGTTCATAAGTAGGTCCAGCTGTAATCAACACTTTTTTTTGATAAAGTGGCATTCTTACAATCAAATCTTTTTCTATAAATTGTATGATATTTTCAGGCTCGGCCATTCTGCCTTCGCCCGTCAGGCCACTGGCTAAAAACCCACTTTCGGCCGGAATAATTTTTACATTATTCTTGGCCAAGGCATTCAGGTTGTGTTGTGTAGCGGGATGTTGATACATGTCTAAATCCATAGCCGGAGCAATGTAGACCGGGCACTTGGCTGATAAAAAAGTTGCTAACACCAAATTATCACATTCTCCATGGGCCATTTTTGCCAAGGTGTTGGCAGTAGCAGGTGCTATGATCATAAAATCTGCCCATAATGAAAAATCCACATGGTTGTTCCATGTGGGATTTTGATGTTCTTGATTAATAAGTTCAGAAAATACTTCTTTGCCAGACAAAGCACTTAATGACAAGGGCGTTACAAAATCTTTGGCAGCAGGTGTCATCAAAACCTGAACTTCGGCTCCTGCTTTTATAAATAATCTCACCAAAAAAGTGGTTTTATAAGCCGCTATGCCTCCTGAGATAGCTAATAAAACTTTTTTGCCTTGAAGCAAAGACATCTTTATTGTGGTTGTGAAGCGTCTCTGTGGTAAATTTTTCCTTCTAGCCATTCTTGCACAGCAATGGCATGAGGTTTAGGCAACCTTTCGTAAAAACGAGAAACTTCTATTTGCTCTTTGTTTTCAAATACTTCTTCTAGGCTATCATTATAAGTAGCAAACTCATCTAGTTTTTCTATCAATTCTTTTTTGATGTCGCCATTTATTTGTGTTGCTCTTTTGGCAATAATGCTAATGGCTTCGTAGATGTTGCCTGTGGTTTGTTGTAACTTAGTTTTGTCGTAAGTAACAGTATTGTTAGGAACGTTTAGATTTTTAAGATCCATGATGTTATAAATTTTCGAGGTTATTGTTTAAACTTTCTGCTATTTTTTGTGCTTTTTCTTGATATTTTGAATCCGGATAATTGGATTTAAATTTCTCTAGCAATTCTTTGGCTTCAAGCATTCTTTCTTTTACTTTGCTTTCAATACTTTTTTGAGCATATTCGTATTGTGACAAGAATTTATAATACAAAGCATCTTCGCGGTATTTAGTACCAGGAAAATCTTGAATAAAATTATCTAATGCTTTGATGGCTGCTTTGTAATCATAAATGGTATAAAACTGCTTGGCATTTTCAAAAAACTTCTTTTCAATTTTATCTTGCATATCTAATGCAATCACATTGGCCCTTTCGGTGTATTCAGAATTTGGATATTCTTCTAAAAATAATTGCAATTTTTCGATGGCTGTGTAGGTATCTACCTGATCTTTAGAATAAATTGGAGAAAGATAAGAATAGCTCAAGGTGCTTTTGTACAAGGCTTCTTCGGCTTTGGTACTTTTGGGATATGAACTATGAAATCTTTCGTATTGATAAGCAGAGTTTACATAATCTTTGGTCTTAAACAAACAATCAGAATACATATAAAAATAGCGTTCTCCGGTAGGTTTGCCTCTGTAGGAACTCACAGCTTGTTCAAATAAACGGATGGCTTTGTTGTATTTCTTTTTTTGATATAAACTGTCGGCAACTTTAACTTTCAGGGCGTTGTCTTCGGACTTTAGAGCCTTTTGATAAGAGCTACAACTGCTTGCAAACATCAAGAATAGTAACCATAAAGATAAGTAACGCATAAATATTTATTAGAATAGTGGGCAAAATTAATCTTTTTATCGACAATTACAATAAAAAAACGTTAAGAAAAAACGTCATAAAAACCAAAAAGATAGCTCACACTAGGCAGACTATCTTTTTTAGCATTTTTTGTGTAAGTTAATTAAACGGCATTTCCTGCAGGAGCAACGGGACTTGTAAAGTTTTTCATTTCGTTGTCAAACAAATACAAACCTCCTTTGTCATCACCAATTAAATTAATTTTATCTAAAATGTATTGAGCGTTGGCTTCTTCTTCAATTTGTTCTGCCACATACCACTGCAAGAAATTTTGCGTAGAAAAATCTCTTTCATCCATGGTAATTCCCACCAACTCATTGATGCTTTCTGAAATTGAAATTTCATGTTTTAATAGTTGGGTAAATACTGATTTATGATTTGTTAAATCTAAGCTAGGCTTGTTAACATCCGGAATCACTGCTACACCCCCACGTTGATTTACGTATTTGATGAGTTTGAGCATGTGCATGCGTTCTTCATCAGACTGTTCGTATAAGAATTTAGAAATACCCTCGTATCCCTGAATTTCTGCCCATGAGGCCATGGCTAAATATACTTGTGAGGAATCTCCTTCTTTTTTTATCTGAGCGTTAAGTGCTGTTTCTACGTTTTTGGTAAGCATAATTCAAGTTTTAAATTCATTACAAATATAAGAAATTATTACTTAAAATTACTTAAAAAAAGTTTAATTCTACCGCTTAATTCTTCATCAACAGACACTAATGGTAATCTGAGTATATTGGAGCTTAAACCCAAATGACTAAACACTTCTTTGATACCTGCCGGATTGCCTTGCTCAAAAATCATGTGTATTAAATTGCTAATTTGATAATGCAGTTGATAGGCTTCTTTTACTTGGTGTGCCAAACCTAAACGCACCATTTCGGAAAATTCTTTTGGTAGGCCTTGCCCAATAACGGATATAACCCCTGCCCCACCAGCTAATACCATCGGTAACGTGATAATATCATCACCTGAAATAACTAAAAAGTCTTTGGGTTTGTTTTGGATTAAGGTCATGGCTTGCACTAAATCTCCAGCGGCTTCTTTAATGCCAATGATATTACTAAAATCTTTGGCTAATTTAATGGCTGTATCTGGGTGAATATTGCTAGAGGTTCTGCCAGGCACATTGTAGATGATAACAGGCAACGGACTTGCTTGGGCTATGGCAGCAAAGTGTTGATAGATGCCGCGTTGGGTTGGTTTGTTATAATAAGGCGATACAGACAATATGGCAGAAAAGCCAGTAAAATCAATGGTTTTTAAATCATTTACCACTTCTTGCGTATTGTTGCCGCCAACACCTAATACCATAGGGACTCTAGCGTTGTTAGCCTTTTTGATGGTTTCTATCACCAACTTTTTTTCGTCTTTAGATAAAGTGGCCGATTCTGCAGTGGTACCCAATGCCACCAGATATTCTACTCCGCCCATAATCACGTGGTCTACAATGTTTGTAAGTGCAACGGTGTCTACAGTTAAATCGTCTTTGAATGGTGTAACCAATGCTACCCCGGTTCCTAAAAATTGTGTATGCATTATTTGTTGTTTATGATGTGAATATATTTTAAAATTTCTGTAACAAAAATATCAACGTCTTGAACTCTACAATCAATAGACAAATGCTGATGCGTTTTAAAAGCGTTTGCAAAACCAATTTTAAACTTCGATTTTGATTTTCTACTAATGCAGGCCAAGGGCCAAATTTTATTGTCGTAATAATTAATTAAAAGATCAAAAGGCGTATTGATGAATTGAGTGATTACTGGATTTTTTAATTGGCCAAAAAGTGAATAATCTTGATAAGAAACATAACTTTTATCGGAATCTTGTATTTTGTTTTTAGTATTTATAAATTTAATCAAATGAATATTATTTGGGTTAACACCACTTTGCACCAAGTTGTTAACCAATTGTTCTGTAAAGCCTGTGTTATTAACGTCTATTAAAATACCAATATTTTGTAAGGCAACTGTTTGAACTGCTTCTAATGAAATTCGAGATTTCTTAACGTTTACTTTAAGGAAAAAAATTTTTATAACCTGAAAAAACATCTATTTTTACGTTTTTAATAATTTAAGATGGTAAAATTAAATAATAATAATCAAAAAATATCACAATTTGTGATATTTTTATTTTTTGCTTTGTTTTTTGCTGCATGCAGTTCAAAATATAATCTTCAAAAATATGATTATCAAAGGATTGAATTAAATGCAAACGCAAGCAAAAAAACTGAAATTGAAATATTTTTAGCACCCTATCAACAGCAGATTCAAGACGATTTGAACAAAGTTTTATGTATGAACCTAGAGAATTTAGATAAAACCCAAAAAATTGGACAATACCAATCTGTAATGGGCAATTGGATGAGTGATGTGTGTTTGGCCTACGCCAAGAAGATTTTTGAACAAAGAACACAAGACACCTTGCATGCTTGTTTACTGAATCATGGGGGCATTAGGGCAGCATTGGCCAAAGGAGATGTGCAAACCAAAAATGCCTATGAAATCATGCCGTTTGAAAACAGCTTGGTGGTGTTGAGTTTATCTGCTGATAAAATTGAAGCCATGGTAAAATTAATTTACACCAAAAAAACACCTCATCCGATGGCAGGCATTGAAGTCATGAAAAATGGTGATGAATTTGAAATTAACGTACAGGGTAAATTATTAGACCCAAACAAAATTTATCAGGTGGCAACCAGTGATTATTTGGCAGAAGGTGGAGACGACATGCATTTTTTTGAAAATCCGCAAAAAAGTGTAGATTTAGACTATAAAATTAGAGCCTTGATAATAGATTATTTTGTAGATGTAGACACGATAACGGTAAATAAAAACCTGAGATTACAATGATCAATAGACGATATTTTATAAAAAACACGGCCCTCAGCAGTCTGTTGATTGGTGCGGATCCTATACTGTTTGGTAAAGATGACACGGTATGCCTCACGGTTTTGCACACCAATGACGTGCACAGCCATATAGAAGCGTTTCCGGACACTCATGCGAGAAACCCTGGCATGGGTGGGGTGAGCAAGCGGGCTTTGTTGATAGAGCAAATAAGACAAGAAAACCCCAACACTTTGCTTTTGGATGCTGGGGATAGTTTTCAGGGGACTCCTTATTTTAACTATTATGGTGGGGAGTTAGAATGGAAACTCATGAGCAAAATGGGATACCATGCCACCACCATTGGCAACCATGAATTTGATAACGGATTGGCTGGTGTTTATAAAAATTTGCCCCATGCAGGCTTTGATATTTTAACGGCTAATTATGACTTTGGCAATACCCTGCTTGACGGCAAAACCAAACCTTATCAAATTTATAAAATAGGTGGGCTTAAAATTGGCGTGTTTGGTTTGGGCATCAAACTAGAAGGATTGGTGAACAAAAAAATGTATGAAGAAACCAAATATTTAGACCCAGTTGAAATAGCAACCGACATGAGTCACTTATTAAAAACACAATTAAACTGTGATTTTGTAATCTGCTTGTCGCATTTAGGCTTGGTGTATAAAAATGACCCCAATAAAATTTGCGATTTAACCCTAGCCGAAAAAACCAAACACATTGATTTGATTATTGGGGGCCACACCCATTCGTTTTTAGAAGAACCCATCATAAAGCAAAATTTAGATGGCAAAGAGGTTATCATTAATCAAGTAGGGGCCTATGGGTTGTATTTGGGTAGGTTAGATTTTTATTTCAGTAAACGCCAACTAAAAAAACAATCGGCTCATGTGGTGGGGGTTGTTTAACCCTATTTTTATTTCGGAAGTGTCGGCATAGCCCTGATGGCAGCGGCAGCTTGTGGCAGGCGGTTGCCTAGTTTTGCCGACCCAAAAGAGCGACCACCGGAAGCTACTTGTGGGGCTTGCAAAACCCGCAACGGCCAACGCAACTAGAGCGAACAGCAGGTATAAGGCTCATTAAAATACCTGAAGTTAGGCTACTCATCTTGTGTGGTATCAGGGGTGTCTTTGTAATGGTCTGTGAGGAGTGTTTTAAATGAAGCCCATTGGTATTTTTTCTGAAAATAGAGCAAAAAAGGCACAAATAAAATTAAGAGGCCAAAGATTTCAAGGCCTACGGTGGGGTCTGCCGTGTTGCGAAATACGGCATGGGTGTCAAACACACTATAATCTGCAGTGATGAGAATGGCTGCCATAAAATTGTTGGCATAGTGAATGCCAATGGCTAATTCGGTGCCTTGGTCCATGAGGGTGGTGATGCCCAAAAAGAAGCCCATGCCAATGTAATACACTAATATGATATAACCTATTTTTTCGATTTCGGGATTAGCCAAGTGCACCAAGCCAAACAACACAGAAGTGGTGATGAGGGGACCAATTTTATTCTTAAACAACAAGCCGGTGCCCTGCATCAAATAGCCTCTAAAGATGAGCTCTTCGGTGGTGGTTTGTATGGGTAATAAGGTGAGCGACAGCAACAACAGCACCAAAAAAGGCATCAATTGAAATTGTAATTCAAAGTCTTGCGGGTTAAAATATATTTCAGCTGCTGTAAAAACTGCCATAAACAAGGCCCAAACCACAAACCCCACCCCAACTCTGTGCCAATCTATGCGGTTTCGGGTGGTGATGATGGTGTTGATGGCTTGTTTGTGAATTTGTTTAACCCAAAACAACAAGGCTAAGAGGGTGACTGCAAAAGTTAATAGGATGAGAAACAAGGTAAGGTTTTTGTCTAAATATTTTAGAATTTCATTGCCCTCTGGAAAGCTGTCGTTATTTTGATGAACTTTTAATGCAATAAAAATAAGCAATGGTACTGTGCCCAGCTGATTGGCTATAAAAAGTATGACGAAACCCGCAATGTATTTGGCAAAATTATTACCTGCGGTAAAAGCTTGGGAGATGAACATAATTTTTGATGGCTAAAATAACGATAATGCAAATAAAGGTAAAGTTTTTAGAAAAATTTTGGGTTGGTTTGTTTATGCTTATTATATAAAAACATCTTTATTTTTTGAGCGAATCTAAACTCTAGATGCTTGTTAAACTATTGATCTTTTTTTAACAATTCATATTTAGTTTGTTTTTCTTGCCATCTCTTCAGGGCATACTGTTGCATATCTTCTACTCTGTCTTTTTCATCAACTATTTCAAAACCTAGTAAAGATTCTATGATATCCTCGAGGGTTGTAATGCCATCCATGCCGCCATATTCATCAATAATTAAAGAGATATGTTCTTTTTTTTGAAGCATCACATCCCAAGCATCAAACAAAGTAAGATTTTCAGGAAAATGAATAATGTCTCTTTTGATGTCTTTTAATTTTAAATTAAATTGATCTTCAGCTAGTTTTTCAAACACTAATTCTCTAAAAATATACCCTGTGATGTTGTCTCTATTATCTTGATATATTGGGATTCTAGAAAAATGTAAAAATTCTTTATTTTTTAGAAACTCCTCAAGTGTCATATCTTCATTTGCAGTTACCACCACTATTCTCGGTGTCATAACTTCTTTTATTTTTAAGCTTTTGAGCTTAATTAAATTTTGAATAATTTTATTTTCCTTATCTGCAAAAATTCCTTCTTGTGTTCCGATGCTTGCTAAGGCTGAAATTTCTTCTCTGCTAGTGGTTAACTCCGACTTGTTTCTAGATAATAATTTGGTGATGATTGAAGTAACATAAACTAGCGGATAAGTAATAAAAATCATGATATTGATAGTTTTGGCAGAAATGCTTACCAACTCTTTACTATAGTTTGCCCCTAATGTTTTTGGGATGATTTCTGTTACGATTAAAATCAATGCGGTTAGAATAGCAGAAACCAAACCAAAATATGCTTCACCAAAAACCACTATAGCTTGTGCACCAACACCTGCAGCACCAATGGTATGAGCAACGGTGTTAAGCGATAAAATGGCCGACAATGGCTTATCTACATCTTCTTTTAATTTCAACATAGACTCTGAACTTTTATCTCCTTTTTCTACCTTAGATTTTAGATATGATACTGGGGTTGATAATAATACGGCTTCCATAATTGAGCAAACAAAAGAGGTTACCAAAGCTACCAAAAGATAGGTAAGTAAAAGTGTCATTTTTTTAATAATTAGGTTAATGTAAAATTATAATAAAGTCAATTTAAATTTTAGATTCAATAAAATTAAATTTCTTGAATTTTGAGCTCTTGCTTTATTGTATATTTTACAGATTGCTAAATTATAGTTTTTTCTTACATGATGTCATTCAAAACAATTAAACTTTTTATAACGATCGATATAAAAGAAAATTGAATTCAATTTTTGGCTGTTGACTCTATGTTTTATGATTTTAATTGAAAGATTTGTTTAAAAAGCTAAATTTAGCTTACCTTAATGTATTTCAAATATTTTTTGTAATAAAAATGATTTAAATACTAACCCTTGAGCAATTAAAAATGATAATAATATGTTTTGTTGAGGAATAAAATTTAAAACCTAAAAAATAGTCCAAAAATCAACTAATATTTTGGCTAGCAATTATCCAATACTTAAAAAAATTGTAGTAACTTGTGTTGGCTATAATCTTTAAAACTACTAATGATTTATTTACTGTTGTCGGTGTTCTTGTTTTCGTTTAACAACGTGCTTTGGAAAAAAAACTTGCAAGCAGTTTCGGTTTCTTATCTCATAGCCTACCGGGCTTTTTTTACTACCCTACTCGCTTTTGTGGTGTTAAATTACCTTGATATCAAATGGCAATTGATATCAGGTTTTGGGCTGTTTCGTGTGGTTTTGGGCTCGTTGTTTGGGGTTTTAGGGTTGTTTTGTATGCTGCAAGTCATCAAATATGCCCCCTTAAAATGGGTAGGTATATATAACTTAATAGGCATACTATTCACGGCCATTTATTTGTATCTTTTTGAAGACATTAATATGATTAAAACCATTCCTGGACTCATCTTGATGATAGGTGGCTTTGTGTTTTATTTATCAGAACCCTTAGAAAAGCAACAAAACTTAAACTTAAAACAACATCTGCTAATGGGACTGATGGTGATAGGTTTTGGGATGTCATGGGTTTTGCATTGGAAAAATTTAAGTGATGCCATCCCCCCTATTTTTATCATATTTCAACAAGAAATGGTGGTGTTTTTGGTGTCATTTTTGGTTTTAGTGTATAACAATTCCATCAAAACCATTGTAAATATTTCAGCTCAAATTCATTGGTTAAAAGTTTTAGCCATGGCAATTGTTATTTTTTTGGCCATATTTTTTAGTTTCATAGGGTTGCAAGCCACCAATCCACTCATATCGAGTGTGCTTATTTTAGCCACTCCATTACTAACCATAGTGTTTGGTGCTCTGTTTTTTAAAGAAATTATCTCTCTAACGCATTGGATATCAATAGTCGTTATGGCACTCGGAGCGTTCTGGGTGCATTATCAAACAACGTAGTTTTATTCTATTGTTTTTAGGGCGTGACCTCGCTCTAGCGGGTCGGGCTGTTCGCTAAAGTTGCTTTGTGCCAACCTTTTTTTGTTAAGTTGTGGCATGGCTTCCGCTGGTCGCCCAGCCACGCCTACAAAAAACAGGTTGCCTCTGCAGCAAGCTATCGCTGCCATCCCTCACGCCACAAACAAATGTTTACTCAAAACAAAAAGAATTTTACATGCTAAATAAAATACAATTCATCTATTGCATTTAGGGCTTTTTTCAATATCACATCAGATTTTACGAGTACTTTGGTATCTTCTTTAATTTTTTTTAATTCCTCTATTTTGCCTTCTGCCATGTATTTGCCCATTTTAATAAAACTAACAAAATCTATTTCAACCCATGACGATTGTGAATCTGTGATATTAGGAAAATGAAAATACCATTTTTGCAACATTTCTATATTTTTTGTGATGATTAAATACGGAATAATATCTATTGAAAAAAATACTATCTGCTCCTTGTTTTGTTTGGCTTTTGCTAATAGAGATTCAAAATTATTAAAAAAAACAAACTCCAACAAGGCAATTCTGCCCTGAAGCTGAGGTGAAATCTGCCCCGTATTCAACAAGTTTATTTTTTCATAATAAAACAAGGATTCAGTTAGGTTATTGCTTAACAAATGATTAAAAGACAACACCGAGGCGGCAAACATTTTATCCTCGGGAGTTTTGCTGTTCTCTAACATCCACTGATAAATTTTATCAAACTTATGGTTGCTCACATCAACATAATGGTGCAACATGATGGGAATAAAGTATTTGGTGTTTAGCATAACATCTAAATCTAAACACACCAGAGCTTCTATAAAAAGTGGCCCTAAGGTTTGGGCAAACAAATCGCTGGTGCTTAAGCTAGACTTAATTATTTTATACACATCATCATGGTTAAAATACACCTCTAGCGTTGCCGTATTTTGCTCATTGATGAGTTGCATGATGCGGTTGCACAACAAATTTAATTCAAAAATAGAGATGTTTTTTTTGTAGGCCAACGAATTTAAAATATTGGCATCTAATTGGTTTTGAGTCACCTCTTTGATGAGACCTTCGCAATATTCGGAAAAGTGCAAAATAGAAAGATAGCCAATATAACGCGAAAAAATATTAAGGGTGGTGCGAGAAGTCTTGCCCGAGGGTATTAAATTAAAAAACCTGCGAATGGTGCTTTCGCTAAGGTATTCTTTTTGGGTTACCAACACAATACGGCTTAGCTCTTGAGCATCCATCTTGGTGGCAACCGGTTTTCCGAAATGGTTTTCTACTCTAATTCTTAATTCTTCCGTAAACATGAGGGTAGTTTATTGGTGATTAAATTTAGTGTAAACTTAAGCATTATACTATTAGTATTTTAACAAATATTTAAAAGAACCCAAAAGAACCAAAAAACCAATCTTTTTTAAAAACACATAGCTTAAATTTGAATGTTAAAAAATGTTAAAATTTAATGTTGGAGACCAGCAACCAATTTAAAAAACGGTCTTTCCTTTAGGAGGTTATGGGAGGCGGAAAGTATTAAAAATTTACATTAAACTAAAAACTATAAATTATGGCAATTAAAACATTTGAAAAACTGGCAGAAAACGAAAAAAGAGAGTTAAAAAAAGGAGTAATTGAAATAACAGGAAAAGCAATGAATAGAACTGCGTTAGGAGTTGTAGATGCCGTTTTTACGATGTTCCCTGACATTACTTTTGCAGAGTTAAAAAAAATGTTGCCAGACGAAATAAATCCATCTGCACCTAAAAATTTTAAATCTATTTTTAAACCATTTACAGATAAAATGTATGGTGTAGTTCAGCCAGGTAGTATCAGAAAAGAAATAAGTGATCAGGGATTAAAAATAGAAGCTTCTCATTTTATTGAAAAAGGGGAAACTTTTAAAACTTCCGATGGGATTGAAGTTTTGGTATCAAAAATTTGGGAAACAGAAGACACTGAAACTAAAGAACATGATTTGCAAAATTTAATTAATCATGTAGAAAAATTTGGTATAAGAGTAACCAAAGTAGAAAAAAAAGTTGCTTTTAATAAAGGAGGACATCATTTAGAAATAATTAATCCGCAATTGTTATCATCTATTCTAAACCCAAAAACAGAGGCACCACTTGAAACCCCGCAAAAAAAGAAATTCCCATGGTGGATTTTAATATTAATTCTATTAGCTCTTTTGGTTTTTGTCTTCTTTTTTCTGAAAAGCAAATCTGAAAAAGAAGTGATAGAGCCAATAAAAACAGAAACTTCTATAAATGAAAACACAAATAGTAGTAATGAACCAAGTACTTTGACTGAAATCAAAGCCCAAATAGAATCTGGGGAAAACACTGAGGGTAAATCAGTTAGCTTTCATGAAATACTTTTTGAAAAAGATAGCGATGTTTTACTTACCGAATCTGAAGTTTATTTAAATGAAGTTTTTCAAATCATGAAAGACATTCCTAAACTTAAAATTCTTGTAATTGGACATACAAGCAGTGAAGGCGAAGAAGTATACAATATTGAATTATCTAAAAATAGAGCCAATGCTGTCGTAAAATATCTTCAAAATAAAGGAATAGAAAATACACGAATTAGTTCTGATGGCAAAGGCTCAACCAATCCTCTAATTTCTAATGATTCTGAGGAGGGTAGAAAACAAAACAGACGCATTGAGTTTGTTATAATGGAAGATGGTAATTTATAAAAAACAAATATTATGTCAGATTTAGAAAGAAAAAAAAGAGAGCGGGAAAGAGCCGCTGCAGAGCGGAAAAGAATTGCTGAGATAAAAAAGCGTGAACGTGAACGTGCAGCAGCTGAACGAAAAAGAGTTGCCGATGCAAAAAAGAGAGAAAGAGAGCGTGCAGCTGCAGAACGCAAAAGAGCAGCTGACGAAAGAAAACGTATTGCTGAAATAAAAAAACGCGAAAGAATGCGAGCTGCAGAAGAAAGAAAAAGACAAGCTGCCGCAAAAAGAAAAAAATAAAAATTAATAACTAATAGAATAATTATGGGACTATTAAACAATATTTTAGACAGGTTCAACAAAGCAGAATTTACAGTTGCACCAAACAAAAAGTTGAAATCAATTTCACAAGAGTTTAAATCCAGTTTTGACTTAAACCTTGTTTTTTATAAAGGAAGTGCAATAGCTGACGATACTTTGACATTAGCTGCATTAGATAAAAGAACTACAAAAAAAGCAAACACCAAGGCTGAAGGGCTTAATATAAAAGGAAGTATGAAAGTGGGGGAAGCAGAGAAACTTTTTGACAAGCATTTTGGGGTAACGGTTCAAATAAAAGACAAAACTGGAAAAAAACTGGTGCCTAATGAAATAACTATAGGGCAAGCCTCTAGAGAGGAATATAAATAGCGGAAACCGAAAAGCTTAAAGAGTAGGTAAATATTTTTAATAAATTTTATTATGGCAGATTTTAGTATTTCAGGAAGATTATCTGTTTCGGGTCTTCAAAACCAATTTAAAAAAAACTTTGGATTAGAGTTACGCGTTTACAAAGGTCCCAAATTTGCAGACCCTAAGGCTACTTTAGCTAGTCTTAGCGACAAAAAAGTGGATGACTTTGAGTGTAAAGGCAATATTAAGGTTGGAAATTTTGAAACAAAATTTGAGGCGGCAACAGGCTTAAAAGTTCAAGTAGCTACTTTGCCAAATGCAGCCGTAGAACCCGGAAAGCTGGTAAATAATGATTTCACCCTTTCTCAAGCTTCTAAAAAATTTGGAGTGTTTTAGTATTTTTTTTAAGGAGAATGCCGAAACGCCTTAAAGGGAGTAGGCTTATTTAACTTATAAAAAAATAAAACTATTATTTAATGTTATTTCTTGGATAGTAAAATTGCCATTAAATATTGTTTGATGTTTTATTTGACCTAGCAGAAAAGATAGTAGAACCAAAACTGGCTAAGCTGGCAATAAAAAACCACCTAGAATTTAGTTTCTATATTTAAAATAATTGTTTTTCTTAAATTAAGAAATCTAATAAAAGTAAAATTAATACATGACAAAAAGAAGTAGTTTTTGGGGCAACTTTTGGGGTGAAACTGGTCGAAATTCAGGCAAATGGATAAGTAACAAAGTTTTTGGAGCATCTGGTTGGGCTACTCCAAAGCGTATTCTTTTTGGAGAGGACACCACCTCAATTAAAAGAGGTAGAGGTAGAAATGTTACATCAAATAACACCAATAATGCAAATTCTGATAATCAAGAACTTTTAAAATCTCAACAGTTAGCTTTAGAAGAAAAGGAATTAAAGTTTAAACAGCTTAATCAAGAAAAAATTCTTGAAATGGCTAAAAATATAAAGTTTAGTTCCACCAACTTAGATAGTATTTGTTCTACTTTAGATGATTTGATGTTAGGGGCAACAAAAGCATCCAATTTTATGGATTACAAAAATTTTAATGACAATATTTTTGTGCATAAGATAAATGCCGGAATTATGCGACTTCAAAAATTGAAAGAAAATGAAATGGCAGAATTTTATAAACAACAATTAAAAGGTCTCAAAAAAACACATTTTACAAAACATACTTTGCCAATTGTAATTTACGTTTCCGTAACTCTAATAATATTATTTTTATACATCAAGGTATTTATAAAATAATTTTCAAACAAAAATCAATTTAAAAAAAACACTCCCATTATAAATTTCATTAAAACAGTATGATAAGCAACAATAAAGACGAAAATTACAAAAAATTCTGTGAGGTACTTTTCTCCAATTGGTTTCAACATCAATTTAAAAATGAAACAGTTCTGTCAGAATTATTTCAAATGGACTATGCTCCTGAACCTTATTTTATTGTAAAAGAAGGAAACAATCCTTTGCATGTTTTACTAACCAACCCAGGATCTGGTATGGAATTCCAACACATAAAAAATCACAAAGATAACGACTATAAAAAATTTGCTAACACTTTAGGTGCATTTTATACTTCCGAAGATTTTAAAAAATATAAAGGGGCTGCACCAGCATATAGAAGAATAATGAAAAGTATTGAATTTGCCTCTTTTTTAAAACATGACGGTGTTATAAACATAGAAACAATTCCTTTTCATAGTGTGTCGCTTAATAAATTAATGGCTTTAATTACTATCCAACAATCAAAAACACTTATGGCATATCAAAATGAATTAAGAAATTATTTATCAGATAAGGCAGTTTTAATTGTTTCGGCATGTAATACAAAAGAAATTATATCCAAGGATACTATACGAAATAGTAAATGGTTAAAATATCAATGCGATTTAGCAAATATTGTGGTAGATGATTTAGAATTTGAAGAATTAACCGAAAAGAATCAGAAAATAACAAGTGCTCTTTTTCGTTCTAAAAATAAATACATCGTTTTGATGATGGGGTCAAATAATTTGCCAAGCTTAAAATAACCCCACCCTATGTTTAAAAAGCTTTTTCTAAACGAACAATTTCTTTTAAGCATTATTAGCTTAAATGCCCTGATTATTTTTTGTCAAGGATTTTTTTTAATTACTAGCAACATAGGGCAAATCTTAGAAATGGCTGACCATTTTTTAACTGCTTTATTTGTTTTGGAAGCAATAGTAAAATTAAACGTTTTTGGGGTTAAAGAATACTTTAATAAAGGTTGGAATATTTTTGATTTTTTATTGGTATTAGTGGCTATCCCATCGCTTTTAATGTTGTTCACAACCTTTAAAATGATTAGTTTAGATTTTTTACTCACACTAAGAATTTTACGTGTTTTTAAATTTTTTAGAATTTTAAAATTCATTCCCAACATCGAAAATCTTTTGTCTGGTCTGTTTAAAGCCATTCAGTCATCAGTGCTTATTATTTTTGCCTTTTTAATCTTCAATTTCATTTTTGCTATTTTATCCTACTCCCTTTTTTTTGAAGTTGCACCCGAACATTTTTCTAATCCTTTATTATCTTTTTACAGCACATTTAAAATATTTACGGTGGAGGGTTGGTACGAAATACCAGATTTAATAGCCGAAAGATCTGATAGTATTGGCATGTCTATTTTTGCACGAATTTACTTCGTCCTACTACTTTTTGGTGGAGGTATTTTTGGTTTATCCCTAATCAACTCCATTTTTGTAGAGAGCATGATGAGCGATAACAATGACGATATGATGTGTAAATTAGATAGCTTAGAGCATAAAATAAATCAATTAATAGAAAATCAAGACAATATTAAATGATGGTTTATACTGGATGATAATAATTTCTTTTGTTTGGTGGGTAAGACTACAACCATTGTACTTTTAACCAACTTTTTGTTCTCTATAACTTGGTTTATTTTAATTTTAATTTAAAATTCATTTAACAGCCTTTTGTGAAGTATACTAATGCAATAAGTATAGTTTTGCCCTCATAAACATCATATCATGTCATACTTTAAATTTTTGTTTTTATCTGCTACATTGTTTTTTATAACATCCCTCAATGCTCAAAAAGTAATGCTTACGGGTAAAGTTTTAGATGCCGACTTCAACCAACCACTAGAATATGCCACCATCTCTATAAAAAAACCCAATAGTCAAAACAACATTACCGGAGGCATTACCAACAGCGAGGGTGTGTTTAATATAGAAGTGCCCACTGGCACCTATGACATCCAAGTAGAGTTTATATCCTATAAAGCTCAAACCATCAAAAACAAAAAAATTACACAAAAAACAGATTTAGGCGTCATCAAACTGTCTGAAGACACACAACAGTTAGAAGGTGTAGAAATTAGAGCCGACAGAACCTCTGTAGAATTAAAACTCGATAAAAAAGTGTACAACGTGGGGCAAGACCTTATGGTAAAAGGTGGCACCATTAGTGATGTGTTAGACAACGTGCCTTCGCTTTCTGTAGATGCAGAAGGAAGCATTTCTTTGAGAGGTAACGAAAATGTAAGAATTTTAATAGATGGCAAGCCCTCCGGACTTGCTGGAATCAATATCCAAGATGCCTTAAGGCTATTGCCTGCTGATGCCATAGATAAAGTTGAAGTTATCTCAAATCCTTCTGCCAGATACGATGCTGAGGGAAGTGCTGGTTTGATTAATATCATTTTGAAAAAAGGAAAAATTAGAGGATTAAATGGTGTGATCACAACTAACACTGGGTTTCCGGATAATCATGGAATATCTGCTAACATAAATTACAGAACAAAACATGTAAATTTATTTACTACGCAGGGTCTTAACTACAGTGATAGTCCGGGGAGTTTTATATTTGAAACAGAGTTTCTTAATCCTGATGGTAGTTTTAATAGAAGAATAGATGATCTTAGAGACCGTAACAGAATCAGAAAAGGCTACAATGGCAACTTTGGCGTTGAACTTTACTTATCTGATAAAACCACCTGGACCAACTCTTTTACCTATTCTCGCAACAATAACTCATCTTTTGAGGATGTAACTTTTAATACTTTTAATCAAAATTTAACCCTCACTGATCAAAGATTTAGACAAAACAACACTACCAATCCTTCTGAAAACTTTGAAATTGCTACTAACTTTAAACAAAAATTTAACGACGATGGCCATGAGTTGGTGATTGATGCTTTGTATACTAAAAACATCGATGATGATTTTACCAACATTACAGATTCTAGCCCATTGGTTAATAACCAACGAGTATTTAATGATGCTAACCAAACAAGAAGCTTCGCTGCTTTAGATTATGTATTACCAATTGGAGAGTTTAGCAGATTTGAGGCGGGATACAGAGGCGATTTTTTAGAAACTAACACAGATTTTGTGGTTGAGGATGAAATTGGAGGGGTATTCTCTAACAACCCAAATTTTAGTAATTTATTTCAATACAAAGAAAACATCAATGCTTTGTATGCTCAATTTGGGTCAAAATTAACCTCTAAAATGAATTATTTATTAGGTTTAAGATGGGAAGATTCCAACATTGAAGTGAACCAAATTACATCAAATGATTTTAACAACAAACGCTACAACAACTTTTTTCCAAGTGCCTTCTTAAATTATGAGATGAACGAAACAGAAAGTGCCTCTATCAGCTATAGCAGACGAGTACAAAGACCAAGAGGCCGATTTTTGAACCCGTTTACCAATATTTCTAGTAACATCAATATCTTTAGAGGTGAGCCAGACTTAGATCCAGCCTTTACCCGTGCCATAGATTTTGCTTACATCAAAAGATGGACCGACCTAACATTTAGTACATCTGCTTATTTTAACTATACACAAGAGCCCTTTCAGTTCATTAGAAGAGAAGCCGGCATTTTGAATGAAGAAGGTGTGCCAATTTTGTTTGTAGGCCCTGCCAATGTTGGGTTTAACCAAAGGGTAGGTTTGGAGTTCACTTTTAATTACTCGCCGTTTAAATGGTGGAAAATTAATAATAACTACAATTTCTTTAGAAATGAAACTGGTGGAAATTTTGACTACCTAACTGCAAATAATGAAGCACGAACCATAAACCTTGATATTGTAGCCTTTACTTGGTTTGCCAGATTAAACTCTAAAATCACGTTGCCTGGCAAGATAGATTGGCAAACAAACGTTACCTATAATGCTCCAGAAAATACCGCACAAGGTAGAACATTTGGTATTGCAACAGCAAATTTAGCCTTTAGCAAAGATGTATTAAATGATCAAGCCACTGTGGCCTTTAACGTGAGTGACGTCTTTAACTCAAGACGAAGAATTTTCTCAGCCAACGTGCCTAATGTGTTTAACTCATTCTCTAACATTTTGTGGAGAGAACGTCAGTTTACGCTCAGCTTTACTTACAGAATCAACCAATCTAAACGTGATGCTGCAAAACAACGCAGAAACGGTGGTGAATTTGAAGGTGGTGGAGACATGATGGGTTAATATTTGAGATGGAATTAGATGACTTAAAAGAATTTCTAGACCAAAAAGTATTGCTGTATAACAATAAGGAGTTCATTCAGCATGATCCTATTCAAATTGTTCATCAATTTAACCAAAAAGAAGACATTGAAATTATCGGATTTTTAACGGCTACTATTGCTTGGGGAAACCGAAAATCTATCATTAATAACGCACAAAAAATGGCTGAAATTTTTAAGTTTCAGCCATTTGATTTTGTGTTAAATTATCATCCTAATGATATTGGTGTCTTAAATAACTTTGTGCACAGAACCTTTCAAACCATCGATTTTCATTATTTTTTGTTGGGGCTCAAACACATTTATCAGCATCATGGTGGGCTAGAAAATGTTTTTAACTCGCATCAAAAAGACAACACCCAGCATTTTGCTATTCACCAACTCAAAAAAACATTTCAAGAAGTACAATTACCGCAGCGTACCCACAAACACCTCTCCGACCCCCTATCCGGCTCTGCCTCTAAACGCATTCACATGTTCTTGCGATGGATGGTAAGGCAAGACAACGCTGGCGTCGATTTTGGGCTTTGGCAACAAATACCGATGTCACATTTGTCTTGTCCGCTAGATGTGCACACCGGCAACATAGCCCGAAAATTAGGGCTGCTCAAACGAACACAAAATGACTTTAGGGCACTTAACGAATTAGACGATGCCTTAAGACACTTTGATGACAAAGACCCCGTAAAATATGATTTTGCCTTGTTTGGTTTAGGAGCTTTTGAAGGGTTTTAAATTTTTACTTTTGTTATTTATATATTCACATATGTATTTAATAAAATTCCGTGGTTGTTTTGACCAAAAAAAAATTACGTAAAAACAATGATTGCATTAAAAGTTAGTGATTTCATAATTTAAAAAAGATATCAAGCATTAAAATTATCTCATGCTTGATATCTATTAAAAAATTGATTAATTAGGATTAAATGGCAAAGCCGACTTGTGAACAATAATTCTTAGTTTGTCACTATCCTCTTTCTTAAATACTTATCACATATTGTAAATTTTCGCCTGATATAGCCGAAGCATGTTCAGAAATTACTATTTCAATCATTTGTTTAGTTAACAACCGACATCTCACTAATGTTAAAAAAACACATTAAAATGTAAATATTTTTCTTTATATCTAATATTTTATTTCCAAAACAGAAAAAAAGAAAAAACCTTAAGAAAATTTCTTTAAGGTTTTTAAATAAATATTTATTCTTGGGGCTTTAACCAATAGCCAAATCTAATTGAGGTCCGGCTTTTACTAAACTTTCTGCTTCTGGCGAATCCATATACTTTTTAAAATTTTCTATGTATCTCCCTGCCAAATCAATAGCTTTGGTTTCCCACTCGTTCACCGCTTTATAAGTATCCCTTGGGTCTAGTATGCTTTTGTTCACATTGGGCAACTCCGTAGGGATGGTCAAATTCAAAATCGGAATGTGTTTTGTTGGAACTTCTTCTATGGTACCGTTCAAAATTGCATCAATAATAGCTCTGGTATCCTTGATAGAAATTCGCTTTCCGGTGCCATTCCATCCGGTATTGACTAAATAGGCTTTGGCATTATGTTCTTTCATCTTGCCTATCAAGGTTTTTGAATACATGGTAGGATGCAAAGTGAGGAAGGCCTCACCAAATGCAGGAGAAAACGAAGGTTCAGGGGCAGTAATGCCTCTTTCGGTACCCGCTAATTTAGAAGTGTAACCACACAAAAAGTGATATTGGGCTTGAGCTTCATCTAGAATAGACACCGGAGGCAACACCCCAAAGGCGTCTGCAGACAAATAAATAATTTTGTTGGCATGACCCGCTTTTGAAGGCAATATAATTTTATTGATGTGGTGAATTGGGTAAGATACCCTAGAATTTTCTGTGATAGAATGATCAAAGTAATCTACTTCGCCATACTCATTCACCACCACATTTTCTAATAAGGCATCTCGCTTGATGGCTCTCCAAATATCTGGTTCGTTATCTTCGGTTAAGTCGATCACTTTGGCATAACAACCACCTTCGTAATTAAAGACCCCATTGTTGTCCCATCCGTGTTCATCATCGCCAATTAAATAGCGTTTAGGATCTGCAGACAAGGTTGTTTTACCGGTACCAGACAAGCCAAAAAACAAAGCTACATCTCCGGCCTCACCCACATTGGCAGAACAATGCATTGAAGCCATGCCCCTTAATGGGAGATAGTAATTCATCATGGCAAACATACCTTTTTTCATTTCTCCACCATACCAAGTACCCCCTATAATTTGAATTCGCTCAGTTAAATTAAACATTACAAAATTTTCTGAGTTCAATTGATGTTCTTTCCAGTTTTCATTCACTGTTTTTGAACCATTCATCACCACAAAATCTGGGGTGCCAAACTGAGCTAACTCATAATGAGAAGGTCTGATGAACATGTTAGTAACAAAGTGAGCTTGCCAAGCCACTTCCATCACAAAACGTACTTTGAGCCTGGTGTCCGGATTGGTGCCACAAAAAGCATCAATTACATATAATTTCTTAGATGTAGATAATTGACTTAAAACCAATTGTTTGCAATAAGCAAAAACCTCTGGGGTTGTGGGTTTGTTCACCGTGCCATCCCAATAAATGGTATCTCGGCTTGTGTCATCCTCTACTATATATCGGTCTTTAGGCGATCTGCCCGTAAAAATGCCAGTCTTTACTGCAACAGCTCCCGTATCTGTGAGTGCACCTTTTTCGAAGCCTCTGTTTTTTTCAGACATTTCTGCCTTAAACAATTCTTCATAAGAAGGGTTGTAAATAACTTCTTGATAGCCAGTAATCCCTAAGTCATGAAGTTCCTGAATGATTTTGATGTTTTTCATATCGATTAATTTAAAAGTAAAGTCAAATAATTACACTACAAATATCCAAATACAATATCACAAATAACATGATAAAGGTCATATTAATCAATTATTTAAAGTGTCTATTATTTAACAACAAATGCATGATTTTTATTTTTAGAAACGAATCTGTAGGCTTTACCCTCAATCCCTATTCCTGCCCTTACTCCTATCTTTGCTTTTCATTGCATGGCAAGCAAAGGATAACCGTGCGGTCAGGGTTATATGATAAACGGGGTGGTGTATTTGAAGGCAACAACAAAAGACCAGATTAATCCTAATAATTATAAATGCTTTTTTTACCAGAAAACAAAAAAGCAACGGAGCAAGCCAAACCAATATATACAACACTGTTTATGCCAAATAATTCAATACCCATCACCAAGCAGGCCAAAGGAGTTTTGGTAGCACCGGCAAACACGGCTACAAAACCCATACCTGCCAACAAACCAAAAGGTAACGGAATAAATAAGGCCAAAGCACTCCCCAAGGTAGCCCCTATAAAAAACAAGGGGGTCACCTCCCCTCCCTTAAACCCAAAAGAAAGCGTTATCACCGTAAATAATATTTTGAGTGCAAATACCTGAAAAGGCAATATTTGCTCAAAAGAAGACAAAATAGTAGGTATACCTAAACCCAAATATTGCGTTGTACCTAGCAATAAAAATAAAATTAATACCACTATACCACCCAAAAAAGGCCTGAAAGGCGGATAAGCAATCTTAGAGTTTATAAAATCACCCAATTGATGTTTTGTGAACACAAAAAACTTGGCACACCAACCAAATAATAAGCCAGCAACCAACACATACATCACCCGAGTAAAATTTAACTCCGGCACCAAACCAATCTGATAAAAAGTATGTGGAGCCCCCCACAAATGTGCTATAAGATCAGCAAAAATAGCTGCCATAAAGGTTGCAACTATGGTTTTATAATTTAATCTCCCCGCAAAACCTAACTCTAAGCCAAAAACTGCTCCTGCCAAAGGGGTGCCAAACACCGACCCAAAGCCTGCAGCTACTGCAGCCATCAATAAGATTTTTCTGTCTTCAGAATCAAGTTTAAAGGGTTTACTCAATTGATCCGAAATGGCACCAGCCATTTGTAAGGCTGTGCCTTCCCTACCAGCCGACCCTCCAAAAAAATGTGTAATCATGGTGCCAGCATACACCAATGGAGCCATCTTAAAAGGAATTATCTTTTGAGGCGTTTGCATCGTCTTGATTAATAACTTACTGCCATCTTCCAGACCTTTACCCCCATGGTAATAAAGAAACCCAATAATTAAACCCGCTAAAGGCAAGCCATAAATCAACCAAATGTTTTGCTCCCTATTATCCGTAGCCCACTCTAGCGTAATTAAAAAACCTGCAGAGGCACTCCCTACCAAGGCTCCTACAAGCAGACACAAAACCAACCACTTGATAAGGTTTGTGATTGATGAAATAAACTGATGTTTAAATTTGATGTTTTTATATTTTTTAAAAAACTTAAGCTGTTTAAAGAAACCCATACGATACCTGATTGATTAATTAATAATTAATTTAGTCAGGTGTCATCAGCTCTTTAAGGCGGTTATAAGGAAGAACACCATTTCCTGAAAAACAAACTTAAATAAAAATAATCAACCTCAAAAAAAAAGCTGCCTTTTCAGACAGCTTTTCATTAATTAAAATTGATATCTTATACCCAAGGCAATATCTGGCCCAAAACTTCTGTCTATATTATCACCAATATAAACCTCAGGTCTAATGTCTAATGACAACAATAAAGGAATATTGAAATTATACTCAATTCCTAAGTTCCCAGCGGCAACAATGTTGGTTGAGTTAAACCCTTTTGCATCTATAAAAGCAACACCTCCACCAAAACCAGCATACCAGTTAAAATTCCCTTCAAGTTTCCAAACCCACTGATAAAGACCAACTAGCTTGATAGCATCCACATTGTTGCTACTTCTCCAGCCCAAATCTAGTTCTAATCTGTTGCTTGATCCCAAAGCTTTTTGGTAAGAAATTTCGGTACCAAAACCGTCATTACTTCCTAATCTTAAGCCAATGGCATGACTAGAAATTTCTTGTGCATAACTAAACGACACACAAACTAACATCAACAAAATTACTCTCATAGTTAAAAAAATTTAAATTAATTAAAAAACGTTAAAATCATATAGCACCTCTTTTTGCGTATCCAAAAAGGTGTTTGGGAAAGGCAATTCTATGTTAAAACTGCTTAAGGCGGGGTTCAATTCATATTTAAAGATGGTTTGATTGTAAACCATTCCCACATTATTGGCATAATGCTGAGTTGATACAACCACATCTTGTAAGGGTAAAATTTGAAGTGTTAAAGGCGGAAATCCTGGTAAAAGTTCTTGTTGAGTTGTCACATTCAACTTCAATACAATTTTTGATTTGATAATATCTGTAAAATTTAAGTTTTGTAAGTTTGTAAACGAGTCTAACTTACCATCATGAAATGACAACAATTGGTAGTTGAAGGTAATTGGAATTTCATCTATTGTTTCCTGAAAACTCCCATTAACTGAACTCAATTGAACACCCGCTTGGGCATTGGCATCAAAAATCACAAAATCGTTTAAGTCAAAATTTAAATCAAACGGAAAGTCATCACCCAAACTAAAAGTGCCTCTTAGTAAGATTCTGCCATTTTGTTGTCTGATGGCATTGCCATTCATAGAAGCCACATAAAACCCGAAAAATGGAGCAATGGTTTCTACTTCCTTGTAGGTATGCTCTCCAATAACAACATCATTACCCATACGCATTTCGTCTTCAGCAACTTCTTCATTATCATTATTTAGTACTTTATAAAACCAAGTGTTATTATCAGCTAACGGGAAATGATTTGTGTTTTCACCCAATACCTCGTCTGTAGATGAATTACAAGACCACAACGCAACAGCTATGACTGGCAAAAAGTATTTTCTTAACATTTGTTAGAATTAGTTTATGCAAATTTACAACATTTACTGATTTATAAAGCATTATAGCAACAAATATAATTATCATTACCAAAGAATATTTTTTTTATGAATATCAAAAAAAATACTATTTAAAATTATCATATTTATTTATTTTTGATATTTTTGATGCAACGAAGCAATACAATGCTAAATTAATATATTTATGCTAAATTTATATAGATGGAATCCAATGTATGCCCAAAATGCCAAAGTTCAAACTACGTAAAAAGTGGAATCATCAACAACCGGCAACGCTACCAATGCAAAAATTGCAATTATTTTTTTACGGTAAACAAACTAGGAAAACGCATTGATGAGTATTATGTTATCAAAGCTTTGCAGCTTTATCTGGAAGGGTTAAGTTACCGCGAAATAGAACGCTTACTTGGGGTTTCGCATGTGTCTGTAAGCAATTGGGTAAAACAATATGGGGTCAAACGTACTGAGTTTTCAAAGTATCATCCTACCTACAAAGTCTTCAACCAAACTGAATTGGCTGCTTATTTTCAAGACAGTGAAAACATAAAAGGTAAAGGCTTATTAATTACAGAAATTGGTGACAAATTTATGCTCATTAAATGGGAAAGATTTAGGGATTAGCTATGAGTTTTTACAATAATCTATACAATATTTTTTTGGTTTAACATAAAATTAGAATTTGGTCGCAGAATACAAATAACCAAATTTTATTTTTATGAAAAAAATTTTAAATCACATGTTTTTATTTTCGATTTTAGTCACTTATGGTCAAGCTGATAAAATTGCTGACAAACCAGGTCGGATCGAAGAATTATTTGACAAACCAGCAGATAAACCCTACAAGGTAGACGTGTATGGTTTTGCAAGAGTAGATTACAGTTGGGATACTCGTCAGTCTGCTCAAGTAAGAGAATTTCATCTTAACTTATGGCCATTGGATGAAAAATTAGACAACAATGGAGAGGATATTAACGCCACGGGGGCATCAAACTTTTTATCAGTTGTCTCTCGGCTTGGAATAAAAGCCACAGGTCCCGATGTATGGGGGGCCAAAGTATCAGGCGTTTTGGAGGGGGATTTTTTTGGCAATACACAAGAATCAATTGCCCTTTTTAGGTTAAGACATGCTTATGCCAAATTAGATTGGGAAAAAACATCTATCACCTTTGGACAAACTTGGTATCCTCATTTTATACCAGAAGTGTTTCCGGGGGTAGCCAACTTTTCTACAGGTATTCCATTTAATCCGTTTGGATGGGCAACCCAATTTAGAATTGATCAAGCTCTTTCAAAAACGTTCAAATTGTCTTTTTTTGCCTACAAAGATAGAGAATTTGGAGCATTCCCACTAGATGGCAAACAAAATTCACCTTCTTATAATTCATTATTACCCTCCATGCACACCCGCCTAGAATTTAGAAACAAACAGTGGATTGCCGCAATAAGTGGAGAAGTGAGACCAATAAAACCGCTTATAGAATCTAACAACATAAAATCTGATGAAGTGTTGTATTCCCCAATTTTTATGGCATACGCCAAATACAATCATGAAAAATTTCACATCAAAGCATATGGTATTTCTGGCGAAAACTTAACCCATTTGGTGATGTTGGGCGGTTATGCGTCTGTTGATAACGTTACAAATCCTATCAATTACAGAGGCATCAGAACTAACTCTACTTGGATTGATATCGCTAGTAACCATAAAAAAACTGCTCCAGGGTTATTTTTTGGATACACCAATCAAAATGGATTTTCTGGCACCGAAGACGTGATCGAAATTAAAGCTAGAGGTCTTAGTAACACCAGAGGTGTAAAAGACATGTGGAGGGCTTCAGCTAGAATAGATTTTAAAGAAAATAAATTCAGACTAACCCCAGAGGTAGAATATACAGCAGCCACACATGCCGATACTGATATCACCAACCTAAGATTATCTGGAAATAACAATACTGTAGGTAATTTTAGGGCAACCATTTCTGCCGTCTATCTCTTTTAATAAATCTTAATACTTAATACAACAACCATGAGCGAAAAACAACAAAACGCCATTGCCTATTGGAAGGAAAATCTCAGATACCTTCTGATTCTCTTATTTATTTGGTTTGCCGTTTCTTACGGAGCAGGCATCCTATTTGTAAATCAACTTAATTTTATCAAAATTGGAGGGTTTCCCCTTGGATTTTGGTTTGCTCAACAAGGCTCAATTTATGTCTTTGTAATCTTAATTTTTGTTTACGTGCGTTTGATGAACAAACTCGACAAAAAATATGGTTTTGACGAATAAGAACAATTTAAAAATTAATCATTAAAATATAAAATCATGACTTTACAACTTTGGACATATATTATTGTTGGGCTCACCTTTGCCCTATATATAGGAATAGCTATTTGGAGCCGAGCAGGTTCAACCAAAGATTTTTACGTGGCCGGTGGAGGAGTTTCTCCTTTGGCAAACGGTATGGCAACAGCAGCCGACTGGATGAGTGCCGCTTCTTTTTTATCAATGGCTGGTTTAATTGCCTTTGATGGTTATGATGGTGGAGTATATCTGATGGGTTGGACTGGTGGATACGTTTTATTAGCACTACTGCTTGCCCCCTATCTCAGAAAATTTGGCAAATTTACGGTACCCGATTTCATTGGAGATCGTTATTATTCTACAACTGCCAGAACTGTTGCCGTTGTTTGTGCCTTAATTGTATCTTTTACCTATGTGGCCGGTCAAATGAGAGGCGTTGGCTTGGTGTTTTCTAAATTCTTAGAAGTAGAAATTAATACTGGGGTAATTATCGGGATGATTATTGTATTGTTTTATGCTGTATTAGGTGGCATGAAAGGCATTACCTATACCCAAGTTGCACAGTATGTAGTGTTGATTTTTGCTTTTATGGTGCCCGCTATATTTATCTCAATTCAAATAACAGGCAACCCGATTCCGCAATTAGGCATGGGTGGCACTGTGGCAGGCTCTGAAACCTATTTGCTAGATAAACTTAATGAATTGCAAACAGAATTAGGATTTAATGCCTACACTTCTGGCAGCAGAAAAATGATTGATATTTTTGCCATCACCCTAGCCTTGATGGTAGGAACTGCTGGCTTACCCCATGTGATTGTACGATTTTTTACCGTAAAAAGAGTAAAAGATGCCCGAAAATCTGCCGGATACGCTTTGCTATTAATTGCCATTCTCTATACCACGGCTCCTGCGGTTGCTGTTTTTGCCAAAACTAATTTAATAGAAACCGTTAGCAATAAAGAATATGCCGAAATGCCTGCTTGGTTTTCAAGGTGGGAAAAAACCGGACTTATAGTTTTTGATGATAAAAATAAAGATGGGAAAATTCAATATGTAGCCGATAAAGAAGCTAATGAACTTACTGTTGATAAAGACATCATGGTATTAGCCAATCCAGAAATTGCTAATTTACCTAATTGGGTCATTGCCTTGGTTGCCGCAGGGGGTTTAGCCGCTGCTTTGTCTACTGCAGCTGGATTGCTCTTGGTGATTTCATCATCAGTATCACATGATTTACTTAAAAAGAACTTAATGCCTAATATATCAGACAAACAAGAACTAATTTATGCCAGAATTGCAGCTACTGTGGCTGTAATAGTAGCTGGTTATTTTGGCATCAATCCGCCAGATTTTGTGGCTGCCGTAGTCGCCTTAGCCTTTGGTTTGGCTGCTGCTTCTTTCTTCCCTGCCATTATTTTGGGAATATTTTACAAGAAAATGAACAAAGAAGGAGCCATAGCTGGCATGATTGCTGGTATGGCTTTAATGCTATTCTATATGGCTAAATACAAATTAGGTTGGATAGGCGAATTGCCAGACAAATCTGAATGGTGGTTTGGCATCTCTCCAGAAGGTTTTGGAACTGTGGCCATGATTGTAAACTTTGTGGTGGCTATCGTGGTTAATAAATTTACCCCAGAACCCCCTGCCGATGTTCAAGAAATTGTAGAAAACATCCGCATACCCTCTGGTGCTGGTGAAGCAACCGGACACTAATTACAAAACAAACTATAATTAATTTACAACACAGTTAAGACTTTTTTAGGTTTTAACTGTGTTTTATTTTAATTTTATGCTGTCTAGCAAAAAATACTTTTAAAGGCATTAGCCCACCAACATGAAAAAAAGGCACGAACAGAAACTCTTACTCATTAGTTTTGGATTATTTTTAATCTTCAACCTTCCTTTCTTGCTCTTGTTTGAAGGATCTGAGCCCATATTAGGCTTTCCAAAAATTTATATTTTTATTTTTTCTGTATGGCTTTTGTCTGTTATTGCATCTTATTTGATTCTAAAAAAGTTTTATGAGTAGCATCGGGTTATTAATCATACTTGCTTTTTATTTAGGGTTATTGTTTTTAATTGCCCATTGGTCTGAACACAAAAAAAACGTTAACTGGACCAACAGTCCCTACATTTATAGCTTGTCTTTGGCTATTTATTGCACCGCCTGGACGTATTATGGGAGCATTGGCGTAGCTGCTAAATCTGGCTTAAGCTATTTGGCTGTTTATGTTGGCCCCATCATCATCATTCCGGCTTGGATAGTTGTATTGAGAAAAATAATTAGAATTGCCCGTGTCAATAAAATTTCTAGTTTGTCAGATTTTATTTCGCTTCGCTATGGCAATAGTCGGTTTTTGGGAGCTCTAGTTACATTTATTTGTATTTCGGGTATCATCCCCTACATTGCTCTGCAACTAAAAGCCATTTCGGAAACCTTTCATATCACTAGCGATTCTCAACAAACAGACTCTATTTTTAAAGATTTAACCACCTACATTGCATTACTGCTAGCCATATTTACTTCATTTTATGGCACCAGGTATCTTGACACAACCGAAAAACGCAAAGGTATTGTAACAGCTGTGGCCTTAGAATCTTTTTTAAAACTCTTGTTTTTTGTAGTTGTTGGTGTATATGTTACTTTTTTTGTGTTTGATGGATTTCAAGATATTTATAACCAAGCCAGCCAATTAGAAGGTTTTCATCAAAAAAACAGTTTTGGTTCGCTAGAAGCTGGTATCAATTGGTTTTTACTGTCATTACTCTCCTTGTTTGCCATTTTTTTGTTGCCCAGGCAATTTCATGTGAGTGTTACCGAAAATAACAGAGAAAAACACCTCAAAACAGCTATTTGGTTGTTTCCGTTATATTTACTTGTTTTTAACTTTTTTGTATATCCCGTAGCTTGGGGAGGCAACGTATTATTTGATGGTCAAAGCATCAATGCCGATTTTTATTCGCTTTATATCCCGCAATTTTTTAATCACAAAACCCTTACTGTTATTGTTTTTTTAGGCGGATTTTCAGCTGCCATTTCTATGATTGTCATTTCTACCATCAGTTTGTCTATCATGCTGAGCAACAATTTACTTATTCCGTATGGTTTGCTCGGAAAATTTTCGACAAATAACAACATCCAAAATTCAAAACAAATAGTGAATGTTCGCAAATTTGGCATTTTTACGCTTATTATAGCATCCTATTTAGTTTATAGGTTTTTTGTGCTTGATTATACTTTGGTTTCCATCGGATTAATTTCTTTTGTCATCATAGCCCAATTAGCCCCAAGTTTTTTCAGTGCTTTGTTCTGGAAAAGAGGCAGCAAAAAAGGCGTTATCATTGGTTTATTACTTGGCATGACCATTTGTGCATATACCCTATTAATACCCTACCTCAACAACAACGCTCATCTTGAAAACAGTTATATCAACCAAGGACCTTTTGGGATTAATTTTTTAAAACCCTTTGCCTTGTTTGGGTTAAATTATTTAGAACCCATTCCGCATGCTTTGTTTTGGAGTTTGTTTTTTAATACTGCCTCGTTTGCCATTTTTTCAGTTAGTTTTAAAGGAGACTACAGAGAACGGAATTATGCAGAAATGTATGTAGACATAGACAAGCACATCAACCAACATGAAAAAGCATATGTTTGGAAAGGCACAGCCTACAAAACAGATATCATTCAGGTATTAAATAAATTTTTAGGGGAAGACAAAACCAAAAGAGCTCTCAAGATTTTTAATCTAAAATATGATATCCCAGATAATATTGAGTTGGCAGATGCCAGATTTATAAAATTCTCAGAAAATTTACTCACCGGATCCTTAGGCACTGTTTCTGCCAAAATTTTAATTTCAAATGTGATCAAAGAAGATAAAATTTCGCTTAAAGAAGTGATTGAAATATTAGAAGAAAGCCAAGAAAATATTAGCCTTAATAAAAAATTGACAGAAACCTCTCGAGAATTGCAAAAAATGACCGAACAGCTTAAAAAAGCAAATGAAGAATTGCAGCAAAAAGACCAACAAAAAGATGAGTTCCTAAATATGGTAACCCATGAGCTGAGAACACCGATTACTGCCATCAAAGCAACGAGCGAAATTTTAAAAGAAGACCATGATATCCCAGAACCCTTAGAACAACAATTTTTTGAAAATATTATTTCAGAAGCAGATAGGCTGAATAGACTTATAGACAAAATATTAGATCTCGAAAAACTTAAAACCCAACAAAACGGTCTTCAGCTAAAATTAAACACTTGGCAAGATACCATTCACAAAGCGGTAAATCCGTTGCAAAACCTCATAGAACAACATCACATTAAACTAAATTTAAGAATACCAAATAAAAATATCAAACAATTTTATGACGAGGAACGCATGATACAGGTCATCAATAATTTAATGTCTAATGCCATAAAACATGCCCATAAAGCAAACGGACTCATTGAAATTTCTCTCACTAAACACGCAGAATATATCAGTTTTAGTGTTTTTAATGAAGGAAATCACATCCCAAAAGAAGACATTAGTTTAGTTTTTGATAAATTTTTTCAATCTTCAACCCAAGGATTCAAGAAAAAAGAAGGAACCGGCTTAGGCTTGTCAATTGCTAAAGAAATAATAGAACAACATCAGGGTACTATCTCTGTAGAAAACCATCAAAACGGTGTAAAATTTTCATTTAACTTACCCCTTTAAAAAAAATATTTATGAAAAAGATTTTAATTGTAGATGACGAACCAAACATATTACTTACGCTTGACTACACCTTTAAGAAATTAGGCTTTGAAGTTTTTGTAGCTAGAGACGGGCAAGAGGCGATTGATCTTTTAGAAAATCAAACACCAAATTTGGTGATATTAGACATCATGATGCCTCACGTAGATGGTTTTGAAACACTTAAGTTCATAAAGTCATCTGAAAAACTTATAGAAACCAAAGTCTTATTCTTATCAGCAAAAAATAAAGAAACTGATATTCAAAATGGCTTAAGCAAAGGAGCAGATGCCTACATGACCAAACCCTTTTCGATGAAAAAACTCACTGATTTGGTCAATGAACTAACTTAGCTAAAAAAAATTATTAAACTCTCCATTCTCATGAACTACCAAACATTATTTAAAAATAGCATAGAAAATGCTCAATTATTTTGGAGTTTGCAAGCAAAACAAATTGATTGGTTTAATTTTCCGAAAGAAATTTTAACCAAAGACACACATCATTACGACCAATGGTTTGAAGATGGTACACTCAATTTATCATATCTCTGCATAGACAAACACATCAATGAAGGTTTTGGCGATCAAACGGCCATTATATATGACTCTCCTGTAACACAAACCATTCAAAAAATTTCGTTTCACCAACTTCATCAAGAGGTCTCAAAATTGGCCGGTGGGATGTTGTCTTTAGGCTTATCAAAAGGAGATACCGTGATTATTTACATGCCTATGATTCCGCAAGCCTTGTATGCCATGCTGGCCTGTGCCAGAATAGGGGTAACACACTCGGTGGTTTTTGGAGGGTTTGCCTCACCAGAATTGGCGATTAGAATAGATGATTGCAAGCCAAAATTAATTATCACTGCCAGTTCGGGTATAGAAATTGACAGAATTTTAGCTTACAAACCCATGGTAGATGAAGCCATTAAACTCGCTAGTCATCAACCTTTTCGCGTCATTGTTTTTAACAGAAAACTAGGAGCCAAAATTCCCTTTTTACCCTACGACGTAGATTATAATGCCCTTGTATATGGCTCAGAACCGGCTGAAGCAGTGGCGTTAGAGAGCAATCACCCCAGTTACATACTCTACACCTCTGGTACCACAGGCAAGCCCAAAGGGGTGGTAAGAGATACCGGAGGCTATGCCACTGCACTAAAATTCTCGATGCAGGCTATTTATGGCGTTCAACCTGGAGAAGTTTTTTGGGCTGCCTCTGATGTGGGTTGGGTTGTTGGGCATAGTTATATAGTATACGGCCCTTTGATTAACAGAAATACCACTGTTTTGTTTGAAGGCAAACCCATTAGAACCCCCGATGCCGGCACGTTTTGGCGAGTCATAAATGAGCATCAGGTAAAAGCCATGTTTACGGCACCTACCGCCATTAGAGCCATCAAAAAAGAGGATCCAGAGGGGTTATTAATCAAAAAACATGATTTATCATGCCTTAAAACTCAATTTTTGGCGGGCGAACGCTTTGATGTAGCCACTTTAGAATGGCTGCAATCTCAACTCAATATTCCGGTTATAGACCATTGGTGGCAAACAGAATCTGGGTGGCCCATGTTGGCTAATTTGATGGGTGTAGAATACCTGCCCATAAAACCTGGTTCTGCAGGCGTGCCAGTACCCGGGTATGACATTAAAATACTAAATGAAAACGGACAAGAATTAGGGGCCAATCAAGAGGGTTTTGTAGCCGTAAAACTCCCTTTGCCTCCCGGAACACTCAGAGATATTTGGGGAGATCATCAGAGATTTATAGCTGGTTATTTAAAAAAATTTGAAGGTTATTATGCCTCAGGCGACGGAGGATACAAAGATGCTGAGGGCTTTGTATTTATTACCGGAAGAGTTGATGATGTGATTAATGTAGCCGGACATCGCTTATCTACCGCCGAAATGGAAGAAGTGGTTTCGCAAAATGCACACGTAGCCGAGTGTGCTGTGGTGGGCATCAAAGATGAACTAAAAGGACAGGTTCCCTGTGCTTTTGTAGTTTTAAAATCAAATTTAAATGTAGAAAATCATTTTATTATTCAAGAAATCATCAAAAATATCAGACAGCATATTGGTGCTGTAGCATCACTTAAAGACGTAGTGATTGTAAACCGACTACCCAAAACAAGATCTGGTAAAATTTTAAGACAACTGCTCAGGCAAATATCCGATCAAGAAACTTATCAGATTCCTTCAACCATTGAAGATGTTAAGGTGATTGATGAATTGATTGAAACCATAGTAAGATATAACAATTTAGCAAAATAATAAACCAAAAACAAGAATTAATTGGTATTTTTACCCTTATAAAACAAATTGATTATGAGTTATTACAAAATAAAAGACTTTGAAAACTACTTTAAAATGCATAAAAAATCTGTAAGAGAACCCAAAAAGTTTTGGGATCGCATTGCAGATGAAAACTTTACTTGGTATCAAAAATGGGACAAAGTGCTTGAATTTGATATGCAAGAAGCCAAGTTTGAATGGTTTAAAGGAGCTAAAGTAAACATTGTTAAAAACTGTATAGACAGACATTTGAATAGACGAGGTGATAAAACTGCCATCATCTTTGAACCCAATAATCCGGATGAAGCGGCTGAACATATCACCTATCAAAATTTATATGACAGAGTGGCCAGAATGGCCAATGTGTTAGAATCGCAAGGTATCATAAAAGGAGATAGAGTTTGTTTATACCTGCCCATGATTCCAGAATTGGCTGTAGCCGTTTTGGCATGTGCACGAATTGGAGCAGTTCACTCGGTGGTTTTTGCAGGATTTTCGGCTAAGGCCTTAGAAACCAGAATCAATGACTGTGGAGCCAAAATGGTGATTACCTCAGATGGTGGCTATAGAGGTAATAAAACTATCAACCTCAAAAATATTGTAGACGAAGCCTTGGTTCATTGCCCAGTAGTAGAAACCGTCTTGGTGGTTGAACGCACCAAAGATAGCATCGAAATGAAAAATGGTAGAGACCAATGGATAAAACCTTTGTTAGATAAAGCCTTACCAAATCATGTGGCTGCCATCATGGATGCCGAAGACCCCTTGTTTATTTTATACACCTCTGGCTCAACTGGAAAACCCAAAGGGATGTTGCACACTACTGCGGGTTATATGGTATATACGGCCTACAGCTTTAAAAACATTTTTGCCTATGAAGAAGACGATGTGTATTGGTGTACTGCCGACATTGGTTGGATTACGGGTCATTCATACATTCTTTACGGTCCCCTACTCAATGGAGCCACCACCGTGCTTTTTGAGGGTGTACCCTCCTATCCAGATTTTTCGAGATTTTGGGAGGTAATAGAAAAACATCAAGTTAATCAGTTTTATACTGCCCCAACGGCCATCAGGGCCTTGGCCAAGGAAAGTTTAAACTTTGTACAAAAATTCCCCATGAAAAGCCTGAAAGTAATTGGCTCTGTGGGCGAACCCATTAATGAAGAAGCTTGGCATTGGTATAATGATCATGTGGGTGGCAAACGCTGCCCCTTGGTAGACACATGGTGGCAAACCGAAACCGGGGGCATCATGATTTCGCCTATTCCGTTTGTTACTCCTACAAAACCAACTTATGCCTCATTGCCCTTACCAGGAATTCAACCGGTGCTTATGGACGAGCTTAGGAATGAAATAGAAGGCAATCAGGTTACCGGAAGTTTGTGTATTAAATTTCCGTGGCCTAGTATGGCCAGAACCATATGGGGAGATCATCAACGGTATAAAGAAACTTATTTTACAGCATTCCCGGGCAAATATTTTACCGGAGATGGTGCCTTGAGAGACGAAGTTGGCTACTATCGGATTACCGGAAGAGTAGACGACGTTATCATCGTATCGGGTCATAACCTCGGGACTGCCCCAATTGAAGACGCCATCAATGAACACCCAGCCGTGGCAGAAAGTGCAGTGGTAGGTTTTCCGCATGACATCAAAGGCAATGCCTTGTATGGTTATGTGATTTTAAAAGAAACTGGTGAAAATAGAAACCAAGATAATTTGAGAAAAGAAATCAATCTTCAAATTTCAGATCAAATTGGCCCCATTGCCAAATTAGATAAAATTCAGTTTGTGTCGGGTTTGCCCAAAACCCGCTCTGGTAAAATCATGCGACGAGTGTTGCGAAAAATTGCAGAAGGAGATTTTAGTAATTTTGGTGACACCTCTACCCTTTTGAATCCTGAAATTATAGATGAACTAAAAGATTTGAGATTATAAAATTGATTTATTATTTGAAAACAACCAATTCTACTTTGAGTTGGTTGTTTTTTTATTTAAACAAATATAAGTTTAGTTCAATAATTCATCAAATATGCCATCATGGGCCATAAAAACTAAAAGGCTGAAAAAATGTCATGTTAATTGATGTGGCATAAGGATTGATTATTTAAACATTCAACAATCTCAGCTATAAATTGCTTCATAAAATATGTCAAATCAAAAAATAATCTCATTAGACCAACTATCTCATCAAGATTTTGATCAGGAGGCAGAGTTAATACCCTTACTCACCCCTGAGGATGAAGAAGAAATGAACAACGAAAGACTACCCGATTCTGTTCCAATTTTATCTTTGCGGAATACGGTTTTGTTTCCAGGTGTCGTCATTCCAATTACCGCAGGTAGAGATAAATCTATTAAGTTGATTAACGATGCTAACTCAGGAGATAAAATTATTGGAGTGGTGGCCCAAAAAAACGAAAACCAAGAAGACCCTGATGTAGAGGGACTACATGCCATAGGCACCATTGCCAGGATTATCAGGGTATTAAAAATGCCTGATGGCAATGTGATGGTAATTTTGCAAGGTAAAAAGAAATTTAAAGTAGAGAAATTTACCCAAGAAAATCCTTATTACCGTGCACATATTGCCGAAACACCAGACACAAAACCAAATTCAAACGACAAGGAGTTTAAAGCCATTATAGAATCTGTGAAAGATGTGGCAACGGCTATTATTCAGGAAAGTCCGAATATTCCTAGCGAAGCTACTTTTGCCATCAAAAACATTGAAAGCGATTCTTTTTTGATAAATTTTGTGTCGTCAAACATGAACTTGTCTGTAAACGAAAAGCAAGAATTATTAGAAATAAAAAAACTAAAAGACCGTGCGTTAGTGGCTTTGAAGTTTATGAATATCGAACTCAAAAAACTAGAGCTTAAAAACGATATTCATTCTAAAGTAAGAGGCGATTTAGACCAACAACAACGCGAGTATTTTTTGCATCAGCAAATAAAAACCATACAAGAAGAATTAGGAGGCGTTTCTTATGAACAAGAAATTGAAAACATGCAATTGCGTGCTTCTAAAAAGAAATGGAAACCAAACGTAAAAGAGTATTTTAATAAAGAATTATCAAAATTTAAGGGCACAAATCCGCAATCGCCTGAGTTTGGCATTATCAGAAACTATCTCGAACTATTTTTAGAGTTGCCTTGGGATGAATTTAGCAAAGATAATTTTGACCTTAAACGAGCTCAAAAAATCTTAGACAAAGATCATTTTGGCATGGAAGACGTCAAAAAACGCATCATAGAACATTTGGCTGTTTTAAAATTGCGAAATGATATGAAGTCACCCATCATCTGCCTTACCGGACCTCCGGGAGTTGGCAAAACGTCTATTGGAAAATCTATTGCCAAAGCTTTGGGCAGAGAATACGTCAGAATGTCGTTGGGTGGCCTGAGGGATGAAGCTGAAATACGTGGTCATCGGAAAACTTATATTGGAGCCATGCCCGGAAGAATCTTACAAAACATCAAAAAAGCCAAAACGTCTAACCCCGTTTTTGTACTAGACGAAATAGATAAATTGAGCTACTCTAACCATGGTGATCCTTCTTCTGCACTGCTAGAAGTGCTAGACCCCGAGCAAAACAATGAGTTTTATGATAACTTCTTAGAGTTGGGATATGATTTGTCTAAAGTCATGTTCATTGCCACCTCAAACACCATGAGCACCATTCAACCTGCTCTAAAAGACCGTATGGAAGTTATTGAAATGTCGGGCTATACCATCGAAGAAAAAGTTGAAATTGCCAAAAGACATCTCATCCCAAAACAATTAAAAGAACATGGCTTGGCTTTTAACACGCTGAGCATAGGCAAAAAAGAAATAGAATTTCTAGTTGAAGGCTATACCAGAGAATCTGGGGTGAGAAACTTGGAACAAAAAATTGCTCAAGTGGTGAGGAATGTTGCCAAATCTATAGCCATGGAGGAACCCTACCAAGACAAAGTTTCTAAAGATGATATCTTAACAGCACTCAAGCAACCCAGAAACAAAACAGACAAACTGCAAGACAACAGCTTGGCCGGTGTCGTAACCGGATTGGCATGGACACGGGTTGGGGGTGACATCCTTTTTATAGAATCCTCTGTCTCTAGAGGCAAAGGCAACCTCACCCTGACCGGCAATTTAGGGAGTGTGATGAAAGAATCTGCCACCATTGCCTTAGAATTAATAAAATATAACGCTAAAAATTTTGGCATAGACGAGAAGATTTTTGATAAATATAAAGTTCACATCCATGTGCCCGAAGGGGCTACCCCAAAAGATGGCCCAAGTGCGGGTATTGCCATGGTAACCTCATTGATGTCTTCTCTTACCCAAAAACGCATCAAAAAAGACCTCGCTATGACAGGTGAAATCACCTTGAGAGGAGCAGTGACTCCGGTTGGGGGTATCAAAGAAAAAATTTTGGCAGCCAAAAGAGCAGGTATCAAAGAAATTATTTTGTGCATAGACAACCAAAAGGATATTTTAGAAATTCCAGAACAATACATCAAGGGCTTACAAATTAATTATGTATCGCATATTGATGAAGTTTTAGCGTTAGCTTTAACCAATCAAAAGGTAAAAAATCCGCTAACTTTTGAATTAGACTAATTTTAATGCGTTTAAATATCTGCTATAACTAAACACTTCAATGCCTTATTGAGGTGTTTTTTTATTAAATATCATAAAATTTTAATTCATATTGATTAAATTGCCCTAAAAATGAATCGCATCACACAATTATTTAACATCAAATACCCCATCATTCAGGGTGGTATGATTTGGAACAGTGGCTATAAATTGGCAAGTGCAGTGTCTAACCACGGAGGATTAGGCCTCATAGGGGCTGGCTCTATGTATCCGGAGGTGTTAAAAGAACACATCCTAAAGTGCCAACAATCTACCAACAACCCTTTTGGCGTAAATGTGCCCATGCTGTATCCGGATATTGAAGAAATCATGAAAATAATTGTTGACCACAAAATTAATATTGTTTTTACCTCAGCAGGCAATCCAAAAACCTGGACCTCATTTTTGAAGTCAAAAAACATCACGGTTGTGCATGTGGTAAGCAGCAGCAAATTTGCACTCAAAGCCCAAGAGGCCGGTGTAGATGCTATAGTAGCTGAAGGTTTTGAGGCAGGCGGACACAATGGCAGAGAAGAAACCACCACCTTTACCTTGATTCCGATGGTAAAAGAAAAAATTACTTTACCCCTCATTGCTGCAGGAGGCATAGCCACAGGCAGGGGTATGGTAGCCGCCATGACCCTTGGAGCAGACGGTGTACAAATGGGAAGTCGCTTTGCTGCGTCTACTGAAAGTTCGGCCCATGAGGCTTTTAAACAATCGGTTGTGAAGGCCAATGAAGGTGATACTCAATTAACCCTCAAAGAATTAGCACCGGTACGATTGATTAAAAATAAATTTTATCAAGACGTGCAATCCCTATACCAAAAAGGCACCACGGCAGAGGAGCTAAAATCCCTTTTGGGCAGAGCTCGAGCCAAAAGAGGCATGTTTGAGGGTGATTTGGAAGAAGGAGAATTAGAAATTGGCCAGATTTCTGGGATAATTCACAGTGTAAAATCTGTAGAAGAAATCTTTAAAGCTGTATTAACGGAATATCATCAAGCAATAGCAGAGTTAAAAACAGACCAATTTAATTTTTAAGCGAATTTGAATTTGGGAGGAGTTATGTCGTCATATATATGACAAGATTCATCAATAATCAACCACTATAATTGCCCAAAATTAAATAAATCAAGCTGTTTTTGCATCCTTTAGTTTTTCATATATGGTTACCACGGTGAGCAACATCAGCAAATTGTAAATTGTGTCTTCTACAGGAATGGTAATAATTCTGAGGTTCAAAATATGATCGGAGTTGTACCAAACAATGGGTTCGGGTATCAAATTACCTGTGAGCAATCCGTTGACGAGCAAAAACGGGATGAGGGTGATAAAATAGCCCAAAATAAAATTACTCAAATAGTGATGATTGACTTTAATGTGGTACCATAAAAAAATTGCTGTAGTTATAAACGTGATTGAGGTGTATAACTTGTTATAATTAATAATGCCTATTACAAATAATATCACAGACAAAATTAACAACAAAGGCTTTACGATAGGCTTAATAAGGTCTTTTTTAAAGTAAGCGTTCACACACTCATATATAAAAAAGCAACAATAAGGTATAGTTATAAAAAATAGCCATTCTTCTAGGGGTAAATAAAACAAATCTAAACCCAATAAATAAGCTGGTGTAAAACCCCAAATACCATATTTAGCAAACAAAGCATCCCAAATGATAAACATTACTGCCATACCAAAAATAGCTGGAAACAAAAATTTCCATTGTTTATAAAAAGCAACTTTTTTGTCAAAACTAAGGATAAAAGGACCAATAACAGACCCTAAGTTTATCCATAAATACAATTGTTCCATGTTTAATTTCAGATTAGTTCTTTGATGTTAGGTTCGCGAGTGGCAAAATTTATAAAAGCATGAAACAAAAAACCGATGCCAAAAGAAATAATTTGAAAATTAAATAAGAGTAATCCCCACAATACAAAAGCAATACTCAATAAGGCAACCACAAAGAAATATTTGTCGTTAAAGCTAAACCAAGTTGTTTTTTGGTTAGGTTCAGTACAGGTTTTAAGCTTGGTTTTAAGTAACAAAAACATAACAACCTCTAACACTAATATGGTTAAAAATACTGTAAATAAATTGGTTAAGAGTTCCATAACAACAAATTTAGGATGCCAAAAAACAAAAACTGAATGATAAATAATACAGGAGCAATTTTATTTTGTGAATCTTGTTTGTTTTTTTTGATTAAAAAGCAAAAACAAACAGAGCAAAAATACCAAGCAATATAGTTTTGTGTCGGGATGGTTTGTGCAGCCCATGTCCAGAAATCATAAGCAATGGCAACTGGCTCAATCAAAAAATCTAAAAAAACTAAAATTAAACCAGAAAAAATTGAGAGCAACCACACATTATTAATGATATCAGAGAGGCTATAAATAGCTAAATAGGTAAGCAACACCCAGTTGACACCTATCATCAAAGGTGTTTCAAAAATTTTAACCCCCAAAGTACCACCATAACTGTATTCTCCAAAGATTAATCCGGTATTTACACCCAAGGCTTCAACAATAAACCCAGCCAAAGCGACTGTAACCAGAGCCCCAAGTAATGGTTTGCTCCAGCTTTCATGATTCCAAAAAAGTAAAAATATGCTGATCAATAAGTTCATTGGAGTCATTTTAAAAAACTCAATGGGGTTATCCAAGACCACAACTCCCATGATGCCAATTCCATAAAATATGACCAATAGCATAATAGATATTAAAAATTTATGCTTAGAAATTTTATTCCACATGATTGATGGCTATTTTGGCACTCATTAAACACAACGGAATGCCACCACCCGGATGCACACTTCCACCTACAAAATACAAATTTTTGATGCTTTTACTAAAATTTGGATGCCTCAAAAAAGCAGCAAATTTAGAGTTACTCGAGGTACCATACAAGGCTCCTTGGTAAGACATGGTTTTAGACTGAATGGATCTAGGATCTAAAATTTCTTCAACAGCTATCAATGAAGCTAAGTCTACCTGCAGGGCTTTTGATAACCTTTGAATAATTTGTTGTCTGGTTTTTTGAATCAGTAAATCCCAATCTTGACCCTGATTGGCTGGAGCATTCACCATCACAAACCAACTTTCGCATCCGGCAGGTGCATCATCTGGGCAAACTCTGTTGGACACATGTACATAAATAGTAGGGTCATCATTTAATGTTTTTTGATTAAAAATAGACTCAAACTCAGCCTTATAATCATTTGAAAAAAAGATGTTGTGCAAATCTAATTGCGGAAATTCTTGTTTGATGCCCCAATAAAAAATAACCGCCGAACTAGACCGCTCTTGAGCTAAGGTTTTATGCGGAGGTTTTATTTGTGGTAGTAATTTTTTGAAGGTATAATACACATCCATATTACTCACTAAAACGTCTGATTTTACCAGATTATTGTCTACCATCACACCAATGACTTCGGTTTGATGGTCATTTAAAACAACCGACTCCACCTCGGTATTAAAATGAAAAACAACCCCCAAATCTTCCGCCAATTGCTTCAATGAAGTGGTAATACTATACATGCCTTTGGTAGGAAAAAACGTACCCACATTGTGCTCATAATGCGGAATAATTTGCATAATGCCAGGTGTTTTGTAAGGGTTAGACCCATTGTAGGTGGCAAATCTATCAAACAACTGCACTAATTTAGGATGCTTTAAATCTTTTTGATTGCTCTGATGTAAAGAGGTGTTTACATCAAATTTAGAGATATTAAATAAGGCTTTTATGGTTTTTAAATTCAAAAAATTGGATATTTTGTGTAAGCTCTGTCCTAAAAATAAATCGCCAATTTGCTGATTGATAAAATCAGCTTTTTTTAGTTTATTGATGATAATTCTTTTGTTTACAGCAAAAGTATCTTCTACATTGGTTGCAAATGCTTCTAAATCTGAAGAGGCCTTGAGTGTGATGCCATCTTGCCAAAAGTAATGACAAGCCGTGTCATGTTTTACGTATTCAAAATAATCTGAAACCCTTTTGCCTGATATTTCAAACAATTCTTCCACAAATTGAGGCATGGTAAAAAGTGATGGACCCGCATCAAAGCGATAACCATCTATTACAAATTCAGACAACTTTCCGCCTGGATAAGCGTTTTTTTCAAAGACCTGCACCTCAAAACCCTTATTGGCCAATCTAATAGCACTAGCAATGCCTGCAATTCCGGACCCTATTACAATGGCTTTAGATTTTTTTGAAGTCATTATTTTTTTTGTTTAACATTAATACAAATATATTAAACAAAAATTTATTGACCTAAAGTTTTCTTAAAAAAAATAAAATTTTTATTTTTGATAATTATCTCAAAAACATTAACTTATGAAAACCAATCGAATTCTTTTTTTTATTTGTTCTTTTTTGCTCATCAATTGTAAATCGCAAATGCAAAATTCTCAAGAAAAGCCAGATGACAGCAAATTAATTGGTTTGTGGATTTATGAAGAAAAAGACACAAAAACCAATAAGTTGGAAAAAAAAGAGCAACTCACCTTGCTTGCCAATGGCAGTTTTAATCTTTATCAAGAAAAATTTTTGAATGGCGAAGTAGATATTGATGTAAGTGATGATGGTAAGTGGCGGATTGAGGGTGAAAAATTAATATTAGATTTTGTTTATGTTGCTTCAGAGCCAGTATATAAATTAACTTGGAAAAATGACCAAACAATTGTGCTTGAAGCATTAGAGGATAAAAAAAATAAGGCTTACTTTAAAAAAAACATTAAAACCTTTGTAAAACAATAAATCTTAAAAATTGATGACCTTTGTTTTGGGGTTTTGTCTCAAATAACCTTTAATGATTCTAGAAGTGTCTTTATTGTGACTCATTGGGGTAATCATGCTTTTGAGTATTTCGAGGTGCGATATTTGAAAATTTAAATCGAAAAAACAAAACCCTTTGTAAACATTGTTCTCTATTAATACAGCTGATTTTTCGTCTACATATCTGCCCCTATCAACAATAATAAGGTTGTTAAATTGCGATTGATGCTTGTTGATCATCTCGCTAACTCTTTGGTTATAGGTATCAGTAGACTCTTTCTGTAAGCAAGCACCCAAACAAGTTTTCAGGTCATACTGAAAACACTGTGCATTGGTATCATATAACCCGTTGAGTTTCTGACACAAATTATATCGTTCTGTTTGAGTAAACAAAAAACTTTTGGCTTCCTGAAAACTTGTAAATGAAGTAATCTCGGTTTTGCGGTTATCTAGTTTGGCAATTTTTAGGCATCTATATCCTGCTTCGTCATAATAGTCATACAAACCATATTCAAAAATAGACTTGCGTTGCCTGACATTAAATATTGGTTTATGGATTTTTATTTCTTCACTTTCTTTAAGCAAGGCGATCAATTCGTTACCGGTGAGCTCAAAAGACACGCTAAAAACCTTTTGTTGCATTTTTTTCGACTTTGATGTCTCACTCGTAAAATGCTGAATTAACCTATGTTTGATGTTTTTACTTTTGCCAATGTATAAAATATTACCCTGATGATCATGCATATAATATACCCCTGTGCTTTGGGGTAGTGATTCTACAATATCGAGCAATTTAGGTGTGATGCCCTTGGCATTTGTTTTTTTAACGGCACTGCTAATAATTTCTTTTGTAGAATCTTTTTGCATCAGCAAACTAAAAAGCTTTACGGTTGCCATAGCATCACCAGAGGCTCTGTGCCTATCTGTGATGGGAATACCTAAATTTCTTACCAACTTGCCCAAACTATAAGAGGGCTGACCAGGAATTAGTTTTCTTGACAACTCAACCGTGCACAAGGTTTCTTTTTTAAAACTATAGCCCAAACGCTTGAATTCGGTTTTCACCACCCGGTAATCAAAATTTACATTATGAGCCACAAAAATACTGTCTTCAGTAATTTCTATAATTCTTTTGGCTACTTCATAAAACTTTGGGGCAGTTACCAACATGTTTTCATTGATGCCAGTGAGCTTTACTACATAAGGATGAATGGGCCTTTCGGGGTTTACTAAACTGCAAAACTGATCTGTAATTTGATGTCCGTCATATTTGTAGATGGCAATTTCTGTAATGCCTTCTTGGTCAAACTTACCGCCGGTGGTTTCTACATCAATAATACAATATTGCATTTAGTTTTTTAATCTTAATATTTATAGATGGGCAAATTTACGGTATTTTTTGAGATTTACTTGAGCTCATTTTACCTTTAGGCTTTTATTTTGTAACTTCAAAAATACCAACAAGCTCGCTGAGCATCATGGCCGTGGCTCCCCAAATAAAATAACCCTGATAATTCCATCCACTCATGCAGATACTTTCACCGTAAGAGGTATTCATTTTTTCTTGTGTTAAATTGTTAGAGTTAATAAAAAAATCAAGTGGCACTTCTAAAATTTTATGAACTTCAGAAAGTTGCGGGGTAAACGCTAAGGGCTTTGTGGCATAGCCTAGAAACGGATAAACCAGAAAATTACTGGGTGGAATGTAGACTTCTGCAAGTGGTTTGATGATTTTGATGTCATCCGGATGAACCCCAACTTCTTCAAAACATTCTCTGTAGGCCGTTTGTTCAAAATGCAAATCATCTGCTTCGTATCTGCCACCCGGAAATGAAATTTGTGAAGAGTGCACCCCCGGATAAGAGGGTCTCACAATTAACACCACATGGGTTTGATTATTTTTGGGGTACAACAAAACCATGACCGCAGCCGTTGCAGGATTTTTGTCATCTATGTTGAGCATCTCAACCAGCTGTTGTCTTTCTAAGGGAGCTATTTTTTTATGACATTCGGCTGCGTCTATACAGATTTTTTCTAAATTTGGAATCTTATTTAAAAAATCATGAAAATTCATCTTTGCTTTGTATTAATAATTTTATTTGCATGCGAAAACAAGTCTAAAGATACCATAAAAAAGCAAACCAAACAGCAAACAACCCAAAAAATATCCCCAAAAACCAACTCCCCTTATCATCAAGAAACCCTAAAACTAGAGCCAAAAAACGTATTAGACTTTTTAACATGGTACGATACACAAAACAAACATTATCAGTATCAAATAAACACCAACTTAGGTAGTTTTAGCATCTTATTATATAAGGAAACCCCTTTGCACAGAGCAAATTTTGCGTATTTAGTTGAAAAAAAATACTTTGAAACCACTTACTTTCATCGGGTTGTAAAAAATTTTGTAGTACAAGCGGGCAATTCAGACCAATCTAAAACTAGCCAAGCCAGAGCAAACATTGGTAAATATTTATTACCTCCAGAGTTTTTTAATGATTTAAAACATCAATTCGGAACCATTTCAGCGGCAAGAGAATGGGAAAACAACCCCGAGAAATTATCAGATCCTTTTGAATTTTTTATAGTAACCGCTGCCAAAGGAGCATCGCACCTAAATAATGAACATACCGTTTTTGGCAAAGTAACCCAAGGATTTGACACCCTAAAAATGATTAACAATCAAGCGACAGACAAGACAGAATTCCCAATAATAGATATTAAAATTTTGAGTATAGATATCTTAGATTAATATTAATGTAATCGTCAAATATCATGTTTAGTAAAGAAGAAAAAAAAGCATTAATCACCCAATTCTGGATTGGCTTTGCAGAGGCCTATCCGAGGAAATGGCTGTTGCATCATACCAAAATCAAAGAGGTAAGCTTTAAGTTTTTTGCAGAAGATCAAGATATTAGGGTTATTTTAGAAATAGGATGCAAATCTGAAGAGCTCAGAACCATTTATTTTGAAAAAATTCTTTCGCTAATCAACATCCTCAAAGAAGAATACTTGCCAGATATTCAGTATCATGCTCATCATATTTTACCCAATGGCAAAGCAATTGGCATGTATTGGGTGTCTTTAAACGGCTGTCATTTTAACAGGGTTTCAGACTGGCCAAAAATCTATGATTTTTTTTATGAAAAGATGTCGGCTTTTGAAATCTTTTATTTTAACTTTGAGGACTACATAAAAGACCTAGATATCAATACTTAAAAATAATACTATGAAGCTATTCCTCTGTGTTTTAGGAGCCAATCCGAACGGAAGATTAACAGAACAACACGATGTTTTTTTTGGCATTGCCAACCACGTTTTAGAGTTAGAAGCCGACATGAAAGCTTTTTGGCCCGAGGGAGCCTCGAGCTTGCACATAGATAGTTACAGAGCCATTGAGCGGGTAGAAAACTACAGCATACAAGTGGTTCCAAAGAATAACGAAACCAAATCCGAACAATTGTTTTTTGTGAATCTTGGAGGCTATGTACCACAAGACCTCGAAGAGTATCACTACAAATTGTTGTGCGTTGGCACTTCTAAAGCAGAGGCTATTCACAAAGCCAAACAAACTGTTTTTTATAGAGACTACAACGCTGTGAGTCCAAGCCACATAGACGACCATTTGGGGGTTGATATAGACGAATTATTCTCGGTTGAAGAAGTTTTACCAGCTAAATTTAAAGACCAATATAGCTTATCAATCACCCCAATTCAAAAAGGTGATAACCACAAATATCCGGAGGATGAATTATGCATTGGTTACTTAAAATTTCCCAAAAAATCTTGATTTGTTAACTTAATCCTCTTTGTTTTGATATTTAATCAGGATATTTGTGCCCTAATTTTTTAAAACTACATGACGTTTCAATTACTTTCAACTGATAAAAATTCTAGTGCACGAGCCGGCCTTATCACCACTGATCATGGCCCCATAGAAACGCCAATTTTTATGCCTGTTGGCACCGTTGCCTCCGTAAAAGGTGTGCACCAACGAGAGTTGCGAGACGACATTAATCCGGATATTATCTTAGGTAACACCTATCATTTATACCTGAGGCCTCAAACCCAAATTCTAGAAAAAGCTGGAGGGTTGCATCAATTTATGAATTGGGACCGCAATATTTTAACAGATTCTGGTGGATATCAGGTATACTCGCTGTCGGCCAACCGCAAAATTAAAGAAGAAGGCGTAAAGTTTAAAAGCCACATAGACGGCTCATACCATGTGTTTACACCCGAAAATGTAATGGATATTCAAAGAACCATAGGGGCAGACATCATCATGGCTTTTGATGAATGCACCCCCTACCCTTGCGATTATCATTATGCCAAAAGATCTATGCACATGACGCACAGATGGCTAGAGAGATGCCTAAAGCAGTTTAATAATACCCCACCAAAATACGGATATAATCAAACGCTTTTTCCTATAGTACAAGGAAGCACCTACAAAGATTTACGCAAAGAATCGGCAGAATACATTGCCAGCAAAGACGCTTTTGGCAATGCCATAGGGGGCTTATCGGTGGGAGAACCTGCCGAAGAAATGTATGCCATGACAGACGTGGTAACGGCTGTTTTGCCAAAAGATAAACCACGCTATTTGATGGGAGTTGGCACACCAATCAATTTGTTAGAAAACATTGCCTTGGGCATAGACATGTTTGATTGTGTAATGCCTACCAGAAATGCCAGAAACGGCATGTTGTTTACTTCTGAGGGTGTTATCAACATCAAAAACAAAAAATGGGAAGACGATTTTTCGCCCGTAGACCCGCAAGGAATCACTTTTGTAGACACCGAATATTCTAAAGCTTATCTTCGTCATTTGTTTATAGCCAATGAATACTTGGGCAAACAAATTGCTTCTATCCACAATTTAGGGTTTTATTTGTGGTTGGTAAGAGAGGCCCGCAAACAAATCATAAATGGTAGTTTTTTAGATTGGAAAAACACCATGGTAAAAAAATTAGGACAACGCCTTTAACTTATGAAAATAATAGACAAATACATCCTAAAAAGATACTTTGCTACATTTTTTGTGATGTTGTTTTTGTTTATTCCCATAGGTATAGTGATTGATGTGTCTGAGAAGGTTCACAAATTCTTGGTAAACAAAGTTTCTATGGCAGAAATCTTAGGTTATTATGGCAATTTTATCATTTATTGGGCTTTTATTTTATTTCCTATATTTTTATTTTTATCGGTTATTTGGTTTACCTCAAAATTGGCCAACAATACAGAAATTGTGGCAATTTTAAGTTCAGGCATCAGTTTTGGAAGATTTTTAAGACCTTATTTAATAGGGGCAACCATCATCTCTGTATTTGCCATGGTGGTAGGATTTTTTGTGGCACCACAAGCCAACAAAGGATTTAATGATTTTAGATACAAATACCTCAAAAATAACATCGAAATTCAAGAAACTTACAATGTTTTTAGGCAAATTGAAGACGATACCTACTTGTTTGTAAATAGTTTTAACCCCACAACCAAAACTGCATTCAACTTTCAACTCGAAAAATTTAATGATACAAAAATGGAGTATCGCATCATGGCTTCAAGACTTAAGTTTAATGAAATAGATTCCACTTATTCGATGTATGATGTTAAAAAACGGATTGTGGGAGAATTTGATGATAAAATTTTATATTTTGACAGAATTGACACTTTGTTTAACTTTGATTTAGATGACCTTACCCCAGTTATTTATATTGCAGAAACACTCAATATCAATCAACTTCGTAAATTTATAGACAAAGAAAGCAAAAGAGGCAATGCTTACGTAAACATCTACAAAGTTCAGTATTATAAAAAATACAGCTTACCTATTTCGGCTTTTGTGCTTACAATCATAGCAGTAGCCGTATCATCTATAAAAAGAAGAGGAGGCATGGGAGTTAATTTAGCCATAGGCATTGTGGTTGGTTTTGGCTTTATTTTCTTTGATAAAGTATTCACAACCATAGCAGAAAAATCAACCTTTAATCCGTTTTTAGCCGTCTGGATTCCAAATATTCTGTTCGGTCTACTTGCCATTTATCTTTTGAAAAATGCCAAAAGGTAGCCTCAATCATTATTTGATGCTGCACCTCATTGTGTTTATATGGGGGTTTACAGCAATTTTAGGTGCTCTCATCAGCAAAGAAGCTTTAGATTTGGTTTGGTATCGCATGTTGTTTGCCGTAGTGTTTGTTTGGGCTTATATGGTTTATAAAAAATACAATTATAAAGTAAGTGGTAAATTACTGCTCAGACTAGTCATTTTAGGGATCATCATAGCCTTGCATTGGCTCACTTTTTTTTGGGCCATCAAAGCCTCAACGGTATCGGTTACACTCGCTTGCATGTCTACAGGTGCATTTTTTACGTCTTTGATAGAACCATTAATTTATAAACGAAAAATTATTTTTTACGAAATACTTTTTGGCATCATTGTTATCATAGGTTTATGGCTTATTTTTAGTACAGAATACCAATATCTTTTTGGTATTGTATTGGCTTTAATATCGGCCTTTTTGTCGGCTTTGTTTTCAGTTTTTAATGGGCAAATTGTAAAACAATTAAACGAAACCGTGATTTCATTTTATGAATTATTATCTGGAGTTGTTTTTTTAAGCATTGTGTTGCTCATAGGAAATAAATTTAATCCTACATTTTTTGACTTAAACTCGTCTGATTTTGGCTATTTGATATTGCTAAGTTCTGTATGCACTGCTTTTGCGTTTATAGTTTCTGTTAAGATTTTAAAATACATTACTCCCTACACCGTGATGCTCACCATCAATTTAGAGCCAATTTATGGAATTTTACTAGCCATTATCATTTTTAAAGACAAAGAATACATGAGTCCGATGTTTTATATTGGAGCACTGATTATACTCCTTACTGTGGTTGCAAATGGTATTATAAAACTAAAAAATAAGTGAACACAAATAATTGATAAATTTGATTAATCAGAATCAAAAACTGTATATTTGCAAAAAGACTACCTTGTTTTTATGGAACAAAATAAACAAGACATCGTAAAAAACGTATTTACCAAATACCTTGAAGAAAAAGGACATCGCAAAACACCCGAACGCTATGCCATTCTTCAGGAAATATATGAAAATCAGGAGCATTTTGATATAGAATCTCTATACATCAAAATGAAAAACAAAAACTACAGAGTTAGCCGAGCTACCTTATACAACACCATCGAGTTATTATTGGAATGCGGGTTGGTGAGGCGACATCAGTTTGGGCAAAACCAAGCCCATTATGAAAAGTCTTATTTTGACAAACAACATGACCACGTTATCATGACAGATTCTGGCGAAGTCATGGAGTTTTGTGACCCCAGAATTCAGCAGATAAAACAAACCATCGAAGAGCTTTTTAATGTAGATATTCATACCCATTCACTCTATTTTTTTGCAACTAAAAAAGACACAACCAATACTAAATAATTTTTATTAATAAACATGACAACCGATTTACTACTAGGACTACAATGGGGAGATGAAGGCAAAGGCAAAATTGTTGATGTATTAACCAAAAACTACGATATCATAGCCAGGTTTCAAGGAGGCCCTAATGCAGGACATACCCTCGAATTTGACGGCATCAAACATGTATTAAGAACCATTCCGTCTGGTATTTTTCATCCTAATGCCAAAAATGTGATTGGCAATGGGGTGGTTATTGATCCGGTTGTGTTTGTAAAAGAAATTGAAGGCTTACAAAAATTTTCAATGGATTTAAAAGAAAAGCTATTGCTTTCTAGAAAAGCCCACTTAATCATCCCAACCCATCGCTTGTTAGATGCCGCCTCAGAAACCTCCAAAGGCAAAGCCAAAATTGGCTCTACTCTCAAAGGAATTGGTCCAACTTATATGGACAAAACGGGTCGAAATGGCCTTAGAATTGGCGATATAGAAATGAAAGATTTTTTGCAGAAATACGAAAATCTAAAGCAAAAACACTTGCAAATGATTGCGTTTTTTGATGTAAATTTAGAATATAACCTTGAAGAATTAGAATCAGAATTTTTTGATGCCATTCACCAACTCAAAGACTTTAACTTTATAGACAGCGAATTTTTCTTAAATCAGGCTCTCAAAGAAGGCAAAAGCATCTTGGCTGAAGGTGCCCAAGGCTCTCTGCTAGATATAGATTTTGGCACCTACCCTTATGTAACTTCTTCAAACACTACGGCTGCTGGTGCCTGCACTGGCTTGGGTATTGCTCCCAACAAAATAAAACAAGTTTTTGGTATTTTTAAAGCCTACACCACCCGAGTGGGCAGCGGCCCCTTCCCTACAGAACTTTTTGATGAAGTGGGAGCTAGCATGGCAAAAGTTGGCAACGAATTTGGATCGGTTACTGGCAGAGCCAGACGATGCGGGTGGCTAGATTTAGTGGCTCTTAAATATGCTGTAGACATCAATGGCGTTACAGAACTATACATGATGAAAGGTGACGTATTATCCGGATTTAATGAGCTTAAAGTAGCCACAGCATACGAATACAAAGGCAAAACAATTCATAATTTCCCGTTTAATATAGAAGACGAAAGTCTTAAACCTGTATACAAAACTATGAAAGGTTGGCAAACAGACCTAACCCCAATCAAAACATATGATGCCTTGCCACAAGCTTTTAAAGATTACATAAAATTTGTTGAAAGCTACCTCGAAGTACCTATTAAACTGGTGAGTGTTGGCCCAGACAGAACACAAACAATTTTTATTTAAAGGGTTTATGAAAGATCTTGTGATTTATTTTGTGTTAATCATAGTTTTCTTTTTTGCAATCTATAAATTAACTCAAAATAATTTGTCCAAAACAGGCTTAAGAAACAGAAAAAACTTTAAAACAAGATTTAAAGAAAAACAAAAAAATAAAGCAGAAGAAGCACAAGACTCATGAAGATTTATACTAAAACTGGTGACCAAGGCACCACAAGTTTGTTTGGGGGCACCCGAGTACCCAAACATCATTTACGCATTGAAAGCTATGGCACTTTAGATGAATTAAATGCGTTTATTGGGCTATTAAATGATCAAACTATTAACCAACCGCATCGTGACTTATTACTAAAAATTCAACACAACTTATTCACAATAGGATCTGTATTAGCAACTCCTCCAGATAAAATGTATTTGGCCAATGGTAAAAAAAGACTCGATATAGTTACAATCAGTCAGCAGGACGTGGAGGCACTAGAACAAGCAATAGACAACATGAATGAAAGCCTGCCTCAAATGACTCATTTTATTTTGCCTGGAGGACATTCAATTGTGTCATATTGTCATATTGCCCGCTGTGTTTGCCGCAGAGCCGAGAGATTAGTGTCACATCTAAACGACTTAGAACCCCTAGATAACACAATTTTACCTTATCTTAATCGCCTTTCGGATTATTTATTTGTGTTGGCACGAAAGTTGTCTAGTGATTTGGGTGCTAATGAAATAAAATGGATCCCTGAAAAAATCTAATTTCATTAAACACTCAAAACGTTCTTTTAAAAGTTTAAAATAAAATGCCAATAAATTTGGTTATTATTTATAACAATCTATTTTTGCAAAAAATTTAAAATCTAAACAACTATGTATTGGACTTTAGAATTGGCATCCTATTTAAGCGATGCCCCTTGGCCAGCTACCAAAGATGAGCTTATTGATTATGCCATCAGAACCGGAGCCCCACTAGAAGTAGTTGAAAACCTTCAATCTATAGAAGACGAAGGAGACCCTTATGATTCTATGGATGAAATTTGGCCAGACTACCCAACAGATGAGGACTATCTTTGGAACGAAGATGAATATTAATTAAATAACTTTACAAATTTTAGGTCTCTTAATTGAGACCTTTTTTTTATATTCGCATACAAATCTACACATCATACCATGAGTCTTATAAATAACATTCTGAAAGTTTTTGTTGGTGATAAAACCAAAAAAGATTTAAAAACCATAGAACCGCTCGTTAAAAAAACCAATCAATATTTTGCTGAACTCGCCTCATTATCCAATGATGAGCTAAGACAAAAGACTGCCGATTTTAAAATTAAAATTAATGAGAGTAAAACTGAAATTGTCAAAAAAATTCAGACACTAAAAGCTGAAGCAGAACAAACCAAAGACATCGACCTCAAAGACGACTTGTATAACCAAATAGATTCTTTAGAACAAGAAGCCTATCAAATTTCAGAAAAAACTTTACAAAACATTCTGCCTGAGGCTTTTGCCGTTATCAAAGAAACTGCCAGAAGGTTTAAAGAAAACACATCATTAGCAGTTACCGCCTCCCCTACCGATTTAGAGTTATCTGCCACTAAGCCTTACATTACCATCAACGGCAACCAAGCCATTTGGGCCAATGCTTGGAATGCAGCAGGCAAAGAAATCACTTGGGATATGATACATTATGATGTGCAGCTGATAGGTGGTGTGGTTTTGCATGATGGTAAAATTGCAGAAATGCAAACCGGTGAAGGTAAAACTTTGGTATCTACCCTCCCAGTTTACCTCAATGCCCTTACCGGAAATGGTGTGCACGTGGTAACTGTGAATGATTACTTGGCCAAAAGAGATAGCACTTGGAATGCCCCAATCTTCGAATTTCATGGTCTTAAAGTAGATTGCATAGACAATCATCAACCCAATTCAGCAGCTAGAAAACTAGCTTATTTGGCAGATATCACCTATGGCACCAACAACGAGTTTGGGTTTGATTACCTTAGAGACAACATGGCACACTCCCCAGAAGATTTAGTTCAACGCAAACACAACTATGCCATTATAGACGAGGTAGACTCCGTGCTTATTGATGATGCCAGAACACCGCTTATCATTTCTGGCCCGGTACCCGATGGTGAAAAACACGAGTTTGAAGCCTTGAAACCAAAAGTGGAAAACTTGGTGAACTTACAAAAAACCTTAGCCACCCAATGCCTTACCGAAGCCAAAAAACTGATCAAGGAGGGCAACACCAAAGACGGTGGTTTCTATTTGCTTAGAGCACACAGAGCATTGCCTAAAAGCAAACCGCTTATTAAGTTTTTAAGCGAAGAAGGCATTAAGCAACTCTTGCAAAAAACCGAAAATTTTTACATGCAAGACAACAACCGCGAAATGCCAAAAGTTGATGAGGTTTTGTATTTTGTGATTGAAGAGAAAAACAACCAAGTAGAGCTTACCGATAATGGTATTTCGTTTTTATCAAAAGACACCGACGAAACTTTCTTTGTGTTACCAGATATAGGAACAGAAATAGCCAAAATAGAACGCAAAAAACTAGAAGCTACCAAAGAAGCTGAAGAAAAACAAAAACTTTTTCAAGAGTTTTCTATCAAATCTGAAAGAATTCATACCCTCACGCAGTTATTAAAAGCTTACACCGTATTCGAAAAAGATACCGAATATGTGGTGATGGATAACAAAGTGATGATTGTTGATGAGCAAACCGGTAGAATCATGGATGGCAGACGTTATTCTGACGGCTTACACCAAGCCATTGAAGCCAAAGAAAATGTAAAAATAGAGGCTGCCACACAAACATTTGCAACCGTTACCTTGCAAAATTACTTTAGGATGTATAAAAAACTGGCCGGGATGACCGGTACAGCCATTACAGAAGCAGGAGAGTTTTGGGAAATTTACAAATTAGATGTGGTTGAAATTCCAACCAACAGACCCATTGCTAGACAAGATAAAGACGACTTAATTTACAGATCAACCAGAGAAAAATTTAATGCCGTTATTGAAGACGTTACCAAGCTTTCGCTAGCAGGCAGACCTGTTTTGATAGGCACCACCTCGGTTGAAATTTCGGAGTTATTGAGTAGAATGCTAAAGCTGAGAAACATTCCGCACAATGTGCTAAACGCAAAACTACACAAAAAAGAAGCCGATATTGTAGCCGAAGCTGGTAAGGCAGGCATTGTGACCATAGCAACTAACATGGCAGGTAGAGGAACCGACATCAAGCTAAGCGATGAAGTAAAAGCCAATGGAGGTTTGGCTATTGTTGGTACCGAAAGGCATGATTCCAGACGAGTAGACAGGCAGTTAAGAGGGCGGTCTGGCAGACAAGGAGACCCAGGAAGCACCCAGTTTTATGTATCGTTAGAAGATAATTTAATGCGTTTATTTGGTTCTGAAAAAGTTGCCAAAATTATGGACCGTATGGGACTAAAAGAAGGCGAAGTTATTCAGCACTCCATGATGACTCGTTCGATAGAAAGAGCACAGAAAAAAGTGGAAGAAAATAACTTCGGCATCCGAAAAAGATTATTAGAATATGATGACGTAATGAATGCCCAAAGAGAAGTTATCTATAAAAGAAGACGTCATGCCTTACATGGTGAAAGGCTTAAAGGCGACATTGCCAATATGATTTATGACACCATAGAAAGTATCGTTTTTGAACATAAACCCAACAAAGACTTTAAGAATTTTGAATTTAATTTAATTCTAAATTTTTCGGTGACTTCACCCATCAGTCAAGACGAGTTTAACAAACAAGACGAACAGAGCATCGTGGCAAAATGTTACCAATCTGTAGCAGAATTTTATGAAAATAAAATCGCCAAAAATGCCGAACAAGCGTTTCCTATCATCAAAGATGTGTTTGAAAACCAAAGCAGTCAGTACGAAAGAATAGTTGTGCCATTTTCTGATGGTCAAAAAACCTTAAGCGTGGTTACAAATCTAAAAACGGCTTATGAAACCCAAGGCAAACAATTAGTGGCCGATTTTGAAAAAAACATCACCTTAGCCATTGTTGATGAGGCTTGGAAAAAACACCTCAGAAAAATGGACGAGCTAAAACAATCTGTTCAATTGGCAGTGCATGAACAAAAAGATCCTTTGCTCATTTATAAGTTTGAGGCCTACAACTTGTTTAAAGCCATGCTAGACAAAGTGAATAAAGAAGTGGTGTCATTTTTATTTAAAGGCGATTTGCCCAACCCAGAAAAAGTAAACATCAGAGAACCTCAAAGAGCACCTAGAAAAATAAATTACAAAGAGACTAAAGATGAAATTTCTAACATTGATAGCCTCAGACAACAAAGCCAACAAGCCGGCCAAACCCAACAAAGACCAGCTGTAACTGAAACCATCGTGAGGGAAGCTCCAAAAATCAACAGAAATGATACTGTAACCATCAAACACTTGTTGAACGGTGAAACCCAAACCATTAAATACAAAAAAGCAGAACCTCTAATTAAAAACGGAGAATGGGTAATCATTTAAAGCAAATAATTCTTTTTTTGTGTGGTAGTTTTTTATTGGCTCAAAACAGCTCATTTCAGGAAATAACCCAGCAATGGTATGAGGCTTATTATCAAAAAGATTTTAACAAAGTATTGTCTTTATCATATCCTGAAATTTTCAACATCGTTCCTCAAGATGATTTAAAAAAAAGTTTTGAGACTTCATTTGAAAACGATCAGTTTAGCATGTTTTATGTAGAAAAAAAACCAACTTTTGAATACTCTCAACAATTTGATTTGGAGGAAGGTAAATTTATCATCATGAATTTTATGATGTACCTCGGCATAAAGTTTAAGGTAGACCTGCCTGAACAAACCATAGAATATCTTAAAAAAGAGTATCAGCAAAAAATGAAAGCAGACGAAGTTATCTACGAGCCAAAAAACAATACATTTGTTATCAAAAGAAAAGATATCAATTTGTTAATAAACAACAATTTGACAAATAACACTTGGAAAATAGTGAACTTTGAACCTTCCCAAAAAGGATTTGTCCATTACATTTTTGGAGATGATTTTAATCAAAAAATTGGATTTTAACCCCCCTTAATCATGCAGACATATACAGCAAAAATGTTGCCTCAAGACACCCTAGCGGGACAAGTGATCGTAGTAACCGGTGGTGGTAGCGGCTTAGGAAAAGCCATGACAAAATATCTTTTAGAAATTGGTGCCAAAGTGGTAATAACCTCCAGAAACATCGATAGACTTAGCAGCACAGCCGAGGAATTATCTAAAGAAACAAACGGCGAATGTTATGCCATAGCTTGCGACGTGAGAGAATATGCTCAGGTTGAAAACGTTTTGCAAGAAACTCTCAACAAGTTCGGTAGAGTTGACGGGCTCATTAACAATGCCGCAGGAAACTTTATAGCCCCAACCGAAAGATTATCGGCCAATGCATTTGACACTATCATCGACATCGTGTTGAAAGGCAGTAAAAACTGCACTTTGGCTTTTGGCAAACATTGGATAAACACCAAACAAGCAAAAGCAACAGTTTTGAATATTGTAACCACTTATGCCTGGACAGGTTCTGGCTATGTGGTGCCTTCTGCAACTGCCAAAGCGGGTGTGTTGGCCATGACCAAAAGTTTGGCTGTAGAATGGGCTAAATATAACATCCGAACCAATGCCATAGCCCCCGGGCCATTCCCTACCAAAGGAGCATGGGACAGACTATTGCCGGGTGACCTAGCCAAAAAATTCGACATGACCCAAAGAGTACCTCTAAAACGTGTGGGAGAACACCAAGAGTTAGCTAATTTGGCTGCTTATTTGATGTCTGACTTTTCGGCTTACATCAACGGAGAGTGTATTACCATTGATGGCGGCGAATGGTTGCAAGGAGCAGGTCAGTTTAACATGCTTGAGCAAATTCCGCAAGACATGTGGGATTTACTTGAAGAAATGATTAGAGCTAAAAAAAATCAGTAGGTCACTATGATAATCTGGATTGGATTCCTATTGCTAATATTTATTTTTTTAGGCATAGACCTTGGAATTTTTAACAGAGATGCCCACGAAGTTTCAGTAAAAGAGGCCTTTGTTTGGACAACTATTTGGGTTAGTTTAGCTTTGCTATTTTCGGTGGCCGTTTTTTTTATTTACAAACATGGCTTGGTAGATAACCCCACAAATCTGAGTCCGAAACTAGCCACATTAAAGTATTTAACGGGTTATTTGATAGAAAAATCACTCAGTATTGATAATATTTTTGTGATTGCTGTTATTTTTAAATCGTTTAATATCCCACTGATGTATCAACACCGCGTGTTGTTTTGGGGTATCTTAGGGGCCATTGCTTTTAGGGCTTTGATGATATTTTTTGGAGTCATGCTCATCAATCAATTTCATTTTATGACGTATGTATTTGGTGCTTTTTTAATCTACACAGCTTTTAAAATGCTAAAAGGAGGCAAAGATGATGATGTTTTTGATCCGAAAAAATCTAAAACCTATCGTTTTATTAGAAAATTTATCCCCATCAGCAAAGAGTTTTCTGGTCAGAAATTTTGGGTACGCAAAAAACACCTTATTGTAGTAACACCCCTCTTTGTATCGTTAATTGTAATTGAAATTATGGATGTATTGTTTGCCATTGACAGTGTGCCAGCTATTTTAGCCATAACCACAGATGCTTTTTTGGTATTTACATCTAATATATTTGCCATTTTAGGACTACGGGCCATGTATTTCTTCTTGTCTAACATGCTCAATAAATTCCAATACCTTGAATATAGCCTCATTGGTATTTTGTTCTTTGTAGGCATCAAACTTTGTATTTCAAATTTTTATAAAATCCCAGAAGTTCTATCGCTAGGCTTTATACTCACTGCCTTATTATTTGGGGTGATGTATTCGATAAAAAAAATAAAACAGGCGTAAATTTAAACAATAAAAAAACCGGCTAAATTTAAAGTTTTGAGCCGGTTTTTCATCACATTAATTTTTAGTTTCTAAACACCAACTCATCGTCAAAGGCATCTAGTAAAATCATGCTATCTACCTTCACCTTGTTGGCTAAGATATCTTTAGACAACTTGTTTAGCACTTCTTTCTGAATCACTCGTTTGATGGGTCTTGCCCCAAATTGTGGGTCAAATCCTTTGTTGGCTAACCAATTTATAGCCTCTGGTGTGGCATCTATCACGATACTTTGGGCTGCCAACATTTTGGTGAGTTGCTTCAGTTGAAGTGATGCTATTTGTTTTACATCATTAATTTGCAAAGGCGTAAACAACACAATTTCATCTATTCTGTTAATAAATTCAGGTCTGATTTGTTGTTTAAGCAAGGCTAAAACATCCATTTTTGCCAAAGCAGTTGCTTGGATAACGTCTTTGATGGTTTCAAACTTTTCTTGTATGATATCGCTCCCAAAATTAGAGGTCATGATGATGATGGTATTTTTAAAGTCGGCTACCCTTCCTTTGTTGTCGGTCAATCTGCCTTCGTCTAATACTTGCAACAAAACATTAAAAGTGTCCGGATGGGCTTTTTCTATTTCGTCTAACAAAATAACGGAATAGGGTTTGCGTCTAACGGCTTCCGTAAGCTGTCCACCCTCATCATAGCCCACATAGCCCGGAGGAGCCCCCACTAGTCTGCTCATAGCATGGCGTTCTTGGTATTCGCTCATATCTATTCTGGTCATTGCATTATCATCATCAAACAAATTGGCGGCCAATGCTTTGGCCAACTCAGTTTTACCCACACCCGTGGTACCTAAAAATAAAAATGAGCCAATGGGTTTTTTTGGGTCGCTAAGGCCTGCTCTGCTTCTTCTTACGGCATCACTAATGGCTTCTATGGCTTCGTGCTGCCCCACCACACGTTTGTGCAGCTCATCTTCGAGGGTTAATAGTTTTTCCCTTTCTGTTTGCAACATTTTGGTTACGGGTATGCCTGTCCACTTGGCTACCACCTCTGCAATGTCTTCATAGGTGACTTCTTCTTTGATCAAAGAGTGGTTAGATTGATTTTCTGATAATAATTTTTGATTGTTTTCTAACAACTCATGTAATTCTTTCAGTTTACCATATCTAATTTCGGCCACCTTTCCATAATCCATTTGTCGTTCGGCTTGTTCGGCTTCAAATTTTGCATTTTCGATGTCGAGTTTTACCATCTGAATTTGATCTATCAAATCTTTTTCAGATTTCCATTGAACAAAAATAATGTCTCTTTCCTCTTTCAATGAACTGAGTTCAATATTCAGATTTTTTAGTTTCACATCATCTTTTTCGCGTTTAATGGCTTCAATTTCAATTTCTAATTGCATGATTTTTCTGTCAAGCACATCTAATTCTTCTGGTTTTGAGTTTATCTCCATTCTGAGTTTAGAGGCGGCTTCATCCATCAAATCGATGGCTTTATCGGGTAAAAATCTATTAGAAATATAGCGTTGAGACAACTCAACTGCCGCAATAATGGCTTCGTCTTTAATTTGAACTTTATGATGATTTTCATATTTTTCTTTAATCCCTCTTAAGATAGAAATGGCACTTTCGGTGTCTGGCTCATCAATCAACACTTTTTGAAAACGTCTTTCGAGGGCTTTATCTTTTTCAAAATACTTTTGAAACTCATCTAAGGTGGTGGCTCCAATGGCTCTGAGCTCACCTCTTGCCAATGCTGGCTTAAGGATGTTAGCCGCATCCATGGCCCCCTCGCCTCCGCCTGCACCTACCAAGGTGTGAATTTCGTCTATAAACAAAACTATTTGTCCGTCTTGGTTGGTGACTTCTTTCACCACCGCTTTGAGTCGTTCTTCAAACTCTCCTTTATATTTGGCACCCGCTATTAATGATCCCATATCTAACGAAAAAATGATTTTATCTTTGAGGTTTTCTGGCACATCACCTGCTATAATTCTATGAGCCAAGCCTTCGGCTATAGCCGTTTTTCCAACGCCTGGCTCTCCTACCAGCATCGGATTGTTTTTGGTTCTTCTGGTAAGTATTTGCAGTACTCTTCTAATTTCTTCGTCTCTGCCAATTACAGGGTCTAATTTGCCATTTTTGGCTAAATCATTCAGGTTTTTGGCATACTTATTTAGACTATCAAAAGTTTGCTCAGCTGAAGCTGAATTTATTTTTTCTCCGTTTCTCATCGCTTTAATGTTTTTTTCTAATTGCTCACTATTGAATCCAAAGTCAGTGAGTATTTTTTGAATGTTATTATTATTTTTTAGGGTAGCCATCACCAAATGTTCTAGGGCTACATAATCATCTTTTTGGTTATTAGCTTGGCTAAAAGCTTGTTGAAAAACCAAACTTAATGCTCTTGATAACGTTAATTCTGAGCCTTGCACTTTGGCAAAGGTTTTTTGTTCTGCTTCTAAAATATTATGCAATTTTAAAACGTCTATGGGTTGCAAAAGTGTTTGCATATATGGGAAAGCTTTTTGAAACATGGCCAACCAAACATGCAACAAATCTATTTGGGCATGTTGCTGATTGGTTGCCAATTGTTGTGCCAACTCAAATGACTCTCTTGCGGTATGTGTTAATTTATTAAAATCCATTGTATGATTAATTTGATACAAAAGGGTTTTAACAAGATGTATTCCAATCAATTGGATGTGTCATTATGGCTTGAACCTCATGAAAATCAATTGTTTTAACTGAAAAATTGACTGAAATATAGACATAATGTCAAAATATTTTAGCTTTTGTTTTATGTTTTAGGTTGTATCTTTGCACTAAAAATGGCCAATTATATTGAAGTTAACCCCAACCACAGCATCAAAGATATTATCAATAAATCTGAAGATGATTTTGTGATTATTTTTAAACACAGCCCCAGGTGCATCATCAGTAAGTGGGCATGGAGAGATTTTGAAGCAGCCATTGCCCAAACAGATTTGGTGTTTCTTGTTGATGTGATCAACTGCAGAGGTTTGTCTAATGAGCTAGCATCACATTTACAAATAATTCATCAATCGCCTCAGGTATTGGTGCTAAAAAAGGGAGTTTGTGTTTATCACGCTTCCCATCAAGATATTGACTATCATAAAGTAAAAAATATGATGAATTGATTTTATCTAAAAAAATTAATCACAATCACAGTTTACTTTGGTTTTGTCATAAACGAAATGGGTGCTAGACAGTTGGGTTTGTTTGTCTTGAAATTGTGCCAACTGCAAAAAGAGCTGCAAATAATCATCAAACAATAAATCCTCATTGATGTTGAGGTACAATAACACTTGTTTTTTAGAGATTGTAAAATCTAAATATTCTTTAAGATAGGCTGCAACTTCATCAAAATTTAAGACATGCCCATCTACACGCACCCTATTCTTTTGGTAAAAATCAATGATGACTGTTTGAAAATTAAGATGATAATCAAAATTATCTTTCACGTATTCATTGGCATGGTATTGATTATAACTATAGGTGATATCTGTAAAGTTTTTAAATGCTAGTGTTTTCTGAATACTATCTGTGTACGAATAATAATTTTGTGCCTCCGGATTGCTATGCATGCCATTTTTTTTACGGTTTTGCAACTCGTGTATTTGAGCTATGGCTAATTTTAGCGGTGATCTTTTGTCGATGTGGAAAATCCAATTGGTGGTGCCAATGGTGTTTTTTCTATTGACTTCAAGAATAGTATCTTTTTCTTTAAAACTTAGTAAAAAATAAACGGGTGAATGGTCTGTAACCTCCGAAGTTTCTGCATAATCACTTTTAACTAACTGCACTTGTTTATTTTGACAAGACCAAAGAAAGCACATTAAACCAAATAAGATAATTTTATGCTTCATAAACTTTTATTTTTTGATATAACTTTACCACCTCAACAGCTTCTCTTACATCGTGCACTCTCAAAATATCTGCTCCATTTTGCAAGGCAATCATGTGCAAGGCCGAAGTACCATTAAGGGCTTCTTGAGCGGTTAAATTTAATGTTTTATAAATGAATGATTTTCTTGAAATACCACTCAATATGGGCAAATCAAAGGTCTTGAAAACAGTTTGTTTGGCCAATAACTCAAAATTAGCCTCCAATGATTTGGCAAAACCATACCCTAAATCAATCACGATATCATTGAGACCATAACTTCTGGCTAGGGCTATTTTTTCCGAAAAATAAAACAACATTTCTTTTAGCATATCCTCATAACTACAGTGCTGTTGCATGGTTTGCGGTGTGCCTTTCATGTGCATCATCACATAAGCTGCTTTAAACTCTTTTACCACCTGAAACATGGCAACATCCAAACTACCTGCACTGATGTCGTTTACCATGGCAAAGCCGTTTTGTAGTGCAAAATGAGCTACTTCAGATCTAAAGGTGTCAATACAAAAATGAGCTTGAGGAAAGGTTTTTACTAAGGCGGGTGCAATCAATTTGATGCGTTGTAATTCTTCATCAATGCTGATATTTGTAGATTGTGGTCTGCTAGAATAAGCCCCAACATCTATCATATCAGCTCCTTGGCTAAGCATATTGTGTACTTGTTGTAGCACATCATCAACAGACTGCAAAATTCCACCGTCATAAAAAGAATCTGGTGTAGTATTTACAATCCCCATTATTTTTGGCTGTTCAAAAGTTAGCAATTGCCCGTTTAAGTTAATAGATTTCAAAATATGAGTTTAAAAGTTTTGAATATTATAACGTTTTGATGTTTAATAAAAATAACTAAAGTTGTATTTTTGACACAAATTTAGTGATAATGACTCACACATCTGAACAATACGATAAGATAATTGATAAATGCAGCAATTTATTTCAAAACAAAATGCAAGACTACGGAAGTGCTTGGCGGATTTTGAGATTACCTTCACTGACAGATCAAATTTTCATCAAAGCTCAACGCATCAGAACGCTACAAGAAAACCAGTTAAAAAAGGTTGACGAAGACGAGATTTCTGAGTTTATTGGCATCATCAATTATGCACTCATGGCACTTATTCAGTTAGAATTAGGCATAGCAGACAACCCAGATTTAAACACCTCAGAAGCCTTAAAACTTTATCAAAAACACATTGAAATCACCAAAACCCTCATGGAAAACAAAAACCATGACTATGGGGAAGCATGGCGAGACATGCGGGTGAGTTCGCTTACCGATTTGATATTGCAAAAACTACTTCGGGTAAAACAAATAGAAAACAACCAAGGCAAGACCATTGTTTCTGAAGGGCTAGATGCCAACTATCAGGACATGATAAACTATGCGGTATTTGCCTTAATTCACTTAAATTATCATCAATCTTAGCACAATTAATAGTTTATGAAACATATTATCATTCAATTTTCTAGAATATTTGTAGGCGTTTTATTTATTTTTTCGGGTTTAATAAAACTGAACGACCCCGTTGGCTTTGCCTTTAAGCTAGAAGAATATTTTGGGGTTTTTAACCTCAATTTTTTGATGCCTTTGGCTCTATCATTAGCTCTGTTTTTATTGTTTTTAGAAGTGGTGCTTGGGGTGATGCTGCTGATTGGATATGCTCCTAAAATTACTGTTAGCAGCTTGTTGGCCATTATTGTATTTTTTACGTTCCTCACGTTTTATTCTGCCTACTATAATAAAGTAACCGATTGCGGTTGTTTTGGCGATGCCATTCCACTGACGCCTTGGCAATCATTCTACAAAGATTTGGTTTTATTGGCATTGATTTTAATTTTATTTTTTGGACAAAAATCTATCAAACCGTTGTTTGAAAACAAATTACTGAAAGCAGTTACTTTGGTTAGTTTGCTAGGATGTATGTTTTTAGCGTATCATGTGCTTTATAATTTACCCCTCAAAGATTTTAGAGCCTACAAGGTTGGCACCAACATTACACAAGGCATGAGCATTCCTGAGGGTGCCCCCAAAAGTGAAATAGACATGGTTTTTGTTTATTTGGTTAATGGAGAGCCTCAAGAGTTTACAACCGCTCAAATTATGGCTGGTGATTATCCGGAAGATGCAGAATTTGTAGAACGTAAAGACAAAATCATCAAATTGGGATACGTGCCTCCCATCAAAGATTTTACGATGCTGTTAGATGAAATCGACTACAAAGACACCTATTTAGAAGAACCAAAAGTGCTGATGATTACGAGTTATGATTTAACGAAAGCCCATCCGAGCGGCTTGGCCAGACTCAAAGATTTATTTGAAGAAGCCATAAAAAATGGTTATGAAGTCATGGGTCTTACTGGCTCGGGCCAAAAAGTTATCAATAAAACAATTGAACAATACGAACTGCCTTTTGATTTTTTCTTTTGCGACCCCACAGCCGTAAAAACCATCGAAAGAGCCAATCCTAGTATTGTTTTGTTGAATAGTGGCACCATTACCCAAAAAGTTCATTGGAGAAATCTAGATAAAATTAATTGGTAATTTGATTCGTTTTATACTACATAAAATTGGGTATGCCTTGCTAGTGTTATGGGGAGTGGTTACAGTAATTTTTTTACTATTTAATCTCTTACCCGGAGACCCTGCTAGAATGATGCTAGACCAAAATGAAAACTCAGAACAACTAGCCATGGTGAAAAAAAAATACGGGTTTGATCAACCTACACATTGGCAATATTTATATTATCTCAATGATTTGTCACCAATTTCTATTCATAGCTCACAAACTGATGATTATACTCAATGGAATTATCGTTATCAAGGTTTTCAGTTATTTAAAATAAAACAAACTAGTTTGGCTGTCAAAAAACCCTATTTGAGAGAAAGTTTCCAAAAAAACAACACGGTGAGTAATATTATTGCCAAAACATTGCCAAACACGGCTATTTTAGCCTTATTAGCCATGACATTCGCCGTATGTTTTGGCGTTTTGTTTGGCATCATTGCTGCCCTCAATAAAGATAACCTTTTAGACAGAGGTTTCACATTTTTTAGCACCCTTGGGATGTCTGTCCCTTCATTTTTTAGTGCCATACTATTTGCCTGGGTTTTCGGATTTTTATTGCATCAATACACAGGCTTACCCATCATGGGAAGTTTATATGAAGTAGACGATTTGGGAGAAAACAAATATATTGCATACAAAAACTTAATTTTGCCCTCCCTGGTTTTAGGCATCAGACCCTTGGGAGTAATTACACAATTAATGAGAAATTCTTTGTTAGAGACCCTAGAAATGGACTACATCAGAACCGCTAAAGCCAAGGGATTAAGCATGTTTTATATCATAAAAAATCATGCCCTAAAAAACTCATTAAACCCTGTGGTAACCGCTGTTTCTGGTTGGTTTGCTTCGTTATTGGCCGGAGCAGTATTTGTAGAATATGTATTTGGCTGGAATGGTCTGGGTAAAGAAATTGTTGAAGCCCTAAACACTTTAGATTTGCCCGTTATCATGGGATCAGTTTTGGTGATAGCTTCAACATTTATTTTAATCAACATATTGGTAGATTTTGTATATTCGTATCTTGATCCGAGAATCAGAGGATAAAACTTTTGATTATAAACATAAAAGAGTAATAATTAAATAGAGACACATGAAAAAAATAATTGTAATTTTTAGTTTAATGATGATGGTAAACAACACAGGCAATGCCCAAGAAAAAATTCCTCAAGAAGCTTTAGAAGAAGTTTTTACAGACCTTAATGGTGTAGACATTTCTTTTGGGAAAATTCTAGACCAATATAAAGGCAAAGTGGTATTTATTGATATTTGGGCTTCTTGGTGCCCAGATTGCATCAAAGGATTGCCAAAATTAAAAGAACTTCAACAAACGTTTCCAGATATTATTTATTTGTATTTATCATACGACAGAGCTTTCGAAAGATGGCAAGAAGCCACTGTAAAGTATGAACTTGAGGGAGATCATTACCTCATTAGATCTGATTGGAAAAAAGGAAGTTTTAAAGAATATCTTAAAATAGATTGGATACCTAGATACATGATTTTAGACCAAAAAGGCAACATTGCACTTTTTAAAGCCATTGAAGCCGATGATGAAAAAATTTACTCAACCCTTAAAAATATACTATGAGACAAAAAATTGTAGCTGGCAACTGGAAGATGAACAAAAATCTGAAAGAGAGCCAACAACTGATACAAGATTTAATTGATGCCAATGTTAATACCAATGCCAAAATCATCATAGCCCCACCCTACACCAATTTACAAATGGCAGTGTTGGAAACCTCGGGAACCAACATAACCGTTGCAGCCCAAAACATGCATCAAGCAGAAGGTGGTGCTTTTACGGGTGAAATTTCTGCTCAAATGATTAAAAGTCTTGGCGTAAATACCGTCATTTTAGGACATTCCGAAAGACGAGCTTATTTTCATGAAAATGAAAGTTTATTGGCGAGCAAAGTAGACACCGCTCTAAAACATCATATGCAAATTATCTTTTGTTTTGGTGAAGAGCTTAAAGACAGACAAAACAAGCAACACTTTAATGTGGTAGAAAATCAACTCAGAGACAGTTTGTTTCATCTCAATAAGGCTGACTTTACCCATCTTATTTTAGCCTATGAACCCGTTTGGGCTATTGGCACCGGTGAAACTGCAAGCCCAGAACAGGCCGAAGAAATGCATGCTTTTATCAGACAAGTATTGCATAACAAATACGGTGCAGAGGTGTCTGATAAAATTCAAATATTATATGGCGGAAGCGTGAAACCTAGCAATGCTAAGGAAATTTTTTCTAAACCCAATGTAGATGGTGGCTTAATTGGTGGAGCTGCTTTGGTTGCAGAAGATTTTATTGGTATAATTAACGGTGCAAACTAAAACTAAACACATGAAGCATATTGCAGTTATAGGGGCTGGTACTATGGGTAACGGAATTGCCCATACTTTTGCTCAAAAAAATTTTAAAGTCCATTTAATAGATTTGTCACAAGCCTCTTTAGACAGAGGATTGAACACCATTGCCTCAAACTTAGACAGAATGATTAGCAAAGAAGTGATCACTGTTGAGGACAAAAATAATACCTTAAATAACATCACAAGTTTCACTTCTCTGGAGGAAGGGGTAAAAGCATGTGATTTGGTAGTAGAAGCAGCCACAGAAAACGTGGATTTGAAATTAAAAATTTTTAAACAATTAAGTGAATTTTGCAGCAAAGACATCATCTTAGCCACCAACACCTCCTCTATTTCTATCACACAAATTGCGGCTCAAACAGAGAACCCGAGCAGAGTAATCGGCATGCATTTTATGAATCCGGTGCCAATTATGAAATTGGTTGAAATTATTAGGGGATACAACACCTCTGATGAAGTTACTAAAATTATAATGGATCTAGCTGTTACGTTAGGCAAAACTCCTACCGAAGTTAATGATTACCCTGGTTTTGTAGCCAACAGAATCTTAATGCCTATGATCAACGAAGCCATCGAAAGCCTTTATCATGGTGTGGCTGGTGTTTATGAAATAGATACCGTAATGAAGTTAGGCATGGCACACCCTATGGGACCTTTGCAGTTAGCAGATTTTATAGGTTTAGATGTGTGCTTATCGATATTAAACGTGATGTATGAAGGCTTTAAAAATCCGAAGTATGCTCCTTGTCCGCTGCTAGTCAACATGGTGATGGCTGGTAAGTTGGGGGTAAAATCTGGAGAAGGTTTTTATGACTATGCCTTGAGTAAAAAAGCTGAAAAAGTGGCAGCTCAATTTCTAAAAGCATGATAAAAGCCTCTGAATTAATTTTAAATCCTGATGGTAGTATTTATCATCTGAATTTAAAACCTGAACAAATTGCAGATACTATCCTATTTGTTGGAGATCAAGACAGGGTAAGTAAGATTACCAAACATTTTGATGCTATAGAATTTGACGTACAAAAAAGAGAGTTTAAAACCCAAACAGGGTATTACAAAAACAAACGAATCACGGTTTTAAGCACAGGCATTGGCCCAGACAATATAGACATTGTCATGAACGAACTAGATGCATTGGCCAACATCAATTTTGAAACAAGAACTATCAATACCGAGCTCAAATCATTAGATATAATTAGAATAGGTACCTCAGGTTCGTTGCAAAAAAACATCCCCGTAGATAGTTTTGTGATGAGTAGTTTTGGTTTGGGTTTAGATAATATGTTGCGGTCTTACAACTTAGCATCTATAGAAGAAAAAGAACTTACAGAAGCTTTTATTGCCCATACCCAATGGCATTTACACAAAGGGAAACCCTACATAATTAGTGCGAGCAAAAGTTTAGAAAATCGTTTTAAAAGTTCAGGAGTTTATAGCGGATTAACTGCCACAGCAGGTGGGTTTTATGGGCCACAAGGCAGGGTATTAAGATTATCCATTCAAGACCCCTTGCTGAATGAAAAAATGGATAGTTTTAATTATAACGGGCAACAAATAACAAATCTAGAAATGGAAACGGCCGCCATTTATGGCTTAGGCAAACTTTTAGGACACAACTGTTTGTCTATGAATGCCATTATTGCCAACAGAGCACTAGGCACCTTTAGTGATGACCCCTACAAAACAGTAGAAAATCTCATAAGATATGTATTGAACAAATTGGTTGAATAAATATTTTTAAAAAAAACTAACCCAAATTAACATGAAAACCATCAGAATAGCTGGAGTCCCCGAACATTTTAACATGCCTTGGCATTTAGGAATTAATGACGGTAGCTTTGCATCGGCAGGGATTAACTTAGAGTGGACCGATGTATCCGAAGGTTCTGGTAAAATGTTGGATATGTTAGAGAAAAATGAAGCCGATTTGGTTTTAGTTTTAACGGAAGCAGCCATAAAATTCTTGCATCAAAAACCCATTGGCAAAATTGTTCAAACTTATGTAAAAAGCCCCTTAAATTGGGGTTTGCATGTAGATTATAACAGTCCATTTAAACACATTTCAGAACTTGAAAACCAAAAAATAGCCATCAGCAGATATGGCTCAGGTTCACATTTGATGTCTTATGTGTTGGCACAACAACAAGGTTGGCCTCTCAGCAAACTTCAGTTTGAGGTAATAAATAATCTTGAAGGAGCCATTCAGTCTTTATCAACCAATGCAAGTCAGTTATTTTTATGGGAAAAATGGACTACCAAACCCTGGGTTGATCAACACGTTTTTAAAAATATTGGCAACTTACCTACCCCTTGGCCTTGTTTTGTGCTAGTGGCAAAAAATGATTTAATTACACATGAGCCACATTTACTTGAGTTAATTTTACAAAAAATAAATTTAATTACTGAAGAATTTAAAGATATCCCCTCTATAGAAAAAACAATAGCTGGCTATTATGATTTAGCCATTGATGATGTAGAAGATTGGATAGAAACCACAGAATGGTCTCAAGAAAAATTGAGTTCCTCTGATTTTAATTTGGTTGAAGACTATTTGCTTAAATTGAATTTAATACCCCAAAAATCAAACTATCAAAACATGGTTTTATAGCGTTGAAAATGCAAAAAATTAAAGACTTTATCAATCGTAATCAAAAATATTGGACTCTGCCTTTTCCATGGGATTTGGTGGTTATTTTAATCTTAAACGTTCTGATTGTGATTCCGTTGTTTTTAATTGCCCATCAAAACCTCGTCAACCTCAATTGGAATTGGCACTTAGACCGTTTGCTGTTGGCAGTACTACTGATTGGAATCGTACATTTATTGCTTTATTTTATCAGGAAAATTATCATCATTGGCATTTTTATTTATCTCGTCACCTTGTTTTACGGAACTATTTTTGGGGGTTATGGCATCAATAGTGTTTTGCAAGATTACAGCTATATGCTTTATGCCATGGCTAATGACCCGAATCCGGAAGAATATTTATTGCCCAAACTGTTGCCATTTCCTAACAAAAAGCAAACCCTCAATGCCATAGAATACAACCATCCGAGTATACGAAATTTTGCTGCTTTTGCAACGCAAAAACATTTTTCGGATATCAAAGGGCATCAAAAACAGAGAAAAATGATTCAGTATTTTGCTGTTTTTAAAGAAATTAGAGACCGCTGGAATTATTTAAATGATCCTAAACGAGATGAATACATTGCCTTGGCCTCAGAATCTATAATTCACTTTTCTGGCGATTGTGATGATCATGCCGTCCTCATGGCAGCTTGCATTAGAGCTATTGGTGGCACACCCAGACTAGTGCACACCAAAAACCATATTTATCCGGAAGTGTTAATTGGAGATAAGTCAGATTTAGACGCAGCTAATTATTTAATTAGAGAAGTCTTGTTTTCGTCGGAAATTGGCAATAAAGGATTGTATTATCACTTGGATGATCGTGGGCAAGTTTGGCTCAATTTAGATTATACCGCTCAATATCCTGGTGGGCCATTTATGTCTACAGAGGTTTTAGGACTACTTACCTTAAAATAAGCATCATGAAAACATTGTTTAGAAACATTAAACAGCTTATTCAGGTTAGAGAAGATATTTATATTTTAAAAGGAAAAGACATGGGTTTTCTTCCTGTTTTAGATGATGCTTATTTGGTTGTACAAAACGATTTGATTGAGGATTACGGCTTGATGAAAGACTTGGATGATACGCTTATTTTTGATCAGGTAATAGATGCTAAAAACAAACTTATATTGCCCACTTGGGTAGACAGTCACACCCATTTTGTTTTTGCAGAAAATCGTTCACAAGAGTTTGTAGACCGTATAAAGGGTTTAAGCTACCAAGAAATTACTAATAAAGGAGGGGGCATTTTAAATTCTGCCGAAAAACTAAATCTTAAATCAGAAGACGATTTATATGAAGAAGCCAAACAAAGACTACACGAAGCCATTTTGTGTGGGACAGGAGCCATAGAAATAAAATCGGGCTATGGCTTAAGTTTAGATGGCGAACTAAAAATGCTTAGGGTGATTAAAAGATTAAAATCGCACTTTAAAATTCCTATTAAATCAACCTTTTTAGGGGCTCATGCCTTGCCCAAGACTTATCATGGGAATCATGATAAATTTGTTGATGATATTGTCACAAATTACTTACCGATAGTTGCTAAAGATGATCTGGCGGACTACTTTGACATGTTTTTAGAAACTAATTATTTTAGCACAAAACATGCAGAAAAATTACTCTCAGCTGCTCAACATCATGGTTTGCAAAGCAAAATTCACGTGAATCAATTCACCAGTATTGGAGGCATCAAAGTGGCTTGTGATCATCAGGCACTTACGGTTGACCACTTAGAGATTCTCACCCCAGATGACTGCCTCGAACTACAAAAAAGCCAAACCATACCCGTGGCTTTACCCCTTTGCTCGTTGTTTTTAGAAATACCTTATACCCCCGCCAGAGAAATTTTAAATCACAATTTACCGTTGGTAATTGCCACAGACTACAACCCAGGCACAGCTCCAAGTCATCAAATGAATTTGGCCATGGCATTAGGATGCATTAAAATGAAATTAACCCCTGAAGAAAGCCTAAATGCATGCACCCATAATGCAGCGTTTGCCATAGAATTACAACAAAAAATTGGCTCAATTACCAAAGGTAAAAAAGCCAATTTTATAATCACTAAACCTTTAAATCACTACAACGATTTACCGTATTTATTTTCAAACAATATTGTAGATCAGGTTTATATTGATGGGGAATTATTTCAATGAAAAACTTGTTTTAGAGACTAATTCATCTTTATCAAAAATATTGACAAAATAAGTGCCTTTATCAAAACTCGTACCCGACAATGATTCTGAAACATTCATAGAACTATTGTCATATTTTACAGTTGAAATAAAACTATAGGTTAGCTCTTTGTCGCCAAACTTAATGGTTTTTTTATCCCCCAACACATTATTGTTAGCATCAATCACTTGAACATAATACTGTTTGTCGCCAGATTTTGCAATTTTATTTTCAGCAATGGTAAAATCAATTTTTAACATATCAGCTCTTCTAGCTTTGTCGGTTTCTATTTCTTTGCCAGAAGAACGCAGTTTGTAAGCCGATGTTTTGAGGTTAAGGACAGATAGTTTTGAACCTTTCTCAACAGTTTTTGCTAATTCTTCATTTTGGCCAACTAAAACTTGGTTGTATTCTTTTTGCTCAATCACTACAGTTGAAACGCTATCAACTTTGGCTACTAAAGATATGTTTTCTTTCTTTAAAACTTCGTTTTCTTTTAATAAATCATTAAATTTTGTTTGCAAACTCGCCAACTGATTTTTAAATTTTGATATTTCAGCTTTATCTGCTTGGGAGTTTCTAACCTTCACTAACAATTCTTCTACTTTGTTTTTTTCTGCAATAAGCTCTTCAGACAATTCATTGTTTTCAGAAATCATAGTTTGATACTCTGCTTTGATCTTTTCTAATTCTTCTACTAAATTATCTCTTTCTTCTTCTACATTTTCTACAGTGGTTTCAGTACTAGTTAATTCACTTTTTAACATAAAAATATAAGCTACAGAGGCAACTAACAAAAGTGACAAAATAATGATTGCAATTTTTGAGGTGTTTTTTTTATTTTCAGACATATTTTTTAATTTGTACAAAAAAACGAAAAATTTTAGTTGTTTATTTTCTTATTAAGAATATTTAACATAAAATTGCCTTTTTTACGATAACATGAAACATTTAAAGATTTTTACAAAACAAGATCTGAGGCAATTAACTAAACTAAGAAATGGTGAGGTAAAATTTGGTGAAAAAATAAATATTGTTACATCAGATAATCTTGAAGAATCAATAAAAGCCAGTACTTCTAAATTTGTTATATTTGGTATTGAGGAAGATTTTGGCGTTAGAGCCAACTTAGGGAATCCTGGAGCAAAAGATACTTGGTCTACGTTTTTACCCTTTTTTTTAAATATTCAACACAATAAATTTTGTAGTGGTCAAGATTTTTTTTTGTTGGGAAGTTTAAATTATGATGAAATTTATTCTAAAACCAACTTTGAAGAAAACACCGATAGAGAAAAACTCTTTGAGTTAGTTAGTATGGTAGACAAAGACGTATCACACTTAGTATACATGATTAAGAAATATGCAAAAATACCAATTGTAATCGGGGGAGGTCATAATAATAGTTATGGTATCATAAAAGGTTGTGCTTTAGCCATCAGAAAACCAATTAATGTGCTTAATATAGATGCACACTCTGATTTTAGAATCATGGAAGGAAGACACAGTGGTAATGGGTTTACTTATGCTTATGACGAAAAATTTTTAAAAAAATATTTAATACTCGGTTTGCATGAAAGTTATATCTCCAAAAACTTGATTATAGAACTAAAAGACAAAAAAGAGTTTATAAAATATGTTACGTTAGAGGATATTCTAAATAAGCCTCATCTAAATCCAAAAAAACTTATCAATACCGTTATAGATTTTTTCCCAGAAGAAGAAACTTTTGGACTAGAAATAGATTTAGATGCCATAGAAAATATTCCAAGTTCGGCAATTACCCCCTCGGGTTTTAGTTTAAATGGCATCAGAAAAATAATTTTTGACTGCTCTTCCTATAAAAAAATAGAATATTTGCATGTTTGTGAGGGAATTAGTACAGAAAATCATCTACAAAATGCATTATTAACCAAAAGTATTATCTATTTAATCACCGACTTTGTAAAGTATTATAAATTAGATGATTGATTTAATATCAGATTGTTAATTTTTAACATAATTTATTAGATACTTTTTAAAAAAACGATTGTTAACACAAAATTAATATTTATACTTGATTAATGTTAATTTTTGTCTATTTTTGTAAAAAATTTTAAATCATGAAAAAAATATTATTTGTTTTATTTTCTGTAATTGTAACTGTGTCAGCTCAGGAACAAACAAAAGAAAAAGCCCCAAAAAATTACAATAGATTAGCTTTTGAACTAAACGTAGGTCAAAACAAACCTGGTGAAACTTTTAATCCAGGTTATTACACAGCAGATCCTGACACGTACATGAATTTTAATAGACTAGGACATTATGCTTTTGGTGTCAGATACATGATTAATAACAAGTTTGGTATTAAGTTAGATGGTGCTTTCGATAAAATTGCTCCAGAAAAAGGTAATGGTAGTTTTGATTTTGAAAGCCGTCAGATAAGAGTTGGTTTTCAAGGTATCGTTAATGTAAGAAATTTATTAAATTTTGATTCTTGGACCAAAAGATTTGGTTTATTAGGTCATGCTGGTATCCAGGTATCTTATTTTGATCCAATTTTTAGAAATCTAGATTACAATGATTCTAGCAGACAAGATTTAGATGGGTTGAATGAAGACAATGGTGGTTTTATTTTCGGATTAACACCTCAGTACAGATTAACAAGCAGATTAATTTTAAACCTAGATGTGTCATTTTTAGTAAATACGAGAGCACATTTAACTTGGGATGGTACGCCAAATACTGTTGGAGATTTCACAAACAACTTAAACTCTAGCATGGTAAACACCTCATTAGGTTTAACCTACTTTATAGGAAAACACCAAATAAGTGCTGATTTTGCTCCTGATGAAATCAATAATAAATTTGATGATTTGGATAACAAATTGGCTCAGTTAGAAAAAGAACTTAAAGATGCTCAAGAAGCTAAAGATAACGAAGATCAAAACAACAATGGCATTCCAGACAATGTTGAGAATTACATCAAAGAACAATTGGCAAATTACAAAGCAGAAAACAACAATACTGTTGAAACTACTGACTTAGTAAGAAAAATGATAAATGATGGTTATATCTGTGGATACTTTGACTTTGATAAGAGAACACCAACTTTATTCTCATCTGACAATATTGACTTCGTAAGAACATATTTATTGAAAAACCCAAACAGCAATGTGAAGGTAACAGGTTTTGCTGATGTTATAGGTAATGAAGAATACAATAACAAATTAGGTTTAGATAGAGCAAACTCTGTAAAAGATATCCTAATGAAAGCCGGTATAGATGGTAACAGAATTTCTACAGTCTCTGCAGGTGAAGATGACTCAGTCGATAAAGATTCTGATTTCGCTAGAAGAATGGTAAGAAGAGTATTGTTTACAGTTGATTAATTAACTTTAAATAAATTTTTAATAAAAAACCTGCAACTAATTGCAGGTTTTTTTACTTTTGGGGTATGGAAAATCTAAGGAACAAAATAATAGCTTTAAGAGATGGTTTACAACTCACTGTTTCTGCAGATGATAATATTGAGATTATCTTTCAAAATACCATCTTCAGGCCAATCTTAAAAAATCAAAATGACATACTGATAGAAGTTTTAAGAAACTACATTAAAAAACACAAAATTGAGTTTGAGTTGATGAATGTTGATAAAAAGCTAAAATTTATAGAACTTACCATTCAAAAAGACATCAAACTAAGAAACTTCTTAAAAGGTATGATTATTGGTTGGTTTACCGTAGAAGAATATCTAGAATACACAAATAATTCATCAAACCTTAATAAGCGAATGATGAATTTATTGATAAACCGATACCAATCTCAAATTCAAATTATCTGATTAGTTTTTTGTATTTAATTCTGGTTGGTGTAATGTCTTTGCCTAATCTTTTGCGTTTATTTTCTTCGTATTCAGAGAATCCACCTTCAAAATAATATACTTGAGAATCTCCTTCAAAAGCAAGAATGTGAGTGCAAACCCTGTCTAAAAACCATCTGTCATGCGATATGATAACGGCACATCCTGCAAAATTTTCAAGTCCTTCCTCAAGGGCTCTAAGGGTATTGATGTCTAAATCATTGGTTGGCTCATCTAGCAATAAAACATTGCCTTCTTCCTTAAGCGTAATGGCCAAGTGCAATCTGTTTCTCTCGCCACCAGACAATTCTGAGACCTTTTTGTTTTGTTCGCTTCCGCTAAAATTAAATCTGCTCAAATAGGCTCTAGAATTCACTTGCCTCCCTCCCATCATGATGAGTTCTTGTCCGTCGCAAAAGTTTTCCCATATTGTTTTCTCAGGGTCTATATTACTATGCGTTTGGTCTACATATGCAATTTTTACAGTATCACCTGTCATAAATTCGCCTTTGTCTGGCGTTTCTTGTTGCATAATCATTCTAAAGATGGTAGATTTACCAGCACCATTAGGACCAATGATGCCTACAATCCCTGCTTGAGGTAGCACAAAGTTAAGGTCATCATATAATAATTTATCTCCATAAGCTTTTGCTACTCCTTTGGCATTAATTACGTTGGTGCCCAATCTTGGCCCATTAGGTATGTAGATTTCTAGTTTCTCCTCCAGTTGTTTTTGGTCTTCGTTTAATAGCTTATCATAATTTTGCAAACGTGCTTTTTGTTTGGTTTGTCTGCCTTTGGCTCCTTGTTGCACCCAATCTAATTCTCGTTCTAATGTTTTTCTTCGTTTTGAAGCAACTTTTTCTTCTTGTTCTAACCGTTTAGATTTTTGCTCTAACCAAGAGCTGTAATTGCCTTTCCAAGGGATGCCTTCACCCCTATCTAACTCTAAAATCCAACCTGCCACATTGTCTAGAAAATACCTATCATGCGTAACTGCAATCACGGTGCCATTATATTGCTGCAAGTGTTGCTCTAACCACAACACCGATTCTGCATCTAAATGGTTGGTAGGCTCGTCTAATAACAACACATTGGGTTGTTGCAAAAGTAGCCTGCACAAAGCAACTCTTCTTTTTTCGCCACCAGACAATACTTTAATAGGCGTATCTGCTTCGGGAGTCCTGAGAGCATCCATGGCTATTTGAAGTTTGGTGTCTAAGTCCCATGCTCCGCTGGCATCAATTTTATCTTGAAGTTCAGCTTGTTTATCCATGAGCTTTTGCATTTTATCGGCATCTTCATAAACTTCTGGTAAACCAAACATGTCGTTTATTTTATTAAACTCTTCGAGCAAAACCATGGTTTCGGCTGCCCCTTCTTGCACAATTTCTAAAACAGTTTTGTTTTCGTCTAGCTGAGGTTCTTGTTCCAAATAACCCACTTTGTAACCTGGAGCAAAAACCACATCACCTTGAAAGTTTTTTTCTACCCCGGCTATAATTTTCAGCAAAGTTGATTTTCCGGAACCATTAAGACCTAATATACCTATTTTGGCTCCGTAAAAAAAACTCAAATAAATATCTTTTAGCACTTGCTTGTTTGATGCTTGGTAAGTCTTGCTTACTTTGGACATCGAAAAAATTACTTTTTTATCGTCAGACATGGTTTTAAAAGGTTTTTATGAAACAGAATTTATAATCGTGTTCTTGGTTATAATCATGAAATATATCTTTTAGCACAGGTTTGGCATTAGCCTCGTCTCTGAGCAAAAATCTGCTGTTGTAAATTACAATATGACAATTGATGGATGACCGCATGATGATTTCTTCAAAAGAATCCCAATTATAAGAAAAACTATCTTTAAAATCTAAAATCTTTACAAACTCATCGATAAGCGTTTTTTTGGTGCTGCAATTTTTGGCATCAATGAGCACACTTTTTTCTAAATTTATGTTGTGCATATTTGCATTGTTTAGGGTTCATCAATAACAATAAAAGTATCGTAATGATCTGGGGTATAATACGCTTTGCTGGGTGAGGTTATTAATCTCTCAGACCCTCTATTAACGCCTTTTATTTTGGGGTTTACATCCCACTTTTTGTATTTAATACGTTGGTTATTTTCATCTCTTTGTGGTAATTTCTTTTCTCTGTTCATAAAGTCCTCTCCACCCACATAGCCCACTGGAGGTAGGTTGTTTTGTCTTACATAAGCCAAAACCTCAATGACTTTTGGCGGAATTTCTCGGTTTAGGTTATTGATTTCATCAACCGCTAAATTGTTTTTTTGATCTTCAACCTCATTATATTCGGTTCCATGAGCTTCACTGATGTCTGAAACAGATTTACCAGTATAAAACCCAATTATAACTGCTAATACGATGACTATAACAAAAAATAAACTTTTATACTTTGCCATGCAACCAAAAATTATACTCTTCCTTTTAGGGCATTAAACACCCAAGCAATGGCTAAAAATCCAATCCCTACAGTACCAAAGCCCCATCCGGCAACATCGGCATAGCGATATACCCCTAAACCTATTAAGATAATCCCCATGGCAATCATGAGCATGGTTGCCCAACCTAAAACTGTATTTTTATTCATTCCCATAATACTATTTTTTAAATACAAAATTAATAAAATCTTTCAACATGCCATTATCATCTATCCCTCCACTGTCTACACCCTTAAATTTAAGGTCTAATACCTTGATGGCTTCTATTATTTGGCTAACTTTTCTCATCGGATAAAATTTTGAAGCATTCACGTGGTCATACAACATAAAATCTCTTAAGCCCAAGCTTTTGGCTGCCTCCTGAATAGATTTGTTTGGCAAGCCATGGTATTTTAGCAAAACACTAAAAAAATTATACATACTAGCCACAGTGAGTGGCATGGGATACTTTTTGGGGTTTTTAGCAAAATGAGTTACAATCTCAAAAGCTTTATTAGCGTTATAGTTTGACAAAGCATTTTGTAATTCAAAAAAATTATAATCTTTACTAAACCCAATATTATCCTCTACATCTTTGGCTGTGATGTTTTGATTATCTGTAAGATTTAATAACATTTTATCAATTTCGTTGATGATTTTTGTTAAATCGTTGCCCAAAGACTCTTGAACCATCACAGCTGCTTTGGTTTCTATTTGATATCCTTTGTCTTTTACATAACCAATAACCCACTCGGCAATTTTTTTTTCTTTAATAGATTCTGAAACCAACACCTCGGCATGTTGCACTATGGCTTTGCCTAATTTAGTGGAACCAGCAACTTTGCCATATTTGTGAGCAAAAACCAGTATGGTGGCAGGTTGTGGTTTGTTTAAATAATCAATTAAGGGGTTAGTTTCTGTAAGGTCTTGGGCTTCCTTTACAATGATCAGCTGTTTATTGGCTATCATCGGAAACTGCTTAGCTTTTGAAATTACTTCTTGCATTACAACATCTCTGCCATAAAAAACGGTTTGATCAAAAGATTTTGCTGCCTCATCTAAAACATTAGTTTCAAAATAATCTACCAACAAATCAATGTAATAGGGCTCTTCCCCCATCAAATAATAGACAGGATGAAAAATATTGTTTTTTAAATCTTTTAGTATTTTATATGCTTTTTCCATGCAAAAAGCTAATTTTGTTTTATGCAAATACTCAATTTACCATCTTATGAGTTTCGGTTCAAAAATAGCGAAAATAAAACGTTTATTTTTGATTGCATTCGCAAAAAATTTGTTTTATGCACCCCTGAAGAATGGGTAAGACAACACTGGATTCGTTGGATGATTGACAATCAAAGTGTTCCTGTGCAAATGATTCAGGTAGAAAAGCAAATAAAGGTGGGGCAAAAACAAAAAAGGTTTGACATGATTATTTATAAAAGAAATGGCAATATTTGGCTTTTGATGGAGTTTAAAAAACCAGATGTAGAAATTACGCAAGATACACTCAACCAAATAAACACTTATAATATTAGTTTGCAAGCCGATTATATGATGGTGAGCAATGGCATAGTTCATAAACTTTTTGAAACAAAAAATATGCAGTTAAATTTTACAGCAAACCTACCCTCCTATTCATGAAAAAAATAGCAATTGCAATCATTAATTGGAATGGAATACATTTATTAAAAGAATTTTTACCCACAGTTATTTCCTTTTCCAATGAAGCTGAAATTTATCTGATAGATAACAATTCAACAGACCTAAGCATCGCCTATATAGAACAAAATTTTAGCACGGTTAAAATCATTAAACATCCAGAAAACTATGGTTATGCCAAAGGGTATAATCTAGCGATTCCTCAAATAAAAGAAAGCTATGTGTGTTTGTTAAACAATGATGTAGCCGTAACAGAAAACTGGTTAAAACCAATTATCAATTTATTTGAGGGAGACAATTTTGGTATTATTCAGCCAAAAATTTTAGATTATAAAAATCCTCAACAGTTTGAGTATGCTGGGGCAGCGGGTGGTTATTTAGATAAGTTTGGCTATCCGTATTGCAAAGGCAGAATATTTGAAACTATTGAAAATGACACCAATCAATATGATAGTAGTGAGGTTTTTTGGGTGTCTGGTGCTTGCTTTTTTATCAATAGAGAAGTTTTTTTTAAACTCGGAGGTTTTGATGAAGATTTTTTTGCCCACCAAGAGGAAATTGACTTATGTTGGAGGGCACAACATGAAGGCTATAAAATTTTTTGTGAAACAAAGTGCATCGTTTATCATTTAGGGGGTGGAACTTTAAGTGCTCAAAGCACAAAAAAAACTTTTCTTAACTTTAGAAATAATTTATGCATGCTGACAAAAAATTTGCCAACAACAGATCTGTTTCCAATCATTTTTAGCAGACTATTGTTAGATGGTATTGCTGGGCTCAGATTTATCATGAAGGGCGAATGGCAACACTGTGTTTCAATTATCAAAGCTCATTTAAGTTACTATCAACTTATGTGTAAAATGATAGGTAAAAGACCTAAAAAATGCGTCAGAAAATACCATAACCACCAATCAATTATATTTAATTATTTTATTAAAAAACAGAAAAAATATTTGAATTTATCATAAAAATATATATTTTAATT
>DAIRDG010000005.1:0-52116 GCA_036796275.1 Flavobacterium sp.
CGAAGAAAATAACGTTACCAAAACATTTGGGGCACATTTTTCGTTGATTAGATAAAGAATAATATTTAGAGAATTGATATGATATTTAAAAAAGTTTTGATTTTTGCTTCTGTATGTTTCGGAAGCTTGGTTATGAATGGACAAGAAGGGATTGCAGTTTATACAGATTATCTTTCTGACAACTTGTATTTGATACACCCCTCAATGGCAGGAGCTTCTAGCTGTGGGAAAATTAGATTGACTGCGAGAGAGCAATGGTTTGACCAAGCCAATTCGCCAGCATTGCAAACCGTAAGTTTTAACGCGTTGGTTGGCGAACAATCGGGAGTTGGTTTTATTGGTTTTAATGACCGCAATGGATTTCACAGACAAACAGGCGGTAAGCTAACTTATGCACATCATATCATGTTTTCTCGAAGTGATTTTGATTTGAATCAGTTATCGTTTGGTTTGAGTGCTGGCTTAGTGCAAAGCACTATAGATGGCACTACGTTTACGGGTAATGACCCAAGGGTAACGCCAGGTAACATTGTGAGAGATTCATATTTTAATGTTGATGCCGGATTTTCTTATAACTACTTAGATTTATCTACCCATTTTACGGTAAAAAACTTATTGACTACCCGAAGAGAGGCTTACACAGAGTTTATTGAAAGTGATAATCTGCGAAAATATTTAATAAGTGCTTCTTATGTTTTTGGAGATGAAGACCGCATATTATGGGAGCCTTCTGTGATGTTTCAGATGATAGAAGAAACAGAAGAAAAATCTATAGACCTAAATTTGAAATTGTATAAAAACATGGATTTTGGTAGAGTTTGGGGAGGATTTTCTTACAGAAGAGCCTTTGATGGTGTGCAATTTGTGAGTGGCTCTACGCTTAACACCCAGAGATTACAATGGTTTACTCCTATTTTGGGGGTAAATTATAAGCAATTTATGTTTGCTTATAACTACACTTATTTGGCAGGAGATATTAAATTTGACAATGCAGGATTTCATCAAATTACTTTGGGGATAGATTTATTTTGTCGTCCGAGCAGATGGAGTTGTAATTGCCCAGCAGTTAATTAAGCCTTTATTTAGGCTAACGCTTGTTATTTTAATGTTGTTTTGTTGTTTGCTAACTTTGCATTAGGGATAGGAATGACAGCCCACAGCGGTTTTGCTTAGAAAATCTTGGTATTTTAAAGCGACTCTAGAAGCTCTTAAAATACCTTAGATTTTTTTGGCAAAACAGCGAGGACTATAGTGGATAGCCCGTAAATGCCCAAAAATATATTTTGATGATAAGATCTGTGAGAGGAAAGTTTCCAAAAATTCCGGAGAGTTGTTTTGTTGCGGAAAACAGTACTGTAGTTGGCGATGTGGTGATGGGAGATGATTGCAGTATTTGGTTTAATGCAGTGGTGCGTGCAGATGTGCATGAAATTAGACTTGGCAACGGGGTAAACATTCAGGATGGTGCAGTGATTCATGGCACTTACGAAAAATTTGGTACTTATGTTGGCAACAGGGTTTCGGTGGGGCATCGGGCAATTCTTCACGGGTGTGTGATAGAGGATGATGTGTTGATTGGCATGGGTGCTATAGTGATGGATGGTTGTGTGGTGCAGAGCAACAGCATTATTGCAGCCGGATCGGTGGTGACGCAAGGTACTGTGGTGGAGTCTGGAAGTATATATGCAGGCGTGCCAGCCAAAAAAGTGAAAAACATAGACGAATCTGCCTTTGCTTCGGAAATTAAGCGGATTTCTACAAACTATAAAATGTATTCAGATTGGTTTAAAGAAGCTGAATAACCGACTTTAAAAATCTTGGTGAATAACTTCGTAAGGATGATTGAGCAACTCTTTGAGCACTTGTGGGTTGGTGTTGGTGTAAAAAATGGGGTTGCTTGCTAGTTTGCTTTCACATTTGAGATTATGATTTTCTAAAACTCTATGAGTTTGATTGGCCACGGCTTCACCGGAATCGATGACTTTGATGTGTGGCGGGATGATGGATTGTATGATGGGAATGAGGTAAGGATAATGGCTGCAACCTAAAACCAAGAAATCAATATTTTGTTGTATCATGGGTTGGAGGTATTCTGTGAGCAGTTGCTTAGTTTCCGGATGATTAATTTGTCCGTTTTCGATGAGTTTTACTAAACCAAAACCAATTTGCTCAATAATTTTTACGTTAGGAAAATTGAGTACTGCTTGGTGAAAAAGTTGGCTGTTGATGGTGCCTTTAGTGGCTAAAACGCCTATGGTTTTGGTGTTTGAATTTAAGGCCGCTGGTTTTATGGCAGGTTCGATGCCAATAAAAGGAACTTTATATTTTTGCCTAAGATGGCTGATGGCATTGGTGGTTGCGGTGTTGCAAGCTACTACAATAATTTTAGCATTTTTGTTTAATAAAAACTCGGTATTTTTTTCGGAGAGAGCAATGATGTCCTCTTTAGATTTATCTCCATAAGGGGCGTTTTTGCTATCTGCTAAATAAATTGTGGCTTCATTGGGGAGTTTTTGATGAATGGCTTTCCAAATAGAGGTGCCGCCCACACCAGAATCAAACAGGCCTATTGGATTTTGGTTTTGCATGGAATAAATTATCTTTAGTTTCTTTTGTCTTCACCCCACAAAAGCTTGGTTCTGATGGTTTTAAGAAAAGATTCTGACCCAAATTCAATCATTTGAATGGTGAATGAACACTTGCTGATGACAAGCTGTGTATCTTTGTGAATGGTGTGAATTCTGGAGTCAAGCGACACTAAAAAATTATCTTCTCTGCCAGAAACCTTTAGCTTGAGGGTGTGGGTATCTTGCACCACTAATGGCCTGGCATTGAGGTTGTGTGGAGCAATGGGTGTAATCACCAAGCTATTAACTTCGGGGGTTAAGATGGGGCCACCACAACTCAAAGAATAGCCAGTAGAGCCTGTGGGTGTGGCTATGATGAGGCCATCTGCCCAATAAGATGTAAGAAACTCATCGTCAAGATGGGTTTCTACGGTAATCATAGAGGTGCTATTTTTTCTTGAAATGGTAATTTCATTTAGAGCAAAGGGCAGATTATTGATGCCTTCAACTTTGGGGAAAGTGTCTAAGCATAATAAAGATCTTTTGGTGATTAGAAAATCTTTATGAATTAATTGCTCAAGATACTTAATGACTTTATCTTTTTGAATTTTAGCCAAAAAGCCTAACCTCCCAATGTTGATCCCTAAAATAGGAATATTTTTATCTCTTACGTAGGTTACAGCTCTAAGTATAGTGCCATCGCCACCAAAACTTAGCAACACATCGGCAGTTTGATTGAAGTCATGATAACTACTAAATGTTTGGTACTGATTTTTAAGAATTTTATTTTGGTATAAAAGGTCTAAGAAAGTTGATTCAAACACCAAGGTGATGTTGTTTTTTTTCATGAATAAAAACACATCTTGGTATAAAGCCCGAGCATCTTCTTGAAATGTTTGTCCGTATATGGCTATGGTCATTTTGGTTGCATTACGTTGTAAAGATATGATTTTTTTATTAGAATTTTAAACGCTACATGAACATTAAGTTTGTATTTTAGCTGGAAAAATTATTAAATACATGCAAAAAAACATCATCATAACCGGAACTTCGAGGGGAATAGGCTTGGAGTTATGCTTAACGTTGGCCAAGGCCGGCCATCAGGTATTGGCTTTGTCTAGAAAAGCTACCGATGCCTTTGCCAAACACCCTAACATTCATTATCTTCCGTTTGATTTAGCCAAGGCTAGTGATTTAAAAAACGTTGAATCGTTTATTCAATCGCATTGGGAAACCGTTGATGTTTTGATTCATAATGCGGGTTATTTGGTTAATAAACCATTTGAAGCCTTAACGGCACAAGACTTTTTAGACGCTTACCAAATCAATGTGTTTGGGGTGGCATCACTGACGCAAGTTTGCTTGCCATTTATGCCAAAAGGGTCTCATGTGGTAACCATCAGCAGCATGGGAGGTGTGCAAGGCAGTGCTAAGTTTGCAGGTTTGGCCGCTTATAGCTCTAGCAAAGGAGCGGTGATAACCTTGAGTGAACTCTTAGCCGAAGAATATAAAGACAAAGGGGTTTCATTTAACGTACTTTCGCTTGGAGCTGTGCAAACAGAAATGTTACAAGAGGCATTTCCGGGTTATGTTGCCCCTATTTCTGCCATAAAGATGAGTGAATTTATAGCTGAATTTGCCTTAAACGGACATCAATATTTTAATGGAAAAATACTTCCGGTTAGCACAAGCAATCCATAATTGACCATGGTTGATGTTTTAACAAAATACATACCGCATCATGCAGTTGAGCCCATTATTGAATTATTAAAAAAACATCAGGTACATTTAAAAATTGTACCGCAACGCAAAAGCAGGCATGGTGATTATAGATTGCTAGAAAGTGGGCAGCATCAAATTACCGTTAATGCAAGTTTGAATCAGTATAAATTTTTGATGACTTTGGTGCATGAAATTGCACATTTGGTAGCCATTAAAACCTATGGCAGACACATACAATCTCATGGCAAAGAGTGGAAATATGTTTATCAAAAATTGATGTTGCCATTTTTAAGACCCGAAATATTTCCAAAAACATTATTACCAACTTTAGCAGAACATTTTAGAAACCCCACAGCTAGTTCAGACACGGATGCCAGACTAAATTACAGCTTGATGAAATTTGATGCGGATTATGAAAATAAAACTTATGTTCATCAAATACCGAATGGTAGTGTATTTAAAACAACAAATGGTAAAACTTTTCAAAAAGTTGGCCTAAAAGTAAAACGTTATCTCTGCAAAGAAATATCAACCGAGAGGTTATACTTAATCAATGCCAATGCAGAAGTGCTTTTATTAAAATAACTATAACACCAATGGTTGTTGTCTAAATTCTAATTCTTCATCGCTATGAATTCCAAGGGCTTCATAAACATAGGCAAAGGTGGAAAGTAATTCAGGTTTGTTGTTAACAATGGCTACATTGTGTTCAAAATGTGCACTAGGTTTGCCATCTTGGGTAACTATCGTCCAGCCGTCTTTTAATTGTTTTACTTTGTGAGTCCCTAAATTGATCATGGGCTCAATGGCAACCGTCATGCCGTTGATGAGTTTTTTACCTCTGCCCTTTCTGCCATAATTAGGCACTTCTGGGTCTTCGTGCATTTTTCTCCCCAAGCCATGTCCAACCAATTCTCTTACCACCCCATAGCCAAAAGACTCTGTGAATGATTGAATGGCTTCTCCGATATCTCCTACCCTGTTGCCATTTTTGCAGGCTCTTATACCCAAATACAAAGACTCTTTGGTGCGTTGCAAAAGCAGTTTGGTTTCAGCATCCACTTCGCCCACTTCAAAAGTATAAGCATGATCGCCATAAAAATCATTCATCAAGACACCACAATCAACGCTTACCACATCGCCTTCTTTGATGGGCTGCTTGGTTGGCAAGCCATGCACTACTTGTTCGTTTACACTGGTAAGCAAGGTAGACGGGCAGTCATAAAGTCCTTTGAAACCTGGGATAGCTCCGTGGTCTCTGATAAACGTTTCGGCCAGAGTATCTAAATGCAAAGTTGTGACACCGGGTTTTATTTCTTTGGCTAACATCCCTAATGTCTTTGAAACCAATAAGGCACTGGCTCGCATTAATTCTATCTCTTCTAAAGTTTTAATAATAATCATAACACCAAATAAGGGTGCAAAGGTAAGGATATTTTTTATTTTGAAAATTTAAGTTGTAATATTGTGTTCGTTAAATCATTTTAAGAAGCTAGCGTATGAAAAGTTTAATGCTATTTGGTTGTTGTTTACTGTTAACAATAGCCTGCCAAAACAAAACAAACGAGGTTTTAGACACAACACCAGTTAAACAACCCATTGCAATTGTATTGCATGGTGGGGCGGGCACCATGGTGAGAGCACAAATGAGTGATTCATTAGAAAAGGCTTACCTCACGGTGTTAGATGCTGCGATAACAAAAGGCTATGAAATGCTAGAAAAAGGAGAAAACAGCCTAGATGTTGTAGAACAAGTGATCAAAACTTTAGAAGACAGTCCGTTGTTTAATGCGGGTAAGGGCTCCGTATTTACCAATGATGGCAAAAATGAGTTAGATGCCGCCATCATGGATGGTAGCAACCAAAAAGCTGGGGCAGTGGCCGGACTCAGACGCATCAAAAACCCCATTGCATTGGCCAGATTGGTAATGGAAAAATCTGAACATGTGATGATGATAGGTGAAGGGGCCGAATTATTTGCTCAAGGACATGACATTGAGTTTGCAGAGCCTGCTTATTTTTTTACAAATACAAGGTTTGAAAGTTTAAAAAAAGTGCAGGCCAAAGAAGCTGGCATGAGTGGTTTGAAAAACAAACCAAGCGATGAAAAATTTGGCACCGTTGGCTGTGTTGCTTTAGATAATATGGGCAATATTGCCGCAGGGACTTCTACGGGTGGCATGACAAACAAACGTTTTGGCAGAGTTGGAGATGTTCCTATCATTGGGGCGGGTACTTATGCCCATAATGCTTATTGCGGGGTTTCTGCTACTGGGTGGGGAGAGTATTTTATAAGAAATGTGGTTGCTTATGACATCGCCGCTCAAATGCGGTATGCCAAAAAGAGTTTAGCTGAATCAGCCCAAGAAACCATCCATGAAAAAGTTGCCAAAATGGGAGGCGATGGTGGCATCATTGCCTTGGATAAAGCAGGCAATGTGGTGATGGAGTTTAACACCAGTGGCATGTATAGAGCAGCCATTGACCATAAAAAAGAGAAAACAGTGGCTATTTATAAATAAATTGTATTTTAAGATCAGTTTAAATCAAATAAACTCTTAATTAAAGGAGTTCTTGCTGTGGTGAAACCTTCGGCAAACTCTACCCCAGCTAGTCTTCCCAAATCTTGTGCCCGATAAGTTACACTGTCTAAAAAGTTTTTGGAGGCAATTGGCGTCATGGGTTCACTAGAATTGGGGTCAAAAAACTGTGTTTTATAAGCTAGTACAGCCTCAAGTTTTTGGTTCATAAATCTAGAAATGTCAACTATAAAATGGGGTTCAAGATTTTTCCATTGTATATAATGGTAAACTTGTTTTGGTCTCCAAGCAGGTAAATCTTTAGTAACAATTTTGCTTAGGCCAGAAAGAAAACAAGCGTCTGCCACCAACTTAGCCCCTTTGGCATGATCTATATGACGGTCTTCTATGGCATTACACAAAACAATATCGGGTTGATATGTTCTAAGGATTTCAATAACTTTAAGTTGATTTTCTGGGTTATTTTCAAAAAAGCCATCTGGTAACTTTAGATTTACTCTTACCAAAACACCTAATATTTCTTTGGCAACTTGGGCCTCATGATATCTGGTAAGGGCATTGCCTCTGGTGCCCAATTCTCCTTGGGTAAGGTCTATAATGCCAACTTTTTTGCCCATGGATACTTCAAGGGCAATAGTGCCACCACAACTTAATTCTACGTCGTCTGGGTGAGCCCCAAAGCATAAGATGTCTAATTTATTTATCATATTTACTTGCATTTAATAAGCCCAACATGGCTTGTGCTTTGGCTTGAGTTTCTATAAATTCTTTCTCGGGTTGGCTGCCAGATAAAATACCACACCCCACATAGAGGGTTTGATGTTCTGGAGCCCATGTCATGCATCTTAGGTTTACGTATAATTCTAAATTATCCGGAGCAAACATGCCTAAATAGCCTGCATAATAATCTCTGCTATACCCCTCGTGATTATTTATCCATTGTATGCTTTTTTGTTTGGGCAAACCTGCTACTGCTGGGGTAGGATGCAGCAAGTTTATTAAAAAAAGTGGATCTAAATATTCTTTCAAATCAAAAAAAACTTCAGATTTAAGATGATTTACTTGGCCCGTTTTGATAATTTGTGGTTCAGAAAAATAACTTGTATTGATGTATTGTTTGAGTTGCTGGTCAAAATAATCTTCAATAACGTTTTGTTCTTTAAATTCTTTTGAACCAAAAGAATGCACGGCATCTTTCATTTTGGAAACCGTGCCAGCCAAAGCCACCGTTTTGTATTGCGTGTTGATGTTTTGCAACAGTAATTCTGGCGTAGCCCCTACCCAACAACCTATTTGGGGATGATAAACTATAGACACAAAAGCCTCGGGAAAGTGGGAAAATAATTGTGCTGACAATGGTGCTAAATTGGTGTAAAAATCAACTTGAAGGGCTCTGCTAACAACAATTTTTTGAAATCCTTTTTGATGGATTTCTTGAAGTGCTTTATCTACTAAAACTTTAAAATTTCGAGACGCTTCATGGCTTTCTTTAAAATCTAACAAATTGAAATTTTCATCAACAATATCAATATCATATTGATCTACTTGCGAATCTTGTAGGGGAAAAACTATAGGTTTTTGTGAACTAAAATCTACAAAACAAAAGCCCATTTGACCAGAAAATGCATGCAAAACGTCAGAATTTTGCACTAGCAAAGTCATTTGATTTTCAAAAGGCCGTCTGAAAGCCACAAATGGTTTTTGATTTTGGTATAAAGAATTAATTTTAACAGCAAAATTCATTTACTTTTTTTGAAGTATCATGTTGGTTAACTTGCACAAAGATACCAATTCTTCCTGCTCATTTACAATTTTTATCTCCCAAAGGTGAATGCTTTTGCCCTGATGAATCATTTTTGCAGTCGCTTTAACCCAACCATCTCTGACGCTTTTGAGGTGATTTGCTGAAATTTCGATACCCCTCACTTCTTGTGTTTTAGGGTCTGTAAAAATTACAGAGGCCGCACTGCCTACACTTTCTGCCAAGGCTACCATGGCACCACCATGCAATAACCCCATGGGCTGATGCACTTTGCTACCCACAGGCATGGTGGCCACTAAGAAATCTTTACCAACTTCGGTATATTCAATGTCAAGCGTCTCCATGAGGGTATTTTTGCAACGTTCGTTAAGGGTTTTTAGGAGAAGGTCTGAATTCATAAGCAATTTTTTATGTGGTAATTTTTAATTGTATTCTAAAACTGTATTTTAAGTATATGTTTGATTGGCTTTATAACCAAAACTGAAAGCAAAACAATTGAGGAATTAAACCAATAAGATAACCCACAAATAATTCATAATTAGAATGAGCTTTCATGTAAAGCCTAGAGGCACCCACCCAACCAGCTAGTAGAATTCCGAATAGAGGAAACCAAAATTGATTTTGAGAAAAATAAATATTTACCCCAAACAAAAAACATACAAATGCAATGATTCCGAGGGCATGCAAACTTGCTTTAACTTGAAAGTAACTGGCTACCAAGGCCAAAAAAATCGAAATTAATACCCCAAAAAAGAAAAAATAAAACACATAAAAATAATCGTATTTAGAAATTTTCATCAACAAAAAAATTAATAAAATTCCAAACAACAATAATGGGAGTCTTCGTTGGGTGTTTTTTGATATCATGAAAGTATCAATTCTTTTAAACGCCAATAAAAAAAATAAAATCATAAGGGGCAACAAAAAAGTGATGATGATAATTGGAGCACTGATAACCAAAATTTGCTGTCCATCATAAAAATCATAGCCCACAAAAAAATAATATCCCAAAGCATAACATCCCAAAAATAAGGGATGAAACAAAAATGAAGGTAATTTTAGAACAATATTTGATGGTTTTTTGGGCATTTAAAATTAATTTTTGTTAATCGTAAGACTATCATTCATGATTTTTTTCTTCTTTTCTGATATTGATTTTGTTAATAAACAATCAATTTCGGTAGATTGATTTAAAAATTTACTTTTCACGTTTTTAGTCATTCTTTCATAAACGTCAAGTTTTGATGCGTAATATAAATTATTTTCAACTAATGTTAAACTGTCTATGTTATACTTCTTGTAAATATAGTCATTAATCTGAATGTTGTAAGTTGATAAGGTATAAGAATAGTTACTTTTTATGGCATTTATCAGGGTCATATCATACATTATTGCCTCCATATCATTTTCTGAGATTAAGTTTTTGGGTTTCTTAATCACGTTATCCTGACAAGCGAAAAACAAAAACAAGACTGTTAAAAATTTGTATTTCATAAAATTATCTATTAAAACTTAATCGTTTTCCAGCTTTTAGGTTGGTTAAGTTTTGATTGTAATAAACCCATTCACCGTTTACCATGGTGTGCATTACACTTGCTTTAAACGTCTCACCTTCAAGGGGACTCCAGCCACAATGGTACAAAATATTACTTTTCTTTACTTGCCAAGACGCTTTTAAATCTACAAAAACCATGTCGGCAAAATAGCCTTCTTTAATGTATCCACGCTTTTCTATTTGAAAAATAATGGCTGGGTTGTGACACATTTTTTCTACTAACTTTTCTAATGAAATTTTACCATCAAGATGTTTTTGCAACATGGCTACCAATGCATGTTGCACAAGGGGTCCTCCTGAAGGTGCTTGGGTATAATCTTGTTGTTTTTCTGCAAGGGTGTGTGGGGCATGGTCTGTAGCAATGCAATCTAAAAGGTTGCTGTGCAATCCTTGCCACAGGGCCTCTTTGTCGGCCTCTGTTTTAATGGCTGGATTCCATTTAATTAATGACCCTTTGGTCAGGTAATCTTTTTCAGAAAACCAAAGGTGATGCAAGCAAACTTCTGCCGTAATTTTTTTGTCTTTTAGGGGGATGTTTGCCTCAAATAAGCTGAGTTCTTTGGCTGTTGAAATATGAAAAACATGCAGTTTAGCCCCTGTTTTTTTGGCAATTGAAACCGCTTTTGATGAAGACAAATAACACGCTTCTTCACTTCTTATAAGATGATGACACTCAAACGGGATTTTGTCACCATATTGGGCATGGTATATTGCAGTTTGGTTTTTGATGGTTTGTTCGTCTTCGCAATGCACCGCAATGGGCAAAGGGGTACTTTTAAAAATATTCTCAATTGCCTGATCATCGTCTACCAGCATGTTTCCGGTAGAAGAGCCTAAAAACAACTTTATGCCTGCAATGTTTTTGGCATCTACTTGTTTTATTTCTTCTAAGTTGGTATTGGTACCTCCCAACATAAAAGAATAGTTCACGGTGCTGTTTAGCATTGCAATTTGATATTTTTGTTCTAAAACCTCAATAGATGTGGCATTGGGCACCGTGTTAGGTTGCTCAATAAAAGAAGTAATACCACCTGCAGCAGCAGCTCTGCTTTCGGAATAAATATTGCCTTTGTGGGTGAGTCCGGGTTCTCTAAAATGCACTTGATCATCTATGATGCCTGGCAAAACAAGCAAACCCTCAGCATCAAAAACGGTGGCATTAGCAGGCACAGCAATTGATTGCTCAATTTTTTGAATGATTTGGTTAGAAACCAAGATATCAACTTTTTGTTGAAATCCTTCATTGATGATGTGGGCATTTTTTATAACAATATTCATTTATCAATAGTTTTAAAAAGTATTAAAGCTTGCCAAATAGTTTCTTAATTCTCAGGTTTATCACTCCAAAAATAGCTTCATAAATAATAGATTGACTCATTTTTGAATCTCCCATAGAACGGTCTGTAAAAATAATGGGAACCTCAACTATTTTAAATCCGCTGATATAAGACCGGTATTTCATTTCAATTTGAAAGGCATAGCCAATAAACTTTATCTTATCAAGATTAATTTGCTCTAGCACCTTTCTTTTGTAGCAAATAAATCCGGCTGTAGGGTCGTGGATTTTCATCCCTGTGATAATTTTTACGTAAATTGACGCAAAATAACTCAATAACACTCTACTCAAAGGCCAGTTTACCACATTGACGCCAGAAATGTATCTTGAACCAATTACCACATCATTATTTTGAATATGAGCAGCTTCAAAAAGTTTTACTAAGTCGTTGGGGTTGTGTGAAAAATCTGCATCCATTTCAAAAATATAGTCATATTCATGACTAATTGCCCATTTAAATCCTTCCACATAAGCCGTGCCTAAACCTAATTTTTGTTTTCTATTAATTAAATGAACAATGTTTGGGTTTTTTATTTTTAAATCTTCTACTAAATTAGCCGTGCCATCTGGCGAATTATCATCAACCACAAGAATTTCAAAATTTTGTTTGAGTGCTATCACAGACTCAATGATATTTTGGATGTTTTCTTTTTCGTTATAAGTAGGGATGATTACTAATTTTAGCATATTTTTTCTTTGATACAAAGTTACACAGAATATTGTTTATTTTATCACGTAATTAAGTTGACCTTTAAACAAAATAATGATTAATTTTGCTTTATGACAAATACATTACAAGAAAGAAATTTTTTTGAAAACGATTGGTTAATCGGGATATATATATTTTTAATTTTATTTTTTGCCATCTTTAAAAATTACAACCCTCAAAAGTTTAATAACTTCATCAACATTTTTGTAAGTGATAAATACTTTAAAATGATTGCAAACAATAAAGACTCCAAAAGCTTGTTCAGATTATTGGTATTTGTTTTTATGATATTAGGATTTAGTTTGATATCATTTTACGGATGGTGTATCAAATATCAACTTCATTTTAATGATTATATTCTATTCATCAAGATAACTACTTTCTGGACAACTTTATTGCTAGGCAAATATTACATAGAAAAAATAATTTCTATCACGCTAGATCTAGAATCTTTATTAGACAGTGTTTACCTCAATAAAACTAGTTATGTAGGCTTAACGGTATTGTTGCTTTTACCATTATTAATTTTATTTCAATTAAATAATTGGCAGTCGTCAGTTTTTGTTGGCATTACTGTTATTTTTATCGTATTAGCCTATTTGTTTTCTTTTATAAAATTTATAACCGATCATGCCAATAAAATTTTTCCTAATTTTTATTATTTTATTTTGTACATTTGTGGCCTTGAAATAGCACCTTATTTTTTAGTTATTAATTCACTGAATTTAAAGTAATTTTTGGCTAAATTTTTGGTTAAAATACAAAAAAAGACCATGAAAATTAAAACTGTTCTCATATCACAACCTGAGCCTAAAGAAGATAAATCTCCTTATTCTGAAATTATAGACAGGCATAAAGTTAAGATTGACTTTAGGCCGTTTATACATGTAGAGGGTCTTTCTTCTAAAGATGTTAGGGCACAAAAAATTGATCTTAATCAGTTTAGTGCGGTTATTTTAACCAGTAGAAATGCTATTGATCATTTTTTTAGAGTAGCAGAAGAAATGCGGTATAAAGTTCCTGAAGACTTACGATACTTTTGTCAGTCTGAATCTATTGCTTATTATTTGCAGCGTTATGTAATTTATAGAAAAAGAAAAATTTATGTAGGTAAAAAAGAATTTGCAGACATGACGGTTTTGTTTAAAAAATATAAAGATGAAAAATATCTTTTACCTTGTACGGATGTTATCAATGATGACATTCCACAAACGCTAGAAAGTTTAAATCTTAATTGGAAAAAAGGTATTTTTTACAGAACTGTGCAAAGTGATTTATCTGATTTAGCCGACGTATACTACGATGTTTTGGCTTTCTTTAGCCCGTCTGGCATCAAATCTTTATTTAAGAATTTTCCTGACTTTAAGCAAAACAATACCAAAATTGCTGTGTTTGGCAGCACCACCAAAAAAGAAGCCGAAAACCATGGATTAAAAATAGACATAGAAGCTCCCACCCCCTCTACGCCATCTATGACCATGGCATTGGATAAGTTTATTGCTGAACACAATAAATAGTTTTTTTAAACTGATATTGTAACAACAAATCCTTCAGATGAACGCACATTAAATACTGTGCCATCTTCAAATATCAAATACTGCCCTTTCATGCCTACTAGTTTACCAGAATAGTTAGGGTTTTTTGTAAGGTTTAAACTTTTTATTTTTAGAGGATACATGATCACTGGGTATGTTATCTTATTTAACAGATTCTGGTCATCTACATAGGGTAAAACTTCGAGCGGAAGATACTGTTGTGCTTTTATTTTTTCTGCCACCAAATCTAAATCTGGATTGGTGTCTTGTAACATTTTTATCCAATGCGTTTTATCTGCAAAATAGTTTTTTAGGGCAACTTCGGTAATGCCTGCCAAGTATCTGTTGGGCACCTCTACTAATGCAATGGCCGCTGTGGCACCCTGATCTATCCAACGATAAGGAACTTGAGTTTTTCTGGTTACCCCTACTTTTACACCACTGCTCCAAGCCAAATATACTATATGGGGTTGCAATTGAACAGATTTTTCGTAGGCAAGATCTCTGTCTTCAATGTTTAGATGAGCTGTGCTAAGCTCTGGTCTCATGATCCAATCACCTGCAGAAGCTGATGATTGAGCACAATCATAACAAAAACCTTGTTTAAATATTTTTTTTGATGCACCACAACTCAAACATTCAAAGCCTACATGTTCAATGTTAATATGTTTAGACAGCAAACTATTCATGTGAATAAATGAATCTTCAAATATCAAATAATACTGAATTGGATTGCTGTATTCCGTTTTCATTTTAACTAAAGTCCCTTTGTATTGCATCTGATTTTTAATAAAATTTTATATTTTTGGTAAAAATAAAAAACAAATGCCATTAACCATCATAAATTCTTTTGCAAGTTGGATTCTTAAAAAAAGAATTCATCAAATTGAGCTATTTATAAAATATCCTTATGAGGTTCAGAATGAATTGTTGATGAACCTAATCAAATCTTGTGAGCATACCTTTATTGGCAAAAAATTTGATTTTTCATCAATCAAAAATTATGATGATTTTTCTGAAAGACTCAACATAGTTACTTACGAAGACATTGAACCTCTCATTGAAAAATCTCGACAAGGAATGCAAAATGTGTTTTGGCATAGCAACATCAAGTGGTTTGCCAAAAGCAGCGGAACCACCAATGCCAAAAGCAAATTTATTCCGGTAAGCCAAGAATCATTAGAAGATTGTCACTATAAGGGTAGTAAAGATTTGCTGAGTTTGTATTTAAACAACAACGAAAATTCAGAATTATTTGTGGGTAAAAGTCTTAGGTTAGGAGGCAGTAAAGAGTTATATCAGAGTAATAACACCTATTTTGGAGACTTATCTGCCATATTAATCAGCAATATGCCATTTTGGGCAGAGTTTAGTTCAACCCCAAGTAATAAGGTTTCATTAATGTCTGATTGGGAAAAAAAATTAGATGCCATCATAGATGAAGCCATCAAAGAAAACGTTACTAGCTTGGCAGGTGTACCTTCTTGGATGCTTGTTTTGTTACAAAAAACTTTAGAAAAGACACAAAATAAACACCTCCACGAATTGTGGCCTCAAGCCGAGGTTTACTTTCATGGTGGAGTGAGTTTTGAACCCTACAAACTTCAATATGAAGCACTTTTCCCGGAGAATAATTTTAAATTTTATGAAATTTATAATGCTAGTGAAGGATTCTTTGCAATTCAAGACCAAAACAATCAAAATGAATTATTACTGATGTTAGACTACGGTATCTTTTATGAGTTTATTCCCATGGATACTTTTGGCACTTCGCATCAAAAAATACATCCCCTAAGTGAAGTTGAAATAGGTAAAAACTATGCCCTTGTGATCACAACCAACGCTGGTTTATGGCGTTATTTGATAGGAGACACCGTAAGGTTTACTTCAATAAACCCCTACAGGATAAGAATAACTGGCAGAACCAAACATTTTATTAATGTGTTTGGAGAAGAATTGATGATAGAAAATACCGAAACAGCACTCAGTAAAACTTGTCAAACGCTTAATTGTGAGGTGATAGAATATACAGTAGCTCCAATATTTATGACCGAGCATAACAAAGGCGGACATGAATGGATTATTGAATTTAAAAAGCAGCCAGAATCTATCGCGGTTTTTGAAAGTTTACTAGACCAAAATTTACAAAATGTAAACTCAGATTACGAAGCCAAACGCATGAATAACATTACCTTAAACCCCTTAAAGGTTCACGTGGCTTGTCCTAATTTATTTTATAACTGGTTAAAATTGCAAGACAAGTTGGGAGGCCAAAACAAAATACCTAGATTATCGAACGAAAGAATTTATGTTGACGAATTGTTATCAATGATGGCAGCAACAATGCATTCTTATTAAGGATTAAAGGCATTCCAGCCTCTAGCCTTAAGGGGTATTTTTTCGTTGGCCCTGGTGATTAAATGATTTCCTTCTGTTTCGGCAACCACATGACCAATGACTGTGAAATTAGGGTTTCCTTTTATTTTTTGAAAGTCATCAATAGCAATGGTAAATAACAATTCATAATCTTCACCGCCATTAATAGCTATGGTGGTATGATCCATGTTAAACTCCTCACAAGTAGAGATGACCTGCGGGTCTAATGGTATTTTTTCTTCATACAAATTAATTCCAACCTTTGAGGCTTTAGATAAATGTAATATTTCCGAAGATAATCCGTCTGAAATGTCTATCATAGCCGTTGGTTTTACTTCCAACTTTTTTAATAAATCTCTTACGTCTGTTCTGGCTTCGGGTTTTAATTGTCTTTCAACCAAATAAGCATATGGGTCTAGGTCTGGTTGACTATTGGGGTTAACTAAAAAAACTTGTTTTTCTCTTTCTAGCACCAAATAGCCCAAATAAGCTGCCCCAATGTCACCGGTTATCACCAATAAATCGTTTATATTGGCTCCACTGCGTTTGATGGCTTCATTTTTTTGAACCTCTCCTACTGCAGTTATAGAAATAATGAGTCCTTTTTGAGAAGAAGTGGTATCACCTCCTACCAAATCTACATGATATTTTTGGCAGGCTAACGCAATACCTTCATACAATTCTTCTAATGCTTCTAACGGGAACCTATTAGACACTGCAATAGAGCATGTAATTTGCGTAGGTTTTGCATTCATTGCACAAATGTCAGACACGTTTACTGCCACTGCTTTATAACCTAAATGCTTCAGAGGCATGTAAGACAAGTCAAAATGCACCCCTTCTATTAATAAATCTGTTGAGATTACAATATCGCTTTGACCAAAATGTAAGACAGCAGCATCATCACCAATACCCAATTTACTGGTTTTTTGATGTAGCTCAAATTTTTGAGTTAAATGATCAATCAAACCGAATTCCCCAAGCGTTTCAAGATTTGTTTTTTTGGATGTTGGATCTTTAAACATACATGTTGTATTATCTAATTAATGAAAAATGATCTTTTAGTATGCGAGGCAATCCTGTATCATCTTTGTATTTTAAAATAAACCAATAATCATTTGAAGGCAATTGTTTTCCGTGTAAAGTACCATCCCAACCAGCATCTGTTGGTCTAATTTGTTTTATAAATTTACCAAATCTGTCTATGATAAAAAGTTCAGAATTTTCTAAAACCAAAAACAAATTAGGAATATTCCAAAAATCATTATAACCATCGTTGTTTGGTGTAAAATATCTAGGATAATTTAATATGAAAAAAGGTAAAACAACGCTACCACAATTATTCTTAATATCAGTAATTGTTACTTCATAATACCCGCTACTTAAATTGGTAAAGGTGGGTGAACTTTGTGTGAATTGACCATTGAGTGTAAATTGATAGTTGCCAAAACCACCAAGAATATTTACAGTTGCTTCACCAATGTTTTCAAATGGCTGTGAAACGATAACCTCGGCAATGGCAATACTTGATGGCTCTAGGGTAAACTGAAAAGCCACATAATCACAAAGTGGAGCGATTTGCTGAGGCACTCTTGTAGCCAAAACAGTGTAAGTACCAGTTTGATTGGCCAAAAAATTACTGCCTGTACCTACCACTTGCCCATCTAATATCCATTCTATTAAATACTGACTTTGATTGATGCCAGAAGAAAGCAAAACCGGATTTATAATTAAATTATTCGTAACATCTACACAAACAATTTGATCGGGAAGAGAAGTTTCTCTTAGTGGAAAAATTCTAAAAGTAAAGTTTGCAGAAGCATTACACAACTCATTATTGGTGGCCTTGGCATAAACCCAAATGGTATAAATACCATCTTGATTAAAAGTGTAATCATTGGGATTAATGATATTTGCCTCCTCAAAAGAAGAACTATTATAATAATTAAAAGTTACGCCACTCTGCACCGGCAGTTGAGGTAAGGTAAAGCTACCACAATAATTTGCATTGAATTCAGCAAAGCTTGGTAAGGTTAATGTTTGCGAAATAGTAACCGTAAAAACTTTTTCAGAAATACACAAAATACCAAATCGTGCATCATTTTCGGCATACACATAAATGGTATATTCACCGGAAGTGTTAAACACGAAGTTATCAGGAATAGGGTCTACCCCATTAGGCTGCCAATAATAATTTACAAAATAATTATCACCTTGATTTATTGGAACATGCGAAAGTATTGGCAATTGAAAATTATCAACATCACAAAAAGTATAATCTTGATAATCTGGAAGATCTATCCCAAAATAAAAAATATTAAATGGTTTGTCTACCTCACAGCCTGTATTTTCATCAATGGCATACATATAAAATGTATTATCTTCACTAAAAACATCAGAAGAGTTCACCAAAACTCCGCTACCATTTGGCCCTCCGGGTTGTGTATAAATAGAACCAAAGGTTGTTGTAACAGTATAAGGTTCGCATTCAATTTTATCTATAACAGGATCGGTAGGTGGAAAAGGGCTGATAGAAATTGTAAATGATGACTCGTTCGGGCATCCAAACTGATTGGGTGGAGCATAAATATAATAGGTGCCTGGCAACAAATCTACCCCAGACAAATCAATAACCTGAAAGGGCATTAAAGCTAGCTGATTTGGCACATTGGGTCCACCTGGCAATCGATAATAAGTTCCGTTGTTAAGGAGCGGCAAGATAAATTGACCACAAAAATTACCGCTTTCTATTACATCAACTTCAGCTAAAGGATTGATGACAATATTATAATTTAAATTTTCTGTACAATTTGGAGAGATGGTTGTGTTGGCAAAATAATAAACTTGCTGACTTTGAGTTATAGCAATAGAAGGGTCTATTAAATTACCCTGACCGCCAGGTTGTGAATAATAATTACCAACTGTTAAGGGTGGTAAATTAAAACTTCCGCAAGCAGTAATGGTCGTAAACAAATTGGTATTAATGATATTTATCTGAAAGGCATGAGAACTGATACAATTTTCTGGGCTAATTCTTAATACATATAAAGTACTTGTTTGATTGATTACACTTCCTTCAAAAAGAGGCATTGTTCCGGATGCATCTGCAAAGTAATTTCCGAATTGAATAGGTGGTAATGTGTAACTATTGCAAGCTACAACATCATCTGGTTGATCTACTAATAGTAATGGATATATTATAATTATGATTAATTCATCTACACAAAGTACGCCATCAATTTCAGCATAATAATATAAATTAATTTCTAATGGTTCGGTGCTTGAGTTATTAGTAAAAACGGTTCCAGCCGGAGTCTCAACTCCATTGCCATTTGGTCCGTTAGGTGCTGTGTAATAAGTCCCTAAGGGTGGAGCAGGAAGCGTAAAACTTCCACAAGCTTCTGCACTTGGGTCATATTTCTCAACTATGATAACTTCAAAAGAACTTTGGTTTGTGCAACCATCACTGTTGCTGTTGCTATTAAAGATAAAATAAGTTCCATTTTCATCTATGATATCACCTGCAAATAAGGGTGTTCCAGATCCGTTAGATCCGGTAAAATAATTTCCATTTGTAAGAGATGGAAGTACAAATTCTGTGCAAACTAATTGTGGTGAATCTAATTGATCAACATCTGGTCTTGGAAATAAATTAAAATTTACCTCAACAATTTGCCTGCAACTTGGGTTATTGGCATAAAAAATAACCACCCAATAGGTTGGTATATTGGTATTAGCAAAAGTTACATTCGGATTTATAGCCCCTTGATTTGCTTGGGCATTTTGCAAAGAATTAAAATAAGAGAAACCAAAGGAACCCACTTGACCGTCTATAATTGTTGTTTGCAATGATGCTAAATTAAAGCTTGTAGAATTTTCTCCACTGCATATATTTTCTAGCAAAGTTTGAGGGCTGTTGAGGGGTGTTTGAATGATCAGCTGAAAGCTAGGTGTTGCAGAACAATAATCACCTGTTGCCATATTTTGTATTCTGATAAAGATTGATTGTCCGGCACTTTCAAAATTTGTTAATTGTGGGTTGGTAATTTGATTAGTAAGTGCTTGTGCATCTGCAAGACTGGGATAATAGGAAATTTGGTAAATAGCAGGGTTTAAGCCTAAGTTGTCAGTAGTTGTTTGCGTAATATTGAAAAAGGCAGTTGAGTTATCACTGCATGCAAATAAATTTGTGGGTGTTGCAATATTTAAGTTTCCGATGGTTATAGAATCGGTTATAAAACATCCATCTTTAAATATTTCTACAGCATAAACACCCGGTTGATTGACCGTAAGAGAATTATTTGTGGCACCCACTATAGGATTTCCTTGAAAAAACCACTGAATATCAAACGTGCTATTGAAGGGAACAGACAGAGTGGTTTCCTCGCCACTGCAAATTGTTAAGTTATTTCCTAAATCAAACTCGGTGATAAAGCTTCCTGATTCAACAAAAATAGCAGAATCAAATTCAATATCTCCATAATCTGCAATGGCTAAACGTATTCTGTAGGGTGTGTTGGGCGTTAAGGGAGACGAGGCAGTTAAGGTAACCGTATTACCTTTCATATTGATGTAACTATTCCCTGGATTTAATTCGTGAAAGTCACCAAATAAAGCCGGGTTTACCGAATTACAATTTAAATTAAAAGCTGTATTTCTGATGGTTTGCACCCCTACTGGTTGCCCAGTTTGCGGAATTATTCCCAAATTTACAGAGGTGTTGTTGCTTAAATTTGTGAGAGTAAACGAAAAAATGTCATTAGACAAACATTGAAACTGACCATACTCATTGGAGGCAAATATAAAATTAAAACTAAAAAAATTAGATAATGGTACAAAATCAAATTCCAAAAATGCCACATCTCTAATGGGTACGGTTGTTCCACTTACCTGGTTGCTCAAGTTTTGAAGAAAGGGATCTGATAAATTTTGTCCGGTAGAACTACTCAAATTTTGTCCGGTATAGGTGCCTTGAATATTTTGTGTATTTCCTGAGCTTATAACAACTCCTTCTGCAAATGCAAATGAGGAGCTATTTTGATTAAAATATGAGGCTGAGGTGTTAGATGACCAATTAGCATTGGTAATATTTAAGCAAGAATTCCCAACTAAGAATTCTACCATGCTTTGTGGATTGGCAAAATTATTTTGGTTTACAGTAATGCCTTGGCCACAAATAAAATTTGTAGCAAAAAGCAATAGGCTGGTTGCTATAAACCAATAATTTAATAAAGGTTTCAATATAGTAGTTTTTTATGATACTGCTTTTAGTTTTTTAAGATAATTTTTACTTAACGCTTGTTCTACATAACTTATGTTAACTTTTAGCTCTTTGCTATTATTGCTGGGAATTTCAAACATAGCATCGGTTAAAATTGTTTCGCACAAACTTCTGAGTCCTCTAGCTCCTAGATCATATTCTAAGGCTTTGTCTACAATAAAATCTAAAGCATCTTCTGAAAAAACTAATGACACACCATCCATTTCAAATAACCTTTGGTATTGTTTGATGATTGCGTTTTTTGGTTGTGTTAAAATGGCTCTTAACGTTTTCTTATCTAAGGTATCCATGTAAGTTACCACTGGTAATCTCCCTATAATCTCTGGTATCAATCCATAATCTTTTACGTCTTTTGGAATAACATACTGCAAAAGATTTTCATTATCTACAGAAACGCTGGCATTGGCAGATTGATAGCCAATAGCCTGCTTTTTTATGCGTTTACTGATAATTCTTTCAATGCCATCAAACGCTCCACCGGCTATAAACAAGATGTTTTTGGTATCTACTTCTATAAACTTTTGGTCGGGATGTTTTCTGCCACCTTTGGGGGGTACATTTACGACGGTACCCTCTAATAATTTTAGTAAAGCTTGCTGAACACCTTCACCAGAAACATCTCTGGTGATTGAAGGGTTATCACTTTTTCTGGATATTTTATCTATTTCATCAATAAATACAATCCCTTTTTGTGTTTTTTCTAAATCAAAATCGGCTGCTTGCAGTAGTCTAGATAAGATGCTTTCTACGTCTTCTCCCACATAACCAGCTTCCGTGAGCACTGTGGCATCTACTATAGCAAAAGGAACATTTAGTAATTTAGCAATTGTTTTGGCTACTAAAGTTTTACCAGTGCCTGTTTTACCAACCATCAAGATATTGCTTTTTTCAATTTCAACATCATTGGTAGCATCTTGCTCTTGGTTTAGTCTTTTGTAATGATTGTAAACTGCAACCGACAGAATTTTTTTGGTATAATCTTGGCCTATAACATAATCATCTAAGTAGGCTTTTATTTCTGCAGGTTTTTTGAGAATTAATTTATGCTGACTTTTTTCTTTGTCAAGTTGTTTTACTTCTTCTTGCACTATATGATAGGCTTGATTGATACAATTATCACAAATGTGTGCATCAATACCAGCAATCAGAATATTAACTTCATGCTTTTTTCTACCGCAAAAAGAACATTTTAAAACTTGTTTTGCCATTATTTTATTAACTATTTCTTACTAATATTTCGTCTATCATACCATATGCTTTGGCTTCATCTGCTTTCATCCAATAATCTCTTTCAGAATCTTTATAAACTTTTTCAAAGGGTTGTTTGGAGTGATTAGAAATGATTTGATACAATTCATCTTTTAGTTTCAACATTTCTTTTAAGTTTATTTCCATATCAGTGGCTACGCCTTGAGCACCACCCGATGGCTGATGTATCATGACACGTGAGTGAGGCAAAGCAGATCGTTTGCCATCAGCACCAGCACATAACAACACGGCTCCCATAGAGGCAGCCATCCCCGTACAAATGGTGGCTACATCGGGTTTTACATATTGCATCGTGTCATAAATTCCCAAACCTGCATAAACGCTTCCACCAGGAGAGTTGATGTATATCTGAATATCTCTGTTGGCATCTGCACTTTCTAAAAATAGCAATTGAGCCTGAATGATGTTGGCCACATAGTCATCTACCCCTGTGCCCAAAAAAATAATTCTGTCCATCATCAATCTCGAAAAAACATCTAGTTGTGATATGTTTAGCTGTCTTTCTTCTATTACGTATGGGGTCATCCCTGCTATTATTTTATCAAAATACAAACTATTTACCCCTTGGTGTTTGGTTGCATACTTTTTAAATTCTTGACCTATATTTTTCATTAATTAATTTTTTTATGATTTTGTATTCAAACTAGAAATAATGTTGCTAAAATAGAAAAAAAAATGATTTACCTTACAAATTTATCAAAAACAAAAAACCATGAAGCAAATTCATGGTTTTTTTGCAAATGTTTAAGGTATATTTAGTGTTTTTTATTAAGTTCTAAAAATTTATCGTAAGTTATGGTTTCTTTCTTGGCTTTCACTTTGTCTAAAAACAAAGCTGAAAGTTTTTCAACTGCAACCTCATTTGAAATTCTTTTTAGTTCTTCTTGGTTAGACAACACACGTTGCACTATGCCATCTACCTCCTCATCTGAAGGATTCATCATCCCAAACTGTGCCATTTGTTTTCTAATGTTATTGGCAGTATGGATTTTGATGTCGTCAAAACTTAAATTTATTTGATAGTCTTCAAAAAGTTTACTTTCTATTAATTGGTATCTGATGCCTTTTTCTGATTGCTCATAAGCTTCTAAAGCTTGCTCTGTGGTTAAATCTTTCTCGTCTGAATATTGTATCCATTTGATTAAAAATTCTTTTGGTAAATCAAATTTTGTAGATTCTATCAGCCATTCATTAACTTCGTTAATTAACTTATTGTCTCCAATGGTTTTAAATTGATTAGCAGCATCTTCTTTAATTTTGTCTCTTAAATCTTTTTCAGATTTTACAGACCCATCCGGAAAAACTTTATCAAATAACTCTTGGTTAAGCTCAGCAAGTTCAGTTTTTGTAAGGTTGGTAACCGTGGCTTTTACGACAACATTTAATCCGTGAGCTTTGCCATGTGGCACTTTTAAGAAATCCATCAATTGGTGGTCGTCTTTAAACAAGCCTTTGGTAGACAACTCTGTAAATTCACCAATCTTTAGCTTTTTGAGCTCTTTTTTGGCTTCTTTGGAGGCTATGTCGTTTAATGTTAATTCAGATTCGTGATTGATGCCTTCTGCTTCGTTTTCAAATTTAATGGTTAAATCTGTAGTGTCATCTATGTTGTCTGCAGCAGAAATTTTACCATAATGTTTTTGGATACGGTCTATTTGCTCATCAATCATTTTTTTATCAGCCTCAATTTGGTAATGAACCAATTTGTTTTTAGCTTCTAAATCTACTTTAAATTGTGGGGCTAAACCAATTTCAAATTCAAAGGTAAAATCGTCTTTATCTAAATCAAAATCTGAAGCAGATTTTGGCATGGCCTGACCCAATATGTTGAGTTTTTGTTCTTGTATATACTTATTAAGATTGTCTCCCAACAAACTGTTTACTTCTTCATATTTAATGGCTTTACCGTATTGTTTTTGAATCATACCCATGGGCACCTGACCTTTTCTAAAACCAGGAATATTGGCAGTTTTTTTGTACTGCTGTAGGGCTTTGTCTACTTTTTCAGCATAATCAGACTTGTTTATTTCTACAGAAATTACTGCATTTAAGGGGTCTAATTGGTTGGTTTGTATCTGCATAAGAGGTGTATTATATTCTTTTTTTTGGACTGCAAAATTAGTCTTTTTTTCTAATCTTTTACAAAGTTTTTTTTAAAAAATTGATATTCATCGTTTTAGTAAAAAAAATTATTCTATTTGAAATTGCACATAGGTTATTGGCTTGTTTTGTGCCAAATATTGTTTTTCATAAAATGTTTGTATGGTGGTAACTTCCTTGGGTGCACCCTCATTTTTATAAATATGATGATTAGCATACAATATTTTGTAACCTAATCCTTGCAATAAGCCCAAAGTGTAGCCGTGCATAAACTCGCTATCGGTTTTTAGGTGCATTAAGCCACTTGGTTTTAATATTTGGCCGTATAACTTTAAGAAATTTTGATTTGTAAGTCGGTGTTTAGTGCGTTTATATTTTATTTGTGGATCGGGAAAGGTTATCCAAATTTCGTCTACCTCGTTGGGAGCAAAACAATAATCAAGCAGCTCTATTTGGGTTCTTAAAAATGCCACATTGTTTAAGTTATTTTCAATGGCGGTTTTGGCACCTCGCCAAAATCGGGCTCCTTTGATGTCTATGCCTATAAAATTTTTATTGGGATAGAGTTCGGCTAAGCTTACACTATATTCGCCTTTGCCGCAGCCTAACTCCAAAACAATAGGGTTTTGATTACCAAAAAACTCATGCCAATGTGCTTTTTGCTCAAATTGGTGAGACAATAATTGCTCTCTGCTTGGCTCGATAACGTTTTTAAAAATTTTGTTTTCGTTAAATCTTTTAAGTTTGTTTTTGCTGCCCACTTTTTGGTTGGTTAAGAATTGTGAATATGTAAAAAATCAGCAAAAATAATATAATAACAGTTTAGTAATCTTAGATTAACCTAAGTATTTTGAAAAAAATTGAGATTTGCAAATAAAAACGTTGAAAAAGCGAAAATTAGAATACGTTGTTTTATCAGACATCCATTTGGGCACTTATGGCTGTCATGCCAAAGAAGTTTATGACTATTTATGCTCCATAAAACCAAAAGTTTTAATTTTGAATGGAGATATCATCGATATTTGGCAATTTAGAAAATCCTATTTCCCAAAAAGCCATCTCAAGGTTATTCAAAAAATTATGCAGATGGCAACCAAAGGCACCAAAGTTTATTATTTAACTGGCAACCATGATGAGTTTCTTCGCAAATTTGCCGACCTCAACATTGGCAACATTCATATTTTAAATAAATTAGTTTTAGACATAGATCATAAAAAAACATGGATTTTTCATGGCGATGTGTTTGATGCATCTATAACCCATGCCAAATGGTTGGCTAAACTAGGCGGTTGGGGTTATGATTTTTTAATCTTAATCAATAGATTGGTAAATTGGATTTTGGCAAAATTCAACCAACCACCTTATTCATTGTCAAAAAAAATTAAAACAAATGTGAAATCTGCGGTGAAGTTTATTTCAAATTTTGAAAAAATAAGTTCCGATTTAGCCATAGAAAACGGTTATGATTTTGTAATTTGTGGACACATACACGAACCTAAATTAGTTGAAATAGAAACTGATCGCGGCAAAACCACCTACATGAATTCTGGAGACTGGGTAGAAAACTTAACCTCTTTGGAATACAAAAACAAACATTGGAGCATTCATACCTATACTGCTTCAGAAAATCAAGCTGAAGAAGTTGATTTTGAATATGAAAATCATTTGATTGAACAATTTATATTAAAAGTATGACACCCTCTTTTGAAACAAAAAAAATATTAGTGGCTCCACTCAATTGGGGCTTGGGTCATGCCACAAGATGTATTCCTATTATCAAAGCGTTAATTTATGAAGGCTTTGAGCCTATTATTGCCTCAGATGGATATGCCTTAGAATTATTAAAACACGAGTTTAAAGGACTCACGTTTATCAACTTGCCTTCTTATAAGATCACTTATGCCAAAAAAGGCAAAAACTTTAAGTGGAAACTTCTCAAAGACAGTCCGAAGATTATGAGAGCCGTGTGGCTAGAGCATCGCACCATCAAGCAAATTGTAAAAGACTATGCTATAGATGGTATTATTTCAGACAACAGATTGGGTGTTTATTCAAAAAAAGTTCCTTCGGTTTTTATTACCCACCAATTAAACGTGATGACGGGAAACTCTACCAAGATAAGCTCTTGGTTGCATCAAAAAATTATCAAACGCTACAATGTGTGTTGGGTACCTGATGTGGCCGGAAGCCCAAATTTGTCTGGAGAATTGGGTCACCTAAAAGACCCTAAACTCAATATAATTTATATTGGCCCTTTGAGCAGGTTACAGTACAAAGAAAGGCCAATTAAACACCAATTAATGGTGTTGTTATCTGGCCCAGAGCCACAACGCAGCATGCTTGAAGAAAAGTTGATAGAAGAACTAAAACATCATACCGAGCCTGTTTTGATGGTGCGTGGGGTGATGGAAACAGAGAAAAAAATAACCCACCAAGGTGCCTTAGAAATTCACAATTTTATGGTAGCCAAAGAACTCGAAAAAGCCATTAATTCAAGTAAGATGGTGTTGAGCAGATCAGGTTATACCACGGTAATGGATTTGGCTTGCCTCAAAAAACCTTGCTTTTTTATTCCGACTCCAGGTCAATATGAGCAAGAATACTTGGCCAAAAAATATCAAGATGAAGGTTTGGTGCCTTTTAACACTCAAGATAACTTTAGGTTATCTGACCTTGAGAATGTTTTAAAATTTAAGGGCTTGCCTAAAGTTGATGAACCCATCAATTGGGAAAATTTGTTTGAAGTATTTACGAATGAACAAGCATTTGAATCTAATCCACAATTAGCCTTAACTAGTTTTGGCGTTTGGTTAAGTCATATGATTGCTTTAATTAAATTTTAAATAAAAAACGCTGCCCTTTACGGGCAACGTTTTAGAAAAAAACTACTACTCAAACTTTATTTCTTTACAATTTTCTTGTGTGTGATATTGTTGTTAAAATCTTCTACTATTACAACATATACACCTGATTGCAAGTTACTAAGGTTAATTTGTTTTTGGCTGGCAGACAATACTTTTTGTCCTTGTATGTTATATACTTCAACAGATTTAATCTCTGAGGGAGTTTCTATATTCAATAAATTTGTTGCCGGATTAGGATATACAACAACTTCTAAACTAGCTTTATCAAAGTTTTCATAAGAAAGGGTGTTATTGTTATATAAACTAACGATGTCAGCTTGTTTTAAGGCATCGCTATAAATTTTTAAATCATCATAATAAATCACGTTTATACCGCTACCGCTTGGCGGAGCTCCAATGGTAAAAATACTAGTTGTGGTGTTAGCAGGAAAAGTAATGTTAGTGCCTATTTGAGCCCCATTTAAGTACATTTTTACGACAGTTCTATTATACGTCACTACTAAATGGTTCCATGCTGATGATGCTGGTACATTAATATTTGTATCATTAGCAAACCCCTGAAAATGTAATAGCCCGTTAAATAAATAACATCCAAATGTTTGATTTTGCACATTACCACCATATTTAAAAATATTTATAGTTTGAGCACCGTTAATGTTTCTAAACCACAAGGATATCGTTCTTGGGCTATTTGTTAAAGGCAAGTTGCTTACAGGAGCTGTAGCAACATTATTAGTTATCAAAGCAGAGTTCACTTGAGCGTTTCTATCTATTCCAAAACTATTATCTGTTGCGCTAAAAGGTGCTGTACCCACTGTATTATTTCTAGTGTTATTAAAGGTGTATTCGCTAACTAATTCAGGCGTTTGCTGAGCAGCAGTAAAATCATCAAAAATAATATCAACCTGACCAGCAGTTCGTACTGCTGTAAATCTAAACCGCACAGTTGCTCCCGCTGCTACAACATCAGTAGCTATATAACCTGACAAACTTAGACATACTGATTGTATTATATTAGAACTGTTGAGTGGTACCCATGAATTTGAATTGTTAATTTCATAGGCAATGTTTACTTGACCTGCAAAAGAAGAAAAATTCATTCCTCTAAACTTTATGGCTACCTTTATATTATTGCCATCAGACGTGTAACTTGGTGTGGTGAGCGTCGCAATACTCGAAGATCCAAATATTGTTGCTCTGGCAGAATTTGTGGATGAGCAACCAACCGACCCAGTAGACAAACCAAAATTTTGAGTTCCCCAATTAGGTGGCAGTATTGCTGAACTATCAAAATTTTCAGACACATTAAATTGTGAATAGGCAAGTGCCGAGCAAATTAAAAATAAAAAAAGTAATTTTGTTTTCATAATAAATATTTTTAGTTATGAATCAAAAGTAATATTAACAACTCAAATGAATATGTCTAGTTAACCAAACGCTGTTTTGAGTTAACCATTGCATAAGGTGCGTTAACCTAAAATAAAATCGAATATAAAAGAGAAAAATTTTAAGCCTTCTGCAATGTAAATGAAAACTCTGAGCCAATCCCAAGCTGGCTTTCTACATAAATTTTTTGTTGATGTGCTTCTACAATATGTTTTACAATAGCTAAGCCTAAGCCCGAGCCTCCTTCAGATCTTGAGCCGCTTTTATCGACTCTGAAAAATCGCTCAAAAATTCTGGTTAAGTAGGCTTTTTCAATGCCCTCACCGTTGTCTGTAACCCTTATGATCACATTGGTTTTTGTGATTAACTCCACACTTACTTCGGTGGTGCCTTTTTGCTTGCCATATTTAATAGAGTTTTCTATCAGGTTAGTAAGCACTTGCTGAATTTTTTCTTTATCGGCCACAACCATCATAGGTTGGGTGTTGTCTAACTCTAATTGTATTTGTTTTTTTGGGCTTTAATTTCTAACAATTCAAAAATACGTTGTATCAGTTCAACCACATCAAACGTGGTTTGATCTAACGATAAAATACCCGTTTCGAGTTTTGAAATCATGTCTAAATCTTTGATGATATAGATTAATCTCTCTACGCCATTGTCAGCTCTTTCTAAATATTTTTTCAAAACTGCTTTGTCATGCATAGCTCCGTCTAGCAAGGTTGATAAATAACCCTGAATCATAAACAAAGGCGTTTTAAGTTCGTGCGACACGTTGCCCTTTACGGGCAACGTTTTAGAAAAAAATACTACTCAAAATTTATTTCTTTACAATTTTCTTTTGTGTGATATTGTTGTTAAAATCTTCTACTTTTACAACATATACACCTGATTGTAAATTACTAAGGTTAATTTGTTTTTGGCTGGCAGACAATACTTTTTGCCCTTGTATGTTATAGATTTCTATTGATTTGACATCTAGAACTGTTTCGATGTTTAAAATATCGTTTACTGGATTAGGATATACAACAACTTCTAAACTAGCTTTATCAAAGTTTTCAGATGACAAGGTGTTATTGTTAAATAATGAAGTCACCTCTTGCTGTCCTAATGCTAAGTTGTAAATTTGTAAATCATCAACATCTAAAACAGTTCCGTTTCCTCCTAATCTAAAACCAGGAGCACTATTCACAGTATTTAAAGCATAATTTTGAGAACCTCTTAAAACACCATTAATGTATAATCTCACGGCAGTACCATCATACGTTAGCACAGCATGAATCCAGGTATTGGATAAAAAAATACCCCCAAAATTAAAATCATTGCCAAAAGCTTGAAAATACTGATTACCACCCGTGTTATTGTATAACCCAAACGTTTGCAAATTTGCATTGGTACCGTAAGCAAAAATACCTGCAAATCCGATGGGGTAAGGACTATATTTATACCAAAATGAAATTGTTCTAGAGCTATTTCCAGCTGGCAAGTTTGGTATAATAGCTGTGCTTGGTGTTCCGGTTGAGTTAATTCTTAGGGCATTAGAAGCTATATTATTTCGGTCTGCAACAAATAAGGTGTTTGCTGATCCAAAAGGATTGGCATTATTGGCATCAGTGTAGGTGCTATTAAATGTATAATTGATTAGTGTAACTGATCCTGTCACAAAACTTTCAACACTACTTTGTGTGGTTCCTATTGAATTGGTGGCTTCCACTTGATAAAAATAGGTTGTTGAAGGCTCTAAACCATTTAATGTAACACTCCCGTTTGTATTTGCTCCACCCGAAATTCCGTTACCGTTAATTGTTTGATTTAAATTTAAACTTGTAGTACCATATTTAACTACCACAGTAGTTACTAAAAAATTACCATTTATGGTATAATTAACAGCCGCACTAAACACGTTTGGTGTAGCACTTACACTTACTACCGCTGGAGCACTGGCTTGTGAGGTCGTAAAACTTCTCACGATACTTTGCGTTGTACCAGCACTGTTTGTTGCCTCAATACGATAAAAATAAGTAGTTGTTGGTGTTAAATTGCTTAAAACAACCGTATTTGTGGTAGCTTCTGTCCCATTTGCATTAAACCCGGCTTGTGTTAAATTTAAATTACTTTCAGATAATCCATATCTAATCAAAGTGGTTGTTGCACCTCCATTTGCATTGACTGCATATTGGATATCTGATGTTGCAATAGCAGGTATTGCATTTACAGAAACTATACTTGGCAAATTAACAGAGACTGCATTGTTGTTAAACAGAGACGAAACTTGAGCATCTGTTAAAGCAATATTGAAAATTTGTAAATCGTCATAGTGTGCATTTATGTTATTGTTTCCTGGGGCATTACTAAAAGGCTGGCCTAAACTGAAGAGGTCATTGTTGTTTAAAACATTCCAAGTTCTAGGAGCTGTTCCTAGTAAAACGCCATTTCTGTAAATTTTGGTATTGGTACCATCATAAGAAAAGGCATAATGAAACCAAACATTGGGTGTAGGAAACAAAACAACTGAATGACTATTGTCTGAATAATGAAATAAATTTGAACTGCTTTGAAATGCTGCATTTGGATTGGAATTTGCACCATAAAAGTAAATTGTATTTTGGGTTGGAGCAACAACATTAAAACGCACCCATATAGAAACCGTAACTGGTGAATTTCCATAAGGTAAACCCGGGATTGTAGCTACACAATTTGTATTTGATAAACCAACTGCTCTATTTGGCTGATTGTTTCGATCGGAAACAAGAGAAAAAAGTGGAGTTTGCGTAAAAGGATTTCCGCCATTAATATTGGTTAGTGTATTATTAAAATTGTAGGATGCAATTGGTAATATTGTTGCGGAATTAAAAGTAGTAAAGCTTCCAACAACACTTTGAGTTGTTCCTATGCTATTTGTTGCTTCTACTTGATAGTAATAGGTTGTAGAAGGCAATAAACCAGTTAGATTAACAATACCCGTAGCGTTTGTTTGAAAGGAATCTGCGTTAAATCCTGTTTGTTGAAGATTTAGATTATTTTCGTCAGTTCCATATCTGATAATTGAGGTTGTACTACCTAAGTTAGAGTTAATACTGTATGATATTGCAGAATTGCTTATTTGTGGCGAGACGCTGTTAACTGTAATTTCAGGAGCTACAGTGGGTAAATTTAATGTTGTAAAACTTACAATATTTGATTGATTATTACCAAATGAATTACTGCCATTTACACGCCAATAGTAGGTAGTACCGGGAGAAAGATTGTTTAAATCTACGCTACGGTCTTGAAAATTATTATTAAATGGATTAGCAAAAACTTGGAGCGGATCAGATTCTGTAAATGTTATAACATCTGGATCAGTAGATATTTTTGTTTTTACAGTAGTTGTTGCACCATTTGGTCTTACACCAAATTTTAATCTAACTGTTGTTTGTGTAATATTTTGAGTTTCTAACCCCCCATAGGTTGGTGGTATTTGCGAAAACAAATTGAAACTTAAAAGCCAAGTAAAAAAAAGTAGATTTGATTTCATAATTTTAGGTTTTAATTATACATCAAAAGTAATTTAAACAACTCAAATGAATATGTCTAGTTAACCAAACGCTGTTTTGAGTTAACCATTGCATAAGGTGCGTTAACCTAAAATAAAATCGAATATAAAAGAGAAAAATTTTAAGCCTTCTGCAATGTAAATGAAAACTCTGAGCCAATCCCAAGCTGGCTTTCTACATAAATTTTTTGTTGATGTGCTTCTACAATATGTTTTACAATAGCTAAGCCTAAGCCCGAGCCTCCTTCAGATCTTGAGCCGCTTTTATCGACTCTGAAAAATCGCTCAAAAATTCTGGTTAAGTAGGCTTTTTCAATGCCCTCACCGTTGTCTGTAACCCTTATGATCACATTGGTTTTTGTGATTAACTCCACACTTACTTCGGTGGTGCCTTTTTGCTTGCCATATTTAATAGAGTTTTCTATCAGGTTAGTAAGCACTTGCTGAATTTTTTCTTTATCGGCCACAACCATCATAGGTTGGGTGTTGTCTAACTCTAATTGTATTTGTTTTTTTGGGCTTTAATTTCTAACAATTCAAAAATACGTTGTATCAGTTCAACCACATCAAACGTGGTTTGATCTAACGATAAAATACCCGTTTCGAGTTTTGAAATCATGTCTAAATCTTTGATGATATAGATTAATCTCTCTACGCCATTGTCAGCTCTTTCTAAATATTTTTTCAAAACTGCTTTGTCATGCATAGCTCCGTCTAGCAAGGTTGATAAATAACCCTGAATCATAAACAAAGGCGTTTTAAGTTCGTGCGACACGTTGCCTAAAAACTCTCTTCTATAGGATTCTCTAATTTTAAGAGACTCTATTTCGAGTTTTTTCTCTAAGGCATATTTGTTGATTTCCTTGTTTAAGGTGGCAATATCTGTGGTGATAAATTGATTGGTGATACTGGTTTTGTCTAACAAAGAAATATCATCATAAATTTTTTTGATACGTCTGTAAACAAATATTTCAACCCGGTATTGAATGATGTAAAAAGAAATTGAAAAAACCAAGGTGGTAAAGAAAAGTGTGACCAACCAATTGAAATCAAAAAAAATTAATTCGAAAATTGTAAAAAAAAGCAATACCAAACACGAGATATACAGTGAAGATTTGAACGCGAACTTGTATGACTTTTTAAATTTTAAGGCCATTTAAAGTTCAATTTTATAACCTACGCCTTTGATGGTTTTAAAGATGTTTTCTCCTATTTTTTCTCTTAGTTTTCTGATGTGTACATCTATGGTTCTGCCTCCAACTACTACTTCGCTACCCCAAACTTTATCTAAAATTTCCTCTCGCTTAAAAACTTTACCTGGTTTGGTAGCCAACAAGTAAAACAATTCAAATTCTTTTCTTGGCAGCACAATTTCTTGGCCATCTTTAATGATTTTATAAAGCTCTCTGTTGATGATAATATCTCCAACACTCAAGGTGTTGCTTACCAGCTTATCATCCTCTTTAAAGCGTCTTAACAGGGCTTTTATTTTACTAATTAATACTTTGGGCTTTATGGGTTTAGAAATATAATCATCTGCACCAGATTCAAAACCTGCCACTTGAGAATAATCTTCACTACGGGCTGTTAAAAAAGCAATCACCGTATTTTCTAGTGCTGGGGTTGCTCTCATTTTTTCGCAGGCTTCCATGCCATCCATCACGGGCATCATAACATCTAAAATTACCAAATGAGGGATGATTTGCTTGGCTTTTTCGAGGGCTTCAAGACCGTTAGCAGCGGTAAAAACCTGATAGCCTTCGTTATTTAAGTTATAGGCTAATATCTCAATAATATCTGGCTCGTCATCAACTAACAAAATTCTGAGGTCCTTTTTTTTCATACAGTTAATTTTCTTAAAACATGGTAAAGTTAAATAATATATGTTTTCAAACAACGACTTAACGATAATTTAATATGTTAACATATTTATAACAATTAAGTTACTTAATCATAATGTCGGGTTAACTTAAACTAAATCTTATAGTTTGTTATTTGCATCAAATAATAAATAATTATAAATGAAAAAAACTTTATTTGTATATTTACTACTAACAGCAAGTTTAATTGCCCAAAAAGGTGTTGTAAAAGGAACTGTTTTTGATGGAGATGATAATGATCAACCATTTCCGTTTGCTAATGTATTTATTAAAGGAACATCTGTAGGTACTACAACAGATAAGAATGGGAACTATCAATTGAATGTTGATGCTGGTAACAAAGTTTTAGTATTTAGTTTTTTAGGTTATCAAACAGTAGAAAAACCTGTAACTATTGTAGCTAATAAAACTATAACTGTTAATCAAACATTGGTGTCTGGTGGTGGACAAGCTTTAGACGAAGTAGTGTTGGTAACTACTAGAAGAAAAAACACTGAAAGTGCTTTGGTTTTAGAAATGAAAGAAGCCAAGCAAGTGATAAGTGCTATCTCTGCAGAGCAAATGAGTAAAGGTACTGATGGTAATGCCGCACAAGCTATGCAAAGAATTCCTGGAGTTACTATTGTTGACGGTAGATTCATCATGATAAGGGGTTTAAGTGAACGATATAATAATGTATTAATCAATAATGCATTGGCTCCTAGTACAGAGGTTGATAGAAGAACATTTTCTTTTGATTTAATTCCTACAAATGCATTAGAAAAAATTACCATTAATAAAACAGCAACAGCTTATATGCCAGGTGATTTTTCGGGAGGATTAATTAATGTAACTACATACGAAAATTTTTCAGATTTTACACAACTTACTTTTAATATAGGTTATAGAATTGACACAACTTTTGACGATTATTTTCAAACTGATGGGTCTCCTACTGATTTCTTGGGATTTGATAATGGTTTTAGACAACTTCCTTCTGGATTTCCAACAAATAGAGATGCTTTAAATGATGACGGTCAAAGTGTGTTTTATGCAAATCAATTAGCAAATAATTTTGAGCCAAACAAAGGTACTGCTTTTTTGGATTCAGGTATAGGTTTTAGTTTTGGTAGAAAAATCCCATTAAAAAACGATAAAATACTAAGAACTGTAAATATGATATCATATTCAAATAAGTTTCAAAATTATTCTAAAAATGTAAACACTTATATAAATGACCTTACGGGCTCTGTTCCTTCTGCTCAACTTCAAAGGGATTTTGATGATATGTTTTATTCAAATGAAATTCGTTTATCATTGGTATCAAATTGGTCTTTGAGGTTAAACGAAAATAATAAAATAACTTTTAAAAATTTATTTAATCAAATAGGTGAGAATTTTACAACATTAAGGAGTGGTTTCGATTTTGACCAAAGACCAGGAGAATTACTCCAGAATTATGAATTTGGTTACTCAGGTAGGAGGATATTTTCCTCTCAGTTCAATGGTCAACACGAATTGAAAGAAAATAATGATATTACTTGGTTTTTAGGAGGAAATATTGTCAATGATATTTTACCAGACCTCAGAAGATTTAGAACTTTTAGAGATAATAACCAACCGCAAGAACCTTTTAAAATAATTGCTCCTCCAAGTTCAAATCCATTTGATACTGGTAGATTCTTTTCTGAATTAAATGAATATTCTGCTAACTTAGGCGTTGATTATAAATTAGAAATAGAAAGAGTAAAAGATGATGAAGAACTGACTAATATCGTATTAAAATCAGGTGTATTTGCAGACTATAAGAATAGAGATTTTAGTGCCAGATACTTTTCATACTTAATACCAGGTTATTTTGGTTTGTCGCAAGAAAGAGAGAATGAATTATTAACAACCCCGCTATCAAGTGTTTTTGGTTCAGACAATGTAAATGTGGGTAATGGTTGGGTGCTTAGAGAGGGATCTAATTTAAGCGATTCATATAAAGCAAATAATTTGCTTACAGCTGGTTATCTTTATGGAGAGTTCCCTATTTCTAAATTTTTATTGACTGGTGGTGTTAGGGTAGAGCATAATAGATTAGAAGTGGATGGTTTTCAGGGTAATGAAAGATTATTAATTCAACAACCAATCACATCTATTTTACCATCCTTAAATTTTAGCTATAATATTAATGATAAGAATCTTGTTAGATTGGCTTATAGCAGAACTGTAAATAGACCAGAGTTCAGAGAAATTGCACCTTTTTTATTTTATGATTTCCAAGAGGATACAGAAATTGTTGGGAGCGATGAATTAACCACAGCAACCATAGATAATTTAGATCTTAGATATGAGATTTACCCATCTAGAGGAGAAACTGCAAGTTTAGGATTGTTCTATAAAAAATTTCAAAATCCTATAGAATTTAGATTACCAACGGTTAGTCAACAAAGAAGAATTACTTATATAAACTCTGAATCTGCTACGCTATATGGAGCTGAATTAGAGTTGCGTAAATCATTAAAGGAACTTTTTAAAGATGGATTTTTATCTGATTTATCTATTAATTTAAATGCTTCATACATTTTTTCAGAAGTTGATTTAGGTAGTTCAATTCAAGGCCAAGCTCAAAAAAGGTCTCTTCAAGGCCAATCACCTTATGTTATCAATGCTGCTCTAGGCTATGACAACAAAGACAACGGCTGGAATGCAAATGTGATTTATAATCGTTTTGGAGATAGAATTTATGCTGTTGGTGCTGATATTTGGCCTACAATTTTTGAATTGGCTAGAAACCAACTAGACTTTACTATTTCAAAGTCTTTTAAAAAAATGACTTTAAAACTTGGTGTATCTAATATCTTAGACGATAAATTTAGATTTTTTCAAGATTCTAATGTGGACAACAAGATTAATCAAAACATAGATGATCCTGTGTTTGTTCATCAAACAGGAGCACTGTACAATTTTTCAGTAACATATGAATTTTAATTTTTTACCCTTTATATTTATTTTAAACAATTTATTATTAACATTAATTTTTTTAAACTATGAAAATTTCAAAAATTTTATTAAGTGGATTATTATTATCTAGTTTAGCTTTTTTTAGCTGTAGTGATGATGATGACACCCCTATCAACAATAATGATGGTGTTGTCGTATTAAAAGGAAACATTGAAACACAAACCTTAACAAAAGACAAAAAGTATCTTATTGAAGGACAGGTGTTTGTTCGTAATGGAAAAACTTTAACTATTCAACCTGGTACTATCCTTAAAGGTGACAAAGCAACCAAAGGAACTTTAGTGATTGACAGAGGTGGTAAACTTGAAGCAGTTGGTACAGCTTCTGAACCAATTGTAATGACTTCTAATTTGCCTGCTGGATCAAGAGATAGAGGAGACTGGGGTGGTTTAGTGATTTTAGGTAACGCACCAACTAATCAAGTTAATCCTGAAATTGAAGGCATAACACCAGCTGTAGTTTTTGGAGGTACTGACCCTGTTGATAATGCTGGTAAATGTACTTTAAAATATTTAAGAGTAGAATATGCAGGAATTGAATTAACACCAAACAATGAAACTAACTCAATTACCATGGGAGGTGTTGGTAGTGCTTCTTCTTTAGAATATTGCCAAGTATCTTATGGTGGTGATGATGGGTTTGAATGGTTTGGTGGAAATGTAGATGGCAAATATCTTATTTCATTTGCTTCATGGGATGATAGTTTTGATGTTGACTTTGGTTATTCAGGTAAAAATCAATTTGGTTTAGAAGTTAGATATCCTTCTTTTGCTGACCAATCTGGATCAAACAGTTTTGAATGTGATAATGGTCCAAATGACAATGTTACAACCTTGTTAACTACTGGTGTGTTTTCTAACTTTACATGTATAGGGCCAAGAGCTTCAAATTCACAGTCTATTAATGCCAACTATCAACACTCTATGGACTTGAGAAGAAGAACTGCTGTGACTATTGCAAACTCTGTATTTATTGGTTATCCAAGAGGTATAAGAATGAACCAACAATCTGTTTATGATAATTATGCTGCTGGAACTGGTAAATTATTAAATAATATATTAGTTGCTCCTGCAACAACATTTTCGGTAGGTAGTGAAATGACTGCAACTACATCTGACTTACAAAATTGGTTTAATACTAATAACACTACTATTACAGCTGCTATTGAAGATCAGTTTGCTGTTTTAGGGATCAATTCAGATGTTGCATTTAAAAATAGAGTAGTAAATCAATATCCTTCTAACCCAAATTTTGCAGTGACATCAGGAACTTTAACTTCAGGTGCTTCATTTACAGATGCTAAACTTTCTGGTTTAGAAACTGTAACATATAGAGGTGCTTTTAGTACTACAGACTGGACTGACAATTGGGCTGAGTTTGCTCCTGGTTCACAAGCATACTAAAAACTATTTTTTATATTTGAGTTTTAATGCCCCAAAGTTTTGCTTTGGGGTTTTTTAAATTTTCTTATTTACTGTATTTTTCTTATTTTCGAATTTTAATTTATTCAACTAATGAAAACCTATTTTTATTTATTAATTCTAATGATTACTTTTAGCTGTCAAAAAGATATTTCTTCAAATCCAAATGATTATTTGTCAAACGATGAAATAGCCACTTTTAAATCAAATATCGTTCATTATTTTGAAAAACTGCCAAAAAAAGCTACCCACAGAACTAAACGTGATACTACTTATATAGATTATTACACCAAAAAAGCGGAAACTGCTGACTTATTGCATTATTACAAAAATGATGATGGCTTCATCTATTTTGCAGTCGCTAAAATTGCCCCAAGTCTAAAACTCAAAAAAGTTGCAACAATTGGCAAATTGAAAATTGAAAATGATTCAATATTTTATTATGAAGAAATTGCACGCACTTGGAAAATGGAAGTGCCAGAGTTGAAAGAAAAAAGCAGTATTCTGTTTGATAAAATTGTTAAAGGTAAAGATGTTTCAAACTATTATACTAAAAATTCACAACCTGATTTTTGGATAGAATTTCCAGATGATCATACTTATTTTGACACCCCAGCAAGACAGTGGAAAACTAAACAATAATTTATATATAAAATTAACCAACAATTATAGTTGGTTTTTTTTGGGATTAATATTTTATATCGTAATATTGCAATAAACAAATAACAAATGGGTGCCACCAAAACTGCATTTTTTACAACGTCTCAAAATCAACTAGCCACTATTTTTAAGGCTTTGGCTCATCCTGCAAGAATAGCCATTTTAGATTATTTATTAACCAAAAAAAGTTGCGTTTGTGGAGACATTGTTAACGAATTGCCCTTGGCCCAACCAACCATCTCGCAACACCTCAAAGAACTTAAAAATGCAGGGCTCATCAAAGGTAACATTGAGGGCAATGCGATTTGTTATTGCATCAATCCGCAATCCATAACACTTATACAAAATTATTTAAGTGCAATTTCAAAAGATCAAATAAATGAGCCTTGTTGTTAACCTAAACACTTCATCATGAAACTTTCAGAATTCAAAAATCACTTGCTGCAATTAGATAATCTAAGCTTTAGTTTAGAAAACGGAACTTTAGTGCCACCTCATTTTCACATCACCGAAGTAGGGTGCATCACTAAAGATTTTATAGACTGTGGCGGCACTTTGAGAACCGAAAAACACGTCAACTTTCAGCTGTGGTTTGAAAAAGATATTAACCACAGACTTCAACCACAAAAACTTTTAAATATCATCAAACTCTCCGAAAGAAAACTTCAATTGCAAGATTACGCCATAGAGGTAGAATACCAATCTGACACCATAGGCAAATATAATCTTGCATACTTTGAGAAAAAATTTATTTTAATAAACAAACAAACAAATTGTTTGGCCTCAGACAAATGTGGCATCCCTGAAAGCTTAGTGATGCAAAGCACGAGTTGTAATCCGCAAAACGGTTGTTGCTAACCTATACATCATGGGAACCTTCGAAAAATACTTAACCCTTTGGGTACTTATGTGTATAGTTGTTGGCATTGCCTTGGGTAGTTTTGCCCAAGAAAGCATACAAACCATCAGTTCACTAGAAATTGCCTCTGTTAATATTCCGGTAGCTATTTTGGTATGGCTCATGATTTACCCCATGATGGTGCAAATAGACTTTTCGTCACTCAAAGATGTGTCAAAAAACTGGAAAGGATTAGGCCTCACGGTGGTTATCAACTGGTTGGTGAAACCCTTTAGCATGGCTTTTTTTGCTTGGCTATTTTTTGATCAAATTTTTAATGCCTACCTTAATCCTGAAGAAGCCGAACAATACATCGCAGGGGCTATTTTATTGGGTGCTGCCCCTTGCACCGCCATGGTGTTTGTGTGGTCTTATCTCACCAAAGGCGATGCTAACTTCACTTTGGTGCAAGTATCCGTAAATGATTTAATTCTTTTAGTGGCTTTTATTCCGATTGTTAAATTTTTGCTGGGAGTCACCAATATTGTCATCCCCTATGAGGTGCTGGCAAGCTCGGTGGTTATTTTTGTAGTAATACCGCTTTTAGCAGGGTATTTAAGTCATGTGCTTTTAATCAAATTCAAAGGCAAAGCATGGTTTCAAACCGTGTTTTTAGCTAAACTAAAACCAATTTCTATCATAGCTTTGCTTACCACTTTGGTGCTGTTATTTGCTTTGCAAGGCAACAAAATTGTTAACAATCCATTTCATATACTCCTCATTGCTGTGCCCCTAACCATTCAAACCTATTTTATTTTCTTTTTAAGTTGGTTTATCGGCAAATATCTCAACCTCAAACACAACATTTGTGCTCCCGCTGCCATGATAGGAGCCAGCAATTTTTTTGAACTAGCCGTAGCAGTTGCCATAGCCTTGTTCGGGTTAAATTCTGGGGCATCTTTAGCCACTGTGGTAGGGGTTTTAATAGAAGTCCCTGTGATGTTATCGTTGGTAAAAATTGCAAACAAATGGAAATATTAATCATAAAAAAGATAAACTCATGAAAAAAATTTTAGTGCTTTGCACAGGCAACAGTTGCAGAAGTCAAATTGCAGAAGGCTATCTAAAACACTTTACTTCAGGCAAAGCCGAGGTTTATAGTGCCGGAGTAGAAACCCATGGAGTAAACCCCAAAGCCATTGCTACCATGCAAGAAGATGGCATTGATATTTCGAACCATACCTCAAACCACATTGATGAATATACCCAAATTGATTTTGACTATGTGATTACGGTTTGTGACAATGCCAAAGAACGTTGTCCGTTTTTTCCTACCAATGCCAAAAAATTTCATTACAATTTTCCCGACCCTGCCAAAGCAGTTGGCACAGAAGACGAAATTAAACAACAATTTGCACAAGCCAGAGATTTAATAAAAGCCTACACCAAAGCGTTCTCTGATGCCATTACGTTATGAGTCAACTTCTATTAAATTACTAAAGTCTTAACAATAATTTAGTCAACTTCATGTATCTTTGTGTGTTAAAATAAATAAAGCCAATATTAACATCAAAAAATAATTGTTGTGATTAAAATAAACAAACAAGACATTATAAAAGCCCTCGAAACCATTACAATAGCCGGTGAAGGTCAAAACATGGTAGAAAGCGGAGCAATCCAAAATGTAGTATGTTTTGGTGATGAAGTGGTGGTTGACTTAAAAATAAACAACCCTGCCTTGCACATCAAAAAAAGAGCTGAAGTTGATATTCTTAAAGTCATCCACGAAAAAGTTTACGAAAAAGCCAAAATAAAAATCAATACCACGGTAGATGCCCCTAAACAACAAGCTCCTAAACCCAATGTCATCAAAGGTAAGCCCATACCGGGTATCAGCAACATTGTTGCCATTGCTTCTGGCAAAGGTGGTGTAGGTAAATCTACAGTTACTGCCAACATTGCAGTAACACTAGCCAAAATGGGATTTGCTGTTGGGGTTTTAGATGCCGATATTTATGGTCCTTCTATGCCTTTGATGTTTGATGTGGTAAACGAAAAACCACTCTCTATTGAAGTAGAGGGCAAATCTAAAATGAAACCCATTGAGAGTTATAATGTGAAAGTGCTTTCTATAGGATTTTTTACTCAACCAGACCAAGCCGTAATTTGGAGAGGCCCCATGGCAGGCAAAGCCCTGAATCAAATGATATTTGATGCCCATTGGGGAGATTTAGACTTTTTACTGATCGACTTGCCTCCCGGCACAGGGGATATTCACTTGTCTATCATGCAGTCTCTGCCCATAACAGGTGCAGTGGTAGTAAGCACCCCACAAGCAGTGGCTTTAGCTGATGCCAAAAAAGGGGTGGCCATGTTTCAATCAGAAGCCATTCAGGTGCCAGTTTTGGGTATCATAGAAAATATGGCCTATTTTACCCCCGAAGAATTACCAAACAACAAATATTACATTTTTGGTCAAGAAGGAGCCAAAAACTTAGCCTTAGACTTAAATGTGCCTGTTTTAGGAGAAATTCCATTGGTGCAAAGCATCAGAGAGGCCGGTGATTTTGGCAGACCAGCTGCCCTGCAAACGGCTTCTGTGACTGAAACTGCTTTTGAAGAAGTTACTAGAAATGTAGTGGCAGAAGTTGTTAAGAGAAATGACAACCTTCCGCCTACCGAAGCTGTTAAAATAACTACCATGGCAGGTTGCAGTGCCATCAAAAAGAAATAATTATGACCACAAAAAACATCCACGAGAATATTTTGAAGGCTCTAGACGAGATAAGACCATTTTTGCAATCAGACGGCGGTGATATTTCATTAGTTGAAGTTGTTGATAACAAACACGTGAAAGTGAGATTTGAAGGAGCATGCACGAGTTGCAGTGTTAATCAAAGTACGCTAAAAGCAGGGGTTGAAACAACCATCAAAAAATTTGTACCACAAATAGAAACGGTAGAAAACATTGCATGATTTTTATCATAAATAGCCTTTTTGTTTTCGTTTACCTTTGAAAAAATATTAATGAACGCATGATTTCAACAGACATCTTAATAATTGGAGCAGGTCCCACGGGACTTTTTGCTGTTTTTGAGGCAGGTTTGCTCAAAATGACTTGCCATCTCATAGACGCCTTACCCCAACCAGGTGGGCAATTAGCCGAGTTGTACCCCAAAAAACCTATTTATGACATCCCTGGTTATCCCGAGGTGATGGCAGGAGAGTTGGTAGACAACCTCATGGAACAAATAAAACAATTTAAACCAGGATTTACTTTAGGTGAAACAGCCGAAACTATAGAAAAACTAGAAGATGGCTCGTTTATTGTAACCACCAATAAAGGCACTAAACACCACGCAAAAGCCATTGCCATTGCCGGTGGCTTAGGCACTTTTGAGCCAAGAAAACCAAGCTTGGATAACTTGGCATTTTATGAAGAAAATGGCGTAGAGTATTTTGTAAAAAATCCAGAACAATTTAGAGATAAAACCGTAGTGATTGCTGGTGGTGGAGACTCTGCCCTAGACTGGAGTATCTTTTTAAGCAATGTTGCCAAAGAGGTGACCCTTATTCACAGAAGAAACGAATTTAGAGGAGCCCTAGATTCTGTAGAAAAAGTAGAAGAGCTAACCAAACTCGGAAAAATTAATTTGATAACACCCGCAGAAGTACAAAGCCTGCATGGAGAATTAACGCTAGAAAGCATTACTATCAATATGGATGGTAGACTAAAAACCTTAAATACAGATTATTTTATTCCGCTCTTTGGGCTTACGCCAAAACTAGGAGCTATAGCCAATTGGGGTCTAGAAATTGAAAAAAATGCCATTAAAGTAAATAACGCCCTAGATTATCAAACCAACGTTGAGGGTATTTATGCCATAGGCGATGTAAACATCTATCCGGGTAAATTAAAACTCATTTTATGCGGATTTCATGAAGCAACTCTCATGTGTCAAAGCGTTTATAATAGACTCAACCCTGGTAAAAAATACGTACTCAAATACACCACCGTGTCTGGGGTAGATGGTTTTGATGGCACCAGAAAAGAAGCTGAAAAAGCAGTTGTAAAAGCCATAAATTAAACTTTATAAAATGATTAAAAAAACATTTACAGTCCTTTTATTTTTAACGTTTGTTGGCTGTCAATTGACCAACAATAAATTAAAAATTTCAGGAATCATAGAAGACGCCGCTTCTGATACCTTGAAAATTGAAGGCATTAATTTTTCTCAAATCATTGTTTTAAACAATGGAAGCTTTGAAGAATTTATCAACTTGCCCTACAGCGGAATTTTTACGCTTAAATTTCAAGACAACCAAACAGATTTATTTCTTGACAATGTTTTTAATCTTAAGCTAAACGCAAAAAATGCTGGTTTTGATCAATCATTGATTTTTGAAGGCAAAGGAGCTGAGGAAAATAATTATATACAAGAAAAAAATAAAATCATTACGCAAGTTTATGGCAACCTTAACGGGTGGGACGGCATCAGTGCCTTGTATCAGCTTCCTGAAAATGATTTTTTAAAAAAACACGAGGATTATAAAACTAAAATTACAAATTTATTAAGTTCAAAGAAATTTACACATCAAAATTTTGAGGTATTAGAAATAAAAGACATCTCTTTTAAAACTTATGCCATCAATCACAATTATAAAAATTACCACGCTTACATTACCGAAAATCCTGAATTTGAGGTCTCTGTTAATTTTCCAAAAATTCCGGATGATTTTGATTTTTTTGATGAAACGTATTACTATTTTTCAAAAACTTACAGAGGTTTGGTGACAACTCATTTTTTTTCAAATATTTTTGACCAAGTTGACAATGATGAGACTGTAGAACCCTTTAAACTAATCGTGGCCGGTTTAAAAAACATTAAAAGTAAGCTAATTCGCAGCGAGTTAGTGAGTGAGATTTATGACGAATTAGCTACTTCTACCCAAGATTTAGATAAAATTGTTGAAGATTTAATCAGCTATTCTTTAAATGAGGAGGTGAAAAATGAAATCAGAAAAATTCACCAAGAATTAAAGTCTTTGAGTGCAGGTAAGCATTCTCCTGAATTTAATTTTGAAGACATTAACGGCAACATGGTATCGTCTGAAAGCCTCAAAGGAAAATATGTATACATTGATGTTTGGGCAACTTGGTGCAAGCCTTGCATAGCCGAAGTGCCTAGTCTTAAAAAAATCATTGCAAGCTACAAAAACAAAAAAATTCAGTTTGTAGGTATTTCTGTAAATGAACAAAAAGACAAACAAAAATGGATCAAAATGGTGCAAGACAAAAATTTGGAGGGTTACCAATTATTGGCAGACAAGGATTGGAATTCTGATTTTGCAAAGCAATACAACATCAATTCAATTCCGAGGTTTATACTAATTGATCCAAATGGCAATATCGTAGATGCAGATGCTCCAAGGCCGTCAGACTCAGAACTCATCAACTTATTAAAAAGTTTAGATATTTAAACATTTAGTTTTCTTACCAGAATTTTTATGGCAGATGTTAACATACAAATCACCGACAGACAAGGTAAGCTTCACCATGTGGCAGCCCCAACAGACATGAGCATGAACTTGATGGAGGTTATCCGTGCTTATGAACTGGCCGAAGAGGGCACAATAGGCGTGTGTGGTGGCATGGCCATGTGTGCCTCCTGCCAAGTGTATGTGTTGAATGATATCATCGACTTAAACCGCAATCCGGATGAAGAAGCCATGCTAGATGAAGCTTATCATGTGCAGGACAATAGCCGCTTAGGATGTCAAATATCAATAACAGAAAACCTTGAGGGTTTAGCCATACAAATTGCCCCTGAACAATAAAAAAAAGACCCGCAATTGGCAGGTCTTATTTGTTATAATTTACTTTTTACTTCTACTTCTTTATAACACTCAATGTGGTCGTTAATTTCGATGTCGTTGTAATTCTTTATTTGTATACCACAATCGTATCCTTTGGCCACTTCTTTCACATCATCTTTAAAACGTTTTAGGGTTGCTAATTCGCCGGTATAAATAACTACACCATCTCTAATGAGTCTCACTTTATTGTTTCTAAAGATTTTGCCATCAATAACCATACAACCTGCAATAGTACCAACTTTGGTGATTTTAAAGGTTTCTCTGATTTCTGCAGTTCCAGTAATTTCTTCTTTAATTTCAGGAGACAGCATACCTTCCATAGCATCTCTTACATCATCAATAGCGGCATAAATAATAGAGTAGGTTTTGATGTCTATTTCTTCTTTTTCGGCCAATTGTTTGGCATTGCCTTGCGGTCTTACGTTAAATCCGATGATAATAGCATCCGAAGCAGAAGCTAGCAATACATCCGATTCGGTAATGGCACCAACCCCTTTGTGAATGATTTTTATTTGAATTTTTTCGGTTGATAGTTTAGAAAACGAATCTGAAAGTGCTTCAACAGAACCATCTACATCTCCTTTAAGAATAATATTTAGCTCTTGGAAATCACCCAAGGCAATTCTTCTACCAATTTCATCAAGGGTAATATGTTTTTTAACTCTTACAGATTGCTCACGCATCAATTGCAAACGTTTATTGGCAATTTGCTTGGCTTCTCTTTCATCTTCAAATACGTTAAACTTATCACCTGCTGTTGGGGCTCCGTCTAAACCTAAAATAGATACCGGTGTGCTTGGTCCGGCAAATTTTATGTCTTTGCCTCTTTCATCCTGCATGGCTTTCACTTTGCCGTGGTGTTTACCAGCCAAAACATAGTCGCCAATTTTTAGAGTTCCGGCTTGTACTAAGATGGTAGACACATAACCTTTACCTTTGTCAAGAAACGCTTCTATAATGGTGCCACTTGCTGGTTTATCTGGGTTAGCAGTTAATTCTAGCATTTCAGCTTCAAGCAATACTTTTTCTAAGAGTTGAGCAACACCTAAACCAGTTTTTGCTGAAATGTCATGCGACTGAATTTTTCCGCCCCAGTCTTCCACCAATAAATTCATGCCCGCTAATTTCTCTTTAATCTTTTCTGGGTTTGCAGTAGGTTTATCAACTTTGTTGATGGCAAATATCATGGGCACACCTGCCGCTTGAGCATGGCTAATAGCCTCTTTAGTTTGTGGCATGATGTCGTCATCGGCAGCTACTACAATAATTGCAATATCAGTTACTTGGGTTCCACGAGCACGCATAGCGGTAAAAGCTTCGTGACCAGGGGTATCTAAAAATGCAATTTTTTCGCCATTTTCTAACTGTACGCCATAGGCTCCAATATGCTGTGTAATCCCACCAGATTCTCCTGCAATCACATTGGTTTGACGGATATAATCTAACAACGATGTTTTTCCGTGGTCAACGTGACCCATCACGGTTACAATGGGAGCTCTCTTTTTTAAATCATCTTCACTGTCTACACTTTGCGGGATGTTTTCTTCATTTTCTGATTTAATAAATTCTACCCCAAAACCAAATTCATCTGCTACTATGGTGAGTGTTTCTGCATCTAAACGTTGATTCATGGTTACCATGATACCCAAAGACATGCAAGTGCCTATTACTTTGGTGATGTTCACATCCATCATGGTTGAGATTTCACCTACGGTTACAAACTCGGTTACTTTTAATATTTTACTGCCTTCTTCTTGTGCTAATAGCTCGTCGTCTGTACGTTGTTTATGAACGTCACGCTTTTCTTTTCTATATTTTGAAGCCTTAGATTTATTGCCTTTTCCTTGCAGTTTTTCTAGAGTTTCTCGTATTTGGTTTTTAACATCTTCTTCGGTTGGCTCAACTTTATTGACAACTGGTTTGGTATTTGTAAATTTCTTTTTAGCCTGATTTTGAGCAGCGGTATTAGGCTTGGTTGGTATTCTTTTTCTTTTCTTTGCCAAGTCATTGTTGGCATCTGATTTTGCGTCAACTTTTTTGGGCTCTTCTGCTTTTTTCTTAGGTTTATTAAACTGACTCAAATCAATTTTTTGACCCGTTAATGTAGTCCCAGATAATTTTTGGTATTTGGTTTCTAACCTATCAATGGTAACACCATCTATAACTTCAGGGGCTTTTTCATCATCATTTTCAATGTTTGCCTCAGTTGCTTTAACATCCGTAGGAGTTTCGAGCGGTTTTTCAACCTCATTAGATATCTCTTCTACAGGTTTTTCAACTTTGTTTTCAGGGGTTTCGGCTTGGATAGTTGCTTCAGGTTTTTTTGGCTCTAAATCAATTTTTCCAACGGCTTTTGGCCCTGCTAAGGTAGCTCTTGCCCTGATAATTTCTTGCTTTTTAAGCTCTTCTTCAACTTTTTTACGCTTTTCTTCTAGCTCTTTTTCTCTTTCAATTCTAATGGCCTCTTTCTCTTTTCGAATTTCTTCACTCACCTCTTGCGATGCCATTTTTTTACCTCGGTCTTTGTCAAATTCGTTAACAAGAGCATCAAACTCCTTTTGCGAGACCTTGGTATTTCTACTGTTTTCTGTTTCAAAACCATTAGAATGCAAAAACTCTATGGCTCTGTCTAGAGAAATGTTTAATTCGTTTAAAACTTTATTAATTCTGATATTTTTTTCTTCAGACATATTGTATTTTGATATTATTTTTTATTTTTCAAATTCTTTTTTCAAGATTTTGATGACTTCTTTGATGGTTTCTTCTTCTAAGTCTGTTCGCACCACCAAATCTTCAACAGAATAATTTAATACACTTTTGGCCGTATCTAAGCCAATTTTTTCAAATTCACCAATGATCCATGGTGCTATTTCGTCGTCAAATTCTATAAGTTCAACGTCTCCTTCTTCTGCTGCATCTTCTCTGATTACATCTATATCATAACCAGTAATTAAGCAAGCTAACTTGATATTTTGACCGCCTCTACCAATGGCTTTAGAAACTTCTTCAATTTTCAACAACGCTTCTGCCTTCATGGTTTCTTCGTTGGTTTTTACAGATGATACTCTAGCAGGACTCAAAGCTCTGGTAATAAATAATTGCAAATTATTGGTATAATTAATTACATCAATATTTTCGTTGTTTAATTCTCTTACAATCCCATGAATTCTAGAGCCTTTTACACCCACACAAGCTCCAACAGCGTCAATTCTATCATCATAAGAATCTACGGCTACTTTGGCTTTTTCTCCGGGTATCCTGGCTACTTTTCTGATAGAAATTAACCCATCATAAATTTCTGGAATCTCTTGTTCAAATAATTTTTCTAAAAATTTTTCAGAAGTTCTAGACATCATGATTTGTGGTTTGTTGCCTTTTAGCTCAACACTTTCTATGATACCCTTTACACTATCACCTTTTCTGAAGAAATCACCAGGAATTTGTTTTTCTTTGGTCAGTACAATTTCATTGCCATCATCATCTAATAAAATAACAGCTCTAGGCCTCACGTGGTGCACTTCGGCAGAATAAATCTCGCCAACCATATCTTTAAATTGCTTGTAGAGATTGGTGGCATCATGCTCGTGAATTTTTGAAATTAAATTCTGACGCAATGATAATATAGCACGTCTGCCCAAATCGGCAAGTTTTACTTCTTCAGACACCTCTTCGCCCACTTCAAAGTCGGGTTCAATTTTTCTGGCTTCAGACAAGGTAATTTCTTCGTTTTCGTCTTCTAGTTCATCATCTTCAACTACCGTACGGTTTCTCCAGATTTCCATATCACCTTTATCCGGATTAATAATGATGTCAAAATTATCATCAGATCCGTATTTCTTTTTAAGGGTATTTCTAAAAACTTCCTCGAGTATAGCCATCAGGGTTACTCTGTCTATAAACTTATCATCTTTAAACTCTGAAAATGATTCAATCAAAGCTAAGTTTTCCATTGTGTGTTGTTATTTAAATTTTTATAATTACTTGTGCTTTTTTTATTTCTGTAAACGCAATATCCTTATGGTTAACCACCGTTTCTTTTCCTTTGCCAATTTTTTTGGGCTCTCTAGAGCTCCATGACAATTGAATGCCCTCATTTGATATGTCTGCCAAAACCCCTTCTAAGACTTGCCCATCGGTTTGTTTAATTTCTATGGTGCGACCAATATTTTTTTGATATTGTCTGTTGTTAACTATCGGGCTAGTAGCCCCAGGTGATGCAACTTCTAATGAAAAATCAAACACCTCTCGGTCTATGTTATGCTCTATGGCTCGGCTAATCTCAACACAATCGCTTAATGTAACCCCTTGATCTCCGTCTATCACCACCACAATTTTGTTTTGGTCATCCATCAAAAAATCTATCAGAAACAAATCTGTTCTGTTGGCAAGGGCTGCTTCTAGCAATGTGGTTACTTGTTCTTTTAAGGTCATAACTAATAAAATAGGGAGCTATTGCTCCCTCATAAAATCCTGAAACTTTATAATTTGTTGCAAATATATAATATTTTTCAAAAAAACTAATAATTTGTTAAGACTTTAAATTTTTTTTTGTAATTTTAAGTAATCAAATAATAAAACTAATGCCAAAAAAAACAAGCTTAAGTTTCTTGATTTTACAAAAATATTTAACTGACTATCAATGTTTTTCTTAAAGAGATATTGTTAAATCATTTTTACAACATCAACTCAATACGTAACCAATTATCATTAAATTTGCAATAAAAACAAACAATCAAACTTTATACATTACAACCTACCCTTAAATTTCTAAAACAATGAAAAAAATTTTAGTCCCCACCGATTTTTCTGAACATGCAGGCTATGCTATGAATTTGGCTGCTCAAATTGCCAAAAAAAACCAAGGTGAAGTTATTTTATTACACATGTTAGAATTACCTCATCAGGTAAGCGATGCCGTAACCGAAGGCCATGACATCCCCGAAATCATGTTTTTTAAAAACGCCGCCATCCAAAAATTAGACGACCTCATGGAAATGTCTATTTTTGATGACGTGGCAGTTTCACAAGTCATCCAATTTGAAATGGCCTTTGATGGCATCATGAAACTCATCAAAAAAAATCAAATAGACCTCATTGTTATGGGCTCGCACGGAGCCAGCGGTTTTCAGGAAATGTTTATTGGCTCTAATGCCGAAAAAGTGGTGAGAAACTCAGACGTGCCTGTATTGGTAGTTAAAAGAGACGAAACCAACTTTAACGTGAAAGACTTTGTGTTTGCTACCGATTTTACCAAAGAAGCCCACAAACCCTTTATGAAAGCCATCGAAATAGCTAAAAACTTTGGATCTCATCTTCATTTATTAAACGTGAACACCCCCAACAGTTTTATGTCTACGCTCGTGGCAAAAGAACAAATTGAAGAATTCTTGAGTCACTACAAAGAATTGTCTAACTTCACCTACCATATTTTTAACGATGCCAACATCGAAAAAGGCATTCTCAACTTCTCCAGAAGCATTGATGCCGACCTGATTGGCATAGGCACCCATGGCAAAAAAGGCATTTCGCATTTCTTTAATGGCAGCACCAGCGAAGACATCGTAAATCATGCCTTCAGACCCGTGATTACCTTCAAAATATAAACCAGCTAACCCTAATTTCAAAGATTGACAACCCTCAAAAAGTTGTCAATTTTTTTTAGTAGCTATACTTTTGGGCATAATCCGACACTTTGTTCTTGTCATCCGTTTTAGTTGTTTTGGTTTGCCCAGGTTTTGCTAGGCTTGGCCAAGAGCTTCCGCTGGTCGCTTTGGCAAAGCCACAAAACCAAGGGGCACACCCGCAACAAGCTATCACTGCTGCCAAGGCTAAATGATTTGCCATAGCCCCCAGATTGCAGTGAATACCCCGCAGGCCTGCTGTATTGATTTTTTTGGCCAGATGAGAGCGACTGC
>DAIRDG010000005.1:52216-82900 GCA_036796275.1 Flavobacterium sp.
TGAATACCCCGCAGGCCTGCTGTATTGATTTTTTTGGCCAGATGAGAGCGACTGCAAAGAAGCTCCTCAGATGGCCTTAAAAAATCTTGCAACAGGCCGAGGCGTAGTAACGAAAAGCTGGATAAGGGCCAAAATTATCACTTTACCAACCAATTTCTGGCATTCACAAATGCCGCAATCCAAGGCGAAATAGCATCTGCACGGTCTTTGGGATAATAAGCCCAATTCCATGGGAATATTGACCTTTCGATGTGTGGCATCATCACCAAATGTCGGCCGGTTTTGTCGCACAACATGGCGGTGTTGTAGTCTGAACCATTCGGATTGGCGGGATAACTTTCATAAGCATATTTGGCTACTATCGGATACTGCTCTTCGGCCAAGGGTAGGTTAAACTTGCCTTCTCCGTGCGAAATCCAAACCCCAAGCGTTGTGCCTTCTAAACTCGACAACATCACAGAATGGTTTTTTTGAATGGTTACAGACGTAAAGCCACACTCGTGTTTGCCCGAATCATTGTGTTGCATTTTGCCATGCACTGCTAATTCAGGATGAATCACTTCGAGTTCCATAAACAATTGACAACCATTACAAATGCCAACCGATAAGGTATCGGGTCTGCTAAAGAAATTTTGCAAAGCTTTTTGGGCTTTTTCGTTATACTTAAACGCCCCTGCCCAACCTTTGGCACTGCCCAACACATCCGAATTTGAAAATCCGCCAACGGCTCCTATAAACTGCACATCCTCTAGGGTTTCTTGGCCCGAAACCAAATCGGTCATGTGAATGTCTTTGACTTCAAAACCAGCCAAATACAGGGCATGAGCCATTTCTCTTTCAGAATTACTCCCTTTCTCTCTGATGATGGCGGCCTTTGGCTTTTGGGTGGTTTGTGTGGGTATTTTGCCTTCAAAATGTGTTGGAAAAACAAGTTTTAAAGGTTGCTTTTTATATTGGTCAAATCTAACTTTGGCTAAATTATTTTTAGTTTGATGGGCATCAAACAAATAGGAAGTGGTGTACCACGTATCACGCAGGTCTGCAACATTTAATTGCAGGTTTTGTTCTTTAAAAGAAATGTTTATCACATGGTCAGAACTAAAGGTGCCGATACCATAGGCTTTTATTTGTTGTTTGTGTAATGCCTCAAGAAATGCCTCAGAAGATTTTACTTGCAAAACCACCCCTGGGTTTTCATGAAACAGCAGGGTGATTAAGTCTTTGGCCGGAATTTCACTCAAATCGAGTTGCATGCCAAAAGACTCATTTGCAAAACACATTTCGAGCAAGGTGGTAACAAAACCACCATTGCCAATATCATGCCCTGCCGACACGTTGTTTTGCGTAATTTGAGCTTGTACCATATCAAAACATGCTTTAAAGTAAGCCGGATCACTCACCTCAGGAACTTCATTACCAATCTGCGACAACACTTGTGCTAGTGAGCTGCCTCCTAAGGCCAAATTATCTTTTGCAAAAGGCAGATAAAACAACTCTCCTCCCCCTATTTGTGCCACCGGCTCCACTACTTGGTTGATGTTATCCGTATGACCTACCGTAGAAATAATCACCGTGCCGGGTGCTAACACGTCTTTGTCGGCATATTTTTGCTTCATCGAGAGCGAATCTTTACCCGTTGGGATGTTGATGCCCAAGGCGATAGCAAATGCTGAACAAGCTTGCACCGCTTGGTATAATCTGGCATCTTCGGAGGGGTTATTGCAAGGCCACATCCAATTGGCTGACAGCGAAACACCTTTTAGGCCATCTTTGATGGGGGCAAACACCATATTGGTTAATGCTTCTGCGATGGCTAATCGACTACCTGCAGCTGCATTAATTAACGCCGGCACAGGAGCTTGTCCTATAGACGTTACCACCCCATGCGAGCTGTCATAATCTAAAGCCATAACTCCGCAATTATTAAGAGGCAATTGTAAAGGGCCTGCTGTTTGTTGTTTGGCTACCCTGCCTCCCACACAACGGTCTACTTTGTTAGTGAGCCAATCTTTACAAGCTACGGCTTCTAATTGCAAAACTTGCTCTAAGTAGTTATGCCAATGGTTATTTTGGTAGGCCAAAGGTTTATAATCGGCTTTGATGGCGGTATCTTGCATGATGGTTTTTGGAGAATTTCCAAACATGTCTTCGAGATACAAATCTACTGGTTTTTGGGAGTTATCTTTAGACACAAACACAAACTGATGGTCGTCTGATACCTCACCAACCACATACCAAGGAGAACGTTCTCTTTGGGCTATTTGGGTCAACAAGTCAACATCTGATGCCTTTATCACCAGCCCCATGCGTTCTTGAGATTCGTTGCCAATAATTTCTTTGTCAGACAAGGTGGGGTCTCCTACAGGCAATTGGCTTATTTGAATTATCCCTCCGGTGTTTTCCACCAATTCAGACAAGCAATTTAAATGTCCGCCTGCCCCATGATCATGTATTGAAATAATCGGATTGGTTTGCATTTCCACAAAAGCACGGATGGTGTTGGCTACTCTTTTTTGCATTTCGGGGTTAGACCGCTGAATGGCATTCAGCTCTATCCCACTGCCAAAAGCCCCTGTATTAGCACTCGACACCGCAGCACCTCCCATGCCTATGCGGTAATTGTCGCCTCCTAAAATCACTATTTTGTCGCCTTTTTGGGGTAATTTTTTTTGGGCTTGTTCTTTTTTGGCATAACCCACACCCCCCGCTAGCATAATCACTTTGTCAAACCCTAGGTATCTATATAAATCGTCTAAACGGTCTAACTGTTCGTTGTGTTCAAAGGTTAATAAAGCCCCTGTGATGAGAGGTTGCCCAAACTTATTGCCAAAATCAGAAGCTCCATTGGAGGCTTTTATCAAGATGTCTAGTGGGGTTTGGTAGAGCCATGGTCTGGCTTCAAAGGTTTGCTCCCAAGGTTTGTTGTTGAGCAATCTGCTATAAGAAGTCATATACACAGCCGTGCCAGCCAATGGAATAGACCCTTGACCACCTGCTAACCTGTCGCGGATTTCACCACCCGAACCCGTTGCAGCCCCATTAAATGGCTCTACCGTGGTAGGGAAGTTGTGCGTTTCGGCTTTGAGTGACAACACTGATTCAAAGGTTGTTTTTTGATAGGCACTGGCTTTGGTAGGATCTTCTGGAGCAAACTGCGTGGCAGTGGGACCTCCCACAAAAGCCACATTGTCTTTATAAGCTGACACTATTTGGTTGGGATGTGCTTTGGCAGTTTCTTTGATAAGCTGAAACAAACTTTGGTCTTGCGTTACCCCATCAATTACAAATTCTCCATTAAATATTTTGTGTCGGCAATGTTCAGAGTTTACTTGCGAAAACCCAAAAACCTCAGAGTCGGTGAGCGGTCTGTTGAGTTTTTCTGATAAGCTTACCAAATAATCAACCTCTTGCTGACTCAGGGCCAAACCTTCTTGTTGGTTGTATGCTGCAATATCATTTACTGGTTTAATGGGTTCTGGGGTAATCTTGATACTAAAAATATGTTTATCTAAAGTGATGTAAACCTGAGAGAGCATGGCATCAAAACTGGCCTCCTCTTGAACTGCAAAAAATTGTTCTATCCTGAGGATGCCTTCAATACCCATGTTTTGGGTAATTTCAACAGCATTGGTGCTCCAAGGGGTAATCATAGTAGCTCTGGGGCCTATCATTTGTTGATGGATGCTGTCTTGTGGTATGTGCGGCACATTGCCAAAAAGCCAAGATAGTTTTAAAACATCTGATGGTGCAAGGCTTTGGTTGATGGCTACGGCAAAAACATGCTGCTTAGGATGACCAAAAAAATATATCATGTGGTGGTGGTTTGAATACTGCAAAAATAATTGAAAAACCCAATGAAGAGTCAATTCCCAAAGAAGATTTTGGGTTATTTTTCAATAGCTTTTTAACATTTTTTGGGCAGAGCACAACAAAAACACCCTTTTTCAAAAAATTACTCCACAAATTGGTAAGCCCCTCTGCTGATGTTACTGGTTCTGCTGATGCCCAACAAATCATTAAACCCAGAAAAATTTGAGTCTATTGGCAAATTGTAAGATTCTGTAAGCCTCAACGGATGCTGACGAGTTCGAGCAAATACCGGCCTAAACAAAGAACTGTTGGTGGCAATGCTACACTGATTAAACAATGACGGGTTGCCAAAATCATACAATAAATTGTTGGTAAACTGGTTGTTGAGATTATTGAACCTGATGGTGCAGTGATTAAAAAAGTAATTAAAATCTGTAGAAATATTATTGGGTGTAAGTCGGTCTAAGAGCATTTGAATTTGATTGCTCCCAAAAATAATGGAGTTATGAAAATCGGCTTTGATTAAATCTCTTAATACTACGGCGTCTTGTGTTTCGATATAATTACTTAACAACACCGATACTTGGCTAGAGCTAAACCATTCGTTTATAAACGAACAATGCCTAAAATCATAACTGCCCCCTAGGGTACCTGCAAAACAAGCCTGACCACAGTTAAATATGCCCAAATTGGTTGCGGTTATCTCTCCTGCTCTCGACAAAATTCCGAGGTTACTACAATTATAAATTTCGCTGTTATTGATAGTGAGTTTGGTGGCATAAGGGGTTTCAACGTCCAATGGTTGCATGAGCAAACCCACAATGGCGTTTCTAATCACCAAATGTTCTATCACGTTATTTTGTTCAGAAAATAGCCACACCAAGCCCCATTGCCCGGGCACATTGGCAAAATTAGGCTCTAGTCTATCACCCAAAAACTGAACCCTGCGTTCTACTAGCACATTGCCATCGTTATCATAATCAGGCAATTGCCCGTTTACGGCTATTGTTCCTAAACGATCTACTATAAGCCCAGAATTATCATGAAAATGCACCCTCGTGCCTTGTTCTATGGTTAAGGTTTTGTTATTGGCCACCAACGCATAGCCATAAACCACATAAGGTTTCTGATTGGTCCAAGTGAGTAATTCATCTGGTAATTGATGCCCTACAATATCTGTTTGAAATCCGCTAATTTGAAGCGTTTCTCTGATCAGCGTTTGGGCATCTCGGTTGGGTTTAATGAATATGGCATCTTGTATAAGTGTAACCAATTCTACTTGTTGCGTACTCATGTCACTGTGCTGAAACAAAATGGCATCGGTGTATAAAAAATCATTCGGATTGGCTTCAATGATGTTAGAGGTTTGCTCAATAAAAATAAACAAACTATCTCGGGCCAGGAGTTCAACATCTCTAAAAACTCTGTTTTGTTCGCCTACCCTGCCATCTACCGTAATGCGGTAGTTAGACTGCAATCCCTTTTGCAACCGCACCATAGGGATGCTAATATCTTGATTGGTTTGGTTATAAACCTTGAGGGTATAAGTGCTAGAACTTATGCCAGTGAAAACCGTGTCTAAATATACCGTGTCTTTAGAAAAGCTTAAACTCATGGGGCTGCTAGGCTCAAAATTAAAATCATTTCTGCAGCTCATTAAACTCAAAATCATAAAACCTAAAACCGTAAAAAAACCTAATTTCATGTTTTTTTTGGTAAAAATAATCAATTACCAAAATAAAACGCTTTACAACCCTAAAAATTATCTGAACATGAATTCTTTTAGAGAGATATTTATTAATTTCACCCTCACAAAATAAAATCAGACACCCCGATGAACAGAATTAACCAAGTGCTGCAACAAGACAAAAAATTACTTTCTATATACTTTACCGCCGGATTCCCAGCACTCCAAGACACCGTTACGGTGTTAGAATCATTACAAGCCAATGGAGCCGATATGATTGAAATAGGCTTGCCATTTTCGGATCCTTTGGCAGACGGCCCTAAAATTCAGGCCAGCAATGACAAGGCAATTAGCCAAGGCATGACGGTTGAAGTCTTGTTTAATCAACTACAAAACATCAGAAAAACCATTCACCTGCCCCTCATCATGATGGGATACCTGAACCCCATGATGCAATTTGGCTTTGAAAAATTTTGTCAAAAATGTGCCGAAGTTGGCATTGATGGGCTCATTATCCCAGATTTACCCTTCGATTTATACCAAGCCCAATACCAAGAAGTTGTGGAAGCCAATGGGTTAAAAAACATTTTTTTAATCACCCCACAAACACCCGAAAGTCGCATCAAACAAATAGACGACCTGTCTGATTGTTTTATTTATATGGTAAGCACCGCCTCCATTACAGGCAACACCCAAGGCTATGGTGAGCAAGAAATGACTTATTTTGAAAGAGTTGCCAACATGAAGCTTAAAAACCCACAAATTATTGGTTTTGGTATCAAAGACAAGGCAACCATCACGCAGGCTCAAACCCATCAAAAAGGAGCCATTATAGGCACAGCCTTCATAGACCATCTAGAGAAAAAAGGCTTAGATAAAATTTCAGATTTTTTTGCGTTTAATTAGTAGCCAATGGCTTGGGCAAAAATAATCCATGTTCCTTGCTTTCGCTGATACCCCTTGCCAAAGGCTTGGGTTTTTCTAAAGATTTTTGAGGAGCTTCTGAGGTCGCTCTCAAAAATCAAGAAAAACACCACCCTTTAGCTGCGGAGGTAACCGCTGCAACAAGGGCTTTTTTTTAAACTATTGGCACAAAAAACCGTCACATGAGGATGAAACGGTTAAGTTATGTTAAATCTCAAAAAACTAGTTCATTGTAGTATTTTCGTTAGTCACCACATAAGTGTTGTCTAACTTTAGTACCAACGCCACCAAGTCTTCTGGTTTTTGTTTGTTTACATCATGAGTCACGGTGGCTAATTTGCCTTCAAAATCTACTGATGCTTCGTTAACGCCTTCTAATTTGGCTAACTTTTTTTGCACTCTGGCGGCACAGCCTACTTCGCAATGCATGCCCTCAATGGTAAAAGTTGTTGTGGCCATCATGGGGGGTACATCTGCTTTTACTTCTTCTTTACAAGCTACAGTTAACAAACTAAATAACACAATCAGAAAAGCTATCTTTTTCATAATACAAATTTTAAGTTAAAAAATATCTTCAAATTTATTGAAATTTTGGGAATTGATGTCAAAATTTAACGCAGTTTTGCATTTTAAATTATGGAAAACAAAACTTTACGCTACATTTTACTGATTACCCTAGCACTCATTTGGGGTAGTTCATTTATTTTAATAAAAAAAGGCTTGCTTTACCTTAACCCCTTTCAGGTAGGAGCCCTCAGAATAGTTTTTGCCGCCATGTTCATTATTGTCGTTGGCTTTAGATACCTCGCAAAAATTAACCGCCGACATTGGAAGTATTTGTTTATAACAGCCATGTTGGGCACCTTTATCCCCGCTTTTTTATTTTCATGGGCTCAAACGTCGCTCAACAGTTCAATCAGTGCTATTCTTAACTCACTAACACCCTTAAACACTTTGCTCATTGGCATTTGGTTTTTTGGGTATAGTTTTCAGAGAAGGCAACTTTGGGGGGTAGTAATTGGTTTCATGGGCAGCATTTTGTTAATCATCAATGGCATCAACGAAGGAGGCAATCAAGATTTCAGGTTCAGCATTTTGTTAATTATAGCCACTTGGTGTTATGCCACCAATGTAAATATGCTCAACAAATATTTGTATGACCTTAACCCGATCAGTATCACGGTGGGTAATTTTAGTATTTTGCTTTTGCCGGCCCTTGGCGTGCTGTTTGGCAGTGGTTTTAGCCTGCAAAACATTACACCAGAAATAACCACTTCAATTGGTTATTTGGCCTTGTTAGGCATAGTGGGTACAGCCATGGCAAACATTATTTTCTTTAAACTCATCAAAATTTCATCCCCTATTTTTGCTTCCTCGGTTACCTATTTAATTCCTTTGGTGGCTTCAGTTTGGGGGTTATTTGATCATGAAGTCTTCACTTGGATGCAACTTTTAGGAGCTGTTATCATCATGTGTGGGGTTTATCTATCGGCTAAAAAATAAAAAGGGTTGCAAAATTTGCAACCCTCTTAAGTATTTCATAAAAATTATTTATTCAAAATCAGCATCGGTTACCCCTTCGTTAATTTTAACTTCAGAGAAATTTATGTCTACATCCTGACCCACAAATTGAGTCCATTTGTGAGGCATTTTAACGCCATTAACTTCTTTGTAATCAGAAAACTTGGTAGTAATATTAAATACCTGGCCATTTACTTCCTCTGCAATCGAGTAACCTAAACATAATTTATCTTTTACATCATAAAAGTATGACATTTTGCCAAAAGATATTTTGTAGGCTTCTTTTTCGTTGTAGTTTTCAATGCCTTCTAGTTTCACATTAGATTGATTTAACAATGAAAATTCTACAATAGGATAAGACGTTGCTAAAGTTAATGCTAAATCATCACCTTCCATTTCGTTTACCATACCCCTTTGTGCCGAAGACGCTTTTCCGTTGGTTGCTTTTGTTTTCATGACAGATCCCATCCCAGGTATGTTAACATCTTGTAAAAATTTACCTTGACCATATTTGATGGTAACCTCAGCAGGTGCTGGTACACCAGGTATTTGCATACTGCCTTTAAACATACTAGTTTTCACCGCTTTGGCTTTATCCATGCCACCAATGGCTTTAATATGACCTTCCAACACCGATTTAGCAGTGACATCGGCAGAAATCTGTTGTACTTTTGGTTTTTCTGCCTTCTCACCATATTTATCAAAATAAAATACGGGGATGCCAGTGGCTTCCAATTTATCTGCTACTTCAGCACCTTTGGCCGCAATTACGATTCTGGCATTGTTGGTCATAAAGTATTTATTGGCAACACGCTTGATGTCTTCTTTGGTTACTTTTTGAAGATTAGACAAGTAATTTTCGTAAAAATCTTCTGGTAAGTTTTGAGTTTGAATTCTTAAGGCGTAGCTAGAAATGGTTCTAGGCTTAGATGATTCTCTGATAAAATCTCCAGCAAAAGTCGCTTTGGCATTTTTTAGTTCATCATCTTTCACAAAATTATCTATTATTTTATTGATTTGTTTCAAAACTTCAACCACAGCACTGTCAATAGCAGCTTGTTTTAAAGAAGAATTGAATCTGAAACTCGTAATATTCTTACTAGCAGACAAACTAGATCTTGCTCCATAGGTCCATGCTTTTTCTTCTCTCAAGGTTTTGTTTAGATAACTTTCAAAACTACCACCCACAATTTCATTAGCTAACAACACCGGAAAATAATCTGGGTCGGTCATTTTTAATCTGGTGGTATTTATTAATTGCACCTCAGCTTGCACTGCATTTGGCACATCTACAAAATTTATTTGGGTAAACTGAACGTTGCTAGGATCTGTGTAAGAAATAGAGGGTGCTGTTGCTTTTTTCCACAACTCAAAATGCTTGGTAACCTTAGCTTTTACGTCTTCAAAATCTACATCGCCAGATACTACCATATAGGCCTTACCAGGTACAAAATATTTGGTGTAATGAAGTCTTACGTCCTCTAAAGTAATGCCTTTTAGAGCTTCTTCGGTATCATATTCGCCAAACGGATGCTCTTTGCCATAAGCTAAGGCATTGGTAACTCTACCAGCAATTGCAGCTGCACTTTTTTCGTTTGACTTTAACCCTTCTATGGCTTTTTCTCTTTCTTTTTCTAACTCTTCAGAAGAGAAGTTAGGCACCAAAGCAGCTTCTGCCATCAATTCTAAAATTCTATCAAAATACCTGGTCATCCCTGCAGCATAAGCCCCTGAGCCATATATTTCAATTTCAGCTCCCATAAAATCTACTTCCTCTTCAAATTTATCTTTTGTTGTTTTGGTAGAACCTTTGCCTAGCAAACTGCTAGTCATGGAAGCAACACCTTTTTTGGCACCGTAAGCCACCGGATCGTTATCCATAGACAAACTGATGGAAAATCTTGGTAACTTTTTGTCTTCTACTACCATCACCTTGAGTCCGTTTGGCAAGGTAAAGGTTTGAGGTTTACCTAAGTTTATTTTAGGAGCAGGACCAGCTTTTGGCATTTTTGACCTGTCTAATTTCTGAGCGTTTACTTGGGTGCCCAACATCATGAACAATCCCAAAAATATATAAATTAATTTTTTCATGATTCTAATTACTTAGTTTTTTTAGCTTTTTTACCTTTGTTGTCTTTGAGTTTTCCTTCTTGCTTTTGTTCTTTCCAAAGTCTAAGTTGTTCAGAATTTTCAATGATTTTATAAGTAGTTCCTTCAGGTAAAGTGGTAGGTATCTCATCTACAGGTCCGTTTTTAGAATCTCTATTAATGTAAATAACTTTGGCCTCAATTTCTTCAACTTGCACTACTGGCTCAGGATCTTTATAATTTTCTGGCGTGTATCTTAAGTAAAGTCTTTGGTTTGGGTTAAGATATTTTTTAACAACCTCTCTTATTTCTTCTCTGGTTATTGAACGATATTCATCTAACTCTGTATTAATTTTGCTGGCATCACCATAAATATTGTGAAAATCTGCCAAATTAGAACCTACTGCTTCAGCAGAACTGTTTTGAGCGATAAAATTGTTTTCAAAAATATTCATCAACTTTTGATAATCTCTTTCTGAAATCAGGTCTTTTTGCAATTTGGCAATTTCTACATCTATTTCTTTAGCCAAATCATCCATAGAATTATTACCCATGGGTAAGCCATATAAAATATACATGCCTCCCTCTTTTAAGGCAAAATTCACAGCTCCAACGCCTAGAGCTCTTTTTTGCTCGTCTACAAGTTTTTTATATAAAACAGAACTGTTTCCGTCACTTAAGAAAGAAGACACCATGTCTAGAACTTTAGATTCTCTGTTTGTTACTGGTGGCGTTCTATACCCTAAAACCAACATAGGAATTTGAATATTTGGATCTTCAAAAGAATCGTTTATTTGTTCTTTGATTTCAAATTTATTAAACGGTGTTCTTACAATATCTTTACCTCTTGGGATTGGTTCAAAATATTGTTTGATCCATTTTTTAGCTTGATTGGCATCAAAATCTCCTGCCACTACCAATACAGCATTGTTTGGTACATAAAATTGCTTATGAAAATCCATAAAATCTTGCAGCGTTGCATTGTCTAAATCTTGCATGCTTCCAATAATTTCGTGCTGATAGCCGGTACCTTTATAAAGATTTTTTGTAACCTGAGAAATCAAATTGCCATAGGGTCTGTTGTCTTGGGTTTGTCTTCTTTCTTCTTTGATAACTCCATTCTGGGTATCAACGCCTACTTGATCTATTACGGGATGTAACATTCTTTCAGATTCCATCCACAATCCCATTTCTAGTTGATTTGATGGGAATATTTCAAAATAAGTGGTTCTGTCATAACTGGTATTGGCATTATTTCTACCGCCATTTGATGAAACAATCTTGAACCATTCTCCACGGGCAACATTTTTAGTGCCTTCAAATAGTAAATGTTCAAAAAAGTGGGCAAAACCTGTTTTGTTTTTTGGGTCATCTTTTGAACCTACATCATACATGACTTCTACTCTTACCAAGGGTGCAGTTTTATCTTGGTGTAAAACCACATGTAAACCATTACTTAGTTTGTATTCTTCAAACTCAATTTTTTGAGCATTTATTGATGTTCCCATCAAGGACATAAACAATGCAATTAATAAAGTGCGTTTCATAATTATGATATTTGGATTTGTATTGATTAGTTACAAAATTGGAGAAAATGTTACAATTACCCCCTTAAAATTATGCTAATTTTAACAAAAAAAGAAATTAATGTGAAGAATTGATGCTTTTATAATTACAAAAAATGTATTCTTGAATTTTAAGTATATCCTTTGTTTTATAGAATATAAAAAATTAGTCCGAGTTTAAAACGATTGAAGTTTAGTTGATTGTTTGCAAAATTTGTTTCATGAGACTGTATGTCATTTAGGCCATAACCAAAATATAAATTAAAGGTGTTGAACCCGAGGCTAAGGTAAGCGTCAAAAGTAATGGCATTAAAATCTTTTTTGTTATTTAAAACCAATGAATCAAAACCTTCCAGCTTGTTTTGATTTATCAACAAATAAGAGGCTTTAAACCCTAAATAAGTTCTAAAAAACTTATGGGTATAAGGAGTTGAATTTCTGTAACGAAGCTCTAAAGGTAATTCAATTAAAAAATGATTGATGCGATGCGTGGTATATATCAGGTTGTTATTAAAATCTCTGGTATTTGCCGTAGAGATTTCGGCCGAAGTTTTTAAGTTTTTATAGCTAAAACCTACACCAGGTGCAACAGCCCATTGCCTTTTGCTATCTATGGGTAAATCTCTAAGGAAACCTATGGACAAAACCGGAGAAATTGAATTTTGAGGTAAATTGTTTCGGTTTGTAAAAAATTGGTGGCTAAGGCTAAAATAAAATTGATCTTCACGATATTTTGTATCGGTAAGTTTAATCAAAGTGCTGTCTTGTGAAAAAATTATACCACTAAAAATAAAAAATACAAACGATAGTCTATTGTTCATATAGCGTTTTAAAAAAAAGGCATCTTTGTATAAAAGATGCCTTGATAAATAAAATATAAAACAAATTACTCAACAGGGTTACCTATAGAGGTGGTGTAATTTACTTTATATTGTTCAATTTTTCTAAGCTCTTGTTTCACATCACCCACCAAACCCATTTTAGATTCCTTATCAACTTTAAGAGAAGCTGTGAGAACTTTTTCTAACTCTGGATTTCTAGAGGCTCTTTCTTTCTTTACAAATTCAGCAATTTCGTTAGTAGACGCAATGCGATCATTTAATTGAATTAAATCTTGGCTTCCAAAACGTTGTTGAAATCTTTCGTGGGGTTTACCAATATAAATAAACATCACACGCTCTTTTTTCTCTAATTTGGTAACCTGATCTGCTTTTGGCAACACATTTTGCACAATGAGTTCTTGATCTCTCATAACAGTTGCTACCATGAAAAAGAAAAGCAACATGAAAACGATATCAGGCAAAGATGCCGTTGAAATGGCTGGTAAAGCTCCTTTTCCTTTTTTTCTAAATACTGACATTTATTTTACTGTTTATGATTAATTTTTTAACGGTTCAGCCTCAGATAGTTTTTGAGGATACATTTCCTGAATCTCTTTCACTAAGGGCTCTAAACGCTCTCTTTTAGCTTCTGGTGTTTTAGGGTCCTCAAACATGGCCTCTAACTCCTTGTAAGTTTTATTGTACTTTTTAAGAGCCACTTTGTTTCTTAAAGCATAATAAGCTGCTACCAATTCGTTCTGAACGGTAATGTATGTTTCATAAGACGTTTCAGGGTCATTTCTTAAAGAAATAACGGCCTTTTGAGGATTGTCTGAAGAACTTGCATCACGCTTGCCCTGACAGAAAGAACATGAACCATCGGCATTATTGTCTAAGAAATCTATGGCAGCTTGTCTTAAATCATTTATTTCCATGATCTCGTTTCTTACCAACAATTGATTGTTTCTGTTTACCATTACGGTGAATACATTTTTTTCTTTTATCAATGGTGGCTCAATAATTTCTTCAATGGGAGGTAACTTTCTATTGATACCGCTATCTGTTTCAATGGTGGTTGTTACCAAGAAAAAAATGAGCAGCAAGAAAGCTATGTCTGCCATCGAGCCAGCGTTTACTTCTGGTGCTTCTCTTTTTGCCATAATTTATTTTTTTAATTTTGCGAAACTCGAATATATCAATAGAATAAATGCAGCAAGGATTAAAATATAAAACATATTTAACACGGTGCTCACCATTCTAGATCCAAAACCACCTTCCATCATCAATTTACCATCTTTTACTACATCGTCACCGTTAGAAATCACTAAGCATACCAAAAACAAGCCAATAAAGATGCCAAATGGAATAAGTGTTTTCTTTAAGTTATTACTCCCTAATAAACTTTTTATTGAAAATAATAAGGTTAAACCAACGGTAACTACGGTAATTAAAATTGCAATATATATCAATGGAGAGGTCATAAAACCTCCATCAGGTTTTCCCGCTTCATTCACAGAATCTGATGAGGCTATAAAGGCCCAAAAGATCATGGATAAAATTGAAACAACAAGTACACTTAATCTAGTTAACTTTTTAAAATTCATTTTTATTGAATTAAGGGATTAATTATTTTTTTTCTAAGTCAGACAAAATGTCTACTAAGCCGATAGAAGCATCTTCCATGTCGTTTACAATTGCATCAATTTTTGCAATGATATAGTTGTAGAATACTTGAAGTATAATTGCAACAATTAAACCAAATACGGTGGTTAATAACGCTACTTTAATACCTCCTGCTACTAAAGACGCATCCATAGCACCTGCAGCTTCAATTCTATCAAAGGCTTGGATCATCCCGATTACTGTACCCATAAACCCTAACATCGGAGCCAAAGCAATAAATAATGAAATCCAAGAAACGTTTTTCTCTAACTGACCCATTTGAACGCCACCATAAGCAACAACTGCTTTTTCTGCAGATTCTACACCATGACCAGCTCTTTCTAAACCTTGTGTAAAGATTGAGGCAACAGGCCCAACCGTGTTTCTACAAACATCTTTAGCTGCTTCAATGCCACCAGATTTTAAAGCATCTTCTACGTTTTCAATCAATCTTTTAGAGTTGGTTGTAGAAGCGTTTAAATAAATAATTCTTTCTATCGAGATAGCCAAACCAAGAATTAAACATAATAGTACAATCCCCATAAATCCAGGACCACCTTCTATAAATCTTTGTTTAATTTCTTGTGTAAAACCTCTGCTTTCTGTAGCCATTTCTTCATCATCTAAAGATACAGCTTCTTCTACGACAACTTCTTCTTGCACAGCTTCTTCTGCAGCTTCAACTTGAACAGAATCTACAGTTTCTTCAGATTCTTGAGCTTGAACAAAGTTAGAAGTAAAGCTCATAAGGGCTAAAATTAAAAATAGTTTTTTCATTTTGAGTTTTTTTGATTTAATAGTTTAATTTGATTTTAGAATTTGTTTAATATTATGGTTTTTAAAATTATGTTTTAATACTGAAATTGAGCGGAGAGAAAGGGATTCGAACCCTTGATACCCTTTTGGAGTATACACACTTTCCAGGCGTGCTCCTTCGACCACTCGGACACCTCTCCATGAGTCAATAAATGCATCCTAATTTCGGAGTGCCAAATAACAAAAAATTTTTCACTTATAAAAAATTTAATAGTTTTTTTTATGAAATTTCACCACATAAAGATTTTTCAAACATGATTTTGAATGCTTTATCATCTAATTTTTTTTCTAACAAGAACATCAATTTAACGATGGCTGCCTCTGTGGTAATATCTTTGCCAGAAATGACCCCCATATTCTTTAAGGCTAAACTGGTTTCATACACTCCCATATTCACCTGACCTGCACTGCATTGGGTAACATTTACTACCCGAATGTTTTTGTAAATGGCCTTCTGTATCAAGTCTAGAAACGCTGTTTGGGTAGTTGCATTGCCCGCTCCATAAGTCTCTAAAATCAATCCTTTGAGTGATGTTTCAAATATGATGGTTTCTAAAACCTTTAAATTTATGCCCGGAAATAATTTTATAATCAACACCTCTGTGCACAAATTTTGATGCACCACCAATTGATTTGGTGATTTTTTCAACAACAAATCTTTTTTGATGTTTAAATGTACTCCACTTTCTGCCAAAGCCGGATAATTTGGCGAAGCAAAGGCATTAAAATGCTCTGCACTCACTTTGGTGGTGCGGTTGCCTCGGTATAATTTGTACTCAAAATACAGACAAACTTCTTGAACAACTGCCACCCCATCTTCTTGTGAAGAAGCTATTTGCACCGAGGTGATTAAATTTTCTTTGGCATCGGTACGCAAATCACCTATGGGCAGTTGTGAGCCGGAAAGAATAACTGGCTTGCTTAGATTTTCTAACAAAAAACTCAAAGCACTTGCCGTATAGGACATGGTGTCTGAGCCATGCAAAATCACAAAGCCATCATATTGATCATAAACTGTTGAAATTAAATTGGCCAAATAGATCCAATACGCTGGGGTCATGTTTGAAGAGTCTATCGGGTTCACCTCATGATGACAAAAAATGTTACAATCTATATGGTTTAACTCGGGGATAGACAACAAAATGTTATCAAAATCAAAGGCTACCAAAGTGCCTGTTTCAAAGTCTTTTTGCATCCCAATAGTGCCACCCGTATAGATGAGCAGAATGTGTGGAGCGTTTTTCATGACTCTAGTTTCATCTTATTAACCACCGGATTTGCATACATTGTCAGGAAATTCTTAACGTAAGCCTCATGGTTTTTGTGAATTTTTAGCCCTAAGCGTCGTTCAAACAATTGTTTTTGCTCTTGGGTATAAAACCTGCTCATCTCAGTTGTTTCAAACAACATATCATAAGCAATATAATTAGTTGGCCAAAGTTTATAGTTTTTAATAATCACTTTATCTATAGCTTCACAAAAGGCCAAAATTTGCTTGTTGTTGTTGTCTATACTATGCTTAATGTTTTGGCAAGTGTCCTCTAATGGTTTATCTACATGAATGTGAATGCGTTTTTTCTGACCCAAAAGACCACTCATCAAATTCACAAAATCTTCATTTTTATACTTCACATACACCTCATCATTAGATTCTGCCAACAATTGAGGCATCTTTAAAGCATCTGTGGGGTCATACTCATAAGATATAGACACTGGCACTATTCGAAGAGACCCTAAATAATCCATCAATTCCTCAGATTCATTGGCCATCGATAGCATTTTGAGTACCCCACTATGGGTTTGGTCATTGCCATCTTTGGTGCGACCCTCCCGTTGGGCTATCCACACCGAGCGGTTTTCATGGCTGATTAAATGCCTGATGTATTCTGACAAAATTTTAGATTGTCCCAGCAATTCTCTCGGACTCAAGTTGCGTTTTACCACAAAATTGCGGTTGAGTTTTGAGAGGGTTTTTAAAAAATTTTTCTGTATTAAATTATCCCCTATGGCCGAAGCCGTCATGATGAGTTGGTGATCAAACAAACAAACATTGAGCAAAGACGTATCTAAAAGGATATCTCGGTGGTTTGAAATAAACAAATAGGGGGTGTGTTTGTCTAAATGTTCAAACCCAGAGGTGGTTAAGCCATCCGAACTTTTTTCGAGCACTTTTTTGGCAGCATGGTAAATAAAATTGCACTGAAAATCTCTTATCGAGTGGGTTTTGCTCAGTTGGTGTTTCCAATCTTCGTCTAAAATGTCCGGAAAAGTAAAGTTCATTAGTGCTTTCATCATGGGGTGTTGCCTGGCTTCAAGCAACTCCTGATTGACTTCTGCGTCATAAAACGGTCTTATGTGGTCAAAGCGATTCATCATTTCAAATGCAAATGAACAATTTTTTTTTGTATTTGTTTAACGATGGGCCTACAATTGTGTTTTAAATAATTGTAAAGCATTATGTGTAGTCACTTGGGCAATGTTTTGCAAACTACACCCATAAATAGTGGCTAATTTTTGGGCAATCAACGGAATATAAGCACTCTCGTTGCGTTTGCCTCTGTAGGGCACAGGTGCCAAATAAGGGGCATCGGTTTCTAACAAAATATGCTCTAGTGGTATTTGATCTAAATACTGATCTATCTTGCCATGCTTAAAGGTAGCCACCCCACCAATCCCTAATTTGAACCCTAAATCAATGGTTTTTTGGGCCTGCTCTAATGAGCCTGTAAAACAATGAAACACCCCCCGCAAACTGCCGTCTTGGCTTTGCTCTAATAGCTCAAAAATCTCATCAAAAGAATTTCTGCCATGAATCACTATAGGCAAATCATACTGCTTGGCCCAATTGATTTGTGTTTTAAATGCCGCTTGCTGAAGCTTGAGCGTTGTGGTATCCCAATACAAATCAATGCCAATTTCTCCCACTGCTACATATTTCTGACTGGCCAATTCTTTTTCTACATGGGCCAATTCTTGCAAATAATTATCTTTTACATAACACGGATGCAAACCCATCATCAAATGCACATGCTCCGGAAACATGGCTTGGGTGGCCTGCATGGCTAGAGTGTATTTTTGCTCAATGGCTGGCAAAAACAAATGCTTTACTCCCAAATCTATCGCTTTTTGGATGCTGCTTTGTCGGTCTTCATCAAATTCTTCTATGTATAAATGGGCATGGGTATCAACAAACATAGCTTTGTTTTTGGTGCACAAAAATACATTTTTTGTCATCTTTGCCATGTTTAAAACTTATTTTTTAATTTTGCAATAACCAAATTTTTACTTCACTATGAAAAAAGCCTACATTTTTCCCGGACAAGGTTCGCAATTTCCTGGCATGGGAAAAGACCTGTATGACCAAAACCCCACAGCCAAATCTATGTTTGAAGAAGCCAATGATATTTTGGGCTTCAACATCACCCAAACCATGTTTTTGGGCTCTCCAGAAGACCTCAAGCAAACCCAAATTACCCAACCAGCTGTGTTTTTACATTCGGTGATCATGGCCAAAACCTTAGGCGAGCAATTCCAACCCGATATGGTGGCTGGGCATTCGCTCGGAGAATTTTCGGCACTTGTCGCCAATGGCTGCCTGAGTTTTAAAGACGGACTTCAATTGGTATATCAACGGGCCATGGCCATGCAAAAAGCCTGCGAATTAGCTCCCTCTACCATGGCAGCCGTGTTGTCTCTAGAAGACAAAGTGGTAGAAGACATCTGTGCCTCTATCAATGGCGTGGTTGTAGCTGCCAATTACAATTGCCCCGGGCAATTAGTGATTTCTGGTGCCACCCCTGCCGTGGAAGCAGCCTGCGAAAAACTAAAAGAAGCCGGAGCCAAACGAGCCTTGATTTTACCCGTAGGTGGAGCCTTTCACTCCCCCATGATGGAGCCAGCCAGAGAAGAATTAGCCAAAGCTATTAAACAAACCCAATTAAACCAACCCACTTGCTCTGTTTATCAAAACGTATCTGCCAAAGCTGAAACCAATCCCGAACAAATCAAAGCCAATCTGCTCATTCAACTCACTGCCCCTGTAAGGTGGACCCAATCTGTGCAACAAATGATCACCGACGGAGCCACCAATTTTATTGAAGTAGGCCCAGGCAAAGTGCTGCAAGGCTTGGTACAAAAAATTAATAGAGAGGTTGTGGCCGCTAGTGTTTGATTTTTGGGCGTTCGAGCGGGGCTTCCGTTTTAGCTATTTCCACCAAGGCTTTTTTTGTAAGGTCATGGCAAGAGCTTCCGCTGGTCGCTTTGCCACTCCCACAAAAAATAGCCCTGTTCATCAATAGGCTATCACTGCAACCCCTAACGCTTACACCCACAAAAAACTAGTTTTAAACAAATCCAACATAAATAAAACTTTGTAACAACTTCTTGAAACATTTATTAAAAATGATAGCAGTATAATTGTTGTTAATTTTTGTTTTAAAAAAATAATATATAACCAACCTCAATGAATCTTCCAAAAAGCCTACTTATCATCCCTTTATTCTTATTGTTAGTTAGTTCAAAATCAACTAAGGATAATACGATAGTGTCACATCCACCAAATATTATTGTGATATTAACAGACGATTTAGGTTACCAAGATGTAGGCTTTAATGGCAGTACCGATATCAAAACCCCACACATAGATCAAATAGCTAAAAACGGTGTAAAATTTACCGATGCTTATGTCACCTATCCTGTTTGTGGGCCAAGCCGAGCCGCTATCATGACCGGAAGATACCATGACAAATTTGGTTTTAGTCGTAACCCCCTTTTTGCTCCAAAAGACAGCTTACAAGGACTCCCCCTTAATGAAGAAACCATAGCAGAGGCCTTAAAAAAAGCTAGCTATAAAACAATGGCTTTAGGCAAGTGGCATTTAGGGGCCCACATTAGTCAACGTCCGTTAAATAGAGGCTTTGATGAATTTTTTGGGTTTTTGTCAGGCGGTCATCAGTATTTTCCTGAAAATTATAACCTTAATGATATTTCGGAGGTGAATTCCGAATATGAAGCTTACAAAACCAAATTACTCAAAAACCATCAACGTGTAGAGGAGCAAGAATATCTTACCGATGCCTTATCTCGGGAAGCAGTTAGGTTTATCAAAGACAACAGTCAAAAACCATTTTTTATATACTTAGCCTACAATGCCCCTCATACCCCTTTGCAAGCCAGCGAAAAATACCTAGCACGCTACCCCAACATCAAAGATGATAAGCGAAAAACCTTTGCTGCAATGGTGAGTGCTGTAGACGATGGCGTTGGAGATATTTTGCAAACTTTACGCCACTTAAATCTTGAAGACAACACTGTTGTAATTTTTTTATCAGACAATGGTGGAAACACGCTGCAAGGAGCCAATAACGGCATGTTGAGCAAGGGCAAAGGCTCTTTGTATGAAGGTGGCATTCGGGTGCCTTTTGCCATGCAATGGAAAGGAAAAATTGGCCCCAATAAAGTATATCAAAACCCTATTAGCTCTCTAGATATTTTTGCAACCGCCATAAGTTTGGCTGAGGTAAAACCAAAAAATAAACTAGATGGCAAAAATTTGATACCGTTTTTAAATAATTACAATACTGATATCCCACACAAAAATCTCTTTTGGAAAAAAGTAGATACCCAAGAATTTGCCGTTAGACAAGGCGATTTAAAAATTATTCAACACCAAGATGGAAGTCAAAAAATATTTAATCTAAAACAAGACATCAGAGAAAATTTAAAAATTAAGAACGGGCATCAAAGAAAAGTTTTGGTAAAACAATTCGAAAATTGGGATAAAAACACAATACCACCTCCTTTCTTAGGCTTGATGCAAGAAAAGGAGTATAACAAACTAAACCCAAATCGGTTTAAAAATTTAGACCAGTATTAAAGTGTTTTAGTTTATTTCTAACAACCCGCATTCAAAGGTGGCATTTCAAAATTTGTTTTATGGTTAAAATATAATCTCAACAAATATTTAGGGTAAATTAAACTATAAGCGAAATCATCACAACAACGCCAAAATCTCTTCAACGGTACTCAAGCCTTTGTTGGTGGTGTACCATTTTTGCAAATCTGTTTTGGCTACCTCATCCAAAATACCATGCTTAGCTTTGTAATCGTCAATGAGTTGTTGAGCCGCTTTTGGTCTTGGACCCCAGTTAAATAATACCTCAAAATTATTTTGGTCAACCGCAATAAGTTTGGGAATAGACCGGCTTCCGCGGGTTAAAAACAAATCCATCAACACCTTATTTTGGTCTCTTAACACCAATTTTAAAGTAATTAAAGGGTTCAAATTAGCCATTTTTTGCATCACCGGAATCAACTGAGCCGCATCGCCACACCAACCCTCAGTGAGCACCAACCAAATTTGTGGTGTTTTTATGGCCAGAATCTTGGCATGGTAGGCCTCTGGCACCACTATGGTTTTGTCTAAACGCTTCATCCGAGCCAAATTTAATGAACTAAAATTAACCATCACCTCCGAGTCATCTTGGCTAGTGGTGGTGTTTTGTTGTAGTAAATCTTTTATCAATTGCACGTAATCTGCATAAGCATAACCTTGATTAATGGCAGATATGAGGTGATTTTTCATCTATTTTTTTGGCAAAGATAACACATCTTTGGGTGGTGTTGTGTTACTTTTGTCACACAAAATATGTTTACAAACCGCTTTCAACTTTGCTAAAACTTATTATATTTGCCAATGTTTTATCAAATACCAAAACAAGCTTTTTCATGAAATACAAAAGAATATTACTCAAATTAAGTGGCGAGGCTCTAATGGGAGAACGTTCTTATGGCATAGACCCCAAAAGACTTAAAGAATATGCCTTAGAAATTCAAAAAATACATCAAAAAGGAGTTCAAATTGCCATTGTGATAGGTGGAGGTAATATTTTTAGAGGGGTAGCCGGAGCCAGTAATGGCATGGACAGAGTGCAAGGAGATTATATGGGCATGCTAGCCACTGTAATCAATGGCATGGCTTTGCAAGCAGCACTTGAAGAGCAAGGCATGCAAACCAGGCTACAAACTGCCCTAAAAATTGAAGCCATCGCCGAGCCCTACATCAAACGAAGAGCCACTAGGCACTTAGAAAAAGGTAGGATAGTGATTTTTGGAGCCGGCACAGGCAACCCCTATTTTACCACCGATACCGCAGCCGTGCTAAGAGGCATTGAAGTAGGAGCCGATGTTATCCTAAAAGGTACCCGCGTAGATGGGGTGTATGACACCGACCCCGAAAAAAATAAAAACGCCATCAAATTCGACAAAATTTCATTTGAAGACGTTTTGGCAAAGAATTTGAACGTGATGGATACCACTGCCTTCACCTTGAGTCAAGAAAATAAATTGCCCATCATTGTATTTGACATGAATACGTGGGGCAATCTCGAAAAAGTTTGCGAAGGCCAAAACATAGGAACCACTGTGACTATTTAAGTAAAAATTATTGAACCATGACAGAAGAAATAAACTTTATTATTGATGCCGCTCAAGAAAGCATGCAACAATCTATTCAGCATCTCGAAAAAGAATTATTAAACATCAGAGCTGGCAAAGCCACCCCACAAATGCTAGGTGGTGTGTTTGTAGATTACTACGGATCCCCAACACCACTCACCCAAGTGGCCAACATCAACACCCCAGATGCCCGAACCATCACGGTGACTCCGTGGGAAAAAAACATGCTAAAACCTATTGAAACCGCTATTCAATATGCCAACTTAGGCTTTAACCCCATGAACAATGGCGAAAACATCATCATCTCGGTGCCACCCCTTACCGAAGAACGCAGACGTGAACTGGCCAAAAAAGCCAAAGCCGAAGCCGAACATGCCAAAATTGGCATAAGAAATGCCCGAAAAGATGCCAATACCGACATCAAAAAAGAAGAAAAAAATGGAGCCTCAGAAGACATTTGCAAAACTGCCGAAGACGAAGTGCAAAAACTAACCGATGCCCACATCAAAAAAATTGACGATATCTTGGCTGTAAAAGAAGCCGAAATCATGAAAGTTTAAGGTCATTATACCACAAACAAAAAACCTCAAAAGCATGATTACTTTTGAGGTTTTTTTATGTGTGATAAAGATTTTATTTTATGATTAGTTTTCTGGTAGCCGTGGCTTCCCCTTCGGTGATTTTAAGAAAATAAACCCCTGTTTTTAGTGAACTCACATTAAGTTCTTTGCTCACAATGCGGGCTTTGATGACTTCTTTACCCAATAAATCTACCACCACCACATCTTTGTGAAAACCATTTTTGGAAGTGATGTAAACCTTGCCATTATCTACCGGATTAGGGTAAATATTAAGGCCTTCAATGGTTTGATCAGCTCTTGTAGTCTTGTCTTGCTGAGCCATGCCAATGAAGGAAAATCCGATAAATAATATAATAATGTAAAGTTTTTTCATAAACTAAAGCTTAATACAAATATATAAATTTATTTCAAAACACATGCCATTTCAAAAAAAAATGAAAAGTTTTTTGAGGTCTGTGGTTTTTTAACAAAAATCAACGCAAATTGTCTTGAAAAATCTACTAAATAACTTTACTTTTATGGCATGTTTGCACTAGTAGATTGTAATAATTTTTATGCGTCTTGTGAGCGGGTTTTTCAGCCTGAGCTCAACAACAAGCCCATTGTGGTGTTGTCTAACAACGATGGCTGCGTTATTGCCCGAAGCAACGAAGCCAAAGCCTTAGGCATTCCGATGGGAGCTGTGGCGTTTCAATACCAAAAACAATTTGAAGAACACAACATCCGGGTGTTTTCTTCAAACTATCCGCTTTATGGCGACATGAGCAATCGGGTGATGAGCATTTTGGGTCAGTTTACCCCCGATATTGAAGTGTATAGCATTGATGAATCTTTTTTAAAATTTAATGGCTTTGAAGATTATAATCTCTACGACTATGGCTTAAGCATGAAAAAAAGAGTTCAAAAATGGACCGGCATTCCCATCAGTGTTGGCATAGCCCCTACCAAAGCCTTGGCTAAAGTGGCCAATAAAATTGCTAAAAAATTTGACACCAAAACCAAAGGATGCCATGTGTTAGACAGCCCAGATAAAATAGAAAAAGCCCTGCGGTGGACCAAAATAGAAGATGTGTGGGGCATTGGGTCTCAACATGCCAAACGACTAAAGGCCATTAATGTGCATACCGCTTGGGATTTTATACAACTGCCCGATGCCTGGGTAAAAAAGCAAATGGCGGTGGTAGGCCTCAGGCTCAAACATGAGCTAGAAGGCAAACCCACCCTCGATTTAGAAGCTGTGGCCACCAAAAAAAACATAGCCACCACCCGCAGTTTCGAAAAATCTATTTATAACAAAGTCGACCTTAGAGAACGCCTCACCTCGTTTGCAGTGGTGTGTTCGGAAAAACTCCGCAAACAAAACAGTTGCTGCCACACCCTTATTGTGATGCTAAAAACCAATAAGTATAAAGAAGGCGTTAGCCGCTATTATTACTCAAAAGTGGTAACGCTGCCTTATGCCTCAAACTCGGCCATTACCCTCACCAAATTTGCTACCCAAGCCCTTAACGAGTTGTTTGTGGAAGGCTTTGAATACAAAAAAGCAGGCATCATTGCTTGCAACTTGATACCCGAAAGCCACAAGCAGCTAGATTTGTTTGTAGAAGAAAACCCCAAACACAAAAACCTGATGAAGGCCATGGACAGCATCAACAAAAAATGGGGCAATCATCAAATAAAATTGGCCGGACAAGACCTGAAACGCGTTTGGAAAATGAAGCAAGAAAAACTCTCTAAGCGATACACCACCAACCTGAACGAAATTATTGAAATATCATGCGTTTAAAACTCCTTAAAACAACGCCTCAGCTCACGTTTTACAGTCCCAATTATTCGGAATCTGAAGAGCGGCCCTTTGTGGCAGGGGGCATTATGGCTGGGTTTCCGTCGCCTGCCGATGATTTTACGGAACTCAAAATTAGTCTAGACCAAACCTTGGTAAAACACAAAGAAGCCACGTTTTATGCCCGGGTAAATGGCAACTCTATGATAGATGCCGGCATAAGCGATGGAGATTTATTGGTAATAGATCGCAGCCTAGAGCCTGCAAACAACAAAATTGCGGTGTGTTATCTAGATGGGGCTTTTACGGTAAAACGCATCGTAAAGAAAAAAGATGCCCTCTATTTGATGCCCGAAAACAAAAGCTTTGAACCCATCAAGATAACCGAAGACAACGAGCTGATTGTGTGGGGTATTGTAACGTATGTGATTAAAAGTTTTTAGCACCACTAAAACCAAAAATCTGTCATAAAACATCAAATATCAGGCATTTTATGCTAAATTTGTCCCATGGAAACAAACAGACAAAAAAAAATAGGAGTCTTGCTACAAGCAGATTTAACCGATATCTTGCAAGGTGAAATACGCAAAAACAACATCAAAAACTTAATCATTAGCATCTCTAAGGTTCAAAGCACCACAGATTTGTCTATTGCCAAAGTCTATTTAAGTATCTTCCCACCCGAAAAAAGCAAAGAATTGCTAGAAGCCATCAGATCTAACACCCCCTTTATCAAACATGAATTGGCCCAAAAAGTAAGATTTCAGCTCAGAAAAGTGCCTAATTTGTTTTTTTATATAGACGATTCGTTAGATTATATTGATAAAATAGACCAAGCTTTGAAAGGAGACGAAAATCCGATTGAAAACCGTGACATCTTACCCAAAAGAAAGCAATTTTAATTTATGAATTTTTCGTTTTATGTTGCAAAACGTTATTTAATTTCTGGTAACCGCACCACCGCCATCAACTGGATTACTTGGTTGTCTTCGGTAGGGATAGTGTTGGGATGCATGAGCCTGTTTGTGGTTTTATCGGTGTTTAGCGGACTAAGAGATTACAGCTTGTCTTTTGCCAACGATTTAGACCCTGATTATAAAATTTTACCCCGCAGTGGCAAAACCTTTGAAACCACTCAAGCACAAATAAAACAACTGACAGACCACCCAAACGTGGCTGCATTTTCTAAAACCGTAGAAGACCGGGTGGTGTTTAATCACCAAAGCAAAGATTTTGTGGCTTTTATAAAAGGAGTAGACGAAAACTTTGACAGCGTAAACAACATTACAGACTACATTGAGTTAGGCGGTTGGCTAGACGTGCCCAGCCAAGAGGCCGTGGTGGGTTATGGCATAGCCGACAAATTAGGATTGGGGATTGGCCAAATTAACCAGGTATTTGAAGCCAAAGCCGTGAAACCGGGCAAAGAATCTATAAACTTGTTTGCCAATAATTTTATCACAGAATCTTTGAGCCCTGTTGGCTTGTATTACATTAATGATGACGCCAACAACCAATCTGTTTACACCAGTTTAGAAGTGGCTCAAAGTCTTTTGTCGCTTAACGAAAATCAAGTGTATGGCATTGAAATAAAAGCCACAGGCAAAGTGAAACAAGCTGCCTTTCAAAAAGACTTGCAAGCCATTTTTGGCGAGGACGTTCTCTTAAAAAATAGGTCTCAACTCAACGAAACTTTACTTAAAATGCTGAATACCGAAAACACCATGCTGTATTTAATCTTTGTTTTGGTGCTGAGTTTGGTGTTATTTACCCTCATTGGCACGTTGCTGATGATGATTATCGACAAAAAACAAGATTTAATTACCTACACCAGCTTTGGGTATAACTTGGTGCAACTTAAACAAATTTTTTGGTACCTAGGGTTTTTAATCAGTGTGTTGGGTGGACTTTTGGGTATTTTTATTGGCTTTGTAATTGTATGGATTCAGTGGCAGTTTGAGCCCATCATGATCAACCAATTGATGCCCTATCCGGTAAAAATTTCTGTCGAAAACTTTGTGATTGTGCTGCTTACCATTGCTATTTTGGGTGGCTTAGCATCTTGGGTAGCCAGTCAGAAAGTATCTGCCAAGGTGTTGGGGAAAGATTGATGCTTGATAAAAAATTTTACCTTAACTAAAATTACACCACAAACTCTGCTCTTACGGCATCTAAGGTATCTAACAAAACATGTGGGTTGTCTTCGGTTACCAAGATGTTTCGGTATTCTTTAAAGTGGGGCATGCCTTTAAAGTAATTGGTATAATGTCTTCGCATTTCTACCACACCTACCCGTTCGCCTTTCCATTCTACAGACCATATTAAGTGATTTTTGGCTGCCTCCACTCGGTCTTCTATGGTGGGGTCGTTTAGCAATTCGCCTGTTTTGAGGTAATGTTTTATTTGATTAAAAATCCACGGGTTGCCAATGGCAGCTCTGCCAATCATGATGCCATCTATGCCATATTTGTTTTTGTATTCTAAAGCTTTTTGAGGGCTGTCGATGTCGCCATTCCCAAAGATTGGCATGGTGATTCTAGGATTGTTTTTAACTCTTGCAATGTGCGACCAATCTGAATGGCCTTTATACATTTGTGCTCTGGTGCGGGCATGAATAGACAAGGCAGCTACGCCTATGTCTTGCAAACGTTCGGCTACTTCGTCTATGTTGATGCTGTCGGTATCCCATCCTAACCGGGTTTTTACAGTTACGGGTAAAGAGGTGCCTTTTATCACGGCTTTGGTAAGGCGAATCATCAAATCAACATCTTTGAGCACCCCTGCCCCTGCTCCTTTGCACACCACTTTTTTTACGGGGCAACCAAAATTAATATCAACCAAATCGGGTTGCACGGCATCTACTATTTTGGCACTCATTTCCATGGCATCCTCATCGCCTCCAAAAATCTGTATGCCTACGGGTCTTTCGTAATCAAAAATATCTAACTTTTGCCGGCTCTTAATGGCATCTCTGATTAATCCTTCAGAAGAAATAAATTCAGAATACATCAAATCGGCACCATGCAACTTACAAAGCCTCCTAAACGGCGGATCGCTCACGTCTTCCATGGGGGCTAGCAACAACGGGAAATCTGGTAGTTGAATGTTTCCTATTTTGGGCATAATTTTAATTTTTTACCACTGAAGTTATTCCGGATTATCGGAAGGCACAGAGGTTGCACAAATTTTTAATTGCTTAAATTGTGTAGTGCTTCGGCTATTTTTTAATTCGCTAAATTTATTTTTCTTTTAATCATTCAATTTCAATACTGCCATAAAGGCTTGTTGTGGAATTTCTACATTCCCCACCTGACGCATCCGTTTTTTACCTGCTTTTTGTTTTTCGAGTAGTTTTCTTTTTCTTGAAATATCACCTCCATAACATTTGGCTGTAACGTCTTTCCGAAGGGCTTTGATGGTTTCTCTGGCAATAATTTTAGCTCCAATTGCGGCTTGTATTGGGATGTCAAATTGTTGTCTGGGAATTAATTCTTTCAACTTTTCGCACATTTTTTTACCAATATGATAGGCATTATCTTCATGAATAAGAGCCGACAAGGCGTCTACTGTTTGAGCATTTAAAAGCACATCTAACCTCACCAATTTAGAGGTTTTCATACCAATTGGGTGATAATCAAACGACGCATAACCTTTAGATACAGTTTTTAGACGGTCATAAAAATCAAACACAATTTCGGCCAAGGGCATATCGAACGTCAGTTCAACCCGCTCGGTAGTGAGGTAGGTTTGGTTAGTAATTTGACCTCGTTTTTCTATACACAAACTCATTACTTGACCCACAAAATCAGATTTGGTGATAATGGTGGCCTTGATGTAAGGTTCTTCTACCCTGTCTAAACGTGAAGGTTCGGGCAAATCTGAAGGATTGTTTACGATAAATGCCACTTCGGGTTCTTTTTTGGTATAGGCAAAATAAGACACGTTGGGCACGGTGGTAATCACGGTCATGTTAAACTCTCTTTCGAGTCTTTCTTGAATGATTTCCATGTGTAACATCCCTAAAAATCCGCATCTAAAACCAAAACCTAAGGCGGCTGAACTTTCGGCCGTAAACACCAGCGAAGCATCATTGAGCTGCAATTTTTCCATAGAGGCTCTTAGCTCTTCATAATCTTCGGTGTCAACTGGGTAAATACCTGCAAACACCATGGGTTTTACATCTTCAAACCCTTTTATCATGTTGGTAGTGGGACTTTTAGCATCGGTTACAGTATCGCCAACTTTCACTTCTTTGGCTTCTTTGATACCCGAAATAAGGTAACCAACATCTCCACAGCCAATCACATTTTTGGGTACTTGGTTAAGTTTCAAGGTACCTACTTCGTCGGCAAAATATTCTTTGCCCGTGGCCATAAATTTTATTTTTTGTCCTTTGGTGATGCTACCATTTTTGACTCTAAAAATAACCTCAATGCCTCTGAATGGGTTATAAACCGAATCAAAAATCAAGGCTTGTAAAGATTCTTCCGGATTGCCTTTGGGGGCAGGTATTTTTTCGATAATTGCTTTTAGGATGTTATCTACCCCAAAACCTGTTTTGCCAGAGGCATGGATGATGTCTTCTAATTGACATCCCAATAAATCGATGATGTCATCAGACACCTCTTCTGGGTTGGCACTGGGCAAATCTACTTTGTTGAGCACCGGAATGATTTCTAAATCATTTTCGAGAGCCAAATACAAATTTGAAATGGTTTGGGCTTGTATGCTTTGGGCTGCATCTACAATCAGCAAAGCACCTTCGCAAGCGGCTATGCTTCGCGACACTTCGTATGAAAAATCTACGTGCCCGGGGGTGTCTATCAGGTTCAGAATATAGTGCTGTCCTTCATATTCATAGTCCATTTGTATAGCGTGGCTTTTGATGGTGATGCCACGCTCACGTTCTAAATCCATGTTGTCTAACAGCTGATTTTGCTTTTCTCTGTCGGTTACGGTTTTGGTAAAATCTAAGAGTCTATCTGCCAAGGTACTTTTGCCGTGATCGATGTGAGCAATGATGCAAAAATTTCTGATGTTCTTCATTGAAAATGATTATGCTATATTTAATCTGCAAATTTAATGAAATAAATGGTAATTTGTTTTTTATTTTTAACTGCACAATGGTTAAAAATGTGTCAATTGTTGGTGAGGAAATCTGTAAAATTGAATGGCTATTTAACTTTTAGGGCATTTTGAAAATTTCTAAGTGTCATGGATTGTATGAAGTAAAAAACTTTAAAAATTTTAGTCATTTTTAACTTTTTTTACTTCTTTATCAGATTTTAATGTTTAGATTGATATCTTCTAAAAAGCAACCTGTTTTTTTAAAAAACTTACTATTCAATTGTTTACATGCCTAATTCTGATGTTCGTTTTATTTATAACAATGAATTTATTTCCAAGATTTAAATCAATATTTATAAGTCTATGTTTTATAAAATCAATTAAAATACCGATAATCATGTCCAAATCAAAATATTTATATCTCAAAAGTATCACAGCAGGCACGTCATATTTGTATGCAAAAACTAAGTCTGCAAAATCTTTGTCTTCTGTTAAAATAATTAATTTGGTTTCTTTGGCTATTTTTAGTAATTCAATATCATCAAAACCTCTATATTACTCATAAACTGAAACAACCTCAATGTTGATTGACTGTAATTTATAAATTAAACTTTGTGGAATATTTTCATCAGCTAAAATCATGCAATGTTTAATTCTTCATTTGAAATAACTTTTGATGCATAATCTAAACACAACAGTATTTTTTCTAATGATAAGCTTGGGTATTGTTTTATAAGATCCTGCATGGTAATACCTTCGGATAATTTTCTTAAAACCATCTCAACACTAATTCTAGTTCCAGCTAAAATTGGTTTCCCTTTTAGGACATTTGGGTCTCTGACAATATAAATTTGATTTTGCATTTTAAATATGTTTTTACAAATATAAATAATTGATTTTAAAT
>DAIRDG010000006.1:0-74179 GCA_036796275.1 Flavobacterium sp.
TCATTATCAATATATTTCTAATGAACCACAATCTTTACATTGCTTATCAGTTTTTGTTGGAAGTTCAATACCCCTTGGTAATTGTTTTCTTATGTTATTTAAGATAATTTCATTATTATTATCTATAATTTTTTTAAGATCGGTAATTGTAATAAAATTATTTTCTTCAAATAAAAGTAAATTTTTTTTAATTATATTTTGATATTCTGAAAAGTTTTGATTTTTGTCAATTATATTAATTTTTCTTGCATTTATCTCAAAAACTCTATCTTCATCATATACTTGAAGAATCAACCCATTAAGTCCATGAAACTTCCATGGCCCAAATAATGTAACAAAATCAGTTGTATACCAAGCATAGTATTTTCTGCCTCTAAAGTCTTTAACAGCTAATTTACATAAATAATTACCAATTAATTTAGTTTCGTTTTGGAGAATCCAGTTGTCAGAAATTTTATCTTCAATAACAAATTGTCTTTTACTAAAAAATGTTTCACAAAATATAAATTCTTTAAAATTATTATAATAAATATTACTTTCTTTTTTATAATTTGTATTTAAAACATATGTACTGCTATTCTCGTTTAATTGAATTTTGTCAGTATTATTAGATTGTTTTTCAATATAAAGAGACAGACTATCTGTTAAAATTAAATCATAATTTTTATATAAATTAATATTTGAGTTTACAAAGGTTTGGTCATAATTTACAACAATTAGTTGACTATAACTCAATGAAAAAACTAAAAATGTAAATATTTTTTTCATAATTAAAATAAATAATATTACACGTTGAATTTGACAATTCAACGTGTAATTTAATTAATTGGCACTTACTGATTTGACGGCCTTAACATCAACTTCGATTTCAATTTCACATGGTACCTCTTGCCATGGTGTACACTCTCTTTGTGTTTCTGAAACGTTCCAGCAAAATCTCGCATAACAAGTATTAACGCCATTTTCATTTAAGAAATAACTATATTCGATTAACTGAACATCTTTTGTGTCTAATTTTTCAGACACCACTTTCTTATTTGTATTAGCAAATGCAAACGAACCGATTAGCATAAATGCTAGAGATAAAAATAAATTTTTCATTTTGTTAGATTTTTTTTGTTAAACATATTTTTTTGATGTGTCAAAATTTTTAACTCTGCTTATTAATTTGCGTGCACTCAAAATGATAATCAGAAAATAATGACTCACAACATGTCAAACCTAAATAAAAAATTTATACAAATATAAAAAACTAATTGTATTTTGTTGCAAATAAGTTGCACAACTTTTAGGCAAATTATTGGCAACTTTTAAGCAACTAATTGATGATGGAAAAAATAAAACTCAAAAACCTGAGAACTCAAAAAGGGTTTACGCAAGAAGAAGTGGCAAAATATCTCGCTACGGACAAAACTAATTATTGTAAGAAAGAAAATGGAGCTGTTAAGATATACAAAGATGAATGGGAAAAATTAGCCAATTTCTTATCTTGTGATGTAGAGGATATTTTTGAAAAAGAAGAGGTCAATATTTTTATCAACAGCCAAAACGCCATAGGTGATAACTGTATTTATAACGCTTACAATGAGTTAGCTCAAGAAACTTTGCGAAAGTATATCACAAAACTAGAAGAAGATAACACGGCTCTTAAAGATGAAATAAGAGCACTTAAAGAAGATATTAGCCGTTTGAAAAATCATTGAAAACTTACTAAAAATTACAAATACTTGATAAACGTTTGTCTTCTTCTGTAAATTTTTGAATCAAAATGTTTCCAGATGTTATTGATGGCGGTGTTTTCTTCTAACTCGGGGGTTCTGATAAATTTATCTACCCCAAGATTTTTAAAGAGCCGATAATAATACCTAAACACGATAGCCGTGAGGCCTTTGTTTTGGTATTCGGGCAAAATGCCTATCAAATAAAATAACACTTCTTTGGGCTTTTGTTTAGCTTGCATAAAATGCCAAAAACCAAACGGAAACAATTTGCCTTTTGATTTTTGCAAAGCTTCCGAAAACGAAGGCATCACGATGCTAAAAGCAATCATTTTGTTGTGTTCATCAAATATAAAATGCACATAATCTGGGTTAATAAAGGCAATGTATTTGTCTTTGTAAAACTTTTTTTCATCTTCAGATATGGCCACAAACGAGGGTAAATGAGCATAACTTTGGTTAAACAAATCAAACATTTCATCTACATATGGCATCAATTCTTTCATGCTTTTAAACGCTTTTTCTTGCACCTTAAATCGGCGTTCGATGAGCGAACTCGCTTTGTTAAAATACGCAGGAACTATATTATGCATATAAAAATAAGCTTCGCGATAAGCTTTTTCTGTTTCAAATCCTAAGGTCTTGAGATGCTCGGCATAATAGGGGTAATTATACCAAGTAATCATAGAGCCCATGTCATCAAATCCTTCAACCACCACGCCAACTTTGTCAAGATTAGAAAACCCCATAGGCCCCTCTACATGAGCCAGATTGTTTTTTTGGGCAATGGCAAATACTTCATTTAGCAAGGTTTTGGAAACTTCCACATCATCAATCACATCCCACCACCCAAAACGCATTTTAGATTTGTGTTGTTCTTTTACCTCTTGCCAATTGATGATGGCTGCCATTCTGCCCACCACTTTGTTGTCTCTGTATGCCAAGAACAAGGTACACTCGGCATGTTTAAACACCGGATTGATGGCGGGGTCAAACAACTCCATTTCACTTTTAATGAGGGGCGGCACCCAGTTTTTATCATTTTTGTATAACTCAAACGGAAAGGTTACAAACGTTTTGAGTAATTTTTTTGAGTCTACTTTTTGTATGCTTATCATAATTAATTTTCTATGGCTTCTGGGATGCGTTCTATGTTTTGCTTGTTCTTTTTTTGTTTTTTAGCCGATTTGTCTTGGCTGTTTTTATCGCTCTTGTCTCTCACTCTTATCACCATATCTTCTTGCCGTTTATCAAATCTGGCAGAAAAGCCAATCCCTGCAAAAAATAGGGCAGGGGTGTTTTTGAGGTTTCTGCTGATAATTAAATCTACCTGATTGTTTTCATTGAGCAAATGGGCAAAACCTCCACTCAAAATTTGATCGCTGTAATAGTCGCCAAACAAACCTTTGTTTTCTAAAAAGGCAGAAAATTTTTGATTAAACGCATGGGTTAAGGTAACTATATAACCATAATTGTAGGTGGGTGAAGTAATTTCTTCAATAAATGAATTGGTTACCAACACCCATCTGTTACCCAATTGATTTTGTGTAATCAGCATGGCTCTTGGGGTAATTAATGGCACATCGGCTGCAATAAACTGAAATTGATTGCTCGAAAAGTTTAAATCGGCACCCGCATACACTGCAACCGCAGGGATGAGTTGTCTCCACTTGAATCCCTGATTGGCTTTCCAGCTAAAAATATTTACCTCTGGTTCATAATATTTATTGGGGTCATACACCAAATATTTTGCCCCTAGGTTACTCTTTCTGATGGCTGTTCGGTTTCTTTCTACAAACGGATCTTTGTATTGGTCTGTTTGAAAATTAAACTGCCCCACCAACTCCAAAGTTTCCAAAAAAATACCATGACGCAAATTTAAATCAAAAGAAGCTCCCCGAGATTCAATGCCCAAATTATCAAAATTTTGATTGGTGTAAGACACCCCTGTTTCTATTTGCGACACGTTTTTACCCACCGAAAAGGCCGTCATCGACTCGCCTGGTCTGTTTGAATTAATAACGTCTGTATGCTGCGTAAAGCCCAATTGAAAAAAAATCAGACTAATGAAAAAACGGCTCAAATGTTTCATGTTTTTTTTACAAAAATAGTATTTTTTATAATTTGTTGGCTTATCGTTTATCATTTACTATTTTTACGGCAAAAAATTAATGGCATTTCTCAAAACAATCCTCATTATTTTAATTGTTTGGTATTTGATCAAATTTGTTGCAAGATTACTCATGCCGTTTTTGTTAAAAAAAATGGTGCAAAAGGTGCAAAAAGATTTTACTCAACCACCGCCATCAAACACCCCTAAAAGCGACCCAAAACCACCCAAAAAAGATAAAAAGGTGGTAGGTGAGTACATTGATTTTGAAGAAATTAAAGACTAATAAATTTTACATGAAAACATACTTATCAAGATTTTTACCTCATGTTTTAGCTCTGTTGGGCTTTGTATTGGTGGCTTTGGTTTTCTTTTATCCGGTGTTGCAAAACAAAGAAATTTTTCAGTCAGATATTGTGCAATACATTGGCATGGCCAAAGAGCTAAAAGATTTTAGAGCCGAGAATAATGAAGATACTTATTGGACCAACAGTGCCTTTGGAGGCATGCCCACCTATACCCTTGGGGCTCATTATCCGCATAATTATATCAAAAAAGTAGACACCGCCTTGAGGTTTTTACCCAGACCAGCCGATTATTTGTTTCTGTATTTCTTAGGCTTTTATATCTTGATGATGGTATTAAACGTTGACCCCCTCAAAGCTTTTTTTGGGAGTTTATTGTTTGGGTTTTCTACCTATCTCATCATCATCTTAGAGGTAGGGCACAATGCCAAAGCCCATGCCATTGCCTACATGCCCATGGTGATTGCAGGCATCATTTTGGTATTCAATAAACGCTTTACGCTGGGTTTTATCTTAACCACCCTGGCAACTGCTTTGCAAATTCATGCCAATCACTTTCAAATGACTTATTATTTGTTGTTTTTGGTGCTTATTTTGGTTGGGTATTACACTTTTGTATTTATCAAACAAAAAGACTTCAAAGCACTTGGCTTGGTGATGGGTATTTTTGCCTTATCTGCCAGCTTAGCCATTGGACTCAATGCCACCAATTTGATGGCTACCAAAGAATATGCAGACTACAGCACCCGAGGCAAAAGCATCGTAACCATTGATAGTTCCGGCAAAGAAGTAACCCAAAAATCGGGCATGTCTTATGACTATATCACCGAATATAGCTATGGCAAAGCCGAAAGTTTTAATTTAATTGCCCCCAGATTGTTTGGAGGGTCCAACAACGAAAAATTAGGAGAAGGCAGCCATATTTACGAATTTTTAACCGGACTAGGAGCGGGGCCTGCCGATGCCTTAGAGTTTGCCGAATCAATGCCCACTTATTGGGGAGATCAACCCCTAGTTGCTGCCCCGGCTTACCTTGGAGTGGTGGTTTTCTTTTTGGCTTTGTTGGGCTTTTTTAGCTACCAAAAACCACTCAAATGGGTGTTTGTGGCTGCAGCGGTGTTTACCTTGTTGTTGTCTTGGGGAAAAAATTTTCCGTTACTCACCAATTTCTTTATAGACCATGTGCCGTTGTATAACAAATTTAGGGCAGTGTCTTCTATACAAGTAATTGTTGAATTGTGTTTGCCAATTTTAGCCATACTAGGACTTCATAGTTTTGTGCAACAGACCAAAGAAGTGCAGCTAAAATCTATTAAATGGGCCTCAGGCATTGGACTTGGACTGATTGCTTTGTTGTTTTTTATGCAAGGTGGGTATAGTTTTCAAGGGAGTGTAGACGATATCTTGAGAGAAAATTTTGAAGGAGCCTATGGGGTTGAATTTGCCAATAATATGCTAGAAGCCTTAGTTAAAGACCGCCAAGCCATGTATCAAGCAGATTTGTTCCGCTCTTTAGGTTTGATGTTGGCTAGTTTACTGTTGCTTTTTGGATTTTATAAAAACTTTCTGAAAGAAATTTATTTGGTTTTAGCCATTGGGGTTTTAGCGGTTTTAGATTTGGTGACTATCAATAAAAACTATGTTAACAAAGAATCTTTTGTAGCTACAAGTGTTATGAGTCAACCCTTTGACCTCAGACCAGCTGACAAAGCCATTTTAGAAGACAAATCGCATTACAGAGTCTTTGAACCACAAGTGGGAATGAATGGCGGTAGCACCTCTTATTTCCATAAACACTTAGGAGGCTATAGTGCAGTAAAACCTCAAAAAATGCAATTGTTGTATGATTTTCACATTGCAAAAAGCAATTTGGAGGTGTTAAATATGCTAAACATGAAGTATTACATCACCAAGAAACCGCAAGGGCAAGTGATGTATAACGAAAACATAGAGGCCAATGGCAATGCTTGGTTTGTGGAAGATTTCTTAACCGTAAACAACGAAAACGAAGCCATCATGGCCTTGGGGGGTAATTTTAAGTCAAAAAATCAAGCCGTGATAAAAGCCCAAGACTTTGAGCAGTTGCAAAACAAATCATTAACGGCAGACAGCACCGCTCAAATCAAATTAATAAGCTATCAGCCCAACAAGTTGGTATATGAAGCCAAAAATAGTCAGGGAGGGTTTGCCGTGTTTTCAGAAATTTATTATCCCAAAGGATGGAAAGCAACCATCAATGACAAAGCTGTTGATATCTTGAATGTAAATTTTGTGTTGAGAGGTTTAGAAATTCCCGCAGGCAACCATCAAATAGTATTTAGTTTTGACCCCGAGGTAGTTAAAACTGGCAGTAAAATTAGTTTAGCTATAAGCATATTAACCCTGTTTTTGTTTGGATTTGTGGTTTACAGAAACCGACAAAAACTAGCCCCTTAGCAAACTGATATGGCTTCAAATATTTTGATTGTAACCTATTATTGGCCTCCAGCAGGTGGGCCAGGGGTGCAACGGTGGTTGAGCATGGCAAAATATTTAGCTTTATTTGATAAAAAAGTAACGATTTTAATTCCAGACAATCCGAATTATCCCATTATCGATGAATCTTTGGTGAATGAAATCCCAACAAATTTAACCATTCTCAAACAACCAATCGTTGAACCCTACCAAATAGCTCGATTGTTTTCAAAAAAGAAAACCAAGCACATCAGCTCGGGTTTAATTCCCGAAAAAGCATCTCAAAGTTTCTTAGACAAAGTGCTATTGTGGATTAGAGGTAATGTGTTTATCCCAGATGCAAGGGTACTTTGGGTGAAACCCTGCGTAAAAAGAATCAATCATTTGTTGCAACAACAATCCTTTGATACTTTAATTACAACTGGCCCTCCGCATAGTTTGCATCTAATTGGCTTGAAGCTAAAACAACAGCACCCCAGCCTGCAATGGGTGGCAGACTTTAGAGACCCTTGGACAACAATTGGCTACCAACAATCTTTGTATTTAAGCCAATGGAGTCAGCAAAAACACCAAAAACTAGAACAAGCGGTGTTGAACACAGCCGATAAAATTGTAGTGACCAGCAACGTCACCAAACAAGCTTTTTCGCAGCTTACCCCAAAGCCTATAAAGGTTATCACCAACGGTTTTGACGATCAACAAGACACTTCAGCCTTGCGAGGGAAATTTAAAACTCAAAAATTTTCTATGGCCCATTTGGGCAGTTGGCTCACCCATCGAAATCCTGAAATTTTGTGGGAATGTTTAGAGGAATTAATTTTAGAAAATCCTGATTTTAAACAAAATTTTGAACTCAGAGTTGCAGGTAGAGTGAGTGAGCAAATTTTAGAAAAAATTGAACATTACAGCTTAAGTAAACATCACATTAACTATGGTTATTTATCACACAATGAGACACTTGTTTTGCAAAAAGAAACTTCTGTTTTGTTGCTCATTGAAACAAATAGCCCCGAAACTAAATGTATCATTCCGGGCAAATTGTTTGAATACCTTATCAGTAACCGACCCATTATTGCCATTGGCCCCGCAGACTCTGATGTAGAAAGCATTATTAAAACTACCAACACTGGCAATTATTTTTATTACCATCAAAAAGAGGCTTTGAAAAACAAAATTTTAAGTGCCTTTCAATCTCATCAAAACAATACACTGAGCGTTCAGGCCATAGGTATACAGGCATATCACAGAAAAGTTTTAACCCAATTGTTCATTAATTTTCTCGATACTTAAGCATGGGAGTTGTTAAAACACAATCTATAAAAAATACCGTGAGCACCCTCATCGGCTTTGTGATTGGTGCCATCAATACCTTGTTGTTATACACTTATTTTTTGGGTAAAGATTATTATGGTATCACCGCTTTTGTGTTGTCGTCGGCTCAATTGCTTATGCCGTTTATGACCTTTGGGTTGCAAAACACCATGATTAAGTTTTTTTCAACCTTTACCGACCAGCAAACGCAAACAAAATTCTTAAATGGCATGTTGTTGTTGCCACTAGGGGGTATCTTATTTTGGTTGCTAGTCATTTTTTTATTTCAACCACAATTGCTGGTTTTTGTTGGGCAAACCAATCCTATCCTTAAAAATTTCTTTTGGGTGATTCCGTTGGTGGGAGTTTTTATGGCCTATTTTGAAATTTTTTATGCCTGGCTCAAAGTGCACAAAGAGTCGGTGCAGGGCAATTTTATCAAAGAAGTTGTGTTGCGACTCATGGTTTCATTAGGCTTGTTTTTAGTCTATTTGGAGGTCATCAACCCATCGGAGTTTGTGTGGTTGTTGGTGTTTATTTATGCCCTGATTACTTTAATTATCGCCGTGATGGCTTTGCGTATCAAACAACCTGACTTTACACTTGGTTTCAAGATGCAGTGGCAACCCATTTTAAAATATTCATTGTTTATTGCCTTTTCGTCAGCCATTGCCATTTTGCTTTTAGATATAGATAAATTAATGATAGGCAAGTATTTAGACATCAGTCAAAATGCCTTTTATTCGGTGGCTACCTTCATGGCCATTACCATTTCTGTTCCGCTCAGGGCCATGCATCAAATTATTCATCCCATTACCTCTGAGCTCATTGCAAAAAACAACTGGATAGAACTCAATTTATTATACAAAAAATCATCTATCACCCTACAGATTTTTAGTGGTTGGATCATGTTGGGCATCTTTGTTAATTTGAATCAAATTTATGCCATTTTACCCTCAGAATATAGCCTCGCTATGGGTGTGGTGTTTTTAATTTCGCTGTCAAAGTTTTTTGATGCTTTATTAGGTAACAACAATTCAATTATTTACAACTCAAAATATTATGCCTTTGTGCTGTGGATTGGCTTGGGACTCATCGTATTAACGGTGAGCTTAAATTTGTTGCTTATACCAAGTTATGGCTTATTTGGTGTGGGCTTGGCCACCTTTATTTCGGTGTTTTTATACAGTTTTGTCAAATTGATGTTTGTGATTTATAAAATGAAACTGTTTCCGTTTACCATCAAAACCATCGAATCTTTGATGATTATCATCTTTTGCTTTTTAATATTTTATTTTTGGGATTTTGCTTGGCATCCGGTTATTAATATCCTTTTAAAATCTGTTTTGCTTAGTATCATTTACTTTTGTTTGATTTACTTTAGAAAAACATCTGAAAACATTAATGAAATCATTGACGGTGTGATAAAAAAATATCTGAAAAAACCATGATATCAACCATCACTTGCAAAAAACATCTTTTACAAAGCACAAAGGTTTGTATAACTTTAACTAATTTGTAGGGATGGGTAATGCAATTAAACACATGAAATTTATAAGGTTAATTATTGCTATTTGCTACCTATATTTAATTTTTTTAACGCATATTATGGCACAAACTCTTCAAGATACTTTGATTTTTAGTGAAGTCATCATCAAAGCCTCTCCAATCAATCAAACGGTTTTTAAATCGCCTTTCTCAGTTTCTGTTATCAGCAAAGCAGACCTTAACCGTTCGGATGGTGCCATGCTTACCCCATTGCTAAACAGTGTGGCTGGGGTTCAAATGCAACAAGGTAACTGGAATACCAACCGTATCACCATCAGAGGGCAGGGGGCACGATCGCAGTTTAGCACCAACAGAATCAAGGCATACCTGAATGAAATACCCTTATCTTCATCCGAAGGTGAAACCATTTTAGAAGACATTGATTTAAATAACATCCAAAACATCGAAATCATTAAAGGTCCTAATGGCACTGCCTTTGGAGCGGGCACCGGTGGAGTTATCAGAATTGAAACCAACCAAGCACTTGAAAACAATCAAGTTACACTTTTTTCTCAATCTGGCAGATTTGGGTTGCAAAGAACCGGCATCAATGCCAAGTTGAAATTAAAAAACTGGCATAATGTTTTAGCCTTCAATCATCAAACAATAGAAGGGTTTAGAGAAAATAGCAACTTCCGAAGAAGTCAGTTGTATTGGCAATCTGATATGGCTATCAATCAAAAAAACAATCTTAAAACTTTAGTTTTACTCACAGACGTTAAAGCCTTTATTCCAAGCACTATAAACCAAATTGATTTTGACAACAATCCTAGTTTGGCAGCCAGTAATTGGCGAGCTGCCCAAGGCTATGAAGCCTACCAACGGATGATTGTTGGTGCTACCCATGAATACAAATCTCACAATGAATGGCAACTAAAAAACACCCTATTTTCGCAAGTGAGAGTAAGCGACGAACCCCGACCGTTTGATATTATTGATGATCAGTTAGGCATTTTGGGTATAAGACTAGTTGCTCAAAAAAAGTTAACGATGAATCAACATCAACTAAATTTTAGTTTTGGAACAGAGGCAATAAGCGAAAACTACAAACTAACCCTTTTTAGAAATTTGTATCAGCAATTTCCTAACCAAGGAAGCATCCGAGGAGATGCCTTTGCCAATACCGAACAAAACAGACATTACCTTCATTTGTTTTCGCAAGTGCAATGGCAAACAGACAACAACTGGCAAGCAGAATTTGGCTTGGCCTATAACACCTCCAATTATCAAATACTTGCCCCCGAAAAAACGTATCATTCTTTTGGTGATGTTTTTTTGCCAAGGCTAGCTATTTCAAAATATTTTAACCAACAGCATCATGTGTTTGGATCTGTTTCTAGAGGATTTGCTGTGCCTACTTTATCAGAATCTTTAACAGTGGAAGGTAATTTTAACAACACGCTGCTACCTGAATCAGCCTTGTCTTACGAATTGGGTTATAAGTGGCAGAGTGCAAATACCCGATGGCAAAGTTCAATAGCTTTGTATCGCATGCCCGTCAATCAATTGTTGGTGGCCAGACGAATTGCAGAAGACCAATTTGAAGGCAGAAATGCGGGCAGCAGCTTGCATCAGGGCGTTGAGTGGGAGGGACAATACCGCCTAAAAATCAATCATCATCAGCGTGTAAAATTCTTTGGGGCTATTACCTACAATGATTTTAGGTTTGTAGATTTTTTAGATTTTGAGGTAAGACACGATGGAAACTTTTTGCCTGCCGTGCCCCAATGGCAAACTTCTATGCGGGTGGTATGGCAAATTAACTCAAAATGGGAGTTGAGCGTTAACCACCGATTTACAGATCGCATGCCGTTAAACGATGGCAACACACTATTTAACGAAGCATTTCAGGTGGTTGATATCCTTACACAATATCAATTTAACCTCAAAAAAACAAGGATTCATTTAAACACCGGCATCAATAATTTGTTCAATACCCAATATGCGGCCAGCGTATTACCCAATGCGGTAGGATTTGGCAATGCTTTGCCAAGGTATTTTTATCCCGGACTCCCATTTCAATGGCATTTCGGTCTCCGATTGCAGTTTCCTGACTAAGGTTTTATGGCGTCAACAACCTGAGCAGACACTCGATTTTTGTTTACGTTGCCCCAGCTGTTCGAGATATAATTCATCACGTCCGACACTTCTTGGTTGCTTAAGCCCATAGGAGGCATGCTGCTGTTATATTTTTTGCCATTCACCACTATGGGGCCACTTTGTCCGTATTTGATGGCATGAATACTGGCTGTTCTTTTGTTTACTAACCAATCAGATTTGGCCAAGGGTGGCACTTGGGCATTGCCTTTGCCATCGGGCAAGTGACAATGCAAGCAAAAATCTTCGTAAATTTCAGCTCCACGGTTAATGCTTTCTTGCATGAGTTTAGCTTCTTGACCAAAAGACAAGGCAACCATAAAAAACAATGCAAACAACCTCTTATTCATGTTATAAAGATTTGATTCTCAAAACGCCTTTGCCTTCAACCCCAACGTAAACATAACCATCTGGCCCTTGCACCACGTTACGTACCCTGCCAATGCCATCAAGCATTTTAACACGTTTTACTACTTGGTTGTTTTCTATATGAAGCCTTTCAAGGTATTCAAAAACCAAGGAGCCCACCAGCAAATTTCCTTCCCATTGCAGGTATTTATTACCAAAAACAAAGGTCATGCCAGATGGGGCAATAGAGGGAATCCAATAATACAATGGTTGCTCCATGCCATCTCTGTGGGTTTCTTCGGTAAGAATGGTGCCATTGTAATTGATGCCATAAGAAATGGTTGGCCAGCCATAATTGGCTCCTTTTTTGATGATGTTGATTTCGTCACCGCCTTTGGGGCCGTGTTCGTGAGTCCAAACCTCCCCAGTTTTGGGGTGCACCGTCATGCCTTGCGGATTACGATGTCCGAATGAGTACACTGCTGTTTTGGCATTTTCAGAATTCACAAACGGGTTATCTGCTGGTATCCTTCCATCGTCATGCAATCTGTATACTTTGCCACCATCTTTGGTAATGTCTTGTGGCAACTCAAAATGATTACCACGGTCGCCAACGGTAAAATATAAATAACCTGCTTGGTCAAACACAATTCTAGACCCAAAATGATGACCCCTCGTGGTGTAGGGTGTGGCTTTATATAAAGATTGAATATTGGTAAAAGCTCCGTTTTCTAATTTGGCCCGCATCAATTCGGTGTTTGAGGCATTGCCATCGCCCTCAGGTGACGAAAAACAAAAATAAATCCACCCGTTGTCGTTATATTTGGGATGGACTATGATGTCTAACATACCGCCTTGTCCACGAGCCACTACTTTAGGCACGTTTTTGATTGTAGTAACTTCACGATTTTTAATGTGATAAATTTCCCCTGAGCGGTCAGTAACCAACATACTGCCATCGGGCAACCAGGTGAACCCCCAAGGAATATTGATGTTGTTGGCTACAATTTCTATGGTGTAATCTTTGGGATCAGCTTCCAAAGGAACATCGTTTAATTTGGTTTGAGCCTTGCAAGCAGTGAGTAATGATAATAAGAAAAGAGTGATAAAAAGTCGCATAATATTTTTTGGTGAAATTAAAGATTTATACAAGAATGATTTATAAAATTTTTATAAAAAAAGTTCATTTTTTAAAAGTTGTATTTACAGATTTGACAACTTTTTAAAAGTTGTCAAATCTTCTCAAACCTGTATCACCCCCAAATTAAAAGCTTTAGTAATAGGTGCCTGATTGGCAGCTTCTATTCCCATCGAGAGCCATTTACGGGTGTCTAGCGGATCTATGATGGCATCTGTCCACAATCTTGCCGCTGCATAATAGGGCGATACTTGGGCATCGTAGCGAGATTTAATGTTGTTGTATAAGGCTTGTTCTGTGGCTTCGTTAACTGTTTCGCCTTTGGCTTTGAGGGAAGCTGCTTCTATTTGCATAAGCACTTTGGCCGCTTGAGATCCTCCCATCACAGCCAACTCAGCACTTGGCCAAGCAATCATCAGCCGGGGGTCGTAAGCTTTGCCACACATAGCATAATTGCCTGCTCCATATGAATTGCCAACAACCACTGTGAATTTTGGCACCACAGAATTGGCTACGGCATTCACCATCTTGGCACCATCTTTTATGATGCCACCGTGTTCAGATTGGCTCCCTACCATAAAACCAGTCACATCTTGCAAAAACACCAACGGAATTTTCTTTTGGTTGCAATTGGCAATAAATCTTGTGGCTTTATCGGCACTGTCTGAATAAATGACACCTCCAAACTGCACTTCGCCTTTTTTGTTTTTCACTATTTGTCGGTTGTTGGCAACAATGCCCACGGCCCAACCATCAATTCGGGCATAGGTGGTGGTGATGGTTTGGCCATAACCAGCTTTGTATTCGTCATACTCAGAATTGTCAACCAAGCGTTTGATGATTTCATACATGTTATACGGTTCGTTCCGTAATTTGGGTAAGAGACCATAAATCTCATTTTGATCTAGTGCTGGATTCTTCGGCTCAACACGATTATAGCCAGCTTTGTTAAAATCGCCTATTTTACTCATAAGATTCTTTATCCTGTCTAAAGCATCCTGATCATCTTTGGCTTTATAGTCGGTGACCCCAGATATTTCACAATGGGTAGAGGCACCACCCAAAGTTTCATTGTCTATGTTTTCACCAATGGCAGCCTTAACCAAATAACTACCTGCCAAAAAAATACTCCCAGTTTTGTCTACAATTAATGCTTCATCACTCATGATGGGCAAATAAGCTCCGCCTGCCACGCAACTTCCCATCACGGCAGCTATTTGTGTTATCCCCATGCTACTCATCACAGCATTGTTTCTAAAAATGCGACCAAAATGTTCTTTGTCTGGAAATATTTCGTCTTGCAAGGGCAAATAAACACCTGCCGAATCTACCAGATAGATGATAGGCAAACGATTTTCGATAGCAATTTCTTGGGCTCGGAGGTTCTTTTTGGCGGTAATCGGAAACCATGCCCCAGCTTTCACCGTAGCATCGTTGGCCACCACGATACATTGTTTGCCAGACACATAACCAATTTTTACCACCACACCACCACTAGGGCAACCCCCATGCTCTGCATACATGCCTTCACCTACAAACGCTCCAATTTCGATGTTGTTGGTATTGTTGTCTAACAAATAGTTGATGCGTTCACGGGCGGTTAGTTTGCCTTGGCTGTGTTGTTTGTCGATGCGTTTTTGGCCGCCTCCAAGTTTAACTTTGGCCAATTTTTGTTTGAGTTCAGAAACTAATAATTTATTGTGATCTTCGTTTTGGTTAAATTTGATGTCCATAAATAATTAAAAATAATTTCATAAAAATAAGGTAAATTTGTGGTAAGGAAATTAAAATTATCTAAAAATTCATGTGTTTTCACTACAAGCAAACCAAAAACGGCCTAGAACTTGAGAAGCAATACAAAATACCGCTGTCTCAAGGAGTTCATATTGAGCCGGTTACTTATGTGAATGGGTTTGCTCATCCGCAAGTACCTATTGTTGCACATGATCAGAAAAAAATTGAACTGGCTCAATGGGGCTTGATGCCAAGTTTTGCAACAGACAAAAGTTTTGCAAAAAACACCCTCAATGCCAGGATAGAAACCTTGCAAGACAAACCAAGTTTTATGGATTATACCCAAAACCGTTGTTTGATACTGGCAGATGGGTTTTATGAATGGCAATGGCTAAACAGCAAAGGCACCCACAAGCAGGCCTATTTTATCACTTCTCAACATCGTCTTTTTGCGATGGGAGGCATTTATGCCTTTTATGAAGACAACTATGAGCAAAAAACCATTAAAACCGTTAGCATCTTAACCACCCAGGCCAATGACTTGATGTGTGAGATACACAACACCAAAAAAAGAATGCCTGTTGTAATAAAACCCCAAGATTTTGATGTATGGTTGGGAGGGGAGGACGTCAAAAAATTTGAATATCCGAACCAAGTAGAATTAAAAGCCCAAAAAGTCATGAAGGCAAACGATAATTATCGTCTGTTTTGATGTAAATAAGTTCAAAAAATTAGAGTTTGATAAAACTTATATTCGTTTAATAGTTTTTCAACTTCTTTTTGCAAAACAGGTAAATTTTTGATAATAATTCCCCAAATAACATCATCAGAAACTAAGTCTTATCCATGAATTATTCTATTTCTTATTACATCAACAATTTTTCTTATGTTAGATATATTAATGTTACAATTTTGTTTTAAAATACGATTCATTGCTTCGCCTATGATTTCAATATTTCTTTCAATGGCACTTTTTGTCCTTAAATCATTTTGAGAATTTTTAAACATTTATGTAGTTTCAGCAAAATAACTTTCAATTTCATTGATTGAATTTAGAATGTCATAAAGCCATGATTTAATATTATCATCCATATATTAAAACTTTATTGTCGTTTAATGTTTTTCTAAAGTATTGATTTTTGGTGGCCCAATCTTCTAACAAATCAATCTTTCTTTTTAAAATATCCACAAGCGATAATTTTAAATCAAAATAATTGTCTCCATAATCTAATACATCCATTGGTTCAAAATCAACTATTAAATCAATATCGCTATTTTGATTAAATTTATTAGTTAATACAAAGCCAAACGCATAAAGAGATTTAACTTTATGTGCTTTACACAACATCAAAATGTCTTTTTGATATGATTTTAAAAATTCCATTTTACACTTTAATTTCATAAAAATACATCAATTCTTATAAAATAAAAAAATTCAGTAAAACTAAAGTCTTATTGTATGATCTTTAGGATCAAAAACAGTTCTTAAATTTCTTGCAAATCAATGCCGTTTAAACCTATATTTGCACTTTCTTAAAAAAAAATTCATGAAAGCAGGCATCGTAGGATTACCGAATGTAGGAAAATCAACTTTATTTAATTGTTTATCTAATGCCAAAGCCCAAAGTGCTAACTTTCCGTTTTGCACCATTGAGCCCAACATTGGCGTAGTTAATGTACCCGATAAGCGTTTAGAAGTATTAGAAACTTTGGTGAATCCGGAAAAAGTGGTTCCCGCCACCGTTGAAATTGTAGACATAGCCGGTTTGGTAAAAGGAGCCAGCAAAGGGGAGGGCTTAGGTAATCAGTTTTTGGGTAACATCAGAGAGTGTAATGCTATTTTGCATGTGTTGAGATGCTTCGACAATGACAACATTATACATGTGGAAGGCAGTGTGAACCCAAAACGCGACAAAGAAATCATAGACATTGAATTGCAATTAAAAGACCTAGAAACCGTTGAAAAACGGTTAGATAAAGCTAAGAAATTAGCCAAAACCGGTCAGAAAGAAACCCAAGCAGAGTTTGATTTGCTCACCAGAATTCACGAGGTGTTGTTGTCTGCCCAATCAGCCAGGGTGGTAAAACCAAAAAACCAAGAGGAAGAAGAGTTGCTAAAGTCTTTTCAGTTAATTACCAGCAAGCCCGTGATGTATGTGTGTAACGTAGATGAGGGCAGTGCCAAAAACGGCAACGCTTATGTGGAGCAAGTCAAAGAACTTATTAAAGATGAAGAGGCCGAAATATTAGTCTTAGCCGTGGGCACCGAGGCCGATATCACCGAGCTAGAAACCTTTGAGGAACGACAAATGTTTTTGGAAGATTTAGGATTAGAAGAAGCTGGGGTTTCTAAATTAATTAGGTCAGCTTACAGCTTGTTAGACTTACAAACCTATTTTACGGCAGGTGTTAAGGAAGTGCGAGCATGGACCATCAAAGTAGGGGACACAGCACCCAAAGCGGCTGGTGTAATTCACTCAGATTTTGAAAAAGGGTTTATTAGAGCCGAAGTAATTTCGTTTGATGATTATGCCCATTATGGCTCAGAAGCCAAAGTGAAAGAAGCCGGCAAATTGCGTGTGGAAGGCAAGGAATATATTGTGAAAGATGGAGATGTGATGCACTTTAGATTTAATGTGTGATGCCCTAGCCGTGGCTGTAGTGATAGCTTGTTGCAGGCTAGTTAATTAGTTTTTGTTACAAGCAAAAGCGACCAGCGGAAGCTCTTTGCTTGGTTATAAAAACTTTAACTAGACAAAACAACTAAAACGGAAGACGCGATGAGCTTCTAAAAAAAACTTGTAAATTTGTAAATAAAAATATTAAGATATGAATTCATTTGATGTAACGATAATTGGTTCTGGGCCAGGTGGCTATGTGGCTGCTATTAGATGTGCTCAGTTGGGGATGAAAACCGCTATTATAGAAAAATATGATGTTTTGGGGGGTACTTGCCTCAATGTGGGGTGTATTCCTTCTAAGGCGATGTTGGCCAGTAGTCATCATTACCATGATGCGGTGGCTCATTTTGAAGAGCATGGCATTTTGGTTGATAGCCCCAAGGTAGATTTGCAAAAAATGATAGCCCGTAAACAAGCTGTTGTAGATCAAACCACGGGAGGGATTAAGTATTTGATGGATAAAAACAAGATTACCGTATTTCATGGCTTGGGAAGTTTTGAAGATGCTACGCATGTGGCGGTGAACAAAGCAGATGGCTCAAAGGAAGTAATTGAATCTAAATATACAATTATTGCTACGGGTTCTAAACCAAGTACCTTGCCTTTTATTACACTAGATAAAGAACGCATCATAACGTCTACAGAAGCCCTAAAACTCCCCGAAATACCTAAGCATTTGGTAATTATTGGTGGAGGTGTGATTGGTATCGAATTGGGTCAAGTTTATTTAAGGCTTGGAGCTCAGGTATCGGTAATAGAATATTTAGACCGTATTATTCCGGGTATGGATGGTGCATTGAGCAAAGAATTGACCAAAGTATTGAAAAAGCAAGGCATGAAGTTTTATACGTCTCACCAAGTGAAAAAAGTGGAACGCAAAGGCAAACAAGTATTGATTGAAGCCACTAATGCCAAAGGAGATGTTGTATCGTTTGAAGGCGATTACTGCTTGGTTTCGGTAGGCAGAAGAGCTTATACCGATGGATTGCAAGCCGAAAAAGCAGGCGTGAATCTATCAGACCACTGGCAAATAGCCGTGAATGATCATTTGCAAACCAATGTGCCAAACATTTATGCCATTGGCGATGTAGTGAGAGGAGCGATGCTGGCTCACAAAGCAGAAGAAGAAGGTGTGTTGGTGGCAGAATATTTGGCCGGACAAAAACCACACATTGATTATAACTTAATTCCGGGTGTGGTTTACACTTGGCCTGAGGTAGCTGCTGTGGGCAAAACCGAAGAACAACTCAAAGAAGCTGGCATTGAATATAAAACAGGTAGTTTTCCGTTTAAAGCCCTTGGTAGAGCGAGAGCTGGTGGCGACACCGATGGATTTGTGAAAATTTTGGCCGATGCCAAAACAGATGAGGTATTGGGTGTGCATATGATTGGCCCCAGATGTGCCGATTTAATTGCCCAAGCCGTAACAGCCATGGAATACAAAGCCAGTGCCGAAGACATTGCTCGTATGAGCCATGCCCACCCAACCTTTGCAGAAGCCACCAAAGAAGCAGCTTTGGCTGCAACTGAAAACAGAGCTTTGCACATTTAGTGAATTTTAACGGATAAATTGTCTCCCTTTTTTAGTTTAAGAAAGGGAGATTTTTTTTGATAAAAATTGAGATCATAAAAGCAAATTTTTCTGTAAAAAAAACAGCGAGGGTTTCATAATCAATAATTTAAAGAATAATGAAAGTAACCTTGCTGTTTGCAGTATTGATATGTAATGTTCTCGAAGTCTACATTTCATTCAAATTATTTGCTTAAATATTAAATATGTTTTAATATTGGGGCTTAAAATATGATAAATGATAAATGTAATTATAAAAGGTACGGGATCTTATGTACCTGAAAAAGTATTGCACAATAAATTTTTTGAAAAAGTAGGCTCTTCAGATGAATGGATTTACAACAATTTGGGCATCAGAGAGCGGCGGGTTGTTACCAACGAACTCAGCAGCGATTTGGCTACCAAAGCGGCCAAAAGAGCCTTAGAAGATGCCCAAGTGAATGCAAAAGACATCGAATTGATCATAGTGGCTACCTCTACACCCGATAAGCAAGCCCCTTCTTGTGCCTGTTTTGTGCAAGAAAAACTGAAGGCACACAAAGCGGTGGCATTTGATTTGTCGGCTGTGTGCTCAGGAGCTATGTTTGCCATGTCTGTAGGTTATCAATTTATAAAAAATGGCACCTACAAACATGTGTTGGTGATAGGTTCAGACACGTTTTCAAAAGTTATTGACTGGGAGAGAAGAGACTCGGTATTTTTTGGCGATGGGGCAGGAGCCATGGTGTTAAGTGCTACCAACGAGGACAAGGGCTTTGTAGATTTTAATTTATTTTCGGATGGGAGTGGAGCCAATCATTTTACGATTGAAAATAAAAACCCAGAAGATGTAAACTCCAAAACCTACTTTTATATGGATGGCAAAGCCATTTATAATGGAGCTACCGGATTGGTGCCAAATGCCATTAGAGCGTTATTGCAAAAAAATAATTTAACTGTAGACGATATCGATTTGTTGGTGCCTCATCAACCAAGTATTGGGATTCTAAAGTCGATTGCTCAACAAATAGGCTTGCCTTTTGAAAAGGTGATGACCAACATGGATAAATATGCCAACACCTCTGGCGGCACCATTCCGATTGCACTAGACGAAGCCTTTGAACAAGGCAAACTAGACGGAGCCAAATATTTACTTTTTGCCGCTGTAGGTGCGGGGATGACCTGGGGAACAGCTGTTTACAAATTTTAAAACTAGAACAATGATGCTAAAAGGAAAATATTTTTTAATTACCGGTATAGCCGACAAACATTCGCTTGCCATGTATGTGGCCAAAAAAGTGGTTGAATTTGGTGGGCATGTGGTATGCACAGGATTAGGAGTGAGTCAGCACCATGAGCATTTGTCAGACAAAGCCAAGCAATTTTTAGACAATACTTATAAAGATTTTCAAGACTGTGTGCATCAAGAATTAGGGGCAGAGACGCTCACTGCTGTGATGGATGTAACTTTATATGGTAGCATGGATGATTTTTGTGCTCTGATGCAAGCCAAAGGCATTAGCTTTGATGGCTTTTTGCATGCCATAGCCATGGATAAAACCATCCGTCAGAAGGTAGTGAAACCGCTTTTGGAAGTCACACTGCAAGAATTTTGTGAAACCATGGAAGTTTCGGCTTATTCGTTGATAAAAATTACCAAAAAACTTAGTGATTTTAACATTCTTAATCCGGGATCGTCTATTTGCTCAATCAGTTATATTGCTGCCGAAAAAGTAACTTTTCATCCGTATAGAAACATCAGCATTGCCAAATCGGCCTTAGAGCGCATCACCATAGAATTAGCCGATGAACTCGGCAGAAAAAACGGTACACGCGTAAATTGCGTAAGATTTTCGCCCTATATGGGCAGCAAAGCAGGCAATGCCACCTTAGAAGAAAAAGACGTTGACTATGCCGATAAAATGAGTCCGCTAGGCAATGCCTTGCCTGAAGATTTGGCTTATGATGTGGTCAATTTATTTAGGCCAGAGGCCCGCATCACCGGAGAAATTCGACACATAGACGGGGGGTATCATATTATGGGGTAATGCTCATTATTTTAACTCACAACCAATTAACTGCACTGACATGACTGGCGATTTTACTGATGAAGAAATATTTAAATACAATAATGCTCCGCAAGAAAAACTTAGTGGGCTCTCGCCAAACCAGGTTTTCGGACTAATTCATCATGCGTTTCAAGAAGAATCATACATTCAATTAAACCCCCATATTAGTTTTGAAATCCTCGATAAGATTCCTTTTTTCAGACTGTGTGAAGCTTTGCTCAAAATCATCAAACGGGATGGATTTGTAAAATTAACACCGCTTGGGTCATTAACCAAAAAAGTATTAACAGAATTATATGCCCATAAGTTTATTGAAGAATATACCATAGAATCTGGGATGTATAAACTTTATAACGAAGATTATTTATTTTCTATAAGAACAGCCAGAATAGTTTGTGAGATTTCAAGTTTTACGAAGAAAAGTAAGGGCAAATTATTACTTACCAAACAAGGCGAAAAACATTTAGAGATAGAAAATAGGGTTGAATTGTTTAAATCGATTTTTTTTATTTTTTTTAAAAATTATAATTGGGGCTATCATGATGGTCATGTAGATGAACCCGTTGGCCAATATGGTGGCTTGTTTACAATTTACTTACTCAAAAAATACGGTGACCAATACAGAGAATTAAGTTTTTATGCAGATAAATATTTAGCGGTTTTTTATAATTTCTTAGATTTATTTGAAGATGGTTATAATTCAGCGGAATCAAATTTTAGAAGTTGTTATAACCACAGAACTTTTAGATATTTTACCACTTGGTTCGGATTAACAACTTATGATGCAAAGTATGTTTTCCATGAGCATGATGACGCCAAGCTTAGAAAATCAGCTATACTAGATAAATTGTTTATTTTTGCTAAATAAGAATTTGGTGTAAAACTAAATATAGTTACCAAAACAATATGAACAAATTTTTTATAGATTATGTATGAATTTTGCAATAACTTATTTTGAATGATAATTTATATTATGTAAAATAGAGTTTTTTAATATACACCAATCACTTGACTATAGGTCTTATACCTTAGCGAGGTTTCTGATAATTAACACTTAACTTTCGATTGTAGTTAGACGTTTATTTATTGCCTGGTTTACAAACCAAATCCAAAACCCAGTCGGTTATAACATTCTATGAACTACAATAACTTCTATACCTTCTTAGCATATTTTGGATGTTATTTAAAATCTGTTTCAAAATTTGTTATTATATTTAATAAAAATTAAAGATGTCAAACCTCATACATGACAGAATTCAATATTTCTTAAAACAGCATCAGCCGTTTGATGTATTGAATAAAACTGATTTAGACAAAATTGTTGATCATATTGCTGTTATCTATGTGGACTCAAAACAATACCTTTTTAAAATTAATGACGAGCCACACGCCTATTTTTATGTGTTATTTGAAGGCAATATCATCCTAACTACCCTAGCAGACAAAAACGAGAACATTATAGATAGCCTCGAAATTGGTGATATTTTTGGCATCAGACCACTATTGGTAAACAAGTCTTATCTCTTGAATGCTAAAGCTACTAAGCCCACGGTGGTTTTAGGTATTCCTTATGCAGCATTTAAAAACTTATTTGTTGATTACCCTCAAATCAATCAATTCTTTTTAGAGACACTGGCCTTGCAATCGCAAGAAAGATTGTCTCATGAACCCAATAATTTGTTGCAGCCAAAATATTTTTATGATGATATAATAAAATTCAACTCATTATTTGTATACACAAATTATAAAAATACCATTGCTCAAGCTGCCCAATTGATGCAAGAAAACAAAGTTGGTTCGGTGATTATTGTAAACAATGCTAAACACCCTTTAGGCATAGTAACGGATAAGGATTTTAGAAAAATGATTGCTTTTGGTCAATCAAATTTTAAAGACAATGTAATGCTCATTGCAAGTAGTCCGGTTTGTACCATACACCCACAGGCAACCGTATCTGAGGCTCAATTAATGATGATTAAACAAGGTATCAATCATTTAGTGGTTACCAAAGATGGCAGCAACCAATCTGAAGTTAATGGCATTATATCGAGCAAAGACTTGTTGGTGATGTACCAAAACAGCCCCTCTGAACTCCTTAAAGGAATCAAACGTTGTCAAACTATTGAAGAATTAAAATTAGTTCATCAAAACATCCAAACATTTGCTAAAAATAAATCTAACGATATTGAGCTATTTTATAAATCACTCAAAGTTTATAGTTTGTTGCAACAAGCGTTGTTTTCAAAAATTGTAGAATTCTCAATAAAATCAATGCCTAACCCCTCCCCTTGTGATTTTGCATTTTTCATGGTAGGGAGTCAGGGCCGACAAGAACAAATGTTGTTAACAGACCAAGACCACGCTTTGGTGTATGACCTTGATAGTTCAGAAAACAAAACACACTTTTTGGCCTTGGCAGATAAAATTGTAACTACTCTGGTTGATTTTGGCTATGAGGCATGTCCCGCCCTCATGATGGCCAATCAAGACAAATGGTGCCAAAGTCTCTCTGAATGGCAATCAACCTATGCCGATTGGATACTTAAACCCTCAGAAGATAGCGTTTTGATGGCTCAAATATATTTTGATATTGGCTTTATATATGGTAAAAGTAAACTCATAGATGATTTAATTATATCAATTGAAAATCAATTGATTAAAAACAATTTATTTGTAGCCTATTTAGGTAAAGAAGCTATTAATTCAGCTCCTGCCCTTAGTTTTTTTAAATCTTTTGTTTTAGAGAAAGAGCCACCCCACGAAAATTTATTCGACCTCAAAAAAAGAATTCTCATGCCGTTGATTGATTTGGCCAGAATACTCGTATTGCACAATCAACGCCTAGATATCGTTAACACCGCACTTCGCTATGATTTTATGGCAATACATGAACCTGAAAACGGAACTTTGTTTGAACAAGCTAAAAATTTGTTTGTACAAGTATTGTATTTGCGAACCGCTTTTGGTTTTATACATCAAAATTCTGGCAGGTATTTAGACTTATCTAAACTTACCAAATCTGAATTGATGATTATTAAAAATGCTACCAAAACCATTGAGTCACTTAAGCAATTAGTCACCAACCGACTGCAATTAAATTATTTGAATTAAGATGTGGTTTTTTAAACAAAAGAAATATCCTGAATTTTGGCATGTTTACAATCGTAAACAACAAGAAAAAACAACTGATTTTGTGGTAATTGACATAGAAACAACTGGACTTGATTACAAAAATGATCAAATTTTATCGGTGGGGGTAGTTAAGATTAATGACCATCAAATTAAGCTAGACTCTTGCAAAGAATGGCAACTTAAGAGAGATTTCAAATCTTTTGATGCTATTCCAATACATGGCATAGTGCCTTCAGTGGAAACTACAGATGAAACAAGCTTTATTGAAGCATTTTTAGACTACATCGGCAATGCCACTTTGGTTGGACATCATGTAGATTTTGACATCAAAATAATTAATCAATTACTTTTAAACAACAGACTCAATAAATTAAAAAACAATGTTTTAGATACTGAAAAAATATTCAAAAAACAACAACACTGGTCACAAGAGCAACACATCAATCTAGATGATTTACTAAAACATTGTCAACTAAAACCCTTGGGCCGTCATACAGCCTTGGGTGATGCCTTTTCTACTGCTTTAGTTTTTATCGCTTTAAGACAATAAGGCAAAAGTTACAAAAGCCCACAAATCGATACAATCATAAAATCATTTTAATCAGTCTTTAAACTTCTTCACGCCTGCTTTAACTGCTAACTCTAAATGATTTACTGCAGGTGTTAAAGGGCATGAATAGGCTTCGTTATAGGCACAATACGGATTATAACATTGGTTGAAGTTTACATAGAGATAATCACCTTCTGGGATGTCTACATCAAGATACCTGCCACCACCATAGCTTTCTTCCCCAGAGGTTAAGTCTGTGAAGGGTACAAATAACTTGGTGCTTTTGATGGGATTGTTGAGAGCAAATTGTTGATAAGCTTGCAATTGAAAGGCAATGCCATTAATTTCAAAATACAAAGTGCCGTATTGCACATACATAGGTTTGCGTTGGGTTGTGGTAGGCATTTCAAACGGTATGGCATTTGGGGTTTTGATGAGTTTGGCTTTTACACAAAAGGTCATATCAACATCAAAAAAACTTAAACCTTTAAAACTTTCTAAATCTTTGGCTTTAAGAGGTGATTTTTCTTTGTTTTGATAAAACAAATTAAGCGATTCTTGATAGGCCTCTGACTTTTTTTTACTGCATACATCGTTAGGCTGAGCTATCAACATTGAATTTAAGATTAGTAAGAAAAGCATAATTTTTTTTATATGACTTAATTTAATGATGGGATTAAATTTACTTATTTTTTTAAAATTCTGATTGAATTCATAGTCATTAAAATATACACTATTACAGACAATAGGGCAATTTGCTGAAAACTGTACTGGTAATCGAGTAAAAATCCGAAGATCAACGGACCCAAGGCTGTTGAAAATACGGTTATTGTTACAAACAAGCTTCTCACTGAGCCTATTATTTTGGTGCCATATATTTCTGCAAGCGCTACGTTTTTGATGGTTCCTCCAAAACCATTGGTCAAACCAATGCTCCCAACCAATAGAAGATAAACCCAAAAATCATCAAAAAACATCAATCCTATAAAACCAATGACTGAGGGTAATAAATAGAGTGGAAATAATTGTTTGCCAGAAAATTTATCTGCCATGTACCCCCCCAGTAAGTTAGCCAAGGCATTACCAAAAGCATAGGCCATAAACCCAACCGCTATAGAGGTGGGACTCCATCCAAAGGTAAGTCCCAATTTGAGCTTAAACAACAAAAAACCAGTGCCAAAACTGGCTGAGACAATATTGCTGGGTATTATTATCAAAAAGGCTTTCGATTTAATGATTTTTAGCGGTTTGGCTTGCAATGTTTCTTCTGAAGTGAACCGTTGAGGAATGTATTTTCTGAGCTGTTTAAAGTTGATGTTTTTTCTTAGCAAATAAATTAGTAAAGGAATACTTAGTAAAACTAAAATAGAGGTCATTAATGCTGTGTATCGCCATCCAAAAGTATAAATCAGAGAAACCACCAAAAAAGGTAATATCAACTCACCTCCGGGGTGTCCCAAAGCGGCCAAACTTATCGCCTTGCCCCGGTTGAGTTCAAAAAACCTGGCCATGGACGTAATGGCTGTATGGGTAAGCAGTCCCTGACCAAACAATCTGACCCCAAAAAAAGCCAAAAATAAAATTAATAGATGATATGCTTGAGAAAACAAAATTAAACTTACCATCAAACCAATCATGACAAAAATGGTGAATTTTATGATATGAACTTTGTCAATAAAACGCCCTAACCAGCTTAAAACTAATGCAGAAAAAATAGTTGCACTTGCATATATGGTACTAAAGTATCCGTCGGACAAATCAAAATTTTCTTGAATACTCGGCAAGTACAAAGATATTAAAAACGTTTGTCCGAAGCTTGAAAAAAAGGACAGCAAAAATCCATATAGTAATAAATATTGATTGGTTTTTATAAAATTTAAGTTTTTCATAGCGATGCAATAATACAAAATCATCCCGAAATTAATAAGGCAGTTGTAACAATAAAATCTTTTGTTTTACTAAATTTGCAAATCAAATCAAATTTACCCTATGTCGTTACTCAATATCAGCCCAATAGACGGAAGATACCATTCTAAAACACAACCTTTAGTTAACTTTTTTTCGGAATATGCCCTTATCAAATATAGAGTATTGGTAGAATTGGCTTATTTTGAAGCTTTGAATGCATTAGATTTAAAACACTTCCCTAAACTCTCTGAAGATACTTTAAAAAAAATCAGAAAAATTGGCACCGATTTTTGCGAACAAGATGCCAAGATGATTAAAGACATTGAAAAAATAACCAATCACGATGTGAAAGCGGTTGAATATTTTATCAAGCAAAAATTTGAAGATTTAAATTTGGGTGATAGCAAAGAATACATCCATTTTGGTCTTACTTCTCAAGACATCAACAACACAGCCATTCCGTGGAGTCTGAAAGATGCCATGCAAGGAGTTATTTATCCTAAAATTAATGAATTGGCAACTAAACTAAATGATTTGGCCCAGCAATGGCAAAACATACCCATGTTAGCCAAAACCCATGGTCAGCCTGCCTCTCCTACCCGATTAGGCAAAGAATTGCAGGTGTTTGTAGCCAGGTTTACTCAGCAACTCAACCAATGTTTGCAAATTCCGTTTGCAGCCAAATTTGGGGGTGCCACTGGTAATTTTAATGCCCACAAAGTGGCTTTTCCGGATGTTGATTGGCAGCAGTTTGGAGAGAAGTTTGTGCAAGACACCTTGCATCTACATTACTCTTTTCCTACCACCCAAATAGAGCACTATGATCATTTGGCTGCACTTTGTGATGGTATGAAACGCATCAACAATATTTTAATTGACTTTAATCGGGATGTGTGGACGTACATTTCGATGGATTATTTTAAACAAAAAATCAAAGCAGGTGAAATTGGCTCTAGTGCCATGCCCCACAAAGTTAACCCCATAGATTTTGAAAATTCTGAAGGCAACTTAGGCGTCGCCAATGCCTTGTTTGAGCACCTAGCTGCCAAATTGCCAATATCTAGACTGCAAAGAGATTTAACCGATAGCACGGTGCTTAGAAATTTAGGGGTACCCTTTGCCCACATGCTCATAGCCCTAGAATCTACCCTCAAAGGCCTTGAAAAACTGTTGCTAAACGAACAAAAAATTAATCAAGATTTAGAAGACAACTGGGCTGTGGTGGCAGAAGCCATTCAAACTATTTTGAGAAGAGAGCAGTATCCTAACCCTTATGAGGCCTTAAAGTCTTTAACAAGAACCAATCAAAAAATTAATGCCCAAAGCATTGCCAATTTTATAGAAGAACTTCAGGTAGAGGAGTCTATTAAGCTTGAATTAAGACAAATAACCCCTCTAAACTATACAGGTATTTAAAATTTGTGAAATTATTATTTATCATATTAAATAAATTAAAAGTCTCTTTTTTAGACTTGGTACCCATTATTTTGGTGGTGTCGTTTTTTCAATTATTGGTGTTAAGACAACCATTTCCAGATTTATTAGGGGTCATTATCGGATTATTGTTTGTGGTATTAGGACTGATGCTTTTTATTGAAGGCTTAGAAATTGGCCTTTTCCCTATTGGAGAAAATTTATCGTATGCCTTGGTCAAAAAAGGGAGTTTGTTTTGGTTGTTGTTATTTGCTTTTTTACTCGGATTTTCTACCACCATTGCAGAGCCAGCTTTGATAGCTGTTGCCAAAGAAGCAGGCAAAATAGCTGTTGACGCTCAGTTAATCGACAAAAATTTTGAAAGCAGTTATACCCTGGGGCTTAGATTATCGGTAGCTGTAGCCGTTGGTTTAGCCATTTTGCTTGGCATCTTAAGAATCATCAAAGGATGGCCCATTTATTATTTAATTGCAGGTGGATATGTGGTAGTAATTGTGATGACTCTTTTTGCTCCAGAGCAAATTATTGGTATTGCTTATGATGCTGGTGGGGTAACAACCTCTACCATCACTGTCCCGCTAGTAACCGCCCTAGGGGTTGGATTGGCTACAGTAATTAAAGGCCGTAGCCCCCTCACCGATGGGTTTGGCTTAATTGCCTTTGCCTCCTTTTTTCCTATGATTTTTGTATTAATCTATGGAATGATAATATTTTAAGCCAATGCTATACAAACTATTCGATACTTTTTTATCCACTATTTTAGACGTAACCCCCATCGTGTTGCTCATTGCTTTTTTTCAGGTGGTGGTGATAAAAAAAAGTATTCCAAACCTGAAAAAAGTTGTTTTAGGAGTGGTGTTTGTAATTTTTGGACTCACTTTTTTCTTAATGGGTTTAGAGCAAGCCTTGTTTCCTGTAGGCGAAATGATGGCCAAACAATTATCTGATATTGATTTTATATCAAAACATTACAGCGGACCAACCACAGATTGGCAAGCTTATTATTGGATATATTTATTTGCCGGCATGATCGGCTTTGCCACTACTTTGGCAGAGCCTTCTCTAAAGGCTGTAGCCATTAAAGTTAACGAAGTAACAGGGGGCACATTAAACGAAACAACACTTCGGGTTGTGGTGGCATTTGGTGCAGGTTTAGCTCTGTTTTTAGGTGTTCACAGAATTATCATTGGGATTTCTTTACTAAATTATTTAATTGTTTGTTATATAATCATCATCATTCAAACCATCTTTGTAAAAAAAGACATGGTGGCTTTGGCTTATGATTCAGGGGGGGTTACCACCTCTACCGTAACGGTGCCCATAGTAGCAGCCTTAGGTTTAGGTTTGGCCACTGTAATACCCGGAAGAAATGCTGCCCTCGATGGTTTTGGCTTAATTGCCTTGGTGTGCATGTTTCCTATTATTACGGTATTAGGTTATGTGCAGTTTAAAGATTTTATCAAATATTTGTCAAAATTTAAAAAACAGTGATATGAAATTCAAATTAGTAGTTTGTTTTGTAAATCCAGATCAAACAGAAAAAGCTGTAGCCGCTGCAAAATCTTGCGGAGCTACTGGAGATGTGATTTTAAATGGTAAAGGTAGTGGCATAGAACCCTCAACTTTTTTGGGGATGTCTATAGAAGATCGTACCAATATCATTTTGTTTGTAGTAGAAGATCACTGCGTAAACTCGGTGATAGATGGCCTCAAGGAAGCCTGCGATTTAGAAACGCCCGGTAATGGTATTGTGATAGCCTTGTCTATTGATAAAGTAGCGGGTTTAGACAAGCAAATTAAAAGAATAAGACAAAATTTAAGTACAGAACAATTATAACTTTAAAATTTAAGAATATGGAAGCTTATAAAACCGCCAAAGACATTGCCTCAGATCAGTTATTTTATATAGACGGATTGGCAAGTATCAGACAAGCCATCGAAAAAATGAAAAAAAACAAAGTGCATGTTTTGATTATTCAAAAACGAAATGAAGCCGATGCCAATGGTATTGTTACGATTTCAGACATCATTAGAGGAGTCATCATCCCAAACAAAACTTTAGACGAAGTAAGCGTTTATGAAATAATGACCAAGCCCGTGATTTCAATTCCCTCACATCTTAACATCAAATACGTGCCCAGATTGATGTACAATGCCAACATCAAATTTGCTCCGGTGGAGGAAAATGGCAAATATATTGGGATGATAGACTATAGTTATTTTTTGTTTAGCACTTTGTAAATAAATCACTTTTTCACCATTTAACTCACTCTGAAAAAACACTTGAATTTAACTACAGAAAATATTCTTTTAATTGGTTCTATTCTTTTATTTATCAGCATCAATATAGGCAAAACATCCTATAAATTTGGACTGCCAGCTCTTGTAGTATTTTTCAATTAGAATATTTGAGTAAACTCAACGTAAAAGAGGACTATTAATTAATTTTCTATAAATTAAAATAGTTTGTCAGATAATTTTTTTTAATATTATCTTGGTATTCAACACACGCTTGTTTGAAATAACCTCCAAAGTTAATTTTTTACCATCGCCAGTTTTCAAGAGGTCATTTATTTTTTGAATTGTAAGGTTGTATACTTTTATACCATTGATGCTGATAAGTTTATCATTTGGTCTAATCCCTTTTTTGAAAGCTTCTGAATCTTTACTCACATGTAGAATTTCAAATACTGGCACATACTTGAAATCAAAGGCTGCTGCAGCTTTCGCTACGTTATAATCCTTGGCTATAAGTACATTATTAATCCCGCTTACTGAGGTTTGCAATAACTCTTTGCCATTCTGAATTACCGTGATGCCAGACATGTTATAGTCAAATTTATTTTTAAAATTTTTGTTTTTTTTAAAATAAACTTGCTTGTTTTGATAATCAAAAACCACATGAAAACGTTTTAGATACTCCCCGCCCAAAGAGCCAATGCGATTTTTATTTAATATTACGTTTTTAAGCGACAAGCTGTCAGGCTTCACAACTAAGGGTTTCTTGATGAAGTAATCATTAATTTGAAGTTGTTCAAATCTGCATCGACTCCCATATATATCGCCACTAAACCCCCTCCCTAAATAATCATTGATGCAGTTTTCTGTATTAATTGAGGTGTTATCAAAATGCCAAAAACCATCAGAATTTCCGGTATCAAGAAGCATCAACCCTTGTTTTAATTGGTTATTAATGCTTAAATCTGTTAACAAAAATGGTTTATCAGCAAAAAACTTCAACGCGTTTTTATCATACTTTTTAAGTCGTTTTTCTTTAAAAAAATTGGTATTGTAAAGCTTAATTTTATGGTTAACATAATTAATATTTACCAAATAATTCTGAAAAAAACTATACCCTATGACTCCATTGATGGGAATCCCTAGTTTTGAACTTAAATTAATTGAATCATCTAACAAAATATACATCGGATGATTTTCATCTTTGTATTTACCTATTTCAATGATGTTATCTTTACTAAGATAGGCTGCTACAGCTTCTTCTTGTCCCAATCCTTTTAAAGAAACAGTTTCAACATTTTTTAATTTCACAGAGTCAACTGCCTCCAAACTAAACAAAACAGAGGTACTAACACCAGAATCTAAAATAAAATTCATGGGGATATCATTCAATTTTATTTTTAAAACAATGAGGTTTGAAAGGTGCTGAAAGCTTATAACATAAGATTTTTTATGCTCAGGCATCAACAAGCCATTTTGGCTATACCCAATAAAACATAATAAAAACAAGATACTAAAAAGTCGCACAATTTTTTGAACCAATTTAAATGAAATCAACTTGATTTATTGTTAAGGTGCTCAAAAAAAATTCTTTTTTTAAAATTATGAGATGTTTATTTAAAATTTAATTTAAAAACTGCAATTTTGCAAAAAAATTCAAACATGCCAAAAATTTCTACTAAAGGGCTATTGATGCCAGAATCACCTATCAGAAAGTTAGTGCCCTATGCCGAAAAAGCCAAAGCAAATGGCACCAAAGTTTATCATTTAAACATTGGTCAGCCAGACATTGCTTCGCCCCAAGTAGCCCTAGATGCGGTAAAAAATGCCGACTTAAAAGTTTTAGAATATAGTCATTCTGCAGGGTTTTTAAGCTACAGAGAAAAATTAGCCCAGCAGTATCAAAGCATTGGTTTAGGCGTATCAAGCTCTGACATTGTGGTAACAACCGGAGGGTCTGAGGCCTTGTTATTTGCCATGGGTAGTATTTTAGATGCCGATGACGAAATTATCATACCCGAGCCATTTTATGCCAATTATAACGGTTTTGCTACAGCTTCAGGTGTTAAAGTGGTGCCGGTAATTTCCTTTATTGATGAAAATTTTGCTCTGCCCCCTATCAAAGATTTTGAAGCCTTGATAACCTCAAAAACCAAAGCTATTTTAATTTGTAATCCGGGTAATCCTACCGGCTATGTGTATAGCCTTGAGGAGATGAATCAGTTGGCTAGCTTAGTCAAAAAACACGACTTGTTTTTATTGGCAGACGAGGTTTACAGAGAGTTTATTTATGATAATGAAGTAAAACATCACTCAGTTTTAGCATTTGAAGGTTTAGAAAACCACGCCATCATGATAGATTCGGTATCCAAAAGATATAGCATGTGTGGTGCCAGAATTGGCTGCGTTGTTTCTAAAAACAAAGATGTGATAAGCACGGTGCTAAAATTTGCACAAGCCAGACTAAGTCCTCCAACTTATGCTCAAATTGCCAGTGAGGCAGCCTTAGATACGCCTCAATCTTATTTTACTGAAGTTAATAAAGAATACAAATCTAGACGAGACGCCTTAGTAGAAGCCTTAACCAAAATACCCGGTGTAAAGGTGGCCAACCCCAAAGGTGCTTTTTATTGTATGGCCCAACTACCCGTAAAAGATTCAGACCATTTTGCCCAATGGTTACTAGAATCATTTAGTTTTGAAGGTTGCACCACCATGGTGGCTCCTGCGGCAGGTTTTTATTCCTCGCCAAACAACGGTAAAAACGAAGTTAGAATTGCATACGTACTCAACAAAGCAGAGCTAGTGCATGCCGTAAAAGTGTTAGAAGAAGCGTTAAAAGTTTATGCTAACTAAATTGAATATATAGTTTTAATTGTATACACAAACAACAAAAAAGCTCCGAAAAATCGGAGCTTTAATTTTATAAGATATAATAATGTTATGGTGATGGTGGTAATAACACTCTGTTTAATACGTGAATTACACCATTATTTGCTTGTACATCTACAGCAACTATACCACCGCTTCTGTTAGATTGATCTGTGGTATTAGCGATGTTTCCGTTTGTGCCTGGTAAGGTCACTGTAAACGTGTTAGAGGTGCCTAAAGCTGTAGAAACTGTAGTGTTTCCATTTGGCGTTAAAGCACTATATAAAGTGTTACCTGGAGAAACGTGGTACAATAACACGTTGGTTAAAGTTGTTTCACCTAATCCTGGTATAGTTTGTGGTGCAATTTCATCTGCAAGCAACCCAAAAGCAGCGTTGGTTGGAGCAAATACCGTAAAAGGAGCCGTAAAACCTGCAGTAGTGCTCCCAGCGGCTGTGCTTAATACAGCAACGAAATCAGTGGCTGGTGTTAAATCTGTTAATGCTGTTACTAGCGTGCTAAAATTTGGATCTGCAGTTGCAAAAGTCACCAATGTAGGTAAGGTAATAACTGCATCTACCACGTGCACCACACCATTTGAAGCAAGTACATTTGGTGTAACCACTGAAGAAATACCGTTTAGTCTTACGCCATTGTCTACGTTTACATACATATTCAAGTTTTTTGTTGCTGAAGCAGCACCAGTTGCTTGGGTTTCGATGTAACCATTTGATAAATTAGCAGCCAAGTTAACACCTGAAACCACGTGATTCAACAAAATTGTTCTTAAAGTAGGTACATCAATGTCATTTAATGAAGCAACTCCAAGATCATCTAATAAATCTTCAAAAGCAGCATTTGTTGGTGCAAATACAGTAAAAGGCCCACCACCTCTTAGGGTGTTTACTAGATCAGCTCTTTGCAAAGCTGAAACTAGAATTGATAAATTTGAATTTCCAGCAGCCAAATCTACAATGGTTTGCTGTTGAATGACTTGATTGTTGTCATCATCATTGCAACTGTAAAGAGCAACTAAAGATAAACTAACTAACAAGGCAAACGTAATTTTTAATAAATTTTTCATAGCAATTATTTTTTTAAGTTTGTTTAGTAAAAATAGAATTACGTTAAACAATCTGAAGTGCGATTAATATAATTTTAACAAGCTAAACTGTTAGGATTATCGTAAATTACTGTTTTTTAGGTATTTAAAAAAAGTTAAAAAAAGTTAAAAAAACTATAATACAGTTTTTATATATGCTAAAAAATATTGAAGGGCTCTTGCTCGGTGACTAATTTGAGATTTTTCGGTAGCTGTCATCTCAGCAAAAGTTTGTTGGTAACCCTCAGGAATAAAAATTGGGTCGTATCCAAATCCCATTTCACCACGAGGCTTTAAGGCAATTGAACCTTTTACTATGCCCTCAAAAAAATGATACTGATTTTTGTTGGCAAAACAGATAACGGTTTTGAATTGTGCCGCTCTGTTTTCATGGTTCTTTAGATTTTGGAGTAACAGCTCCATGTTTTTTTGATCATCTCTAGGTATCCCCGCATATCTGGCAGAATAAACACCTGGAGCTCCATGCAGTGCTTCAACTTCTAACCCCGAGTCATCTGAAAATACCGGCTGATTAGTAATGTCATGAATGGTTTTAGCTTTTATGAGTGCGTTTTCTTGAAGTGTAGCTCCTGTTTCAAGAATTTCAGATTGATAATTGATGTCAAATAAATTTTTTACAAATAAAGATTGATCCTCTAACAGTAATTTAATTTCTACGGATTTGTTTAAATTGTGTGAAGCAAAAATTAAATGATTCATGTTAGCTTTTTCTTCGCTTGTTGAGTACTCTATACTCCTCATAACAATCATTTATGGCATCTAAGATTTGCAAATCATTAGCTGTTTGAATAAATGCTTCAGAATAATTGCATTTTTCTAGAATTTCAGGAATTTCGTTTTTGTCGATTTCTAGAAGAACTGCCAACATTTCGCGGTCAAATTTAGATTCTAACAACAACCGGATGTTGTCATCTTTTCTGGCTTCTTTTAATTTCTTTAACTCTTTGGGCTTGTTGCCAAAAAAATTATACAACACATCAACCGGATTAAAAATTGATTGCAAAACTCTTTTTACGGCATTAGGAGAAGTGCTTCCTGCTTCATACCCATAATTAAGCCCTTGAATACTGTAACGGGTATTTTCTCTGATAGGGGCATTTCTAACATCTATAGACAAATATCCGGTAAGTTTATACGCATTTACTATCACTTCTTCCAAAGCTTCTGCCCGAGAGGTCATTTTGATGGTGGTGTTAATGTTGCTTATCCAATCACTTGTAACCCTTGCTTTAATAGATTGATAACCTAAAATCGTAAAATGTAAGGTATCGTTTAATTTAGCCTTAATTTCAAAATTCCCTTGCAAATCTGAAATAGAACCAATCACTTCATTCAGGTTGATGATGTGAACATTGCTGAGTGCATCTTGCGTAGAAACATCTTTTATCACCCCTCTGATGGTAACTAATTTTTTATTCACCGCTAAGGAGTCGGTTTTTTGTGCAACCAAAAAACTACATGACATGATAGAAAAAAACCAAACGGTAATTAAAATTTGTTTCATACTAAAATAAAAGAGTAAAATTACAAAAAAATTGAACTAAAATTCATACTAGACAATATATTCAGTAAAAATTAACGCTTTAAACTATTAAAATTAAAAAATACTTTATATAAATATCATCATCAACAAAAATGCCAAAAGAAATTAAACGATAAAATCTTATAATGTGAATTTAAAAACGTACCTTTGCAAACAATTTTAAAATTATATAATGCAATTATTCAATGAATTAGGCTTACAAGACAATCTATTGCAAGCCATTAAAGACTTAGGTTTTGAATCTCCTACCGAAATACAACAAAAATCAATCCCACATCTTTTAAAAAACGACACCGATTTAGTGGCTTTGGCCCAAACCGGTACAGGTAAAACAGCTGCTTTTGGTTTTCCGATGATTCAAAAAATCAATCCAGACAGCAAGCAAACACAAGCGTTAATCTTGTCGCCAACCCGTGAGTTGTGTTTACAAATTACTAATGAGCTAAAAAATTATTCCAAATATATTTCTCAGCTTCAGGTGGTAGCCATTTATGGTGGAGCCAGTATTTCTGAACAAGCCAAACAAGTTTCTAGAGGAGCTCAAATTATTGTAGCCACACCCGGAAGAATGAAAGACATGATGAACAGAGGGATGGTGAACATCTCAAAAATTTCTTATTGTGTATTAGACGAAGCAGATGAAATGCTCAACATGGGATTTCATGAAGACATCACTACCATTTTGATGGACACCCCAAAAGACAAAAAAACATGGTTGTTTTCGGCTACCATGCCTTTTGAAGTGGCTCAAATTGCCAAAAAATTCATGCAAGATCCGTTTGAAATTACCATAGGTACCAAAAATTCTGGCACAACTTCCGTATCACATGAGTTTTATGTAGTGAATGCGAGAGACCGTTATGAGGCCCTAAAACGATTAGCCGATGCCAACCCAGATATTTTTTCGGTAGTGTTTTGCAGAACCAAGCGTGATACCCAAAGCATTGCAGAAAAACTGATAGAAGACGGATATAATGCCGCTGCTTTGCACGGCGATTTGTCTCAGGCTCAAAGAGATTCTGTTATGAAAGCTTTTAGAAGCAAGCAAATTAAGATGCTAGTGGCTACCGATGTGGCTGCCAGAGGTATCGATGTAAACGATATCACCCATGTTATCAATTATCAATTACCAGACGAAATTGAAACCTACACCCACCGTAGTGGTAGAACAGGTAGAGCTGGTAAAATAGGAATTTCTATGGTTATTGTGACAAAAAGTGAGCTCAGAAAAATAAATGCCATAGAAAAAATCATCAAACAAAAATTTGAACAAAAATCTATTCCTTCAGGCATCGAAATCTGCGAAGTTCAGCTGTTCCATTTGGCCAACAGAATCAAAGACGTAGAAGTAGACCACGAAATTGAGGCTTACTTACCCGCCATTTATGAATTACTCAAAGATCTTTCTAAAGAAGAATTGGTAAAAAAAATGGTGTCTGTAGAATTTAATCGATTTTTAAATTACTACAAAAAGAAAAGAGACATTGTTGCCGAAACCAAAGGTAATCGTGAAAGTAGTAGCCAAGATACTACCGGTGATTCTGTGAGATACTTTATCAACATTGGTAGCAGAGATGATTATGATTGGATGATGCTTAAAGATTTCTTGAAAGAGCAAATTAACCAAGGCAATGATACGGTTTATAAAGTAGATGTTAAAGAAGGATTTTCGTTTTTTAACACAGACAGCGACCATCAAGACACGGTAATGACCAAAATAAATGGCATGCATCTCAATGGCCGTCAAATAAATGTTGAAATTTCTAAAAACACCCGCAGTGGCGGAAGCAGCGAACGCAGAGACCACAACGGCAGAAACAGAAAAAAATCATCTGACGGTGGTGGTGGTTTCAGAAGCTTTGACAAACCAAGAGGTGAAAGAAGTTTTGACCGTGGAAACGACAGAAATAATGACCGCAGTAGAGATAGAAAAGATAGTTTTCCGGCCAAAAAATCTTTTGAGGAAGCCAAGTCTAGAAGATCTAGAAAGTATTAAACTAAAAAAGGAAAGTCGTTTGACTTTCCTTTTTTTCTTTATATCATTTCCTTCTCTTTGGCAATGTTTACATCGGCTTGCAAATGGTCTTTGTTGGCCCTTCCGCTTGGGTCGGTATTTTCTTGCCATTTAGGAATCCACTTTCGCACTGTTATGGCTGCACTTTCTTGCGGATAATGTTGGTGGAAAATCTGACGGTAATAAAACGCTTCTTTGGTAGTTGGCGTGTTTATAGGATATAAACTAACTGCTGTAGCAAACGCTTCATCGGTAACTTGCGATGAGGCAAAAGCAATGAGGGTGTCTATCCAATTATACCCTACACCATCTGAAAATTGTTCTTTTTGTCGCCATAAAACTTCTTGGGGTAAATAAGGGTCTTCTGGGGTATCAAAAGCTTTTCTGAGAACATACTTTTCGATGCCGTCATAGGTTTTTGGCATTTTTTCTTCTGGAGATAAATTAATAGCCAATTCTAAAAATGCTTTGTCTAAAAATGGTACACGGGCTTCTAATCCATGAGCCATGGTAGATTTATCGGCTCTGAGCAAATCTGCTGTTGAAAGCTTTTGAACCCTGTCTATGGTTTCTAACTGAAAATCTTCAACCGATGGGGCATTTCTAAAATACAAATAACCACCAAATATTTCATCGGCTCCTTCTCCTGAAAGCACCACCTTAATACCCATGTCTGTGATATACTTAGACAAGAAATACATGGGGGTACTGGCTCTTATTGAGGTAACGTCATAAGTTTCGAGATGCCAAATTAATTTATTTAATATCTGTATACCTTCTTCAATGGTAAAATGTATTTCGTGGTGTTTTGTCCCTAAAAAATCGGCTACTTTTTGGGCTGCCTTCACATCAGGTGCATCAGCATCTAAACCGATAGAAAATGAATGCAAGGTCTCCCCTTTGGCTTTCATCAATCGTACGGCAATAGAGGAGGTTAACGAAGAATCTAAACCGCCAGACAACAACACCCCAAGCGGCACATCGCTCATTAATCTCTTTTCTACAGCTTGGGTTAAACAAGCCCTAATAGCTGCATAATCTAAAGGTTGAATTGCATTTTTGGCATCTTCCCAAGTAGGATGATAATATTTTACAAAGCCTTTGTCTTGCGTATAATAATGTCCTGGTGGAAAGGCTTCAAATTGCTCGCATTGATCTGCAATCGCTTTCATTTCCGACGCAAAATATAACGCACCGGTAGCATCATGACCATAATAAAGGGGCTTTACACCCAAAGGATCTCTACCAGCTATAATTTTATCGCCATCTATCACCACAAAGGCAAATATTCCATCTAGATGGTTGCAAAAATCATCTCCAAATTCTTCATACAAATGCACAATGACTTCGGAATCTGAAGTTGTTCTAAACTGATGATGACTCAAAATGGTTTGTCTGAGTATTTGATGGTTATAAATTTCACCATTGTGAACCATCCATGCGGTATCGGTACCCTGAATAGGTTGTTTGCCGGTATGCAAATCTACTATAGATAATCTTTCATGTGACAAAAAATGACCCTCAGGCGTTTCATGAATGTCTCTTTCGTCTGGTCCCCTGTGATGCATTCTTGATGATAATTGCTCAACTAAAGCTGCACTTTTTTGTCCTTGGTAAATGGCTAAAAATCCACACATAATCTTATTGGTTTAAATTGATAGGGCAAATATGCATCATATCAATAAATAATAAACCAATTAACATAAATTGATTTAAAATATTTTGTATCTAATTGTTTTTAAAAAATAAAATTAAGCATGCTACTTGTATTGAAAGATTTTAATTAATATTATTAATTTCTTAATGAAATTAGCAAACCTAAATTGAAAAATAAAAATTAAAAAAACTCAATATTAAATGTGAGTAAGAGATAATAACTCATAAAAGTTAAGGTTTCATCTTCCAAATTTTATCAGAAATTGGCAAATATTCAGGCAGTGCAGCAGAGCCATACCAAGTGTAGATATCGTAGTCTAAAAGCTCGTTTTTTATGGCCAAATCAGTTTGCAAAATGGCTTCTGCCTCTTCTAAGGAATTAAGATTGTTTAATATAAAAATACCGCGGTAATTGTTGTCATTTTTCCCAAGTGGGCCTGCTACAATAAGTTTGTTGTCTTCTACCAACTGCTTAATATTGTCTAGATGACCTCTAAAACTCTCATTGATGAATTCCTGATTTGATGTTTTGTTTGTACCTGTTTTTAAGATAACTAAAAAATATTTTTTCATGCCATAATCATCAGCATTTAGTTTTTCGGCCAATGATTTATCATAATTTACATTGTCATTTTTTTCAAATTCATTACTGGTTTGAGCAAATGAAAAAACCATAAATTAAAAAAAAACATTCACAAATATAAATTTCATGTTATTAGGTTTTAGATTAAAAAAAAATCAATAAATATCAAAAAATGCCATTCAATACTTTGTTGTGAATGTTGATTGATATGGGATCAAAATTAAATTTATTTTTAAGCAAAGTAGCATACACGCTTCTAAAATCGGTTTCAAAAACTAAATCGCCTTTATCGAGGTTTTGTAAATCAGGGTTTTTACCAATAATTTTTCCTTGGTTATTACCACCAATAATCATCATTGGCCCTGCTGTGCCATGATCTGTTCCCGTTCCGTTTTCTGATACTCTTCGGCCAAATTCAGAAAACACTACCAAGGTAGTTTTGCTCAGCAAATTGTTGTTTTTAAGGTCTGTATAAAAAGAATAAATAGCATCATTAAGTGCTTTGAGCAAGTTTTGATGTTTTTGGGGTTGATTATAATGGGTATCAAACCCCCCAAAAGAAGTGTAATAAATTTTGGAGTTTAGGCCACCTTTTATCAACTTCGACATCCACTGTAAGTTTTTTGCCAAAGCATTATTGGCATAGCTTTCTTGATGATATTGGGCTTTTTGCAAGGCTTTGTTTATCTGATCCATTCCGTCAAGTGAAGCATATTGCAGCTTCCTTACAAAATCTAATTGCGGATTGTCTGATAACACAACAGACTCATCTAACGAATCATAACGCCTTACTTTGCTAAAATCTTTAATTGTAAGCCCGTTGTGATTGTGAGATTTTAGAGCCAAGTTGTCTATGTTGTCAATATTAAGTGAGGCTAAACTTTGGTCGTTGCATTGAATATCTAAAAACCTGCCAAGCCAGCCGTGGTCAAGGTATTGATGACTGTCTGAGGCGGTTTGCCAAATTTCTTGACTCCTAAAATGTGAGCGGTTAGGATTTGGATAACCCACATTTTGAATGATGCTCAAATGACCTTCTTGAGAAATTTTTGCCAAATCTTTTAAAGCTGGATGAAATCCGAGACCGTTTGCGGCATTAATTACCTCAGCCTTTGAAATGCTAATTTTGGGTCTGTTTTCGTAATACAAAGGGTCTGTGAACGGAATAAAGGTGTTTAATCCGTCGTTACCACCGTTTAATTGAATAAAAATTAAAACCTGATCATTATGATCATTGTTGTTGATAAATAAATTTTTTGCGGATAAAAACTGAGGTAATACCAACATGCCGGCTGTTCCGGTGGCAGTAAGTTGTAAAAATTTTCTTCTTTCCATGTTTAAATTAGTTGAAATTCAGGCAGCTTAGCAAGGTATTGATATACGTTTAAAATATTTTTTTGGGCATTTTCTGCACTTGGGTCAAAATCATATTTAAGTAATTGATTTAGCTCTTCGGTAATTTGTGGGTTGGTTTTAAAAATCATTTGTGAGCTAAGTTCTTCCAAAATATTCTTGGCATTTGTAGGATTTTTTAAACGGATGTTAGGTGTAAATGGTAAGAGTTCGATGTCAAATCTTTCTAATCGTTTGTTTAAGCCTTTTAAGAATCTTTCATTGCCTTCTGTTAAAAAATCAATCAACTGATTTCTGTCAGCATAAATTTGAGAAGTGAGCCAATCTTTACCTCCCTTCCACCCTTTCACATTGGGTTGGTCATAAATATCCATCGATTGATTTTTGAGTAAAATGGCCAACAACTTATAATTTGGTGTAAGATTTAGGTCTTGATGCACTTGTAACAAAAAGACTAAGGGGTTTTTTATTTGATTTCCGCCACTTGTATTTTGACATTCTTGGATAAATAAGGCTTCAAAAAAGGGTTTCAGTTCAAATTTGTTTTGCCTCAAAATATCGCCATATTTTGTAATTAAGTCTTTCGGTGGATTGTCGTAAAAAAACCATTTGAGGACTTTTTCAGCTAAAAAATAAGGGGTGTTGGGTTGTTCAAAAATCAAATCAACAACATCATTGATATCAAAATTACCGCTTTTGCCAAAAATAGTTTTAATAGAATTGTCTTTTAACATCGGACGATACATGCCTTTTTGTTCACCAAACGATAGTCCGGCCAATGCCAAAGCCGTGTTTTTAATGTCGCTTTCTGTGTAATGCCCTTCACCCAAAGTAAAAAGTTCAAGCAACTCTCTGCCTAAGTTTTCATTCACTTTTCCTTTCACGTTTTGCTGATTGTCTAAATACTTAATCATGGCATTGGTGCTAATAACCTCTTTTACCAATGTTTTATAATTACCTGTAGAAAAAGAATGAATGGTTTCGTAATGTTTAAATACCCAATAGGGAAACCTGAGAGATTGCAGCGTCACCACAAAGTGATTTTGAAAAAATAAATTTATTTTTTCGCGAAGCGGAAAATCAGTGTTATCATATCGCTCTATGATGTAGGCCTTAAAGTTAAAATTTGTTTTCACCAACTCTTTTTTGATGTCTTCCAAATTCCCCAAATTGTTTTTTTTTGGTTGTCTAAATGCCTTAAAAGCCTCTAGGTTTTTTGGGGAATTCTCAAAAAATGTGGGTTCACTCATGCTTATTTTAGTCCCCAGTTGGTCTTTGATGTATTTTTGAATGCCTAAAGATTTTATGCTTGAAGCATCTTTGGTTGAAAAACCTAATCTTAGGGCATTGAGATGGTGCAAATTCATTTATAAACAGCTTAAAACTAAAAACCACCTCATTTTTAGGTTGGCTCATAGGAACATTAATATTTTACATCATTTAACCACAACATTCTACCTACGGTATTGGTTGTGTTAGTATTTTAGACCTAAAATAACATAAAAAGTTTAAAGTCAATGATTTTAACTAATAAAATAAATAGTTTTAGTTTTTGATATCAGTTGAATAGATAAACAAAATGTATATAGAAATCAGTTAAAGCTTTATAACATCCTTATAAAAAATCCAATTAATTTGGTATTTTTTACCAGCTTGTGTTTCGTAGCTTTTTACTTTTGGCCCTAAAAGAATCATACAACCTCCAGCCAAAGTTGCCAACAAGGGTCTGCTAGTATTTTCAAAAAAGAATAGTATTCCAAAATAAACGATCAAAAAAATTGAGAAATTGATAACGGCCGAAAAGGCAATGGCTTTGTGTTTCATGATAGTTTTTGGTATTTAGTTAAAATCAAACAAAAATCCATTTATAGTTTACGGTAAGTGTCGTGTCTATCCATGCTTTTTCTACAAAACAATAAACTCTTAAATCAACGTTTAATTTAAAATCTTGATTAGCTTCTTGAATGACTAAAAAATTACTTGTGCCAAAAAACTCATTTACAAAAGGATTGTTGATGATATTTACATTACCGTTGGGTTCAATCAGGTAATTTAAGTTATAGTAAAACGTTTCATAATACACCAACTCACTCACTGGCTGATTGTTGGAGTCAATAAAAGTATTAATTACTTGGTACGGAAAGTTAAACACCACCTGCTCGCCCGAGTTTCTATTGCTGTTTACAGGAAATGCAATGGCTAAATTGAACTGAAAATTTGGATTGTAATTTGTGCTAATTGATTGCCCAGAAGAATTTGTGTAATCAGCCAAGACTTCATTCAAATAATTGTTAGATTTTATACCATCATTATTGAGGTCAATGCTTTCTGAACTTTCTATAGATTGAATTAAATAATAGCCAGAAAATTTATTAAATACAAAATCGTCTTCAACTTGTTCTACACAAGCATTATTTAAAAACAAGATGGTTGTAAGGCTAAGTATTATTTTTGTTTTCATATGTAAAATTTCTTTACTTACCTAGAATAGTTAGGAGCTTCTTTGGTGATGGTTACGTTATGTGGGTGACTTTCTTTGATGCCACTGTTGGTAATTCTCACAAACTGTACGTTGTTTTGCAAAGCTTCCACATCTTTGGCTCCACAATAACCCATACCAGCTCTTAGGCCACCAATAAACTGAGCCATGCTCTCGTTTAAATCACCCTTATAAGGCACTCTGCCCACAATGCCTTCGGGCACTAATTTTTTAATATCGTCTTCTACATCCTGAAAATACCTGTCTTTAGACCCATCTTGCATGGCTTCTAAAGACCCCATGCCTCTGTATGATTTAAATTTTCTGCCTTCAAAAATAATGGTTTCACCCGGAGATTCTTTGGTACCTGCAAGTAAAGAGCCTAACATCACGCAATCAGCTCCTGCTGCAATGGCCTTGGGGATATCTCCAGTATACCTTATGCCACCATCAGCGATAATCGGCACACCTGTTCCTCTGATAGCACTTGCCACTTCCAGAACTGCCGAAAGTTGTGGAAACCCTACCCCTGCTACCACTCGTGTGGTGCAAATAGACCCGGGCCCTATGCCTACCTTAACCGCATCTGCCCCTTGCTCAACCAAATATTTGGCTGCTGCTGCAGTGGCAATGTTACCCACCACTATGTCTACGTCAGGATAGGTTTGTTTTATTTGTTTAAGCACGTTTACCACACCTTTGGTATGCCCGTGAGCGGTATCTATAACAATAGCATCTACCCCAGCTTTTATGAGAGCTTCTGCTCGCACAAACGCATCACCTGTTACACCAATGGCAGCAGCCACTCGTAACCTGCCGTATTGGTCTTTGTTGGCATTGGGTTGTTGTGTTAATTTTGTGATGTCTCTAAAGGTAATCAGCCCAACCAATTTGTTTTCAGCGTCTACAACCGGAAGTTTTTCAATTTTATTGTTTTGCAAAATAACTTCTGCTTCTTGCAAGGTAGTTCCTGGCAAAGCTGTCACCAAATTTTCGGAAGTCATGATGTCTACAATGGGTCTGTCTAAGTCTTTTTCAAAACGCAAATCACGGTTAGTGACGATGCCTTTTAAAACACCTAAGTAGTTTATCACCGGTATCCCTCCTATGCTGTGCTCTCGCATGGCATTTTTGGCATCTCTCACTTTGGCATCAAGCCCCAAAGTCACCGGGTCTATAATCATACCAGATTCTGCTCTTTTTACGCGTTTTACTTTAATGGCTTGCTGTTCTATGGTCATGTTTTTGTGTAACACCCCTATGCCGCCCTCTTGTGCCATGGCAATGGCCATAGAGCTTTCGGTAACGGTATCCATAGCTGCAGAAACAATGGGAACATTTAAAGTAATATTTCTGGAGAATTTAGATTTTATGGAAACATCTCTTGGAAGAACTTCAGAGAAAGCTGGAATTAACAAGACGTCATCGTAAGTGAGACCTTCTATGGCAATTTTATTGACCGGATTATTCATGTTGCAATTTTATATAATTGCATACAAAAATAAGTAAAAAACATCAAATTTTATGGTATTGATTCACAAAATAACATCTCATTTTTGCATTTATTAACTAAAACGATTTTTTTACTTTGTGTTTATAAACTTTTTATAAAAAAATATCAATAAAACTAATTTGTAAAGTCAAAAATCCGAAATTTGTAAATAAAAAATTTCATATGAAAATACATAATTTTAGTGCTGGTCCTTGTATTTTACCACAAATCGTATTTCAGCAAGCCTCACAGGCCGTGTTAAACTTTAATAACTCTGGATTATCTATCTTAGAAATTTCTCACAGGAGTAAAGATTTTATCAAAGTCATGGAAGATGCTAGAGCTTTGGCATTAAAATTATTAGGCCTTGAAAACAAAGGATATCAAGCATTGTTTTTGCAAGGAGGTGCCTCTATGGAATTTTTACGTGTTGCCATGAACTTAATGCAAGACGATGGCAAAGCCGCCTATTTAGATACTGGGGCTTGGTCTAAAAAAGCAATTACTGAAGCTAAAGCCTTTGGTGAAGTGGTGGTAGTGGCCTCTTCATCTGATAAAAATTATTCATACATCCCCAAAAATTATAGCATCCCAAGTGATTCTAGTTATTTTCATTGCACCAGTAACAACACCATTTTTGGTACTCAAATTAAAGATTTTCCTGACACTGCCATGCCCATGGTGTGTGATATGAGCTCTGATATTTTTTCTAGGGTATTAGATTTTTCTAAATTTGGTTTAATTTATGCTGGGGCACAAAAAAACATGGGGCCAGCTGGTACTATTTTGGTGGTAGTAAAAGAAGACATTCTTGGTAAAGTGCAAAGATATATTCCGGCCATGCTAGATTATCTAACACAAATAAAAAATGATAGCATGTATAACACCCCAGCTGTGTATGCTGTTTACGTATCACTACTCACCATGCAATGGATAGAAAACAATGGAGGCATTGCAGCCGTAGAACAACACAACATAGCCAAAGCCAAATTGATTTATGACGAAATAGACCGCAATCCGCTGTTTGTGGGCACCGCCAATAAAGAAGACAGAAGTTTGATGAATGCCTGCTTTTTATTGAATAAAGAAGCTCACAAAGACACTTTTGACAACCTTTGGAAATCTGCTGGTGTATCTGGCATCAACGGACACCGCTCTGTGGGAGGCTATAGGGCTTCCATCTACAATGCCATGCCATTAGAAAGTGTGCAGGTTTTGGTTGATTGCATGAAACAATTAGAAGCAACTGTTTAGCGGCTAGATGCATTTTAGATAATTAATTGATATTTCACTAAAAAAACAAAAAATGAAAATATTAGCAAATGATGGCATGTCTGCCAACGGTATCAAACATTTAGAAGACAACGGATTTGAAGTCATCACAACTAAAGTAGCCCAAGAGCAAGTGGCCAATTTTATCAACGAAAAAAATGTTGCGGTAATTTTGGTAAGGAGTGCCACCAAAGTTAGAAAAGACATTATAGATGCTTGTCCTGGCCTTAAAATAATAGGAAGAGGTGGTGTTGGCATGGATAATATAGATGTGGCCTATGCCAAAGAAAAAGGAATACACGTTATAAACACCCCTGCAGCGTCTTCGGAGTCTGTGGCCGAATTGGTTTTTGCACATTTGTTTTCGGGTGTTCGATTTTTGCATGATGCCAACAGAAATATGCCTTTAGAAGGAGATCAAAACTTTAATGCCTTGAAAAAAAGATACGAAAAAGGCATTGAATTACGTGACAAAACCCTAGGCATTATTGGCTTTGGTCGCATCGGTCAAGCGGTGGCCAAAATGGCTTTAGGTTTGGGGATGAAAGTTGTAGCCTCAGATAAATTTATTGAAAAAGCCCAAGTGAACTTAGATTTTTTTGATGGTCAGTCGGTTAGCTTTGATATTGCAACCATCTCACAAGATGACCTGATAAAAAACGCTGATTTTATTTCGCTACATGTGCCTGCACAAGACGGTTATGTGCTAGACACCCCACAATTTGAACTCATGAAAGATGGTGTTGGCCTCGTAAATGCTGCCAGAGGTGGTGTATTGAATGAAGTAGCCTTGGTAAAATATATTGAAAACGGAAAAGTTGCCTTTGCTGGCCTAGATGTGTTTGAAAACGAACCAACACCCGAAATTCAGTTATTGATGAATACCCAATTATCTCTTACACCGCATATTGGTGCTGCTACCCTAGAAGCCCAAGACAGAATCGGTCTTGAGTTAGCAACGCAAATAATAAATTTGTTAAAGAAAAATTAATTATTTACATTTGGTAAAAATAACAAAAAAATGATCGACCAACTAACCCAACTCATCAACCAATTTGGCGAAACTTCTGTAGTTAAAAACAAGGAAGTGCCCAACGAACTAAACGACCAAGTAAAAAAGGTAGCCTCCGATAGTATTCTAGAATCCCTTGCAGGAATAGCAAAAAAAGGCGATACGGATATGCTCACTTCTTTTTTGAACAGCAATGCACAAAGTCAATCTAACCCGGTATTTGATTTAATCAAAAACCAAGTGGTGAGCAATTTATCCTCTAAAGTAGGTTTAGGCAAAAAACAAGCCGGCAGTGTAGCTGATGGGCTTATTCCGCAAGTATTAGGCAGCTTGGTTGGCAAGGCTAAAGACCCAAACGTAAAAGGGTTTGATGTGGCAGACATCCTTAAATCCTTAACTGGTGGAGACCAAAAAGCTTCGGGCAGTTTGTTAACTAAAATAGGTACTAGCTTGTTAGACCAAAATGGAGATGGCAAACTTGATCTGGGTGACTTGATGTCGGCTCTTTCTGGCAATCAAAAAACAACACCAAAAGGCAGAGGCAGCAAAACTAAACCCATAGAAAACTCAGGTTTAGGTGGTTTGCTCGGGAAACTTTTTAAGTAAATTTTTTTTATTAAATATCACGCTATAGATTTGACATTTACCAAATCTGTAGCGTTTTTTATTATAATGAATGCTGATAAGTTTTTGATCATGACCAAAATATTCTCCCAATTGAAATAGGATTTGCTTCAAAAAATTTATATTTTTGAGAAAGTATTTTTAATTCTATGGAACACGTTATTCAGTTAAAAAATTTGAGTTTTGGTTACCAAAAAAATCAAACCATCCTAAAAAATATCAACATCAATGTGCCCAAAGGCAGTATTTATGGGTTTATAGGCCCCAATGGTGCCGGAAAATCTACCACCATGCGTTTAATTTCTGGCATTGAACTTCATGAAAGCAACGATGTATTAATTTTTAACGAACCCATCAGTAAGCAAATTCCGGGGGTGTTTCATAAAATTGGTGCTTTGGTGGAAAGTCCAACGCTTTATTATCATCTTTCTGGTTACGAAAACTTAGCCTACATCTGCACAAGCAGACAGTTAAATATAGAAAAAATAGACCCCATTTTAGAACTTGTAGACTTGTCGCATGCCAAGAAAACTGCAGTTAAACGTTATTCATTGGGCATGAAACAACGCTTGGCTATTGCCATGAGCATGATACATGAGCCTGAGTTGCTGTTGTTAGATGAACCCGTAAATGGGCTAGATCCCAACGGTATGATTGAAATAAGAGAATTGTTGGTAAAGATTAACAAAGAAAATAACACCACCATTTTTATCTCAAGCCACTTGTTGTCTGAAATTGAAAAAATGTGTACACACATCGGTATCATAGCCAAAGGCGAAATTAGATTTGAAGGCAGTATCAAACAATTATCAAATCAATTTGACCGGTATCAAATTAAAATTGAATCAGACATTGATGAAGATGTGATAAAAAAAATTACAGAAAATCAACTGATTTTTCAAGTTGCAGGTGATTCTTTAATTTTTGACATTAACCAAAAAGAAGATGTGCCAAAACTCATTAAACAACTCGCCAACTTGCAAGTGCCTATCTACAGTGTTAACAAAATTGGCGGCTTAGAAGAATGGTTTTTATCAATTACTAATTAATCAGCTTAAATTTATCAAACAATGAAACAGTTTTTTCAGCAAATATCATTAGCGTTTAAAGGAGAATTGATTAAAAAGAGAAAATCTGCCATTTTTACATTATCTTTTATTTTTGGCAGCATCATTCCAATCATTTACTTTGTAGTAACCTTATTTATGCATGAAGAACAAGCTCCCGGCTTGCCACAAAATTTTTATGTTGCAGCCATTAGTGACTTGTTGCCCACCTTTGCCTCTTTCTTTTTAATTATTTTAATCATCATCAATGCCAGTAAAATTTCGCAAATAGATCATAAAATTAATGGCTGGCAACTCATGGACGTTTTACCCCTACACAGAACATCAATTTATTTTTCTAAATACTTTATCGTACTCATCGCCAATGCCTTAGCCCTGAGTGTTTTTTTAATCTTAGCCTTGTTGTGTTTGTTTGTCTTGCAACTTATCTTTCCTCAAAATCCCGAGGTTTCAACCGCCATTCCTTTGATATTTATCCTACAATGTTTTGCGAAAATATTTTTAGGAAGCTTGTTACTCACCACCTCTCAATTTGTTTTTTCAATTCACTTTGCCCATTATATTTGGTCTTTGTTGATAGGATTTTTGTTATACATCATCACGTCAATTTTATCTGGTTTTGATATCGAAACTATTTTTAACCCCATCACCTTGCTCTACAAAAGTGTGGGTCATATTAATTTTTTAAGCTTTGGGCCAACGTTTATTTTCTATGAAAAACAATCGCTTGTTTTGTCTGTTATTGTCTTGATTTTTGGATGGCTTTGGTTTTTAAACAAAGGGTTTAAAAGAGCTTATTTTGGCTCAAAACCCAAAACCTTTGCAAGTGTTCTTTCAACTGTTGTAATCGGCTTTATCCTTTTTTGGTATACCAAACCCACACAAATTTCTAAGCATCATCAAACAGTAATTTCTGGTGTAATTGATAGTGATTTTCCTATAAACACACTTTATTTTGTAGATCCTAGCATCAATGACACCCTAGCCCAAATTGCGGTGAAGGACAACGAGTTTAAGCACATTTTCACCGAATCTTTGCCCTTTAAGCAATACCATGTATACTTTAATAACATCAGCAGAGTTTCTACATTCATGACCAATCAAGACAGTATTTTTATTAACTATACCTTCTATAATCAAAAAGCAAAAGAAGATGTCTTGGGCTCCAGATTGGCTGAAAATTTGTACTTAGCTGGCGGTGAAAGTTGGAATTACACACATTATCAAATTCAGGAAAGTGTTAATTTAGACAAGCACCAAAAGCTTCAAAAAGAATTGCTGAAAGAATATCAAGCCAAACTTAAAAACTTGGGGAAATTTAGAACGAGTAATCATCAAATTTTTAGAGACGATTTTAAAGCACTCAATAAAAGTATGCTGATTGTAGAATATCTTAATTGGCTGAGCAAACTTCAAACCAATTACCAAAATCAATCTGACAAAGACGACTTTGTACTCATAGACGAATGGCAAACCATAAAATCTTCGTTTAACATTTACAACGAACAATTATTGGGCAATCAGAATTATGTCTCATTCCTAAACAATCATTTGGTAGAAAAAGATACTACTGATCGTGATATCAACTTAAAGCTACTGTATAACATCTCAAAAATAGACGATGTTGCATTTAAAGACAAACTGCTATATAGTAATTTGTATGGCATGATTGAACAGGCAAACAACAATGACGAACGCCTAAATTTTGAAGCTTTTATCAATAAAATAAGTGATACTAAATTTAAAAACATCCTTAACCATCATTATCTAAGGCACCAAAACTTAGGCAAAGGCAACCCTGCTTTTGTGTTTGCAGCAGTTGACAAAGAAGGTAAATTACGAAACATAGAAGAATTAAAAGGCCAAGTGGTGGTGATTGACTTTTGGGCAACTTGGTGTGGCCCTTGTTTGATAGAAAAACCATTTTTTGAAAAACTGGCCAGAAAATATCAAAATGACCCGGTTACTTTTTTAGCCATTAGCCTCGATGAAAACAAAGATAAATGGCTTAAATTCGAAAAAAATGAGAAATCTAAAGTAAAAAGTTGGATTGGCATAAACCAAGCTGATATCAAAGAATTTTACCAAATAAATGGCATCCCAAGATTTGTGCTCATAGACAAAGAAGGAAATCATTATCAAGCTAATTTTGCAAGACCAAGCGAACCCTCGTTTGAAACCATATTAGATGTAGCATTAGGAAAAACCAATTAATTTGACACATGAAATATTTTAAATTTATTATTTTAATTACGCTATTAAGTGCATGCCAAAACACCTTGTTGTTTGAAGAGGCACAACCATTAGACGGTAAAACACTGAAAGCATTTCCAAAAAATTTAATTGGAACCTATCAAGTAATCAGTGCAGAAGATATGCAAAGCCAGTTTATCATTTCTAAAAATAGTGTGGTAAAACTTTACACCATCTCAGACACCTTGTCATTAAATGACTATCAAGACGAGTTAAAAATAACCAATGACCAACTCATTGCCCTAGAAAACAACCAACAATTAGCCTTTAAAAGGATAAACGACACCTTGATTTATGACATTGTATTTCCGGATACCCTTTTTGTAATTTCAGATAACCATCAACTGAAATCAAAAAACAAAGCGTTTTATCTTAATAAGTTTGAAGCGGAAAAAAATGCCTTTAGCGTCACAAAAATAATGGTAAAAGGCCATGAAGTGTTAGAATATGGCACTGATAAATCTTCTTTAGAAGTTTGGATGAGCGTTAAAAATCAGCCGGCAGATACGGCCAATAAAATCATTAAACCCACAACCAAAGAGTTTAAAACCTTTGAGGATAAAGGTGGTTTTGTGATGAAAAATAAATACAAAAAAATAAAATGATTTATAATGTTTTTTTAAGTTTAAAACGGTTTTAACAACCCAAAACTCATGAAAATTTTACTCACCGGTGTTACGGGCTACATAGCCCAAAGATTATTACCTGTTTTATTAGACAACGGGCACGAAGTGGTGTGTTGCGTTAGAGACCTAAACAGGCTAAACATTAAAAAATACAATGCCGATAAAATTTTTGTTATTGAAGCAGATTTTTTAAACAAAGAAAGTTTAGAACAAATTCCCAAAGATATAGATTTGGCTTATTACCTGATTCACTCCATGTCTACCCAAAGTGGTGATTTTGGCGACATGGAAGAAATTTGTGCTTCAAACTTTAAAAACAAAATTGAACAAACCAACACAAAACAAGTTATTTACTTAAGCGGAATTAGCAATGCCGATACCTTATCTAAACATTTAACGTCTAGAAAAAATGTAGAAAACATCCTTAAAAGTCAACATTACGCCCTCACTATCCTGAAAGCAGGTATAATTGTAGGTTCGGGCAGTGCATCCTTTGAAATCATCAGAGATTTAACCGAAAAATTACCGTTTATGATTGCTCCACGTTGGCTTAATACCAAGTGCCAACCCATGGCCATTAGAAACGTTATTGAACTGATGGTTGGGGTTATTGATAAGCCTGAAACGTTTAACCAAAGTTATGATATTGGCGGACCAGATGTTTTAACCTACAAAGAAATGTTGTTGGGCTTTGCAGCTGTTAGAGGCCTACAAAGACGCATTGTGATTGTTCCCGTGATGACGCCCACAATTTCGTCTTATTGGTTATATTTTGTCACATCAACCTCTTATGCTTTGGCCAAAAACTTAGTAAACAGCATGAAGGTTGAGGTTGTTTGCAGGCCCAATAATTTAGCTTCCTTGTTGGGCATTCAACTCATAGACTATAAAACTTCTATCCGGCTTGCTTTTGACAAAATTGAACAAAATCAAGTGTTATCAAGTTGGAAAGATGCTCAAACCAGCGAGGTGCTCAAAGAAGGCGTCTCAAAATACATCGAGGTGCCCACCAATGGATGCTTTAAAGATATTAGAACTTTAAAACTAAAAAATAGTGAAAACTCACTTAATAAAATTTGGAAAATTGGCGGTAAAACCGGTTGGTATTACGGAACATTTCTTTGGGAACTCAGAGGGTTTATTGACCAAATTTTTGGAGGTGTAGGCATGCGAAGAGGCAGAAAGAGCGATACCGAATTAAACACAGGTGATGCCTTAGATTTTTGGCGAGTTATGATTGCCAGCAGAGAGAGCAAACGCTTGCTTTTATATGCAGAAATGAAATTACCCGGTGAAGCTTGGTTAGAATTTAAAATAGACAAAGAAGATGTGCTCACGCAAACAGCAACCTTTAGGCCAACCGGACTCTTAGGTAGGCTTTATTGGTATGCCGTTTTACCGTTTCATGGGTTTATTTTTAAAGGAATGGTTACTAAAATTTCATATGAACATTAGCAAATACATCATAAGAAATGAATAAAATAGTTTTTTTAACCGGAGCCGGCATGAGTGCCGAAAGTGGCATCAGCACCTTTAGAGATGCCGATGGTTTGTGGGAAGGTCACGATGTGATGAGTGTAGCCTCCCCCGAAGGTTGGGAGGCTAATCCTGCTTTGGTGCTAGATTTTTATAACCAACGCAGAGCCCAACTCAAAACGGTGCAACCCAATAAAGGGCATGAGTTAATTGCAGCCTTAGAGCAAGATTATCAGGTGCAAATTATCACTCAAAACGTTGACAATCTACACGAAAAAGCCGGGTCAAAAAATATCATTCACTTGCATGGAGAATTACTAAAAGCCAGAAGTATAGATAATCCTCATCAAATATATCATTGGGAAAACGACATAAATTTGGGAGACACCGACCAGAATGGCATCCAACTAAGACCCCATATTGTATGGTTTGGTGAGGCCGTGCCAGAAATTCCGTATGCTATAGAAGTCAATAAAACAGCTGATTTGGTGGTGGTGGTAGGAACTTCTTTGCAAGTATACCCGGCAGCAAGCCTCATGCATTATGCCCCTTTTAGATGCCCAGTGGTTTACATTGACCCAAAGCCAGCCGAGATTTATGATCTGATTCAGCCACTACACATCATAGCCAAAGGAGCTTCTGAGGGCATGCAAGAATTAATCAAATGGATTAAAGCAGGTAAGTTTAACGCTTAAAAAAACTAAAAACTTAATTTTTTAAGCACATCCACCACATACTCATGCATCACTTGTTTGTAGTCTAAATGCGTTACCATTCGCAATTTTGATTTTCCTAATGAGCTGATTAAAATGTTTTTTTGTTTTAGGACATCCATAAACAACTTATCGTCTATGTGGTCTTGCAATGAAAAAATAACAATGTTAGTTTCTACAGGCTCCACTTTTTTCACCCAACTACAAGTGTTGAGCACCAACTCTAAATCTTTTGCTTTTTGATGATCGTCGGCTAATTTAAAAATATTGTTTTCTAAAGCATAAATACCCGCAGCAGCTAAGTAGCCAGCTTGTCTCATGCCACCACCAAAAATTTTTCTGATCCTGATGGCTTTTTGAATGTTTTCTTTTGATGACACCAATACAGACCCCACCGGAGCACCCAAACCTTTAGACAAACATACCGAAATGGTATCAAATAGTTTTCCGTACTCCTTGGGTGGTTGTTTTTTATAAACCAAGGCATTCCACAAACGGGCACCGTCTAAATGAAATTTGAGATGGTGTGCTTCACACACTGCCTTCATGGCTTCTAATTCACTTAACTCATAACAGGCTCCGCCACCTTTGTTGGTGGTATTTTCTACACAAACCAAAGAGGTAAACGGACTGTGATAAAAATCTGGTGGATTGATGTGGGCTTCAACTTGAGAGGCATTTATCTTGCCCCTATCGCCATGTATCAACTTGCAACTAACCCCAGAATTAAAAGACACCCCTCCCCCTTCGTAATTAAAAATATGGGCATAATGATCAGCAATTAATTCATCGCCAGGTTGCGTTAATAGCTTTATTGCTGTTTGATTGGCCATGGTGCCCGAAGGGAAAAACAAGGCTGCCTCCATGCCAAAAATATCAGCTACCATGGCTTCCAATTCGTTTACGGTAGGGTCTTGTTTAAAAACATCATCACCCACTTTTGCCTGAAACATGTGCTCAAGCATTTTGGCACTAGGCTTGGTAACGGTATCACTTACTAAGTTAATTTCCATAGTCATATAAATGCCAAAAATAATAATTTCTTAATTGATATTGGGCATTAAATAATGTTAAGTTTTTTGCGTATTTTTGTCAATAAATTTTACCCATGACAAATACAGAACAACTTAAAGGCTTGATTGAACGCTTAGGGGCGTTGAGGAGGTATCTTTGACATCGATCAGAAAAAAATTGAAATTGTAAACGAAGAAGAAAAAACCTTTGCTCCTGATTTTTGGAACAATGCCAAAGAAGCCCAAAATATTGTAAGACAGCTCAAATCTAAAAAGAAATGGGTAGATGATTATGACAAGTTGGTGAACGACAAAGACGAACTTGAATTGATGCTTGAATTGCACAAAGAAGGGGATATTTCAGCTGAGGAAGTAGACCTGCACTACCAACAAATCATGCAGAGTTTAGAAAACATTGAGTTCAGAAACATGCTTTCTGAAGAGGGTGACAACCTGAGTGCAGTAATTCAAATTACCGCCGGGGCTGGTGGCACCGAAAGTTGCGATTGGGCCAGCATGCTCATGCGAATGTATATGATGTGGGCAGAAAAAGAAGGCTATAAAATTAAAGAACTCAACTTTCAGGAAGGTGATGTGGCAGGCATTAAAACCGTGACTTTAGAAATTGAAGGCGACTTTGCTTTTGGTTACCTAAAAGGTGAAAATGGGGTACACAGATTGGTGCGTATTTCTCCGTTTGACAGCAATGCCAAAAGACATACCTCGTTTGTTTCTGTATATGTTTATCCGCTGGTAGATGATACCATAGAAATTGAAATTAACTCGGCAGATATTGAAATTACCACCGCCAGATCTAGTGGTGCTGGTGGGCAAAATGTTAACAAAGTGGAAACCAAAGTACAGCTAACCCACAAGCCCAGTGGCATACAAATTTCATGTTCGGAAACCCGCTCTCAGCACGACAATCGTGAAAGAGCGATGCAAATGCTGAAGTCGCAATTGTATGAAATTGAACTTAAAAAACGATTGGCACAACGAGAAGAAATTGAAGCAGGCAAAATGAAAATTGAATGGGGATCACAAATTAGAAACTATGTGATGCAACCGTATAAACTTGTGAAAGACGTGCGTACCGGTGAAGAAACTTCTGATGTTGATGCCGTTATGAATGGTCAAATAGACCGTTTTTTAAAAGCCTTCCTGATGATGATGGGCCAAAAAGAAACAACAGAATAGATGGTGAAAATACTTAAGTATATTGTCTTTTTAATCACCTTGGGGGTAATTTTCTTTTGCAAACCTGCAAATTTTGGTGAAGTTAAAGAGGTAAATATTGCCAATGACACCATCAGAATTGCCAATGATGAATTGGAATATGAAATCATCATCATCGACCCTCAGTTTAATGGTTGGTATAAGGCGTATGCAAGACCAAGGGGCTATTATAACCAATCTTATTTAGAAGCAAGAAACAGAATTTGGGTCTTAGAGTATAATTTGAGAGCAATGAATCCCATTTCTTTTGACCCAAATCTGTATCCAATTTCCATAGATTATCAAAACAATATAGACTATGGTTATGAGGTTAATTATATGCTTTTTAATTATCTGGTCTATTTTCAGATGACCCAGCATCAAAAACTTGGGGGATTTGTGGCTAGACCATAAAAACCAAGTTTAACCCTTTAACCATGCATTTTTTAAAGAGTCTTTGCCAGAGTCTTTAAATTTATATGTTTTCACCTCCTCTTTGGGCAATGCTATTTTGCCTTCTAAGATTAATTGTTTACCATCTCTGTTTACTTTAACTTTTATTGGGTTACCCTCTTGCCAACCCTCTGATGCCATTAGTAAATCATAGATGTTGTCTAAGTTATAATCAACCTCATCAAAGGCCATCAAAACATCATTATCTTTTATTTGAAGCGTCTTAAAAAACGGATTGCTGTCTACTTTATCGGCTAAAATCTGTTTTGTTACCCCGTCAATTTTGATGAGCGGAAATTGACCATCTTTTAAAAACGGATTACCAGTCTTGATATCATCTGCTTCAGACACTCCCATTTTCGAAAAATAAAGAGCATAAGGTATAGGTGTTTCTCCAATTACATGGGTATCAAAAAACTTACCTATTTCAGGATAAGTTAATTTGGTGATGATGCTAAACAATTCATTATCATCAAAGGGTTTGTTTTTACCGTATTGTTTTGATAATTCTTTCATCAGCCATAAAATTCCTTTATCACCATTACTTAATTCTCTTATTTGGATGTCTAAACACATGGCAATGAGGGCTCCTTTGTTATAAACATTCAAATATTCTTCTTTATACGGTGATTGCAATACGTTTTTGCTCATTTTGGTAAAACTCATTTTGTCATTCATTTGCAAAGACTGAGCAATTTTATCGTTCATTCTGTTATAAAAAGCTTCTTCAGTTATTAAACCCTGATTTACTTGAAACAAATTGGCAAAATATTCTGTAATACCCTCATACATCCATAAATGTTGTGACATGTTTGGTTGATTGTAGTCAAAATAGTGAATTTCTTTACTATGCACACTCAATGGGGTAAGAATATGAAAAAACTCATGAGATACCACATCTTTTAATTGCTCTTGCAAAGCTTCAAGAGGCATCATTTCTGGAAAAACCACCACCGTTGAATTCATATGCTCTAAAGCTCCAAATCCTTTGGCATCGGGTCTACTTAAATCAGACAAATATAAAATAACTGCATATTTTTGATTATCGTTTACGTTCCCTAAAAAACGTTTTTGAGCACGCATAAAGTTTTCGGTTTCTGGTGTAATGTCAGCTGCTTTGTGTTTGCCATTTGGCGAATAAACACCAATTAAAATCTCCATGCCTTCTACTTCAAACCGAGTAAAATCTGGCTTGGCATACATGATTGGGGTATCTGTTAGGTCGGCATAGCGGGTAAATTCAAATAAATCTGCATTGTCATTATTATCTAAATCTATAGCTGCAGTAGACCCATACAAATTTGGATGTTTGATGTTTAACGTAAATTTATAATCTTTTTTATTTTCAAAATAGCCAATAAAACCATGAAGGTTTAGCATAAAGTTTTTTCCTGCTTCAATGTTGGTGCCTGCTGGCGAAAAAATATCTCCAGATTCCCCAAATCCGCCTCCTTTTTCGGTATCGTAAGTATCATTGACCCAATAGGTGATTTTACTAATATTTTTAGCCTCTTTAATTTGATAACTATTTTCATCTAATTTAACGACTTCAATGGGTTTTCCTTTGGCATCAAACACTTTAAAATCATCTATGTATTTTCCATAATTATCTTCACTGTAGGTGCCTGGTATAATTTTTGGAAAAAAATAGGTGGTAGATAATTCATTAAAAACCGGAGGCTGAATGGTTACCATTACTTTATCGTCTATTACATTTACTAAATCAATAGAGGCTTTTATAGACTGTTGAGTTGTTATACTATTTTTGGTTGTGCTACAGGCAATTAACCAAAAAACCATTGAGGCTAAAAATATGAATCTTTTCATGATAATGTTTTAATGATATATGTCTTTGAGTTTTTTGTTTTGTTACAATGATGAGGCATTCAAAAAAAAACTGCCCCATAATTGAGGCAGCTTAATTTTTTTATTAAAAATAATTACTGACCAGACATTTGTCTAATGGCTTCTTGAAATGCTTCAGGGTCACTCATAATGCCGAAACCAAATAATGCAAAAACAACTATCATCAAAATAAAATAAATAATACTCAATACTAACCCAATGATGGCCATAATTCTTCCTATTTTCAAATTGCTGTAATTTAAATAAACAGAAGGATTCTCGTTATACAAGGCTATGTCTTTTTTGGCTAACACCAAGGCAATGATCCCAAAAATAAGACCTGGTAATGCATAAAAACAACAACCCACAATAGATAAAATTCCTAAAATAAGGACTGCCGTTGCGTTTGGTAAATTTTTTTGTTCCATAAAAATGAAGTTTTAGTTAAGTTTTTAGTTTTTCAAATATATAAAATTATTCAAAAATCTTAAACAATTGCAAAAAAAAATTAACGGTAAAAAAATAATTTATAAAAATACGATACCACCATGGTTACCCCGGTTAAAATACCAAAAAACACTATCCATGGGTGATAATTTCTGTTTTTGTCTAAGTGTTTTATTCCCAACAATACAAAAAATATTAACAACGGATAAAGTGCCGGATACATCACAAATGAAGCCACAACATCGCCTTGTAACAACAAAACTACGCTTCTTTGCAAGCCACATCCAAAGCAGTCTATTCCAAAATGTTTTTTGGTTAAACAAGGAATCATGTATTCTTCCATGCAAATATTTTTGTCAAATATAAAAAATTTTAAAAGATTTAGCTTCACTTTGCTGAGTGCTTTATATCTTTACTGAAATAACCTGAAAATGAAAATTCTTAAATATTTACTCAACCTAATGTGTGTTATTTTGCTTTTAGGGCCCAAAATACCGTACCCATATCAACTCATTAAATTTGTGGCCTTGTTTTATATCATGTGGCAACTCATGCAGTTGATGAATAAACTACCTAGCAAAAATTCAAAACCTAATGAAGATGAAGATTAACGATAAAGTGATGTGCATTGATGAAGACTTAGAGGGTGTTATTACCAAAATTTTGGGTTCGCAAATTTTTGTGTTAACGTCTGATGGGTTTGAATTGCCCTTTGCCAAAAATCAATTGATTGTTTTAGATAACAAACAAAACTTACTCAAGCAATCTCAAGTGTCTGATGAAATTATCAAACATAAGCATCTTTCTGCTAAAAAGCCTGTTTCAAGAAAGATGTCGAAAAAAGAAGTCTTTACCCGTGAGGTAGATTTACACATCGAAAAGCTCGTAGACCATCACAAGGGTTTGTCTAACTATGATATACTAGAGATTCAAATAAGAGTGGCACAAAAAAGTATTGAGCAAGCCATTAGAGAAAAAACACCCAAATTAGTTTTGATTCATGGGGTTGGTGAAGGTATTTTAAAAAATGAATTAGAGTTTTTGTATCGAAAATACGAATTCATTAAAGTGCAAGAGGCCAACTTTCAAAAATACGGATTTGGAGCCACCGAGCTTTATTTTGAACAAAAATCTAGACTCATTGAGTGATGACTTCCCCAAAATCATACACATTACCCAACAAAAAATCTACTGCATCACTATTTCGCACAAATCTTACGTTCCTAAAAATTACTTGGTGCTTAAAGATGGTTTGAGCCGTATTCGGGTCGGTGTCTTGTACGGTACTAACTTCTATAATACCAGAATTATTAGCCACACCAGTTTGTGCCATCCATATTTGAGAGGGATTTAGAATGTTGGTACCACAAAAATTACCTTGGTTTACAAAATCTGGAAACACCAGGTATCTTAGTCTATGGTCTGCATCTATGAGTGCTGTTCTTGGTGAGCCTACAGGGGTAACCACATTGGCAAACAAGGCTGGGGGCACTAAAAGTTCTAAAGCTTGATTTTGAATTATTTTAAATTTCAGATTATTATCATTACATGATTGTATGTTGGTGGCATTAAAGTTTACAAAAGTGGTAGACCCAGTATTGTAGAAACCTAATAATAAATCGTCAATAAGTTGAAACTGCCCATCAAAACCAAGGGTTAAGTTTTTGATGTTCACCTGATGTCTGTAGCCGGTTAGCCGGGTGGCATTGTTGGCATCAGGAGCAGATCTTACAGCCCTTGTTGTAATTTCTACAATACCCGATTGGGCTATTCTTTCAGAAGTTACTGATAAATTAGCCGGTGGAATCGTGGTACATATATCGCTATTGGATATTTCACGGTTGTAGGTTCTTAATATTAAGGAAGCCTGATTACCTAGCGGAATTTGAAGCGGGGCATTGATGTTTTGTTGATTTCTAAAATTAGTTTCTTGGATGGTCAGGATGTATGCCTGATTGTCTTGGATGTTGAACACATAAAAATTTGGAAAACCGTTGTTGCAAGACACTAAATTGTTGTTTTCAAAACTTATATCCTGAAAAACAATGTCGCCATCATCACAACTCAATAAACTTGTTAGCACCAAAAAGCAACCACAAATATGTTTAATCTGCATCATATCATTTTAAGAATTCAAATAAACAAAAATAGCTTAAAATTTATTGAATTTTTAAAGTTTTTTTATCACAATGTGGTTAATTTTGCTGTCGCTATGAAAATGATTCAATTAATGCGATACAAATTAATTTTAAACGTTCTTTTTTATATTTTTTCAATATCGGTTTTTGGTCAGTACATCACCGTGCAGGATAACCTATCGCCTCAGCAAATGATTGAAAATTATTTAATAGATCAAAGTTGTTCCAATGTTTCAAACATCAATGTGGTGGGCCATGTGTTTGAAAATGGTGACTTAAGTTACGGTATTTTTAATGCCAATAATTCCACTTTTCCATTACAAGAGGGCTTAACCATCACCACCGGAAGAGCCAAATCGGCCACTGGGCCTAATACATTTATATTGAGTGAAGGTCCGCCAAGTTGGCCAGGAGATCAAGATTTGGAGGCAGCCATCAATGAATTTAACACCGTGAATGCCACTTATTTCGAATTTGATTTTGTACCGCTCACCAACCGCATCAGTTTTGAATATTTGTTTGCCTCAGAGCAATACTTACTGTCACCTAGCCCCAATCAATGTAATTTTTCGGACGGTTTTGCCTTTTTACTCAAAGAAATTAACACCAATAATTTCACCAATCTAGCGGTGGTTCCGGGTACTACCATCCCCGTAAAAATAACTACCATCCGTGGCACCGGAACCATTTGCCCACCGGCCAATCAGGCTTTTTTTGATGCCTTTAATGGCGAAGAACACCCCACCAATTATAACGGACAAACAAAAATCCTAAAAGCCGAAGCCGATGTAACGCCAGGGGTCACCTACCGCATGAAATTGGTTATTGCAGATCAGGTAAACTTTAGATTTGACTCAGCCATTTTTTTTAATTCCGGTAGTTTTAAAAGCGATATCAACTTAGGAGATAACAAAACTTTTGCCAATCAAAACCCGGCTTGTGCCAATGAAATTATTACGTTAAATGCCACGCAAGCAGGAGCAACTACCTATCAGTGGTTTAGAAATGGTGTTTTAATAAGCGGTGAATCATCAGGTACACTAGACGTAAATGAAGCAGGTTTTTATGAAGTAAAAGCCACAGTGGGCACTTGTGAGATTTCTGGTGCCATTGATATAGAATATGAATTACCGCTAGTTTTACCCCCATTTGACATTGAAAAATGCGGTTACAATGGGCAATCTGTTTTTAATTTAAACGAGGCTAATACTTTTTGGGGATTGTCTCAAGATTATTCAATTACTTTTTTTCAAACCTTAGCAGCGGCAGAAAATAACTCCAATGCTATTGCTTCAACGGCCAACTTCACATCTGCCAATGCAAATATTTGGGCCAGAATAAGCTCAACCTTTGGCTGCATTAGTTTTAGTCAGGTTAACTTGTTGGTGAAGGAAGTTAATCCTCAAGATTATTCATTTAGTTTTTGCGATGATGATAATCAAATTGACGGGTTTAGAACCTTTTCACTCAATAACGACTTGGCTCCTTCCATCCTTAATGATTACAGTAATCTGCATCAAATCGTGTTTTATAGATCAATAAATGATGTATTTGCAAACACCAATCCATTGGCAGATACTTATACCAACAGCAATACCACAGAACAACTTTTTGCCCAAATAAGTTTAAATAATGAGTGTTTGGGTATTGTGGTCATCAATTTAGAAGTTTTAGCCCTAATTGGCTCTGAGTTTGCCAAAGAAACCGTTGGTATTTGCAACACCATTCAAGTTTTCTTATCAGCCCCAAGTGGCAACGGATTTAGTTATTTGTGGTCTAATGGTTCCACAAATCAGAGTATTACGGTTAACAATCCGGATATTTACACAGTTACAATAACCAACAGCATTGGGTGCAGCAACACCAAAATATTTGAGGTATTGAGCATAGAACCTCCAAATGTAACAGACATTTTATCAACGTCGTTTCAGGGTAACAACAACAGCATACAAATTGTTACAACCAACAACAGTTTGTATGAATATTCTATAGATGGTATTATTTTTCAGAGTTCTCCGTTGTTCACAGGTTTGGAGGCAGGATCTTATACCCTTACCATCAGAGATATTGCAGGATGTTTTAGCATCAATCAAGAAGTTATTATATTAGATTATCCTGCTTATTATACCCCCAATGGAGATGGCATTAATGATTTTTGGCACATCAAAAATCTTGGCAGTGATGATGTTATTTATATTTTTGACAGGTTTGGGCAAGTAATCACAACACTCAATCATTTGGGAGTAGGTTGGGATGGCAATAAAAATAACAGACCATTGCCTTCAAATGATTATTGGTTTATCCTGAAAACAAAAGATAAAGTTAAAATTAAGGGACATTTTTCATTGATTAGATAACAATTAAGTTTATTTTTGCAGTTGTTTTAAAATCATAATAATGAAATCGGTATACCTAGACCATGCTGCTACCACTTATATTTATCCGGAAGTTATAGATGTAATTTCAGAAACGCTTAACAAGGTGTATGGCAACCCCTCCTCTACCCATAGTGTTGGTAGAGATGCCAAAGCATTGGTAGAAGAAGCCCGGAAAAAAATTGCAACCTTAATTGGAGCTCAATCCAAAGAACTTTTATTTAACTCTGGGGCCACAGAGGGAAATAATTGGATTATTCAGCAAAGCATCAAATCTTTAGGTGTAACCAGAATTATAACTTCTAAAATGGAACACCATGCAGTGCTTTATCCCATTAAAAAACTAGCGTCAGAAGGTGTAAAGGTAGATTATCTCAATACCTTACCAAACGGCAGTCTTGATTTAAATCATTTAGAATCATTGTTACAAAATGAGGCAAAAACCTTGGTGAGTTTAATGCACATTAACAACGAAACCGGCATTATTAACCCCATTGAAACAATAGGCAAAATGGTCAAGAATCACCAAGCCTATTTTCATGCAGACATGGTGCAGTCTGTGGGCAAGTATCCCATAAACCTCAAAGACTTGCATGTAGATTTTATGGTAGCAAGTGCTCACAAATTTCACGGGCCCAAAGGCGTAGGTTTTGTGTATGTTAAAAACCCATTAGTCTTACAATCTTCTATTACAGGCGGTGAACAAGAAAAAGGATACCGAGCAGGCACCGAAGCAGTGCACCAAATTGTAGGTTTGGCTAAAGCCTTAGAATTATCTTACGAAAAACTAGCTGAAGGTCAGCAAAAAATAAGCGACTTAAAAAAATATGCTATTCAAAAATTAGAGGAAAAATTCCCGGGGGTCATCATTAATGGTGGTACAGAAAACACCACCTATAATATTTTGAATGCCCGCTTACCCATTACCCAACAAGAATCTTTGATGCTGTTGTTTAATTTAGATTTAAAGGGAATTGCACTATCTAAAGGAAGTGCCTGCCAATCTGGAAGTCAGAAACCCTCGCATGTGTTGGCAGAATTTTTAGATGATGATGCCTTAAATTTAACTTCAATTCGTATTTCATTTTCAGAAAAAAACACCCCAGAAGATATTGATTATCTTGTGGCGTGTTTATAAAGTTATTGGTATCGAAAAGATTAGTCTAAACGCATCATGTCACGTTGATTGCGTTCTAGTTTTATTCTGATTTTTTCAACTTTTTCAGCGTCTTTTTGAATTTTCTCAGACTCTTTTAAACTTTGTACTTCATCAAGTTTTCCTGAGTTTAACTTGTCTTGGTAACGATCTTTGCGTTTCGTTAAATTCTTTTCAGCTTTTTTTAAATCGTTTTGAGACTTTTTCACTCTATCTTTTGCTTTGTCAATGGCTTTGATGCGTTTTTCAGCGGCTTTGCGTTCTTTCTCAGCTTTTTTTCTGGCTTTATCAGCTTCTTTTCTGGCTCTGTCAGCTTCTTTTCGTTCGCGTTCTATCATTCTTTGTTGCTCTTTTACCCGCTTTTGATCATCTCTTAAACGTTTTTGTTCGTCTTGCAATTTACGCTCTTCGCGTTTCATATCATCGCGTTCTCTCTTTAGGGCATCAGCCTCAGATTGTTTATTTTGGGCTTCATGACCTTTCCTTCTTGCTTCAGTTACGGCTTCTTGTCTTTCTTGTTTGATTTGAGATTTGGTTGCTTCCACTGATTCTACATCAACGTTTTGTATTTGTTGAGTGCTTTGTTCTTGTTGGTTTACTTGAGACCAACTTACCATTGAATAAAATAAAAATAGGGCTATAAAATACTTCATAATGTTTGTTTTAATTAATATTAATTCAAAAAAAAATCCTTCATTTTTTCGACTTTTTCAAAGTTACAAAAAAATGAAGGATTTTGCAACAATATCAGTAATGAATATTGTTTACAATTTGCTTATTAATCTTCTGCTTCGGTTTCAGTGGCTTCTTGTGATTCTATCACTTGAAGGGCATTTTCTAGCTCATTTAAGTCATACTCCTCCTCTGCTTGCACTTCCATGGCATCCATATCTTGAGCTGTATAAGCATCATGTCCACCAAGTATAGGAGCAATCACTAAGCCTATCAAACAAGTCAACTTAATTAAAATATTCATAGATGGTCCTGAAGTATCTTTGAATGGGTCACCAACCGTATCACCTGTTACAGCGGCTTTGTGTGCATCAGACCCTTTAAAAGTCATTTCGCCATTAATCATCACGCCTGCTTCAAATGATTTTTTAGCATTATCCCAAGCACCACCTGCATTGTTTTGAAAAACAGCCCATAACACTCCAGAAACCGTAACACCAGCCATATAACCACCTAACATCTCAGCGATTAATAAGTTGTCATAGCCTAATAACATAGGTAATAATGCAATGGCAATTGGAAAACCAATGGTTAAAATGCCAGGCAACATCATTTCACGCAAAGCGGCTTTAGTTGAAATTTCAACACATTTACCATATTCAGGTTTGCCAGTGCCTTCCATAATGCCTGGAATTTCTTTAAACTGACGACGTACTTCATACACCATGTCCATAGCGGCTTTACCAACAGAGTTCATAGCCAAAGCTGAGAAAACTACAGGCACCATACCACCAATAAACAACATGGCTAATACGGGTGCTTTAAAAATATTAATGCCATCAATGCCCGTAAAGGTTACATAAGCCGCAAACAAAGCCAATGAGGTTAAAGCAGCAGAAGCAATGGCAAAACCTTTACCTGTTGCTGCCGTTGTGTTACCTACTGAGTCTAAAATATCTGTACGTGTACGCACTTCTTTTGGTAATTCGCTCATTTCTGCTATACCACCAGCATTATCAGAAATGGGGCCGAATGCATCAATCGCTAATTGCATGGCTGTTGTTGCCATCATGGCAGAGGCTGCTAAAGCCACACCATAAAAACCAGCTAAAGCATAAGAAGCCCAAATGGCACTAGCAAATAAAATAACCGTTGGAAAAGTTGAAATCATACCTGTAGCTAAACCGGCAATCACATTGGTTCCTGCACCAGTTGCAGATTTTTGAACAATGGCTAAAACTGGTTTTGTTCCTAAGCCAGTGTAATACTCTGTTACCGATGAAATGGCACCACCAACAAACAAACCAACTAAAGTCGCATAAAACACACGCATAGATGATATTTCCTTAAGACCTTCGCCGAAGAAATTCATATTCATGGTTTCTGGCAACATATATTTAACTAAAAAGAAACTGGCAACCACGGTTAAGGCAATAGACACCCAGTTACCCACATTCAATGCCCCTTGTACTTGTTTTTCTTTGGCATCATTGCTATTTATATTTACCAAAATGGTGCCGATAATTGAGAAAATAATCCCAAAACCTGCAATAGACATTGGTAATAAGATAGGGCCAATGCCTCCTAAACCTTCGCTAACGATATCGCCACCCATGTCTTTAATCACATAGTTACCTAATACCATAGCTGCAAGAACAGTTGCTACATAAGAGCCAAATAAGTCGGCACCCATACCAGCCACGTCACCAACATTATCACCAACGTTATCTGCTATTGTTGCAGGGTTACGTGGGTCATCTTCTGGAATACCCGCTTCAACTTTGCCTACTAAATCGGCACCAACATCGGCAGCTTTAGTATAAATACCGCCACCCACACGGGCAAATAGAGCAATAGATTCTGCACCAAGCGAAAAACCGGCTAAAGTTTCTAAAACGATGGTCATGTCACCTACAGAGGTCCAACCTCCATTCATAAACACCTGATAAAAAATGATGAAAAATGCTGTTAAACCTAAAACGGCTAAACCTGCAACGCCTAAGCCCATTACGGTACCACCACCAAAAGACACTTTAAGTGCTTGAGGCAAACTCGTACGGGCAGCTTGTGTGGTTCTCACATTAGTTTTTGTTGCGATTTTCATCCCTATATTACCCGCATAAGCCGAGAATATGGCACCAAAAATAAATGCAACAACAATTAGCCAATGTGTGGTTGGCACAATAAACGAAATGGCCGCTAAAGCGATACTAGCACCAATCACAAAAAAGGTTAATAAACGGTATTCTGCTTTCAAAAAAGCCAAAGCACCTTCATAGATATAATCTGAAATTTCTTTCATTTTACCATCACCTGCATCTTGCTTTAATACCCATACCTGTTTAATATACATATATATTAAGCCTACAATAGCAAGGAGAATTGGTAAATAAATCATTATTGATTTCATAATGTAAATTTTTAATTTTTAAAACGGTTGCAAAAATATAAAAACAGATTAAATTTTTTGTCAATTTGATAATTTTCTTTTTTTTAAATAGTCAAAATTAAAAGAATCAATAAAGTTTTAAACAAAATTTAAGTGATTAAAACCTTTGCATTGTTTTAAAATTTGCTGTTAATGCTCATGAAATGAGGGTTTTAAAAAAAATTCTTGAGTTCGATAAGTTCAAAAACCTCCAAAGTTTTATTTTTGTGCGGGTTTTTAAACTCATTAAAATAAATAGTCTCCATACCCAACGCTTGGGCACCTTCAATATCGGCTTCTAGGCTGTCGCCAATCATGATACTTTGCTTTGGAGAAGCATTGGCCAGTGATAAGGCGAGTTCAAATATTCTCGGATGTGGCTTTTTAACTTCAGCCATTTCAGAATTTACAATAATATCAAAATACGTTTGTAGGCCCGAGTTTTTTATTTTGTTGGCTTGCACCTCGGCAAAACCATTGGTGATGATGTGAAGATTATATTTTGGTTTGAGGTAATCTAACACCTCTAAAGCACCTTTATATAAATGATTGTAAGTTGGTAACAATTGGATGTACTGATCAGCAATTTTATGAATAAACTCTTTGTCTGCAGAAAAATTTAAAGCATCAAACACCTCTTTCAACCTGTAATACCTTAAATCAAGCTTATTAATTTTTTCTTCTCTAAAAAGCTTCCAATATTTAAAATTAGTGGGGGTGTATATTGTTATAAAATCTTCGAGATTAAAATTGACCTCTAACTGCGAAAAAATTTCTTGGTAGGTTAAGGCTGAGTTTTTTTCAAAATCCCATAAAGTGTGATCTAAATCAAAAAAAATGTGTTGTTTGTTATGAAACATATAGGTTATCTGATTGTTTTGATAACGGCATCATCAATATGATAAATCCAATCATCTACATCAGCATCGTTGTATCTAAAGTTGCCTTCTAAGGTGACATATTGATCGGTTTTTAGTTTTGGTGTTGTATCTCTAAACTTGATGCCTGTAATGGTTTCTGGCCCTGCTTGCCCACAAAAAAAGCAATTGGCAAACACATTTTTGCTCAATGCGTAAGTTTTGGTATCAACCGGAACAATAAAACCTTTTATGATAACCCGTTTACCTTGTTTGGTTTTTAAATTTGAATTAATCACCGGATACATCACCCCTTCTTCAAAATCTGGATGAGGTTTTTTGATGTATTTAATGACGCCTAACATCTTCCATGTTAATGTATCTGAAACTACTTGACTGTTGGTACTATTTTTTAAGTCGTTTTGTGTCAAATGATTTTGAGATGACTCATCATTTATTCTGATTAAATCTTCATGCGAAAGGGTTTTCATTTCAAAATCTTCACTAAAAATTTCAGAAATATCATCAACTTTCCCAGCGGCATAATCATCAACAACCAATTCTAGTCCTTGCTCGGAAACAACGTTGGTATCAGCTAATTTGGGTTCGATAGATTGGTTAAAAAACTTTTGCGAAGGCTTATAAAACCATTCCAAAACCAGAAATACAGAAAAAAATAATATGAAGAAGTAGTACAACTTACGCATGAGATAGTGTTTTTGAAATCTGCGTTTTGTAAGCTTTTATTGCCGGAATAATAGCTGCCAAAATGCCCACAAAAATAGTAATTATCCACAACATTCCTTCTTTTTGCCATAAAATGTGCCATGGAGAAAAGAGGAGTCTAAATTGGTCTTCTGTAGAATTTGATATAAATATTAAAGCAATTCTGCCTAAAACAGACCCCATCAAAAGGCCGGCAACAACCAATAACAAACTCTCTAACAGCACACTCACAAACAATTGAAGTGCACTTCCACCCGATATTCGCATGAGGGCAAATTCAAATTTTCTATCTTTTAAATTATTATACAAAGCAATAAAAATACTTAATCCAGAGAGGAGTAATAAGGCATAACTCAAGTATTTGAGGGTGTCTAATCCTACACCAAATAAACTAAATAACCTGTTAATTTCTATGCCCGGTGACGCGGCTTGCATTTTGGTGTTTTGAGGCACAATTCTGGGCCAGGTAATTTTTGCCATTTGATTTTTTAGCGTTAGCAGGACTGCAGTAATGTCTTGTTCATCTTCATTGATGATATGATTTTGATGGTTTTCGTCATGGTCATGTTCTTCATGAATGAGCCATACACTAGAGATAGTACACAAAATGGTATGGTCTATCACATATTTGCTTTCCTCCAAAATCCCCACCACAGTATAAGCATGCTCATCATGCACTTCACCATCTTGAACATCGCCATGGGTGCCGAAAAACTCATCGCCTAATTTTAAATCTAATTTTTGTGCTACTTGATAGCCAATCACTACCTCAAAATCTTTTTCAAACATTTTGCCCGAGGCCATTTTGACATCATATTTTTTTGGATAATCGTGGGTAGTGCCGATGATCTTAAAGCCTAAATAATTATCACCAAAAGCCAACGGAATAGCTCTTGTGACATGCGGATGATTCATGTAAGTTTTTGCTTCTTTGTATGATATATTGCCCGGTGGAGCATCTACTTGATAAATAGCAGATAAAATTAATTGTAAGGGGCTGCCAGGTGCTCCCAAAACCAAATCGATGTCTTCTACGTTTTTGTTAAATTGATTTTCAAACTGCTCTTGTACCAAGACTAAAACTGTCATCATGGCAATAGATGATGTCAATAATATTAAACTCAAAATGGTGTTTAGAGGTTTGTGAAAAATATTTTTATAAGCTAGTTTAAAAATCATTTGCCGTGAGTTAAATAAGATTTATGCCTTGTTTTACTAATTGCTTTAGTCTAAAGTCATGGGTAACAATTACTAAGCCAGTTTTGTATTCAGCACTCAATTGATCAAGTAATGTCATCACATTCTGCGTGTTATCATCGTCAAGACTCGATGTTGGTTCATCTGCTAATAACAAAATAGGGTCATTCATCAAAGCCCTGGCTATAGACAAGCGTTGCTGCTGACCAACACTAATTTCATAAGTCTTTTTGTGTTTTAAATGACTCAATTCTAAATGATCCAAAAGCTTACTTGACTTTGCTTTGCTTAATTTATGGTTAGATAAATAAGAAACCATCCAGAGATTCTCTTCCACAGTTAAAGCATTGATAAAATAGTTTTGTTGCAACACCAAACCGATGTTTTTTCCTCTAAAAGCATCTAAATCTCTTGCTGATAAGCTTGATAAATTGTTATTCCCAACAAAAATCTCTCCCGAAGTTGGTAAATTGATACCTGCCAACAAATGCAACAAAGTGGTTTTGCCAACCCCAGATTTTCCGGTTATTAAAAAAGTACTATTATCTGGTACAACAATGTCTGGAAAGGCAAATTTAGCTCCGTTGGAGTATTCAAATTTAATAGATTTAGTTTCTAAAACATTCATTTATAGTGTGAATTTTTGGGCTATGGATTTTCGAATTACAAAAAAACAAAAATTTTTTGGTGGTGTAGATATAGTTATTTAACAAAAATTTTAACAAACGTTTTCGTTTAGAGTTTTTTAAACCTTAAAAAAAATATATATTTGCCATCCACAAATTTAAAAACAATTCAAAAATATTTTACCATGCCACATAAAATTATGTATACTTTAACGGATGAAGCCCCCATGCTGGCCACTCATTCATTATTACCCATGATTCAAAAAATTACAAAATCTGCAGATATTTCCTTCGAACTAAAAGATATTTCATTAGCTGGCAGAATTTTAGCAAACCTAAAAAACTACCTCCCCAAAGAACAACACACAGAAGATGCCATGTCATTTTTAGGCTATTTAGCCAAAAGTCCCGATGCCAATATCATAAAACTCCCCAACATTTCTGCCTCTATTCCGCAGTTAAATGCTGCCATCAAAGAATTACAAGCCAAAGGCTTTGCCGTTCCAGACTATCCTCAAGAACCTAAAACCAATGAAGAGAAGCAAATAAAGGCGGCCTATGCCAAAGTTTTAGGCTCGGCTGTAAATCCGGTTTTAAGGGAAGGTAACTCAGACAGACGAGCCCCAAAAGCCGTAAAAAATTATGCCAAGAAACACCCCCACAGCATGGGAGCTTGGTCTAGCGACTCAAAAAGTCATGTATCTAACATGAATCAGGGCGATTTTTATGGTTCTGAACAATCTTTCACTTTGCCAAGCGTAAACCAGTTTAAAATTGAACATGCAGACAATCATGGCCAAACCACCTTGCTAAAAGACTTTGCTCCTTTGCAGGCTGGTGAAATTATAGACAGCTCGGTGATGAGTCTCAGTGCCCTAAAATCTTTTATTTCAGAACAAATAGCCGAAGCCAAAGCACAAGGCGTTTTGTTTTCTGTGCACCTCAAAGCTACCATGATGAAGGTTTCTGATCCTATTATTTTTGGGGCCTTTGTAGAAGTTTTCTTTCAAGAAGTTTTTGAAGAATATGCTCAAATATTTGCCAATTTGGGTGTTAATCCAAACAACGGTTTAGGCGATTTATTGGCTAAAATAAAAGGCCATACACAAGAGCAAGACATCATTAATCACATCAATCAAACCTTGACTCAAGGCCCAGATTTGGCCATGGTAAATTCAGACAAAGGCATCACCAACCTCCACGTGCCATCAGATGTTATTGTAGATGCCTCCATGCCTGCCATGATTCGCACCTCAGGCCAAATGTGGAACAAAGCTGGCAAAGCCCAAGACACCAAAGCCATTATACCAGACCGCAGTTATGCTGGCATTTATACTGCAGTAATCAATTTTTGTAAGCAAAACGGAGCTCTTAACCCGCAAACCATGGGAAGTGTGCCCAACGTAGGCCTAATGGCTCAAAAAGCTGAAGAATATGGCTCACACGACAAAACCTTTCAAGCAACCACAGAGGGTACAATTCAAGTGGTGTTAGAAAACGGTGAAGTAGTGATGTCACAAAAAGTAGCCAAAGGCGATATCTTTAGGATGTGCCAAACCAAAGATGCTCCCATTAAAGATTGGGTAAAATTGGCCGTGAACAGAGCCCGATTAAGCCAAACCCCAGCCGTATTTTGGTTAGACGACCAAAGAGCACACGACAGAGAAATCATCAAAAAAGTAAATACCTACCTCCAAGATCATGACACCAATGGTCTTGACCTCAGAATCTTAAACCCTGTAGAAGCCTGCACCTTTTCTTTACAAAGAATTGTGCAAGGGCTAGACACTATATCCGTAACGGGCAATGTGCTCAGAGATTATCTCACAGACCTCTTCCCAATACTCGAAGTGGGTACCTCAGCCAAAATGCTGTCTATAGTCCCCCTTATGAACGGTGGTGGCTTGTTTGAAACCGGAGCCGGAGGCAGTGCCCCAAAACACATCGAACAGTTTATAGAGGAAGGTTATTTGCGTTGGGATTCACTTGGAGAATTCTTGGCTTTGGCCGTGTCTCTTGAACATTTAGCACAAACCCAAAACAACCCAAAAGCACTTATCCTAGCTCAAACTCTCGATTTGGCTGTAGAAAAATTCTTAAACCTCGACAAATCTCCAGCTCGAAAAGTTGGTGGTATAGACAACAGAGGTTCACACTTCTTCTTGGTGCTATATTGGTTAGAGGCCTTGGCTGAGCAATCACAAGACACCGACCTCCAAAGCCACTTTGCTCCAATTGCCAAAGCCATGCTAGAAAAACAAGACATCATTAATCAAGAACTCATTGAGGCTCAGGGCAAACCCCAACAAATTGAAGGGTATTACATGCCTACCACAAACAAAGTTTTTGACGCCATGAGACCCAGCCGCTCCTTAAACAAGATTATCGATAGTTTATAACGTTTTGCAGCTTTGTGAAGAAGCGGATTTCGGAGCACAAAACTGTCAATACACCATCCCGAAATCATTCGGGATTGATGCGAGGTAGAATGTTCAATTAACCATTGTACCCGCTTTTTTGCAAAACCGCTGTTATCGGTTCGGTGTTCTT